>CAMCLK010000063.1 GCA_945875585.1 Candidatus Kuenenia stuttgartensis | reverse complement strand
ATCCATACTGGCCATTGGTATGACTCTTGTGGTGGTAACGGGGGGCATCGACCTGTCTGTCGGTTCACTTGTGGCACTATCAGGTGTACTGGCTGCCGAATTCATCCGCACGTGGGGAGGTGGCGTGGAAGCCAGCGCGTGGAATATGGTATTCGGTTGTCTCCTTGGCATAACCGCCGCGACGCTGGCGGGATGCTTTTCCGGTCTGGTGATTGTGGGATGCGGCGTGCCACCGTTTCTTGCGACTTTGGCAACCATGTTAATGGTGCGCGGCGCGGCCTTGGAATCGACAGGTGGAGAATCCATTGCCGCTTTGCCGGATCGATTTATTTGGCTTGGCCGTGGAGCCGAATTTGGCATTCCTGTGGCTGTGCTGCTGGCAGTTTTGCTGTACGTCGTATTTCATCTGATTCTCACGCGTACCGTGCTTGGCCGGCATTGGTTGGCAATCGGTGGTAATCCGGTGGTGGCACGGTTGGCAGGTATTCGTGTGGGTGCCGCTGTTGTTTTGGCCTACGCAACATCTGGCCTGCTTGCCGGACTTGGTGGTGTGGTACTGACATCCCAACTGAAAAATGCCAGCCCAACGTATGGCGAAGGTTATGAACTGACGGTGATCGCGGCGGTGGTAGTTGGTGGTGCCAGCTTGAACGGCGGTCGAGCACGGATGGCTGGCACCCTGACAGGGGCGCTGTTGATAGCCACCATCCAAAACGGCATGAATCTGGTCGATATCAGCCCGTTCGTGCAAAAAATAGTGCTGGGTATGGTGATTCTTATCGCTGTTTTGCTCGATCGGTGGCGACAACACGTGGTCTTGAATTCAGCCGGTTGACTCCAGCAGTTTCAGCCATACCTGTATCTGCTAGAATGAAGTTGAGCGACGCGGTCAGCAAGCGTTGCGCTTTTTCTGCGGTCTCTCCCCCGCATGAACATGCAGTTTTATTGCCCAAGGGGAGGCATATCAGCCTATGAGCGCATCTTTAGCCACTGCCACCCAGGAAGCTCTGGTAAGGCAAGCCCACGACATCCGAATGCTTGAAGACCTCCTACGGCAGACCATCGAACGGTTGGCAGGCCGAACCGTTTTGGAGCGATTTGACAGCATTCGTGAAGCGGCAACCGCGCTGAGGGCTCACGGTTCGGCAGCCGATGCGCACTATTTACGTGATTCGCTCGATTCGCTCGATATTTCATCGCTTCGAGAACTGATTCGGGCCTTCAGTATTTATTTTGACCTGAACAATCTGGCCGAACAACACGCCCGCATTCGAGCCATTCGCCGCAGAATCAGGGCCCAGCACCCCAAACCGATGGCAGAGTCGGTCAGTGAAGCTGTGCAACAGTTGCGGGCGCGCGGTTTTCCCGCATCCAACCTACGGGGCCATTTGGATCAATTGCAGATCAAACCCGTTTTCACGGCCCACCCAAGCGAGGCCAGGCGTCTGACGATTCTTGAAAAAATTGCTGCCATTTCAAAGGAAATAGACAAGCTCGACTATCAAGAAATGCTACCGGAAGAAGTTACTGCCGCGCACGACGCCATTCGTCAACATATTGAAATTTTATGGATGACCGAAGCGGTACGTTCCGAACGTCCCGGCGTGATCGATGAAGTTCGACAAGGGCTCGACATGGTCGAGGGTAGCTTATTTGAGGTGGTTCCAGAACTGTACGACAGAATGGAAAAAAGCCTAGCGACCATTTATCCTGAACAGAAGTGGAAAATACCTGCTGTTTTGAAATTCGGGACGTGGATTGGTGGTGACCGTGATGGCCATCCGGACGTGACTGCAAAAATCACCCACGAAGCCATCGGGTTGCATCAAAAATCTATTCTTTCGCATTACCGCACCCTAGTGCTGGATCTGGGTAAGCATCTCAGCCATTCAGGCAAGCGCACGTCGCTTGGGATCGCGTTCAAGAACAGCTTGAAGGCCGAAGCCGAAATTCTTGGGCTTTCTGGAAAAAGACTAGATCGTGAACCTTTTCGGCAAAAATGCAGCCATATCGCCCGCAAACTGGAGCTCACGCTGGAATGGCTGAAAAACATCAAGCCCCGCTGGATTGACCACCCGAGCGCGGTACCGCCACTTATCTACAACCGCCCCGCGCAGCTTCTGGCAGATCTTGATCAATTAAGGTCGGAACTGATTGACAACCATGCGGCAGAAGCTGCCCGACTGCTTGGCACCATCATGCGCAAGGTGCACGTATTTGGCCTGCACCTGATGACGCTCGACATCAGGCAACATGCGCAAAGGCACCGCCAAGCGATTGCGGAAATCCTCGCCCACGCAGGCATCGAACGGGATTACCCGCAGTTAACCACTGAGGAAAAGCTGTCTGTACTTTCAGATCAATTGGCCATGCCAAGGCCTGTCATTCCAGCGCATCTGGATTATTCCGCCCTGACCAATGAAACAATCGAAACGTTCAGGACAGTTAGCACCATTTTGGAGCAACAATGCCCTGATGCCATTGAGAATTATATTATCAGTGGAACCGACGATGCGGCACACCTGCTGGAAGTGCTTCTTCTGGCTCGGGAAGCGCGCTTGTTTCGCCCGGCCGAGGGTATTAGCCGCATCAACATCATTCCGTTATTCGAGACGCTCGAAGCACTCCGACAAGGCCGCGAAATTCTGCAACGCTTGATGGATGTGCCTACGTGGCGAGAACACTTGGTTCTTCGCAACGACATGCAGGAAGTGATGATCGGGTATTCCGACAGCAATAAAGAAAGCGGATTCGTGCAGTCGGCTTGGGCGCTCCATGAAATTCAAAGGGAACTCGCGATATTTGGCCGCGATACCGGTCTTTCTGTGCGGATATTCCATGGTCGGGGCGGCGCCGTTGGCCGTGGTGGCGGCCCTGCCAACCACGCCATTTTGGCGCAACCTCCCGGTGCCGTGAACGGATCACTGCGGATAACGGAGCAAGGAGAAGTCATAGCTGACCGCTACGGCCACAAGGCCATTGCCATGAGGCATCTTGATCAGGTTGTCAATGCCGTACTGAGGGCCAGCATGAATATCGATCAAGAAACGGTTGAACCAGCTTGGGAAGCGATGATGGAAGAATTGGCCGATAGTGCGCGTATGCATTACCGCGGCTTGGTTTATGATGACCCTGAATTCATTAATTATTTTGTTCAAGCCACCCCCATTCATGAAATCGCTCAGCTCAGACTTGGCTCCCGCCCTGCGCGACGGGGATCAGCGACCGCCATCGAAGAACTCCGGGCCATTCCTTGGGTATTTTCATGGATGCAATCACGCCACACACTTCCCGGGTGGTATGGGTTGGGTTCGGCACTGATGGATGCCTCGCAAAATAATCCTGCAGCCTTACCTATTCTGCAAAGAATGTACCGCGACTGGCCCTTTTTTCATGCGCTTATCGACAATGCACAAATGATCCTGTCAAAAGCCGACATGAACATAGCCAGGCTTTACGCCGAAATGGTTACAGAAGACGACCTCTCCAGAAGAATCTTTGGTGCCATCCAGCAGGAACACCAACGAACAGAGCAAGGCATCTGCGCCATCACGGAACAGAAGACCTTGCTTGAAAAAATGCCCATTTTACGTGATTCAATCGCCCGGCGGAATCCATACGTGGATCCATTGAGCTTCATTCAATTGGTGTTGCTACGCAGATTGCGGGCCGGGACAGACGATAAAGCCGCACTGCTGGAAGCCGTGCTTGAGAGCATCAACGGTATTGCTTCCGGATTGAAAAATACTGGCTGATCAACAGCAGTAATATCGGAATGCGACTGCTGATGCACTCAACCAAACAGTTCGCCCACCACGCGACCGCCATCCACCAAGGTCACCTCCCGACCTAATTGGTCGGTCAATCGCGTTTCCGGGTCGTGTCCCATGGCATGGTAAATCGTGGCAGCCAAGTCTTCTGGCGACACAGGCATGCTGATTGGATGTGCTGCATCTTTATCAGATTGTCCGAAAACTTCACCACGGCGCGTACCGGCACCGGCAATCAGTGCCGGGAATAGTGTGCTCCAATGGCCGCGCCCCCACTGCGCATTGGCTTGAGGGGTTCTTCCCATTTCCCCGATGGCCACCACGAGGGTTCTTTTCAGCATTCCGCGATCTTCAAGATCCGCAAGAAGTGCCGACATGGCTTGGTCAAAGGTTGGAAGCAGATGATTGTGAACATCTTTTGAATGTGTGTGCGAATCCCAAGAATAACCATCAACACAGTCGTAGTGGACCGTAACGTAACGCGCCCCTGCCTCCACCAAACGGCGGGCAGTGAGGCACGATTGTCCTAGTAGATGACGCCCATAACGGTCCCTAACACGTTCATTTTCCAGCCGCACATCGAGTGCTTCTCGGATGGATCCAGATGTCATGAGTGCCATCGCTTTTTCACGGAAACGATTAAGATCAGACGATGGCCGATCATCAAATGCACGCCGTGACCTGTCGATCTGATCCAAAACAGAAACACGGCCAGACAATCGATCGACGGCCATTCCCTCGCCAGGAGCCAATCCATCGATCTGAAACGTCAATTCCCGATCGGAGCAATCCCGCCAGTAAGGGTTATCGGCAAGATCTTTTTTATCGACTGTCGTTGTAATGGGGTTGTGGGCGCGACCGATCCAGCCGGCATGCTCACCTGGCCTGCGGTATTGCCCAGCTTCCTGAAGCCTTCCAAGGCTGTTGGGTACAACAAAATAGCGGCCCGGACTGACCGGCCCCCCTGCCCGCCGCGAATCCATCATATCGATAGCAGAACCCATGGATGGCCAATCACGAGGGGTTGGGGCAAATCCGCCGCCAATAGGCACATGCCAGCGCTTGCCTGTCTGTAGGTAATGGCCGGCACCAGAATGATCGTTATAGGAATGCGTCATGGTCCGCAGAATTGAATAACGATCAGACATGGCCGCCAGATGCGGCAAGTGCTCGCATATGCGAAGACCAGAGGTACGGGATTGAATGGGCTTGAATGGCCCACGGATTTTTTCAGGCGCATCTGGCTTCATGTCGAATGTTTCAAGCTGGCTGGGACCACCAAACAAGAAGACAAAGATGACGGAGTCCGCTCTGAAGCCTGCTTTCAATCCGCCAGATTCGGCAGCCAATGCATTGGAAAGATCCAGTCCCAACAATCCGGCACCCGCGGAAAGGACACGTCTCCGCGAAATGGTCTCAAATGCAAGCATGGTGTTATCCACTAAGTGGAATTAGGCGAGAATACAATCTTAATCATTTTCAGAAACCGACGCAACCTATTGGAATTTGGGGCTTAAACAAGCAGCCAGACTCTTCCGAGGCGCTTACCTAGGCAAGCCTTTGCTTGAACCGAAAAATGAAATTGCGAACGAGGCAATTGGTCAGTCTTGAGATTTCCAGCCAACGCATATACCAGAGGCCAGTGATCGCGAAAAATGCTTGCGACACAGCGGCACATAACGCTCATTGCCACCAATTTCGACCTGAGCACCTTCACATTCCACAGCACCATCGGCGGCAACCCGGACTACCATCGTAGCCTTTCGACCACAGCAACAGATCGTTTTCTGTTCGACAAGGCTGTCTGCCCAGGCCAGAAGGGCGGCACTTCCGGTAAAGAGTTCACCGAGAAAATCAGTACGCAATCCATAACACATGACAGGAATATTAACTTCGTCAACCAGATAAGCCAAATGCCTAACCTGCTCCCCTGTCAAAAACTGGGCTTCATCTATCAGAACACAATCAGGTTCAAGCGATGGAACAATCAAATCGAATCGGGTCATCGACGAGAAACCAGTGGCATCGGCGCCAATGCCAATACGCGATTCAATGCGACCTGTTGGAGCACCATCGGGGCGGTACGTGAAAAGAACCGCCTTCATGTCCCGCTCGGCATAATTGTACGCAGCCTGCAGCAGCGACGTGGATTTGCCGGCATTCATGGTCGAATAGTAAAAATAAAGTTTGGCCATGGGTGATATTATATTGGTTGGCCACTACCATCGGCAACGATTACGCGCTAATCGCGTACACCCGAATGGCTCCCCCCTGAAACGCAACAGCAATTCGTTTGCTATCTGCCGAGAGCGCCATGTCTCGCACGTTATCCGGAAGCTTATGGGCAAAAAGTTCAGCCTGCTGGTCCGGCTTCCAGAACCAAAGCATGCCGCCGTTACCTCCAGCAGCACCAACAATGAACCCAGCGGAGTTCCAAGCAACCCCCCACATGGTGCCCTGAAAAGCTTCCTTGGGTTTCAGGTCGATGCGAATCTTGCCCGTGGTCCAATCTGCAACCACAATCAGCGGATTGCCCACTCCCGCAAAGGCATTGGATACATTAGTGATACCGGCACAGGCAATGCCGGCGCCATCCGGGGAAAATGACCACGCGCGGACACCACCAATATCAGCACGAAAACCGGTGTCGTATTTATGCAGGCCCGGAATCACAAATTCACGGATTAGTCGGCCATCTTTTTCCCATACTTTAACTCGGCCTTTATGGTCGCCGCTGAGGATTTTGGTCCCGTCCGGGCTGAATGCCACCTGGTACACATGGCAGTCATGTGCCTGCCACGCCAGAACCTCACGCAGATCATTGGCATCACGGATACTGATCCGGCCGTCGTTTCCGCCCGATACCAGACGATTGCCATGAAAACCTAGCGAACGAACCCAGCCATCGTGAGCACGCACCTGACGGTTCGGTTCAGGTTGAGCCAATGTGAGCTGCCACGAGAGAATCTGCCCGTCGTATCCGCCCGAATACAAGGTCTTGCCATCGGTACTGAAGGCTAAAGCACGCACCCAACTGGAATGGCCCGCGAGGTCAGTTTTCTTTGATGTACTTAACTCCCAACGCTGGAGACCGTTGTCCTGAGATGCGCTGATTAGCCAATTGCCTGTAGGGTCGAACCTGCACGCTACCAGGGGACTTGAATGTTTGAATTCAACCCCTGGCTTCAGCACCGATAGCTGAAAGCCCGGATAGGGGGATGGCGCTGGCGGAGCCGCAGGTTTGGCTGCTGGGACCGGCTTGGGTTTATCCTGTGTCATACCAGGATTTCCGCTATGGGTGATGCTGCCGGATCTGTCATGGGAATAGGGCGTTGATCGATGTAGTGCTTCTTTGTTGGATCAAGCCCCAATGCCTTGAAATATGTGGCAAACAAATGACCGCCATTCACCTGCCGATCTACAACGGCCGTTCCCTGAGCATTGGTTTTACCCGTCACCGCACCCGGAACAATGCCCTGACCAGCCAAGGCGACCGACCATGCTTTCGACCAATGATCGCGACCATAATTACGGTTGATATTCGGGGTACGCCCAAATTCCGATATCACCATTACCAACGTGCTTGACAGGAGACCACGTTGATGGAGGTCTTCGAGCAGTGTGGCGAATGTGCGATCGAATTCACCCATGCGTTCAATATGAAAATCAAAATTCTCATGGTGTGTGTCGTAATTGGTATGAGTAACCTTCACAAAAGGCGCGCCGCCCTCAAGCAAACGTCTGGCAAGCAGGCAATGCCTACCAAAATCGTGGCGGCCATAGCCCCCCGCGAGGCGATCCGGCTCATTAGTCACATCAAAGAGCGCCTTTTTAGCCATCATTTGTCGAGCTTGATCGTGCGTCTGGGTGTAAGCTTCGGTTTCCGCGGTGTTGCGGGTAGCCAAGAACCGCGCATCCGCCTTGCGTCGCATGGAATGCCTTGAATCGTCACGTGCCTGAGTCAGGCCATTTGGCAAGTCAATGTTCACCGGAGGCTTGCCATCGCTGATATTTACCGAACCGAAGCGCGGGCCAAGGAACGCCGCGTCACCAGCGCTCGATCCCCCACCGCCACCGGGTTGAACATGCAAATAGCCGGGCAGAGGATTATCAGGTTCAGCAACCATTCTGGCAACAAGAGACCCCAAATGAGGATAAGCGACCGATGGCTCCTGCTTTCTACCCGTGTGCATAATGTAACTTCCCTTGCCATGGTCGTCTTCGGCAGTGTTAATGCCGCGAACAAGGGCCAATCGATGCATCTGCATAGCCGTATGTGGCAGCAATTCAGAAACATGCGTACCTGTAACCGATGTCGGAATAGCGCGGAATGGACCTCCTGTAGGAGCACCGGGCTTGGGGTCCCATGTTTCCAGTTGGCTGACACCGCCTGCCAGAAAAACCATCAGCACACGCTTGTTCTGATGAGTCAGTGGAGCCGCAAGTGCATTCCCATTGAAAGCCATTGCGCTACCAGCAGCCAATACTCCCATTGCAGCACGACGGCTGATGGTATGTTCAATGGACCCACATCCGCGCAGTTCACCCATGATTGCAAACTCCCCATGAATTCCCGCTAGGAGACAAATCGGAATTCCGCCGACGCCAAAAGAGCCCAAATAAGATCTCGTACAGCCACACTTCGGTCCGCCGATTGAAACGACGCCGCGACATCCCCTCGCTCGCTCTCATCGGGAAGCCTCGCAAGAACAGATAGATAAAGCTCCTCTGCTGCCTTGCCAGAGTCTTTCTGCGCCAGCATTCTTGCCGCCAGATTTCCGTCTCTGGGCAACAAAAACTGTTGAATGTGAGCATGATTAGACATGAACAGGGCTTGCTCAAGCCTAGGTTCAAATCCATCAGGATTTCCCGCTGGCGGTGCAAGAGTTTTAATAAATGGGCGCGCGGATGCCTCTCGCTTAGCCTGAAGCGCTGCAGGAGTAGCTTTGGCGCCAAGCGCTTTGGCTTCAGCCTCGTCGTACCCCGATGCTGCCAAAATGGAATACCCCACTTGCTCGGGGTTGAGCGGCCTAAGCCGCGCCATCAGCAAGCGGTCTTCTGCCTTTTTCTCTTTTCCCCGTGGCATCGACGAACGCTGGTATGCATCGCTCAGCACAATAGCACGCAGCATCGGACGGAGTTTGAAACCGCCATCCAACATGGCCTTGGTCATGATCTCCAGAAGTTCCGGATTAGAAGCCATATTATCGCCATGAATCTGGTCGAGTGGATGAATCATCCCTTTGCCCATCAACTGGGCCCAAATCCGGTTGGCCAGATTACGCGCCATGGGTTCACGGCCGGCAGTTACCAGATCGCCAGCCAAAAGGGCGCGCCGGCTGTGTTTCGGAACCCCACGGACGTCTTTGGCTGGAGCTGAAACATAGAGTTGCTCTTTGGTCAGCATCGGATCCTGACGTTCAGGTCCGTTTGGAAGGCCGGGGGATCGCTTGCGCGTCACCTTCTTGGGATCGAAGACCGACTGAAAAGTAACATCACCATCAGCCTTCTCACCCAGAACTTTCTTTTTGAGTTTGGGATCATCGAACAGATAGGTGCGATTAAAATACGCCATTAAACCATGAAAATGCTCTTGCTTGTACCCATCTATTCTGGGGTGGTCGTGGCATTGGGCACATTGAAGATTGGCACCCAGAAACAGCCGGCTAATGTCGCGTACAACTAGCGTTGGTTCCATGTCACGGTCGAGCAGGAAGCGAGCCCGCGCGCGTTGGGCCGGATCCACACCATCTGCCGCGACAATTTCCGCAACAAGCGCGTCAAGACCTTTGTTGGCTGCAAGCGATTCGCGAAGGTAAGTTACCCAGGCGGAAGCATCGGTATTTTTCCCGGGCAGGCGCTCCATCCACCAGGCGTCAAGAACCTGCGCCCAGTACCAAGCATGATCCGGATTAGCTAGAAGGCGATCGACCCACTGGGCCCTTTTATCGGGTTGTGTGGCCACCAGAAAAGCACGTACTTCGCTCGAAGTGGGAACACGGCCAATCAGGTCTACTGATATTCGCCGAAGAAAGGTGCCATCGTCACATCGAGAGCTCGCCAGATCCTTGAATTTTGGTTCTGCGCGCTCTATCGCACCATCCATTGCTTGCGAAAGCGGTTCTGCGGCATTCACCAATGAAGTGAACGTGAGGACGGCACATAGTGCCACACCATTCGCTAATCGGATCATAGTCCAGTCCCAAAGGCAGGTGAAACGGGATGGATAGAGTCAGGCAGGTAATAAAGTGTGCCTGACTTTAGCAATCAAGTCAACGATTACCTTGGATTAGCAGAGGATTTCCTGCACCACACGGGCTTTTTTCCCATCAATCAAGCGCGACACCCGGCCATTTGCATGGAATTCAAGTCGCTCATGATTGATTCCCATCAAATGCAGCACAGTTGCCTGAAAATCATTGGGATTAACAACATTATCAACGGCCCTGTGACCGACATCATCCGTGTTACCGTATGTCATCCCGCCTTTAATGCCTCCACCCGCCATCCAGATGGAAAAACCTTGGCCGTTATGGTCTCGGCCAGCATTGGCATCAAGGGCGCCCTCACACACTGGCAATCGGCCGATCTCCCCTCCCCAATGAACCAGCGTGGTATCGAGCATTCCAAGCCGCTTGAGATCAGTTATCAAAGCAGCGGCAGGTTGGTCGGTACGCCTGCAAATAGCAGGCAAACCATCCTTGATAGTCGTGTGGTTATCCCACGGTTGCCCGCCCAAAAACATTTGAACAAACCGTACACCCCGCTCCACGAGGCGGCGGGCTATGAGACAACGGGTGCCGTACTCGCGCGTGGCATCATTGTCTAATCCATATAGCCGATGAACTTCGGCAGTTTCCCGCGAGACATCGAGTGCATCGCTTGCCGACAATTGCATGCGGGCTGCCAGTTCATAACTCGCAATACGTGAATTAAGATCTGGTTCCGCAGAATATTCAGTAGCATGGCGTTTGTTCAACTCGGCAAGAAGGCCAAGGTTGCGCCGCTGTACAGCCACTGAAACACCAGTTGGCCTGTCTAGGAATGGAATACGTGGTTCTTTGGGCCGCAATACAGTTCCCTGATACAGCGAAGGCATAAAACCACTGGACCAATTATGTGTGCCATCTACTGGATGGCCACCCGGGTCGGACAAAACCAGATATGCGGGCAAATCTCGCGATTCGCTTCCTAATCCATACACCATCCAACTTCCAAGGGTTGGCCTCCCTGTCACACCAGCTATGCCACCATGAAAATAGCGAATCGAAACCTCGTGCCCATTATGCCCCGTTTGCATCGAGCGGATCACGCAAATATCATCCGCCACCCTGGCTGTATAAGGCAAAAGCTCGGAAATTTCGGTGCCGCTGCGGCCATGCTTGCTAAATTTCCACGGAGTGCCGAATAATTTCTTGCTGGCACGGTTCACAAAACTGAAATGAACATCGCCCTGATAATCTGTCCCGCTAAATTTTGATAAGTTTGGTTTGGGGTCCAGCAGATCCACATGAGATGGGCCGCCATGCATGAAGAGTGAAATCATGGCCGTGGCGCGTGGCGCATGGTGCCCGGCACGGGGGGAAAGACTAAGAGGCAAGTTTTCCCCAGGTTTGGATGGAGCTGCCACAGAATCTTGCGACAATAAACTGGCCAATCCCATAGCGCCCACACCAAATCCAGTTTGGCACAAGAGGTCGCGGCGGGATGGGACGATTGAATTAGGGTGCATAGAGGAACTCGTTGGAGGTCAGGATCTGTTGGCAGAGGTTGGTCAATCCGGCCTCATTGACATCGCCCTTAAATCCTTCTGTTTTCAGAAGTGCTGATTGATCAGCCATGAATTGCATCAGCATGCCTGCCTCTCCAGCAAATGGAGGCCGGCAGAATCCCAACTCAATTGCCTTGGAAATCCGAATCGATGGGTCGGCACCAGCTTCGGTAATCACTCGTTTGGCCATCGCCGCGGACTGATTACGAACAAAATCACCGTTCATAAGCACCAAAGCTTGCATCGCACTCGTGGCCTGACTGCGGCGATCGCAATTCACCGCTGCACCTGGCGCATCAAAGCTCGACAGCATTGTTTCTGGCCGACTGCGGCGCACTTCCAGATAAATGGCGCGGCGATTGGAGTTGCTGTTCAGCAATCCTGCAGCGTCCTCAGCCGTAACCACTGCCGGGCCAAACCGTGTTGCATCTAATTGGCCGCTAACGGAAAGCATGCGGTCTCGAATGACTTCAGCTTCAAGTCGTTTTACCGGAAACCGGCTGTACAAATTATTGGAACGATCTGCAGCCTGCACTATTTTTGAAGATTGACGATAAACAGTCGAGTTGAGAATCATCCGGTGCAACGATTTTGCTGACCAACCAGAACTAGCCAATTGACAGGCCATCCAGTCGAGCAGTTCCGGATGCGATGGCGCCAGGCCCAACTTACCAAATTCAGCAGGTGTATCGACAATTCCTCGTCCAAAATGGCCCATCCACAATCGGTTTGCCAATACCCTGCCCGTTAAAGGATGCGATCCCTTGAAAAGATGACGCACCCATGCCAAACGTCGTCCGGTTGTTGGTATGGTAGGGTCGTCGTCTGAAATATCGAAACGACTGCCATCCGGAGAAGCAATCGTCAGATCGCCAGGCACTACCGGTTTGGTAGGTTGCCTTGGATCGCCTCGATAATGAATTTTTGTCTGAAACGTCACACCAGCGTCTTCAACGAGGCCTGCCACAAACGATTCCACGGGCTTGCGTGAACGAATTGCAGCCAATGAATCATCAAGCTTTTTAAGCTCTTCCACTGCCTGTGGGCTGTACTGGTAAAGCACACCCGCACTGATGGCCAACTTAGGATTATCATCCACCAGTTTTTTTTGTTCGGGCGTTCTCTTTTCGGCCACGGTCTTGAAGGCATCGCGCAAAGGCACTCGCTGAGGTTCTGGAAACTTGCCTATTTCCTGCTCAAACACGCGTCCTATCCACTCTTGAGCTTTAGCCTCCCGCCGCATCGAGGCCTCGCGTTCCTCAGCCTCAACCTTTGTCCTTTCTTGGCGCTGCTGCTGTGTCATTAGAGAAACAACACGCGCCCCAGGTGCTTTCCACCCGGAAGGATTCCAAGCGGGATTGAACACCGCACGTAACCGGAAATAGTCAGCATGAGAAATGGGATCATATTTGTGATCGTGACACTGAGCACAGCCAACAGAAACCCCAAGCAGGCTTGCAGAAATAATTTTCAGACTATCAGCTATCGCCTGATCGGCATTGAGAACCGCCTCACCGCCAGCCGCTGTGGAGTCTGGTCCCATCCGAAGAAAACCAGTGGCTGCTAGCAATTCAACTTGAGCTGGGCTTAGGTCGCCTAATGGCCTTGGCAATAATTCATCGCCAGCAACCATTTCTAAAAACATCCGGTCCAGAGGTTTATCTGACTCCACTGAGCGAATCACATAATCGCGGAATCGGAATGCATATGGGCGTTGAGTATCGGCGGTGCCATCGCCATCGGAATCCGAGTATCCAAAAACATCAAGCCAATGCCGAGCCCACCTTTCACCGTAAGCAGGAGAGGCAAGATACCGATCGACCATTTTTTCGTACGAGTCATTGCCACTATCTGCGAGAAATGCCTGTATTTCTTTTTCTGATGGCGGAAGCCCGGTGAGGTCAAGCGCCACTCGCACAATCAGGGTGCGTTTGTCTGCATCAGGAGCAAAATCAACACCTTGTGACTTCAGCCGCTGAAAAACGAAAGCGTCAATCGGAGACCGAACCCTGTCTTTAGATGCCGCCATTGGCACAGCAGGCCGAACAAGCGGTTGGAAAAACCAATAGTTGCGCTCTTCTGCCGTTATCCCAAGTCCTGAATCCAGACGATCAGGTTCAGCCCGGCGGGTAGGGGCACCAGCCTTGATCCAACGATCGATCAAGACCACCTGCGCTTCAGGAACCTTCTTCTCCCCGGGTGGCATCTCGCCAGACTTCATCCGTTCAACCATCGAGCTAGCAGAAGGATCGCCTTGTTTCAGTGCCGGGCCATGTTTCCCGCCCTTGATCGCCAAACGCACCAGCCGCAAATCCAGATTGCCAGAAAGTTTATCATCTGCGCCATGGCAGTCGAGACAGTAAACCTTCAATATGGGGCGAATGTCGGTTTCGAACATCAATGATGGTGCCGCAGGAGTTCCCTGAAGCATGGTCAAACCGGCAATAGTCAAAACCATCAGCATGTTTGGCCCCAATGGCAGGAATAAGACGGGGCAGGTCAGGCATGAATATCTTCCATTATGCCCCACTTCCGCAAAAACGCAACGAAGGCTTCACAATGTCAATCTGATCCAGCCAGAACCATATGCCGGGTGGTCACTTCAAGGCCCCGGTTGTCAATTACGGACAATTCACAAACCATAGGCCGCTCGGGAGGGATCTTGGCAGAAATCGTCCCCTCCTTAATGATGCCTGGAATCGTTTTCCACTCGTGTTTTTGCCAAGGGCCTGTAGCCACGGCATAGTGCAACTGCACAGACTTGATCCCACTATTTGGGCTTACGGAAGCTGAAACCATTTGTTCCTTCCGAACAATGTCTCCCAATACGGGTAAAGCCTCGCCACCGCGAAGCTGGCTGTCGATAAATGCATCCACTTCCCCAAACGTCCAAATATGGCCATGGGGCAGCCTCACCCGCACAGATAATGTTTTAGCACTAGGCACAAGATCAAAACATTTCTGATAGCTGTCCATTGGATAAGCGAAATCATTGGTGCCGTTGAGAAAAAGAATAGGGCATTTCACGCCTGGTAGGTACGTCGATGGGTCGTATGTGTTAACCCAGCGAGATCGGGCCTCCGAAGTTTTACGATCGAGTCTTGATTCTTTCCAAACGCTATTGTCTTGGAGAAAACCGCAGCCATAAACCGGTACCGCAGCTTTAAGCCGATGATCCAGTCCAGCCACGATGCACGTAAGATACCCACCCCAACTAATACCAGTTACACCAATTCGGTTCTTGTCGACTTCTGGCAAAGAACGCAGCAAATTGTGCCCAAGCACCACATCGGCAACAGCGTGGTAAGTCCACATGTCACGCGCTGTCGCATCATTGAAGTCTCGGAACTTCGTATCATCTGATTGATCGGGCCCCCCATCAGGCAACCGACCTAATGGGCCATTCCCACCAAGATCCATCGCCAAGGCACAATATCCACGTTTGGCCCAATGCTCTGCCCATGCAGAAAAAGCTTTGCCACCGCCACCATGAACCAGTAATACGGCAGGGAATGGGCCATTACCCGTAGCTGGTTTCCCATAATAGGCAAAAACTGTCGTAGTCTTGCCAGCCAATGGTTCCCCTGAATATTTAACTTCACGGACCAAGCCAGATGTATCGCCCCATACTGGCCTGACATCTTTTTTTTGAAGTTGAGCAATATCCCATGGGCCTGTGGTATCTGCAAATGCAGAAAGGCCACAGGCCAGCCAAACAAAAAGCACCGCACGAATAGCCATGGATCTCATCCCCTTCGACGCTGAGGCTCGGTCACACCCCAATAACCGCCAATGATATGCGGATACTTTCCTGGCGTCACGTGGTAATGGGGCCCGCGTGCCGGGTCGTTGTGAAGGTTGAAGGCATTCAGAGGGTTACCCACATGATCACGAGCAAGCTTCCCAGCTTCCTCGTAAGGTCCATAAACAGGAAACCCGTCGAACGCAAAACCAATGAGCGGAGAGTGAACTGCACCATCATCAACCCACGGAGTGTTGATGCAAACAGGATATTTGTGGTAGTGATATTCCTGTCCAGGGCTCGGGTGGCCACAACATCTGTCCAACCGCCATACAGCATCTACTGTGCCATGATCGAACGGGTTGAAAAAGACCACTCCATTGGTTGCCACCCCAATCGGCCCCATCGGGAGGGCCCGGTTGCTGTTACGCTCATCCATCGCTATGTGCCTTGGATTCTCCTTAGGCTCAAGTGGCAAACGCCAAGTGTAAGATTGATCGCGAATAATATTTGGGTTGCCATCAAGCCACCTCGACCGGTCCGGAAACACGCCTGTTGGATGATTGGGCAAATTGCGTGAACGCATCACCAATTGTTTGCCTTCAAATGAAATCACCACAGCTTCAGGAACGTACTGATCCTGCTCAACAGGCTGTCCCTTTTGGTCGAGATATCCCCGCCTCAGCCAGCTAGACATGTTGCCTGCGAAAGGTGTTTCGGGCTTATCGGTCATATAGACCAAACGCCCGGCATTGGTATGATCAAACCGGGTTGGCAAGGAACGCGAACCGCCTGCTGAATCGTAGTACCAACGGCCAGCAATCGGTACCAAGTCCTCTTTCGCGGGAAAAGGACGCGCTTGGATTGGTTCAACCGCAGATCGATCAGGAATCGGTCTTATTGCCACCTCAGATATCCACAACTCAGATTCCTGCGGGGCGCCAGCGCCTCCTTCAAAACTAATGGAAAGCTTCACTGTGTCTACTTCGGGAAAAGGTGTGCGGAATTCAAACCCGTGCCATCGCCACGTTGCGGCACCGAGGTTCTTATTGGTTCCTTCGTCCTTGAGATTGTCACGGTCGCGAAGCATGGCATCTGACATCGATTTCGAAATCTGATCCAGACTAATAGTGCCGTTGTCGCGGAAAAAGCTCACTGTCAACCGTGGGAACCCAGCCTTCTCCACCTTGAAACCATCCTGAACCAAGGCGCGAACTCGAAATGAGTACCATCTGCCAACAGATGGTTTAAGGCCTTCAATGGTCCAACTCGCTGACCCGGCATGCTGACCGTCAGTATTGCGATCCACTGCCGACAATAAACGCACGCCACGCATTCCACCTTCACGCGCGATATCTCCCAAAACTCCTTCGATAATGTCGCCTTTTATTTCAATTTTCGGTTCATCGTTATTTTTATTCACTGTCAATGGAGCGCCAACGCTCAATGTCGGACCGGGTTTATTCGACGGCCGCACTTGAATATCAGAACCACGCCCCGGTCCGAATGGTGGCCTAGAATTGCTCAGAATGAGTTTCTGCTCTGGAGTCAGAATTCGCTCCAACTTTTCCCTGGCTACTTGCTCCAAGGCGGCGATGCCCCGCGCCTGGTCAGGATCGAGATTGAGTTGATCGCGAATACCGGGAGGCAACAATCGCCCCAATTCAAACCGGCCTGGTCCAGCACCCGGTGGCTGGGCCAGAACATATCCAACAACAGCGGAAAAAGCACAAAATAATGCCAAGGCAACAAATCGCTTGATAGAGATGCCTCGAATTTGCATGGTTGAAACCTGAAAGCCTTCCAAGATAATAGTTCTACTGCCATCATTGTCGGGCACGGTAAAAACCTCAAGGTTCACATGACACCATTCATTCGCTTTTCATGTCTGACGATGCTTTTGACGGCTGGCGTTGCTCAGTCAAAACCATGGGAAGGCACTAAAACCAACTGGAACGGCTTTTCACGTTACGACTTCAAGTCGGATGGCCACCCAGCAATCGTGGTTGTTCCGGAAAAACCTCTTGCTGGCAATCCGTGGATCTGGCGCGGCGAATTCTTTGGTGCATTCGCAGATGCCGACATTGCGCTCGTCAAGTCAGGCTGGCACTTGGCCTATGTTCAAGTTCCCGACTTGTTTGGTTCGCCCAAAGCCATCAAGGCTTGGGAAATATTTCATGAAGCGATGGTACGGGATCACGGATTACACCAACGCCCGGGATTGATTGGCTTAAGTCGCGGCGGCCTCTACTGCATGAATTGGGCTGCCGCTCACCCGGAACACACTCTGGCTGTTTATCTGGACAATGCTGTTTGCGATTTTAAAAGCTGGCCGGGTGGTAAGCCCAAAGGCTTGGGTACCGGTAAAGGATCGCCAGCAGAATGGAACAAAATGCTCAAGGCTTTTGATTTCCCTTCAGATGATGCAGCCAAAGCATCCAAAGCGAACCCAGTCGATAATCTGGCACCTCTGGCCAAGGCCAAAATTCCACTACTGCTCGTTTATGGCGATGCTGACACCGTCGTGCCAAGCACGGAAAATTCAGATATTGTTTTTGATCGGTACAAAGCATTGGGAGCGCCGATTGAACGTATCGTCAAACCGGGTCAGGATCACCATCCCCATGGTTTGAAAGATGTTGCGCCAGTGGTCGCATTTTTTAATCAAGCCCTCGCGACAAAATAAATCTGGCTCACTCCATTCAAGGCAAACTTTGATGCCACCATCAACTTCCTTTCGATGGTCCACTGCTTGGTTGGTTGTCGTTCTGTTAGCCCCGGTGGCTTTCCTTAACTACCTCGACCGCCAAATGCTGGCTTCCATGAAAACGTCCGTCATGTCGGATATTACGGACATGGTCCACGAAGCAGACTGGGGGTACATGCTTGGTCAGTTCAAATGGTTCTATGCCTTCCTCAGCCCGATCGGTGGACTGATTGCCGATCGGTTTGGACGCAGGCATGTGATTTGTGCCAGCCTTTTTGCATGGTCTCTCATCACATGGTTAACGGGCGAAGTCACCACATACCAAGAACTTCTGCATGCGCGCACGCTAATGGGAATCAGTGAAGCATTTTATATTCCCGCGGCCTTGGCCCTAATCTCCGACCATCATCAAGGATCAACCCGATCACGAGCCGTAGGCATTCACCAAACAGCCATCTATTTTGGCGTTATTGCAGGTGGATTTGGTGGTATTGCCGCCGATTCTCCAACTGTCGGCTGGAGAACCGCTTTTACCATCTGCGGGATGGCAGGCCTACTATACACGGTTCCACTCTTTTTATTGCTACGCGAAGGTCCTGCGATAATCCAGCAGGAAACCACAACAAACAAGCGTTTGCCATTATTCTCTAGCCTTACCTCCTTGATGACCAATGTGTCGTTTTTATTGTTGGTTTTATATTTCACCCTGCCAGCACTTGCAGGATGGGTAGTTCGCGATTGGATGCCAGCAATCTTGAAAGAACGTTATGGAATTGGTCAGGGACTAGCTGGAATATCAGCGACGATCTATTGGCAAGCAGCGGCAATTGTGTCGGCACTTGGAGGAGGGATATTGGCAGATCGCTGGTCGCGTTCCAGCAGTCGAAGCCGGATTTATGTCAGCGCCATTGGCATGGTGTTGATTGTGCCAGCTATTCTAGGAATAGGTTTCGCCGGTTCCCTTACAACTGCCATTATGTGCCTGATTCTTTTTGGAATTGGCTGGGGATTATTCGATGGCAATAACATGCCGATTCTCTGTCAGATTGCCCCACCCCAATTGAGAGCCACAGGTTACGGAATCATGAATCTGGTCAGTATCAGTTGTGGTGGACTTGCCGATTGGGGATTTGGTGAACTGCGTGACCGCCAAGTACCGCTTCAGGTTATTTTCGCTATCTTTGCTTCGCTTGCAGCCGCCTCTGCTGGATTGGTCCTGCTTATTCAAATAGACAAAGAAATAGTGAACAAGCCGTCAAGCGATCGCCATTAACACCATCATACAATAATAACGGCAGGCGCCTCTTCACGTTTGGATTCCACAACTCCAATCACTGCTGTTTTTTCATAGCCAGCTTCCACTAAACACTTTAATAATACTTGTGTTTTGTCCGTTGGCACACCAATCAGAAATCCACCCGATGTCTGTGGATCAAATAACCAATCAGGCAATGCGCCAACGTGAGATTCAAACCTGCTGGCCGTTTTCGAATTGTCAGGATGGAGTGTCGACAGGATCCCCTGCGCTGCCACCTCATCGAATCCATCCAGAACGGGTACCGACAAGGCTGTCAAGCGCGCACTACATCCACTGGAATCCAACATTTCGAGTAAATGCCCCGCCAATCCAAATCCGGTAACATCGGTGCAAGCAACTACACCACAATCTGCGGAAACACGGCTGGCGGTAGAATTGGGTTGCAGCATCGAGCGCACTGCGGCATCAAACCACACTGCCTTGCAGGCACCTCGCATAGATGCGGCCATGAGTGCCCCCGTGCCAACTGGCTTGGTTAAAATCAACCGGTCACCTACTTGTAGCCCGGATTTTCGGAACAGGCGATCGCGTTCCCCATGGCCGGTAACTGCTAATCCCAAAGCCAATTCGGCTCCCTCTGTGGTATGCCCGCCAGTAAGCACAACGCCCAAGGCACGAAGTTCGCGCACGGCGCCGCCAAGCATTTCTCTCAACAAGTCTTCTTGAACCAGGCCTCGAGCGTACGGAACTGTGGCAATGGCAAGGGCGCAAAATGGCCGGGCATTCATGGCGAAAATATCTGAAACAGCGTGCAATGCCGCAATACGACCAAAAAGATAAGGATCATTTATGAATGCTTTAAAAAAATCAACTGTCTGAACTTCCACCACCTTGCCAGGTTCACCATATAATTGTTCTGCCATTTGGTGAACCGATGCGTCTTCTCCGTCGCCTGCCCCAAGAACAATCCTAGGATCTGTTCCAGTATTCAGGTCTTTAAGCACAGATCCTAACACATCACTAGAAACCTTGCTGCCGCATCCGCCACAACGCATCACCGGAGTATTTGTTCCGTTATTGCTCATACCAGCAGGCATCAGACTTGCAAACATCGAAATCCAACGTCGATCGATCCGATCTTTCAATAATCGCAACCACCGCCCTTTGATTGCAAATGGCCCCCACGTGGCCAAAGCATCGCCATCTGCCGTATTTAGAAGACTCAACGTAATATTTTGTGGCCGCCATGAAACAAGCGGTTTATCTTCCAAAAAAGCCTTGATATTGGTCCATAGAACTCTCCCCTGTCGCACAGCATGGACACCATTTTTGGGAAGTAATGGCAGAGCATCAATTCCGATTCCATCACCCGTGCCAAAGACTTCTGGATGCGAGAGACTCTGAAGTCGATTGTTGACCGACAGAAATCCGTGACCATCTAAGGCAAGCCCACTGGTTGCCATCAATGGCGACGGTTTGGCATTGGTTGCCCAAATGGCAGAGTCACAGGGTACCGATCGACCAGAATCTAGCAGCAAACCACCATCGCACATTTGCGCAATAGATTCGTCTAGAACCACGGTGATTCCTCGTTTTCGGCATGCATCCAGCAACAATTGGGATGCACGAGACGGAAACGTTGGAACAAGTCGATTGTGTGATTGAACTATTGACAGGCAGAATTCCGAATACTGCCTCAACCTTTTGTGAATCGCCAATGCGACTTCACAACCACTGGCTCCGCCCCCTACGACAACTAAATGAAATTTCCGAGGATTTTCTGCCAAATCTGATTCGATTCTTTTTATTTCATCAATAAGGCCATCCAATGGTCGCATCGATCCGGAATGAGCGCCATTAGGTTGCCACGGGCGTGATCCAAGTGATACAGACAGCACATCGTATCGCAAGAATGGTCGATCTGGC
>CAMCLK010000062.1 GCA_945875585.1 Candidatus Kuenenia stuttgartensis | reverse complement strand
GAACGGCCAGCAGGTAGTGTATAGGGGCTGTTGGGGTAATTCGCCTTGTCTGGTCCCGGGAACCGTATGGAAGGCTCCCGGTTTTCCACTTCGCGCTGCTGCCAGTTCACACGCGCGGGCGACCAGAATGGAATGTCCGCAGAAGAACGCCCAGAGCTAACCGCCTCCGAGGGAACACCATCCATGGGCGTTGATGCGGGCTCCTGAGCCATACTCCAAGACGGCATGGCAATAACCGCAAACGCCAGTCTAATGATCAGTTTTTTGTTAATGCTATTCCACATGAATTACCTGCCTGTGGCCTTTTTGGTCAAAAGGTAAACTGAAACCGTGTACCGAAAGAATGAAACGCACCGTCAGCAGGTGCCTGATTCGCGCCATCTGCTTTTTGAGTTCCAAAAAATCCGGTCGTGTAGATATAATTGGCCATCACTGAGGCATTAGGATTCAGATACCAGTTCAGGCCAAGCGTGATGGCATTCAGATATCCACCCCTCTGAACAACAGGTGCGCCAGGAACTTCTAGCTGGGCCCGTACTAGGTCGTATTTGACGCCCACTTCCCAAGCGCCCATTCCGTGAGCCGATTCCCCACTGGCACCGCTGCGCGCGAATGAAAAGTTTTCAGCAGGTATCACCTGACCATAGCAGGGAAAGTTCTTGTTGATGGTGCGGTGGTCTCCCCGGGTGAGGAAACATAGAAACTCAATCGCACCGCCATCAAAATAAAGGTCTCCAACAGGCTTGACCTTGTCTGGCAAAGAACCATCAGACCGAGGCAGGCCACCAACGTACGACTGATTGAAAAACTGGCCATCGTACTGGGCGCCCATTGAAAATGGGCCCCAAGAATGATTGTAGCAGAGGGTATAAAGCTGAGTTCCTTCTCTGGTATAAAACGGACGAGTATTGATAATATTGGGAACCTGAGAAGATATTCCAGCTCTCACCAAAGGAGCCACAGTCGTTTGTCCAACGGGGAGTTCGGTTCCCCGCTCATACGGATTAGCTCTCACGGAACCGGTGGCGCCAATGTTCATCCAGTGCTGATCTTCTTCATCGTAAATAGGCATGTAGCAAACCCGGACATCAAAAGCCAAAGGCGCGCCGGGACTGACCGCGAAGGCACCTGTTCGCGTGTTGGTCATAAACAGTCCGAGCGACACATACAGCAAGTCGTCGAGATAGGTGCGGGACATCATGATCCCATTATCAAAAATGTAGGGGTCTTCGATGGCATCCCAAACATTCGGTCGTTCCATGAATGGAATGTTGCGACCACTGCTTGCGTTATAAAAACTGAGGTCTTCCTTGATGTGGCCAACACGAACGTTACCAAATACCGGCAAATCTATTAATCCGATATACATATTGTTGATATAAACATTTGGAACAGGATCCGATATAATGTCTTTGGTTGTGTCGGATGCTCGTGAAAAATCGATCTCCATCACCCACTCAACAACATTCCAGCATACTCCATCGCTGCGTAGGCGGGCCCGGCGCATGTCTGAACCAGCAAGCAAACCACGGTCTGGTAGTAATTGTTGAACAGAATCGGAAACCGAGTAAAAACTGGCATCTAATTGAAAGAAACCTCCGATATGCGCTATAAAATTGCGGTCTTCCGACTTGAACATAAGCCGGCCATCCTTACCCCAAAATACTTTCAACGGAGTGTCTTTGAACTTTTCTTTCTTGGTTCCATAGGCATCCTCACCTTCCTGAGGTTTAGTACCGGTGCTCAGGTTAATGGTTTCCATGACCTCAGGCAGAGACCCGCCTGAGGCGCTTTCCTGGGGTTGTATTGAAGCCGGAATGATTCCTTTGAGAGCCTGCCTTTGCCGTTCCAGAAACTCACTTTGCTCACGGATCAATCGTGCCTGATCGGCAAGCACTTTTGCCTGCTCATCCAGTTTGTCGCTTTGTGCCTTGATCAGGGCGCGCATCTCCGCAGTTTGGTCATCTGCGTAAACGCTTGATGAGTAGGCAAAAGCCAGCAAAGCACAAATTATGAGCGGGGTTCGATGAAATGGTATTCCCCAACCAGCACACATGAAATTTTCTCAATCTATTCGTCACTGATGCCAATCTGCGTTTCGACCTTAGCGGTTATATCGACTTTAACGGTTATGCGGCTTGAGCCGGATCCTGGGCCGCCCAGAGCCTCCAGATTGCCAAGCTTGATCATCAATACCCGCTGTTGCTGGTCAGGCATATTTAATGCGGTTACCATGCATTTCGATTCAAAGCAGATCCTGACGCCTTAGAAGGTTGAAACAGAATGTGGCTCATCCGCGCATCATTGCGCAATCCTTACCTTGTAGCCGCACTTGTTCTGGCGATCATGATCATTGGCTCACTTTGCCTTGCCAGCATCCCTGTGGACATTCTTCCTGTCTTCAAGGCACCAGCCGTTCAGGTGCTCACCTATTACCCGGGCATGCCTGCATCTTCAGTCGAAAAAACCATCACGAACCGGATTGAACGATGGGTCAATCAGGCACCCGGAGCCCGACTGGTCGAATCGCGGTCTGTGCCCGGCGTTAGCGTGGTTAAGATTTACTTCCGTGAAGACATCAACTCCAACGAAGCACTGACACTAACCAATTCCTTGGCACTTGGTGCCTTGCCCAACCTACCACCAAATACCTTGCCTCCTGTCGCCTTGCCTTTCGACGCCACGGGCACACTCCCTGTGGGCATCCTTACTGTGAGCAACCCCTACCTGAACGATGCCTTGCAGAAAGACGTTGCCCGCATCAACGTCCGCAACATGCTGGGGGCCATTCCGGGTTGTATCTCCCCGGTTGTAGTAGGAGGGCAGGACCGCACGGTTTTGGTTTACCTCGACCCGACCAAGATGGATGCGCGTAACCTCGCACCACTCGACGTGGTCAGTGCGCTACGCAAAGGCAACCTGATGGTGACCCCGGGCTCAGCCTATTTTGGGCCCAATCAGGTGTTGCTCGACAGCAACGCCATGGTTGAAAATGTCGACGACCTGAACAACCTACCCATCACATTGGGTGCGCAAGCAGGGATCCTGCTGCGCGACATCGGCCGCGCCGAAGATTCCGCGACCATCCAGACATCGCGGGTACGTATTGATGGCCGCAACGAAGTGTATGTTCCCATCTACAGGCAGCAAGGAGCCAGCAGCCTTGCGGTAGCCAACGGTGTCCGTAATCACATCGCCCACATGGAAGAAAGACTCCCCAAAGGCACCACGCTGCAATTGGTGATGGACCAGACCGTTGCTATTCGCGCCGCTCTCAACTCACTTCTGGAAGAGGGGGTGGTTGGTGCCGTGCTGGTTTCGGTGATGATTTTGTTGTTCTTGGGTAACTGGAGAATGACACTGATCGCCACATTGTCGATTCCCCTCGCGTTGCTCGGTGCCGTGATTGGGCTTTTTGCCACGGGCAATACCATCAACACCATGACACTGGGAGGTCTAGCCCTGGCCATAGGCCCGCTGGTAGACGATGCCATTGTGGAACTGGAAAACAACCATCGCAACTATCATATGGGCAAATCGCGCATTCGCGCGGCACTGGATGGTTGCGCCGAAGTGATGGTGCCCGTATTGGTGGCGACATGCACCACGGTTATTGTTCTGGCGCCGCTGGCCATGATGCCGGGAATTGGTGGCTTCCTGTTCCGGCCACTCACACTGGCCGTGGGCTTTGCAATGCTCACTTCTTTTCTGTTATCTAGAACGTTTGTGCCCATGATGTGCGCACGCTTTCTGCCGGATGAACACAGGCCTGGCCTCGCGTTGACAAATCCGCAAAGCCAGTCAGTGGGACGAATCGCCAAGATCACCCAACAATTCCAGAATTTCATCGATGGTGTCACCAGCCGGTATGTCCAAATCCTTGACTGGTCACTCAGCAACCGGACATTAGTGATTACCGGGGTGGGAACACTGTTTTTGGCATCGCTGGTGCTCGGCCTTGGAATTGGACGCGAGTTCTTTCCGCAGGTCGATGCCGGACAGATCACATTATCGGTGCGCGCCCCATCCAACCTGCGGCTTGATGAAACTGAGAAACGGATCAGCGCGGTTGAAGAATTCCTAAAATTGTCGATTCCCGCTAAAGAACGCGATATGATTGTCTCGGAAATCGGTTTGAATCCCGATTGGTCCGCCGCGTATACCAGCAATTCGGGCCAGCAGGACGCCATTATCCGGGTGCAACTCAATGAGTCGCGCACGCAAACCTCCCAAAGGTACGCTATCGCCTTGCGGCACCTGATTCAGGCAGAACCACGGTTTGCCGACCTGCGCATCAGTTTCGATACTGGCGGCATGATTTCCACGGCACTCAATCAGGGTGCCGCGTCCCCCATCGATATTGAAATTGAAGGAGGCATGGCGGAGCAGTCACTGGCGGTAGCCAAAACCATTCGTGAAAGCGTGGCGACAATCCGTGGTACTGCGGATGTGCGCGTGCATCAACGTAACGATGCTTCTTACCTCGTGATCGATATCGATCGCCAGAAAGCCGCGACGATGGGACTTACAGCAGAGGATGTGATCCAGCAGGTGGTCGTGGCCATGAATTCCAGTGTATCCATCAACCGCAATTTCTGGATCGATTCCAAATCAGGCAACCAATATTTCGTGGGTGTTCAGTATCCCGAACAATTAGACCGCACCATCGAAGATCTGCTATCCATTTCCGTCAAGGGTGCCAGCCAGCCCACTCCCATCAATTTGAGCAGTCTGGTCTCGCTGCGCCGCCGAGAAGACGCTGTTGAGGTCAACCATTCAGGTTTGCGGCGGGTCGCCAATGTTCTTGTCAACACGGAAAACCGTGACATCGCAGGCATTGCCAGTGAAATCAGCCAACGCCTCAAAATGATAGAGCTGCCCGAGGGAATGCATGTCAGCCTCAAGGGTGAGTACTCGCGCATGAACGAGTCGTTCAGCAATCTGGTGCAAGGTTTGGCTCTGGCTGGCATCCTTGTCTATCTGCTTCAGGTCACGTTGTTCAGATCGTGGGTGGGGCCGTTCATCATCATGTTCACGGTGCCACTCGGTTTTATCGGTGTGCTGTTGATGCTTTACTTCACGCGCACCACCATTAATGTGCAATCGCTCATGGGCGTCATTTTTCTTGTAGGCATTGCTGTCAATAATGGCGTACTACTAGTCGATTTTGCCAACAAGCAAGCCCTTGGGGGCATGAATCTCCGCGAGGCCATCCGTTTGGCGGCGGCCACACGTTTCCGACCCATTGTGATGACATTTCTCGCCACGGTATTGGCACTCACACCCATGGCCATTGGACTTGGCAAAGGAAACGAAGCAAATGTCCCTCTGGCTCGGGCGGTGGTTGGTGGCATGCTGACATCGACCTGCTTGACTCTTTTCATGGTTCCCATCCTCTACACATTGTTGATGCGCAAACCTTCCCAAGAAAACGATATCGAGGCCGAACTCGCCGACGCACCGGCACAATGACCCGCCAACAGGAGCTTCACGCCATGACAGAATGTATTCCCGCCGGCAAGCCTTGGACGATGTTCAATAGTGCGGTTGTATATTTTCTTTTTGCGGGAGCCTTTTGGATTATTTTGATGGCGCTACGCTGGCAAGAAACAGCCAATGATACACAAATGTCTGCTGATGTACCGACCGTCCGCGTGAAAACCACCCTGGCTAGGCGTGGGCCATCGCTCGAAGTCGGCGTGGAACAGCCCGCGTTTGTTGCGCCCTATTACCGGGTGGAACTGAATTCGCAGGCTTCAGGAACGGTTTCCTTCATTGAAAAAGAAATCGGCGACCGTGTAACAGCAGGGGAAAGGCTGGTGGAAATCAGTTCGCCCGGCCAAGACCCGATGACTCTCAAGGCACCATTTGACGGCGTGGTTGCGCGCCGGGGTGTCGATCCGGGAGCGTTCGTGCAGGATGCCACCGTGGTACCAGGAGTACAATCGCTCATGACCGTGGAGCGCACCGATATCGTTACCATCTCCATGAATGTGCCGGAAGCTTATGTGGCACTTATCAGCAAAGAAACAGAAGCTGTAATTACCATGGACGCCCTGCCCGGCACATCCATGCGGGCCAAGATCACGCGCATGTCTCCCTCATTGCGTGAAACCGACCGCACCCTGCGGGTGGAGGTGGATCTGTACAACGGCACAGAAGTGGAATACCGCCAGTTCGTGGCACGGGCCGAGCAAAACGGCCGCGCCGATCTGAAGAGCAGAACCATGCCCTCTTTTCCAGAGCGGATAGCGGGAACAGGTCGCTTGCTGCCGGGCATGTATGGAACCATGCGATTGCTGGTCCGATCATTCAAAGATGTCGATTTATGGCCCAGTCAGGTGGTATCGCGAAAAGGCGGCGTTCCTTTTGTTTTTGTTGTGGAAGCCGGTATTGTTAAAAAGATTCCCGTGGTTATTGAATTCGACGACGGCACATTATGCCGCCTGACTGGCCAAGGTTTGACACGCACCAGTGAAATTGTGGTAAGCAATCAGGGCGAACTTTCCGAGGGACAGAAGGTCGAGGCGACGCTGGGTAATCCGTAATTCAACTGTCTAAATAATGGCGCGGCTTATGGGGCTCACGCCCCACGCTCGCCTTCGTGTGAACTGGGTAATCACGAACTGCACGACAGCATTGGACAACCTGACTTGTGTCGGGCGCACAGTCGGGTTGCTCGCGGCGAACCCCTAATGCCCCGGTTGCTCGTCGTACGGTTTGCGCAACAATCAGACCTATGCTGACGCAGTGCCCGTGAAGGAAGCAAAGGCAGCGGAAACCGTCGTCCATGAGCGGGCGGGCGATGCGGCCCACTTTCCTAAGCGGAGCTCCGAGGTCTCACCGGGTCGGCGGCACAGGCGGCACTGATAGTTCGGTATATTCAGCACCCTCTAGGGCTTCCAAGGGAGGTTGGCCTATGGCCATGTAGAGAGTAAATTGCGACTTGTTAAATTCTGTGACTTCGTTGATGTATAGATTTCTAGCCCTGCTGATTTCTTGGATGGCCAGCAAGGGTTCAAGTGCGTCATAGGTTTCTCTAGGCCCGAACATTCCGAAGGAGCTGGCAAGAAGCTTGCGGTAAAGCTCCTCGACCTCCCGAACGGCCTGCTGGGCGGACTGGAGCGTGGCAAACCTGGACCCAGCTATTCTCGCCGCTGCCGTAACCTCAGCAGAAACCTGTGATTGAATCTCGACCACCTCGGCAAGGGAACCCTCGAGTTGAGCCCGTCGCTCACGAATCATGGCAGCATTCCCAAAGCCAAAATTCCTGAGATCCCAATTAGCCTGAAGCAAAACATCCTGCCGAAGTGCCGTATCGCCGATGTACGAGTTTTTGCCGCCACCAAATACCCCACCTAGGTAATCTAACTGCATTTTCGGTATCAGTGGCTGGTTACGGGCAAGTCGCAGCTTCTCCCTATCAGAACCCGCCATGAACCGGCTCGCAGCGAGTTCCGGTCGGTTAGATATGGCGAGCCCAACTAGATCTTCGAGAACCTTTTCGCGTGGAACGACTGTGATGGGCACAAACTTGAGTTCATCAGGTACGAGTAAGGTATCGGGTGGCAGGAGAAGGACCTTCGCCAATCGTGCCGCCAGAGCGCCAGCCTGACCCTCGAGGTCCATGCGCTCCTGTTTCCGGAGGAACAGTTCCGTTAGTGCTCGGTTTACGTCGCCCTTGGTCTTGGATAGGCCTGTCTTGTCGGCAATCTGGGCCTTAGCGAGCATCTGGCTAACGCGCTGAAGCACTTCCGCGTTGACCGCGAGCCTGCCATAAACCTGGAGCAGATCGAAGTAGGCCACGGCTGCAGCCAACTGGGTATTATTCCTGACCGCACGGGCAGATTCCCTGAAGGCGCCCGTTTGTTGCCGGCGCACAAGGGGCTCGAAAATGGCCTCGGCGGTGTCCACGCGAAGGGATGGTCCGCCCAAAGTGTACATCTGCGACCTAGAAACCTGGAAAACATCGCCTCGGCGGTTCTGATCCACGCCATCATGCCGTAAATACCCAGGCCCGATGCTGAAATTGGGGACAAACATGAGTTCCGCCAAGTCTTGTCTGGCAACCGCCGCCCTCAATTTCGCCAAGGCGATGACGTTGAGTGGGCTGTTTGAGTCCGCCAGACGGATGGCCGTGGCAAGATCAATCGGATAGGGCTCAGGTGACTCGTTCGCATAATTAACAATGGGTGTCGCCGGACCGTAAGGTGCCGGAACATCCCGCGGCATGGGGAGCGGCCCCTGCGCAAGCAAGAGAGTCTGGACCAGCATATACCATGGCTGCATCATCGGCTCTCCTCCACGGGCGTCACCGTGTCGCCTTCGGTCAATTCGGACTGCCGGGCGACGGCAATGAGGTCGTCGACCGCCAACTCACGATAGGCTGGTTTTTCGGCAGTACCCTCCCTGATTCGCACGAGAGCTGTTTTCCCATCGTTGACAACAACCTTGACCGGCTTGATTCGAACCAAGCCATTGGTCACCAACAAAACGACTGGTTGCCCCCCCCTGTTGACAATGGCAGAGCTGGGGATGGACGGAATGTCGCCAGAGTCCCCGACTTCCACGCGCATTTCGCCGGAACACCCCGGAACGATCGAAGAGATAGCACGGGCAGTCATCATTAACTTGTTGGCGGCCGGACTCGATACATTTCCCTCGGCGATATCCACCTCGGCCCTAACGGTCCTGTCGGCAGTAGTGACCATGGGCGCGGAGCGGGTGATTCCCCCTGTCCAGATCGTTCCGGGCACGCAATCCATAGTAAGCCTGATCGGCACGCCGGGGCGGATGGTCCCGGCTAGATTGTCTGGAAAGTGCGCCACGACTCGCAACTTGTCCGAGATGATGACAAGCATCGGATCATGCGAGACGCCAGAGGGTGCGGATACAAAATCACCGGGATCAACTAGGCGCCTAGCAAGAATGCCGTCAAATGGGGCAATGATTCTACCCAACTCCATTTGGGCCTTGGCTTTTCCCACTTCCTTACGGGCCAATTCTGCCGCCGCCGTTTTCAATTCCAGGTCTGTTTTAGCCGAGACAATTTCGGCCTCTTTTTCATCCATGAGACCATGTGCCTGATCCAATGATGCGCGGGAAGCTTCTACCGCCGCGCCCGCAGCCTTGTGTTCCCGGATTTGCTCATCTACAAGGTCGGCTGTGACGGTGTCTTGCCGAGCTAGGTTGTTATAGCGCTCCAGCCGCCGGGAGCGGTAATCCAGCATGGCCTCGGCCTGCTTCACATAGGCTTCCGCCTGGCTGATCCTGCCATTCGCCGCACGGATTCCCGATTGGACCCGCCCCAAGGCGGCCTTGGATGCTCGCAGTTCGGCGTCCTTAACCACAACCGACTGCTTCCTTGCCTCAATCTCCGCCCACAATTCTGGCGTTTCGAGTTCCAGAAGCAACTCGCCTTTGCTGACACGATCACCGATATCCTTACCCACAGTGTGGACGATTCCGGAAATCCTAGTATTGAGTTCAGCCTTATGCTGCGATTCCACCGCGCACAGTTGCCGGACCTCAACCTTGCCCGCGCTGTTCCGCGACGGGCGGATGACCTTGACGACACGGTTCGTACCGGTGGTGTCCCTGCCAGGCTTATTCCTTGCCTCGCTTTGGTTGCGGTACAGCAGAAACAGCCCGGACACGATCGCTACCAAGGCAATCATGATTCCACCGAAATACTTCAGGATCCTCATGTCATTCTCTCCAGCGAAGGTGTTGACCGTGTCACCATGCCCAGCAGTACCGGAACGACTAGGAGCGAGAGCGCGGTCGCCATGAACAGTCCGCCAATGACAGCGCGGGCCAGTGGCATGAGTGTTTCGCTTCCGCGGTTGAGGCCGAGAGCCAGGGGAAGAAGATCAAGCACCGTCGCAAGGAAAGTCATGAGAATGGCACGCAATCGCACCGATCCGGCGAGACGTGCCGCTGCGTAGGGTGCCATTCCGGAAACCAGGTTCCGGTTCGCAGCATCCACGAGGAGGACTCCCTGGGAAACGACAATACCGGCAAGGAAGACGACGCCCATAATGGACTGTATGTTGATCGGCGTCCCAGTTACGTACAGGGTCGCAAGGACGCCAGCGGTTCCCGGGATCATTCCCGCGAGGATGACGAGGGGAGTGGCAAAACTCCGCAGCAACGGGACCATAAGTAGGTAGACAAACGCCAGCGCTAAGACGAATCCGGCGGCAAGACTGGCAAATGTTTCAGTCATTCTTCCGTATTCGCCGAGCATTTTCATCTTGATGCCCGACGCTCGGGACTCTTCCTCGAGGATTGGAGCGATGTCCGCAGCGACGGCCCCGAGATCCCGGCCGTCAATGTTGACCGTCACAATAACTTGCCGTGCCATTTGGAGATGGCGTATTTCGACTGGACTACTGGACAGTTCGACATCTGCAAGGGTGCCGAGTGTCACGGTAGATCTGGAATTCGTGCCAGTGGCGGGGATGGCGAGAATGTCCTGAATGGTCCTGTCGGGATTTTCCGGATACTGGACGGCCACAAAATACTGATTCCCGGATTTGGCATCGATCCAGAAATTGCGCTGAAGCGAGGCACTGGAATTCATCGCGGCGACCAGTTGACTTGTGACATCCCGCGGAGTTAGTCCAACTTCTGCGGCCTTATGCTTGCGAACATTGATGCGAAGCACGGGAAGATCGTCCCTGTGTCGGACTTGCACATCCACTGCGCCGGGAACCTCGCGAATTTGCCTTTCCACCCGACGGGCGGCTTCCATCGCTTGGTTGACATTGCCAGCAGCGATGGCGATCTCGATCGGAGATGAGGCACCAAAGTTGAGGGCAGCCATAAGCATGCCACCCGTATTGAAGGATGCCTTGATGTCCGCCAGGTCGGGATCACCGACCAAGGCAGCCCGTAACTCCCGAGCAATCTCATTCGTGGTGGACTTCCGCTCCTCTGAGAGCTGGATCCTGATAATGGCGTCCATCTGTCCGCAATTCTCGGTGTAGGCTGCTGACCAGTCGGTCGTCAGCCCGATTTCCGAGACAATCAACCTCAGATCATCCGGAGGAATGGTTTTTCTGGCCAGTTCCTCGATTTTCGCAACCCGTTTTTCCGTTCCATCCAACCTGGAATCCGAGGGGGCCTGGATCATCATGACAATCTGGCCGGTATCTGAAGCCGGAAAGAACTCCTTGCCAGTTTGGGATAACAGGAGAAGGCTCGAGAGGCTTGCAATGACCACGAGGGGAAGAGCGATCCATTTCCAAGCATTAAGCCGATCGAGTAGACCAAGATAGACATGCGTAAGCCAATCGAGAAATCCTTCAACTGCATGATGTATGGTCCCGAGGACGGTTCGCTTGCCATGAGCCTGGCTTCCGCCAAGCCAAAGGCTGGCTAGTAAGGGAACCATGGTGAAGCACAACAGCAGTGATCCACCAAGGGCAAGGCTGACGGCCAAGGCCAAAGGGCGATAGAGGAAACCAGCGACTCCCGGCGTGAAGGCCACCGGGGCCAGCACGACCATCATGGCCAAGGTTGCCACAAGGAGGGGCAGAATCAATTCACCCACGGCATCGATTGCTGCCGTTACGGAATTCTTCCCCATTCCGAGATGCCGCTGGGTGTTTTCCAACACCACGATGGCATTGTCCACCAGAGGGCCAATGGCGAGAAACAGTCCTCCCAGTGTCATGGCGTTGATGGTGTTGCCCGTGGTATTGAGCCCGAGGATGGTGAAGAGGGCGGATAAGGGAAGCAGAAGGAGGGCTATCCCCGTCATTTTCAAGCTGCCAAGAAACAACAGGATCATGGCAGCTACGAGCAGCGCCCCCAAGAGTCCTTCCTCAATAAGGCTCTCGATGGCCCGAGCCACCCCCTCGGTCTGATCCATCACCCAGTCGAGCCGAGTTCCTTCAGCCAATGCGTCTTCCATAGTATGAAGGGACTTTTCCACAGCACCGGCCACCGCAAGACTGCTCGAACCACCCTGCCGGTACACGGGAACATAGACCTGCTGCTTTCCATCGACGCGGACCCGCGATGTCTGAATGGACGCGGTATCCTCTGAATGCGCAACATCTCCAAGTTGGATGATTGTCCCCGATGGCAGCTTGAGAGGAATATCGTCGAGATCCTGAACCCGATCGACCATGGAATTAATTTCGAGCGCCATCTGGCGGTCACCAAAATAGGCAATGCCCGGCGAGCTGATCAAGTTTCCGTCCTGCAGGGCGCGAACGACATCCGTAGGTGCCAGCCGTCTCGCCTCAAGCTTGTCTTGATCCAAATAAACCAGAATGGTTCGGTCTTTTCCTCCCACGACGACCGGAGCGACTACTCCTGGGATGGTGCCCAGTTTGTTGCGCAAGTCGATGCGGGCGAGGTCCTTGATGCCTGACTCATCGAGATTGTCATTCTTCACCACGAGCATGCCCAATGGCATCGTCGCAGTCGGGTCGAAAGGGAGAACTACCGGTGGAAGAGTGTTGGGCGGCAACGTGGGAAGGGTGCTAGAGGCCAAGGCGCTTGCCATAGTCAACGCCGTGTTGGGGTTGGTTCCGTCGCGGAACATAGCCCTGATCACGCTGACCCCGGCTAGCGAGCGCGACTCGATCCGGTTAAGACCAGGGGCTTGGTTCAGCCATCTCTCCAGACGATTGGTAATAGTCCTTTCGATAGAAGCGGCCGGCATTCCCTGATAATAAGTGAGGACTTGGACGGAAGGGGTTTCGAACGCTGGCAGAATATCGACGGGAATGGAAATTGCCGAAAGCATGCCAAGAATCGCAACAAGGGCAGCCGAGACGAAAATCATGTGAGGATTATTGATAGCCCAACGAGGCATAATATGATCTCCTAACCATTACAATCGGACAGATTAACACGTTAATCCATATAATGTGGGATTGAGTTTAAATTTCGGACGCCTATTTGTTTGTAAACTTTTGCAAAGTAGAAAACGGTAACTGATTATTTTTCAACGGACTGTTCTTCCCCCCTCTTAAGCTAAAGCTTTATCAGTCAATCCATTGTTTAGATGCGAAGCATGCTCACGAACTGCACGACAACATCGAGCAACCGGGTTTATGGCGGGCCCAGTCCGGGCGCTTCGCGGCAAATGCCTCTTTCTCCGGTTGCTCATCGTACGGTTTGCGCAGCACGTCAAGCAATTCCGAGATCATGCTGTAATTCCCTTCGGTAGCTTTATCGATGGCCTGCTGCGCCAAATAGTTGCGTAACACATATTTCGGATTCACAGCGTTCATGCGCGCCGCTCGCGCTTCGTGCCCAGTGCCTTCCGACTTCAAACGGGCAGCGTAGGCCATTAGCCATGCGTTTGTACGCTCAACGTGCTCGGGAGTGAGCTGGTCTGGCCGGTAGTAGGCTTCAATCAGCAGGGCTGGAATCTGGTCGTTCAAGGCGTCCATTTCCACCCTTGCGAGGTTGCGGAAAAAGATCGTCATGTCCGTTTCGATCGCCATGAGGATAGCAACCAATTCGTCGAAAAGTGTCTTATCCGCAGCAATATCGCTGGTGTAAAGGCCTAATTTTGTCATCTGGGTATTTCGCCAACCCTGCTGAAATGAATCGGCGTACAGATCGAGGCCTTGTTGCAGAGGATCGGTATCGGGCATCAACGGCACAAGGCTATTGGCCAGTTGCAGCAGGTTCCACATCGCCACCTGCGGTTGGTGACCAAAACGGTAGCGCTTGCCACCGGCATCGGTGGTGTTGGGAGTCCAGTCGGGGTCGTAATTTTCCAACCAGCCATAGGGGCCATAGTCAATCGTCTGACCGAGGATAGACATATTGTCCGTGTTCATCACGCCATGAACAAAACCAATACGCATCCAGTGGACAATCATATCAGCAGTGGTGGTGCAGACCGTGTGAAACCACCGGGAATAGACCTCTGGCGATGGTTCACCCAGTTGGGGAAAGTCCGTGCGAATGGTGTGATCGACCAATTGACGAAGAATATCAATTTCGCCCCGCGAAGCTAGAATCTGAAAATTTCCAAAGCGGGTGAACGACGGCGCCACCCGGCAGACAATGGCACCCGGTTCCCTTTGCGGATTGCCATCGTAGAACATGTCACGCATGACCTGCTCTCCGGTCAGCACAAGGCTTAAGGCACGGGTGGTGGGAACACCCAGATGGTGCATGGCTTCACTGCACAAAAACTCGCGCACGGACGACCGCAACACCGCAAGTCCATCGGCGGTTCTCGAATAGGGCGTTTTCCCAGCCCCCTTCAGTTGGAGCACATGCCGCTGGCCAGCATGGTTGACAACTTCCCCCAGATTAATGGCGCGCCCGTCACCCAGTTGCCCGGCCCAGTTGCCGAATTGATGGCCGCCATAGCACATGGCATATGGAGCCATTTCGGGAAGAACTCGATTGCCTGAGAATACCTGTGCCATCAGGTCCCTGTCTGCCGGTTCAGCGTCAAGATCCAGAAGGCCGGCCACTTCGCGTGACCAACCAATCAACTGGGGCTGTGCGACCGGGGTTGGGCGCGCCACCGAAAAACAGGCGCCACGCACCTGACGTCGAAAATTCCCCGGCTCGGGGTCAGCCGGAAGATTACGGACAAAGCTGTTGTCGAACTTCAGCCTTTCGAGGCCACCCGAAAGGGAAGGAATGGAGACTTGGGACATAGTCAAAGGCATCCTTGGCTAAACATCGGCGAACATATTGATGGGACCATGGCCACCACCCAAACCGGGATGGGTGGCAATAGCCTTGTGAACAAACTTCTTGGCGCCTTCCATGGCAGACAAAAGGCTTTCGCCCCGCGCCAACCGGGCCGTAATGGCAGCAGATAATACGCATCCGGTGCCATGGGTATGAAGGGTATCGATCCGGCTTCCGGGAAATCGGTGAATCTGTCCGTTCGACCATAACAGGTCGGTGGACTCGCCTTCCAGATGCCCACCTTTTAACAACACATGGCGTGGCCCCATGTCGCCAATCCGCCGGGCGGCTTCTTCCATGGTGGAAATGTCGGAAACTTCAATCCCCGCCAACCGGGAGGCTTCCGCAAGATTGGGCGTGATCAGAAAGGCGCAGGGCAGCAAATGGTCGATAAGCGCCTTGGTGGCTTCGGGCGCCAACAAAGGCACGCCATGCTTGCTGACCATGACCGGATCGATCACCAGCGGAAAGTTGAAGCCCTTCGCGCGATCCGCAATAGCAGAAATCACTTCGACATTACCAAGCGCACCTGTTTTGGCTGCGCGCGGAGGAATATCGGCCAGCACCGCATCGAGCTGGGCCATTACAAAATCGGGTTTGAGGATTTCCACCGCCAACACCGTGCGGGTGTTCTGGACGGTGAGCAATGTCACCACGCTGGTTCCATAAACTCCGTGTTGATGGAAAGTCTTCAAGTCTGCCTGAAGGCCTGCCCCACCCGATGGGTCCGATCCTGCAATGGTCATGGCTACTGGGGTCAAGAGTCGTGCTCCTGGTGGCTCGGTTCAAAGCGCCAATACTCAGTATAGGTTCGCAACAGACTGTTGCCGATGCATGCCCCATGGCATTACAGTCGTGTTACGCTTTCACCGCTACTACCCATGCCCAACACAGCAAGGGAACCCCATGAACAGCCACCAGCGCATGCAATGGATTTTGCTCGCAGCCTTGATGATTGACGGATGCGCGGCACAATCCCAGACCATCGACCCGGCCAAAGCCATAGTAGATGCCAACGGCGCAATGGTTTGGTACGACCTGAAACTGGTAGGCCTAGAGGGGCAAGCATTTGCTGATGTGAAGGCACCCTTCGATCGCCTCCCGGCGCAGGCTGAGGGGGTGGTGCGTGCCGACGTTTGGAATTTAAGCCGGCAGTCGGCCGGATTATGCGCCCGGTTTGTCACAGACGCGCCAGAGATTCATGCGAAGTGGACGCTGACATCGGCCAATCTGGCCATGCCTCACATGCCTGCAACAGGTGTCAGTGGCCTAGATCTTTACATGCGGTCGCCCAAAGACGGTACGTGGAGATGGCTAGGCGCAGGCCGCCCATCGGGCAAGGAAAACACAGCTTCGATTGGGTCCGGTTACGCCGCTGGCAAGCACGAATTCATGGTTTATCTGCCTCTTTATAACGGCGTTTCTGCTGTATCGATCGGTATTGGCAAGGGTAAGTCGCTTGAAAAAGCACCTGCATATCCAGCGGGGCGGGAAAAGCCGGTGGTGTTTTATGGAACCTCCATCACCCAAGGAGGATGCGCCTCGCGACCAGGGATGGTGCACACGGCCATTTTGGGTAGAAGGCTGGGAGTTCCCGTTGTGAATCTGGGCTTTTCCGGCAACGGACGCATGAAAACCGAGGTAGGCCGGTTTATGGCCCAGATTGATGCCTCTGTTTATGTGATCGACTGCCTGCCCAATATGGATGCCGCGCAAGTAGCTTCCCGAACAGAACCATTGGTGAAGCAGTTGCGTGCCGCCCACCCGCATACCCCCATCGTGCTGGTTGAAGATCGTTCGTACTCAAATGCCGCCTTGGTGGAAAGCAATCGACAACGCAATGAAAGCAGCCGAGCGGCACTTTGGTCGGCATATCGAAAATTGGTCGATACAGGGGCTTCCGGTTTGCACTACCTACCGGGAGACCGGCTATTGGCTGCCGATGGCGATGGCACGGTCGACAATTCACACCCAACAGACCTTGGTTTTTCCCAGCATGCCGACGCATTTGAAGCTGTGCTCCGCCCATTGCTCCCCAAAGCCATGGCTGTGAAAGACCGCAAACCCGTCGAAGCCTACACCAATAGTCTGAGCTACAAACCCGGCGATACCATTCAATTTCATATTGCCTCCCAAGGCCCTAAGGCACAGATGGAGGTTTTCCGCGTCGCCGGAACACGGGAGTCGGTTTGGAAGGGTGAACCGTTTGCGGCACCATTCCCGGCCGTGCCAGCAATTGCGTCATCGCACGGTTGTGATTGGCCCGTGGCCACCACCGTCAAAGTGCCAAATACTTGGAAGTCGGGCTACTACATCGCCAAAATTGATACCACGCTCGCAGATGGCAAACCAGCGTCGGGTGAGGCTTGGTTTGTTGTGCGTTCAGCGCGACCCGGCTCAGGCAACCGCATCCTTCTGCAACTCTCCACCAACACTTACAATGCCTACACAAATTGGGGCGGGTATAGCCTCTATGCGTACAACGGTCGTGACAAAGTGCAGGGCCAACGCGTTTCATTCAACAGGCCCATCACTTCACAATTTATGCAATGGGAACAACCGTTCGTGGCATGGGCAGAAAAGTCTGGTTACAGCATCGACTATGCAGTTAATTCCGATCTGGAACAGATCCCCGACCTGCTGAAAGGTTACAAGCTTGTATTAAGTGTCGGACACGATGAATACTGGTCCGCAGGCATGCGCAATGCCATCGAACAGTACACCGCTAACGGAGGGAACGTTGCTTTCCTGAGTGGCAACACCTGCTGCTGGCAGGTGCGATCCGAGGAAAATGGCCGGGCACTTGTTTGCTTCAAACAGGCACACACTCTCGACCCATTCTTAGACAAAGGCGAGCACCGGTTGCTCAGTTCCCTCTGGAGCCACCATTTAGCGGCGCGCCCGGAAAACACCATGACTGGTGTCGGTTTCCTTTGGGGCGGATACCGCAAAAGCCATGGCCAATTCATGACTGAACCTGCCGAATTCACAGTCCACAGGCCGGAACACTGGCTGTTTGAAGGAACTGATCTCAAGCGCGGCGGAACGTTTGGTGCCAAAGACACCGTTGTGGGTTATGAATGCGATGGTTGCGAATTGACCTGGAAAGATGGTATGCCAACACCTTCTTTCAAAGACGGAACACCAACCACCATGCAGGTGCTGGCCACCTGCCCAGCCCGATGGCACCCCAACGATTGTGAATTCTACGATCGCTGGGAAAAGGGCCGTACAGGTAATGCTGTCTTCGGCATCCACCAACGAGGAGGCACGGTTGTAACCGCGGGAACAACCGACTGGGCCCACGGCCTGCGCGGCAACGACCCTACGGTGACCCGCATCACCCGCAATCTGCTCGACAAGCTCTCACGATAAACCAAGACCCGGAGGAACCACTTATGAAATTTTCATCTAGTCTCTTCTGCCTGCTGATCGCGCTTCTTTCATCCGCTGCTCGTGCGGGTGAACCCACACCTGTTCCTACGTTCGAGTGGGTTGTTTCCGCCGGCGGTAAACTGCACGACAAGACACGCGGTATCGCCGTTGATCCACATGGAAATATCTTAATCACGGGTGAATTCACGGGAGAAGCAACGTTCGGCAAGCACACCCTCACCGGCAAGGGCCAGATGGATTTCTTTGTTGCCAAGGTGAGTCCCAAAGGCGAGTTTCTTTGGGTTCGTTCTGGCGGCGGGTCGAAAATCGACCGCGGGTACGCCGTGGCCACCGACAATCAAGGCTTCGTGTCGGTCACCGGACATTTCCAAAGCGAAGACGCCACCTTTGGAACCTTCAAGCCGACCCTAGCTGGTGATTACGATATTTTCATCGCGCGCTACGACAACCAAGGCAATTTGCTTTGGCTCAAAACTGCCGGTGGCACTGGGTACGACTATGGCCATGGTATTGCCGTCGACATGGCTGGCGATATTGTTGTGACCGGGGCGCAAGCTGGCATGGGAACCATCGATGGCCAGCGATTTGGAGAAATAGGATCCGCGCGTGTTTTTTGTCTGAAGCTCAACTCCGTGGGAAAAATCCTTTGGAGTCAGGTAGCATCTGGCGCGGGGTCCAGTTCAGGCCATGGTATCGCTGTCGATGACGCTAGAAATATTTATGTGGGTGGTTCAAGCAACGGAGCGGGCCGTATCGCCAGCAAAGATTATGGCCGAAATACCGGCCACGATATTTTGGTAATCAAATTCACTAACGACGGAAATGCTGAATGGATTCACGACGGGCATGGCAGCACCAATGCCATGATCCACGAGATCACTGCTGATAATAAGGGAAACGTCTGGGCCTCGGGTATGTTCAAGGCCAACCTCAAACTTCAGGATCGCACTGTTATCAGCCAAGGTGATCAGGACCTGCTACTCACCAGTTTCAATACCACTGGCAAACGGTTGTGGACCTGGTCAGCTGGCGGCCCAAAAATCGACTATGGGCTTGGTATCGCCCACGATGGTCGGGGCAACGCATTTCTCACCGGTTCGTTTACGGGACAAGTAGAGTTCGGCGCAATCGCGCGAAACGCGTCAGCCAGTTCCGATATTTTTGTTGTTTCATTCGACCGCAATGGCTCGCCCGGATGGTTCGCGCAAGTAGAGGGCAAAGGCACCGACCATGCCTATGCCATTGTCTCAGATAAAAACGGAGACCTCTACTTATCGGGTGCTTGCAGCGGCAATGCCAATTTCGGTGCCCACACACTGGTCAACCGCGGTAGTAACGACCTCTTTCTGGCCAAACTCAAATACAATCGGTGAATTCTGGAGAGACCTAAGCATGAACCACGCTCTGCGCTGCGCGGCATTGACCGTCACCAGTATTGTGATGGCCGCCGCCATTGGTCTGGCATGGCAGACACCCACTTCTGCACCTAGCTGGAAAGTCGGCTTGGCCAAGGCCATCATTACCCCAGACAAAGCCGTCTGGTTGGCAGGGTACGGCTCTAAACGCGTGCCCGATGGCAAGATTCACGATATTTGGGTGAAAGCCATGGCTTTGGAAGACCCCAAGGGGCAACGCGCTGTCCTGCTTACCAGCGATTTTCAGGGTGTGCCCAAATCGATGAGCGACCGGGTGTTCGACCGGCTGAAAAAGGACCATCAGCTAGAACGATCCCACATTATGTTCACCTTCTCACATAACCATTGTGGCCCACGGTTAGGTGACGACCTTGTTGACTATTACCCCGTGGAGGCAGAGCAAGTTGCGTTGGTCGAGGAATACACCAGCCAGATGGTCGATCGTTGCGTGAAGGTTGTTGCCGAGGCGTTGTCGCGGCTGGCTCCGGGGGCGTTGAACTCCGGAGAGGGAAAAGCCACATTCGCGGTGAATCGCCGCAATAACAAAGAGCCCGAGGTGCCTGGCATGCTGGCGCGCGGCGAGCCACTGAAAGGCCCTGTAGACCATACCGTACCCATTTTGACTGTGACACGCCCCGATGGCAAACTCGACGCGGTGCTATTTGGTTATGCTTGCCACCCGACCACACTGAGCTTCACCAAAATCTGTGGTGACTACCCCGGCTTTGCCCAGGAATTTCTCGAACAATCGCATCCGGGCACCATGGCGCTTTTCGTGAACACCTGTGGTGGCGACCAAAATCCACTGCCAAGGCGCACAGTGGATCTCTGCCGAAGCTATGGACTACGTCTGGCCACTGCGGTGGAAGAAGCCTTGCGGCAACCGCTGAAGCCCATCGCGCCGGCACTGAGCACAGCCTTCCAACTGACCGACCTGCCGTACCTGAACGTGGTCAGCCGGAACGAACTCAAGTCGCTCACGCAGGATTCCCATGCCATTCGGGCGCGTTGGGCAGGGCGCATGCTTGCCAAACTGGACGCGGGTGAAAAATTTTCTGGATCGTATCCCTATCCACTTCATGCGTGGAAGCTTGGTGCCGACACGCTTTTGGTTGGCATGGGTGCCGAAACCGTGGTGGATTACGCGCTACGCTTCAAACGCGAATTTGGTGCCAACACTTGGGTCTGTGGCTATACCGACGACATGATCGCCTACATCCCTTCTCGTCGGGTATGGGATGAAGGCGGTTACGAGGGCGGGGCGTTCCTGTTCGAATATGGCCGACCGGCATTCCGCTGGGGCCCTGATGCCGAGGAACGCATTGCCAAGGCGGTTCATGGCCTGGCAGGCAGCGTTGGCATGCGCAATCATCAACCTTGAGCAGGGTGTGGACCGGCATTATAGATCGTGGTACATAATCTGGTTGAATGGTAAGAATAACGATCCACAGAACAGGCTTAGGAGTTTACGGTGCGACACTTCAACAGGCGCGATTTCGTTGAACAGGCTTTGGTAACAGCAAGCGCGGCACTGGCCACTGGTGTTGTTGCATCAGCTGCGGAACCTATCCAGACGCGCAAGGTAGGCCCCAACGACAAAATCCGCGTGGCCGTGATTGGCGTGAATGGACAGGGTGGCAGCCATGTTTCCGAATGGCTGAATAACCCCGATTGCGACCTTGTTGCCATCTGCGATTGCGACCCTGCCGCCTACGAAAAGCTGAAACCCAAATTCAAAAACCTTGCCAAACCACCCCGCTATGTGCAAGACGTTCGCAAGCTTGTGGAAGACAAGAATATCGACGCTGTTTCCATCGCCACGCCCAACCATTGGCACGCTGTCATGGCCGTGTGGGCCATGCAGAACGGCAAGGATGTGTACGTTGAAAAACCGTGCAGCCACAATGTGCGCGAAGGCCGGGTGATTACCGAATGGGCCCGCAAGCTTGGCCGTATCTGCCAAATGGGCGTTCAAAGCCGCAGCATGCCGGGCATGCGCCAGACTTTGGAATTTGTAAAAAGCGGCAAAATCGGGAAAGTGACCGAAGCACGCGCCATCTGCTACCGTCGCCGCGACAGCATTGGTCTGGTAGATACTGAAGCACCTATTCCCGCAGGGCTCGATTTCGATCTCTGGTGTGGGCCCGCTGAAAAGGTGGTTCCCAAGCGCAAGCGCCTGCATTACGACTGGCACTGGGTCAAGGAAACAGGTAACGGCGAT
>CAMCLK010000061.1 GCA_945875585.1 Candidatus Kuenenia stuttgartensis | reverse complement strand
GGCATGGGAGGATTGTCGCGTCGGCCTTCTGGCCGTGGTTCTTCACGTGGACGGGGTGATGGTTCCTGCGCACCCAACAGACCAGTGGCCATGAGGCCACCCAAAAGGGCAAAGGCTGACCGCATCATTTCGACGCTCCTATGGAAAGGAATTTCAACAGGCGAAGATAGCCTGAAGGGGTAGGGCTCCTCCAGATTACTTCATATTGGCTAAGATATGATGAGAAGAGGGACGAACGTGCTGAATGCGGAAAATATTCGGTTGGTTCATGGCAACATACGCACCGGCCACGAAGCCGTGCGAGGTGTTTCTTTGCGTGTGCAACGTGGCGAACTTTTGGGCCTTTTGGGGCCCAATGGTGCTGGCAAAACGTCGCTGGTTTCAGTGCTTACCGGCTTGAGATTGCCGACATCGGGTCTGGTACTTCTGGATGGACAGCCACTGTCTGCCAATCGCTCAGACTTGCGCGCAAGGATAGGCTTGGCACCTCAGGAAACGGCCCTTTACGGTGCCCTAACAGGCATGGAAAACATGCGTTTCTTTGGTTCGCTTTATGGCTTGCACGGTGAAAGCCTCGAACTGCGCGCCACGCACATTCTGGAGAGCTTGGGACTTTTGCCGTGGGCGCAAAGAGCAGCATCCACCTACTCGGGGGGCATGCTCAGGCGCTTGAACTTGGCTGTCGCGTTAGTACACGACCCAGAAATTTTGTTTTTGGATGAGCCCACAGTGGGAGTCGATCCGCAATCGCGAGCTTTGCTGTTCGACAGGATAAAAGCGCTTCATCGCGAAGGACGCACAATTATTTATACAAGCCATCATTTGGAAGAAGTCGAAGCGCTTTGTCCAAGGCTGGCCATTATGGATCATGGACAGATCATTGCCTGCGAGGCTTTGAATGTGCTGTTGGCTGAACAACCTGGTAGTGTCTCCGCCACGTGCGCCAAAGTGCCGGATCCGCTGGCCCAACTGTTGGCAGAAAAGACGGCTGGGCATTGGCTGAACACCGACGACGGCTTTGTGGTGGAGTGCCTCGATCCGGCAGGAAAGGCAACCATGATGGTGGAAACGCTATTGGCGCACGGCGTGCGACCAGAACGGCTGGTGGTGCGGCCTGCCGATCTGCAATCGGTATTCCTGCGCCTGACAGGGCGGGGCATGCGCGATGGTTGAGTTTTTTAAGCGATCGATATTCCTGGCCGTGGCCCGCAAGGAATTAATGCTATTGGTGCGCGACAGGCGCGCCCTGTTGCTGTTACTGGCCATGCCAGCGCTTTTTATTGCCGTTCTTGGAGCCCTTCTGGGCGAGGGATTCGGCACGCGCGCGGACGACCGCGTTAGGGTGAGCATTGTCGATCTTGATCAGGGAACCGGGCTGTTGGGGAAGAGCTTCGCCAAGTTGGTGCGCGATGACCTTTTGGAAACAACAGGCATTCGCGTGGAAATAATACCAGATATTGAAACAGCGCGCGATCTTGTGGCCCGCCATGAACGAGCCGCTGTCATGGTGCTGGGAAAGGATTTTTCAGATCGCCTGAAAGCCTGTAGTTTCCTGCCCGATGGCATCAATCCCTTTCATCGCGATGGCGTGCACCTCGACCGTGTGGGCGTGGAGGTGCTGCGTGATCCGCGGCAAATCGCCACTGCCAGCCTTGTCGAACAGGTCGGGCAGGTCAGTCTTTTGCGCGTGGTGCTGCCTTACATGATTGGCAAGGCGTTCGAACGGCTGAGCGATCCGGACTTTATTGAAATATTGGCGCGCAACGTGGTCTTGCCTGTACCCCCCGTTTTTCGGCCTGTCTTCAAGGGGGGGAAAGTCAACCTCAGCGAGCTTTTGCATTTGGGCTCCGGCGGCGATCCGGTATTGGAACGCTCGTACAGGGCGCGCGCCGGAGAAGGAGTTCAGGGAGCCATTACCGAACAGTTTGCCCGTTACGACTTGTTGGGGAAAACATGGGCCGCGCTTACCCGAAGCAAAGGCTCGGGCACCGTGAGTGAAGTCAACTACCTCGATACCGCGGGCAAAGGTTGGCTTAACCGGGGTGCTGCCCGTTATCAGATCTTGGTGCCTGCCCAGAGTGTTCTTTTCGCATTCCTGATTGTGCTTCTTGTGGGGTCGATTTTGGTCACGGAGCGCACCCATGGAACGCTCACGCGTTTGCGCTTGTCGCCTTTGGGCCCGGCAGGTTTGGTCTGGGGGAAATTTTTGCCGGTGGTTCTGGTCAGCTTGGTGCAGAACGCGTTGTTATTTGCGACAGGATGGGCTGTATTTGGCATGCGTTTTGGACCTGAAAGCTGGTCGCCTGGAGCGCGTCTGGCGGTACTGATTCCATTGCTATTATCGGTATCGGTGGCGGCATCGGGCTTGGCCCTGCTGGTTGCGGCCATTGCGCGCGGGGAAATGCAGGTGGCCTTGCTAGGAGCCCTGCCAGCATTGGTTGCCGCCGTTTTGGGTGGGTGTATTCTGCCGCGCGAGCTTTTTCCGGAAAGCACTCGTTGGCTGGCTCTGTTCACTCCGCACGGGTGGGCTTTGAATGCTTACCTGGAGTTGCTGGATCCAGACCCTGCGAATATTCCCAACCTAAGGCAGGTTGCCCTTTCTTGCCTCGTGTTGTGGTCCGTGGGCCTTGCGGCTTTGACTGGAAGCTGGGCATTGCTGAATCGTGAGTGGAGGCGCTGATGGTTCCACGCCTCATGCGCGACCCGCTTACCGGGGCGCGGGTTATTCTGGCCCCCGGTCGCGCTGCCCGACCCGGTGCTTTTTCTGCCCCCGTGCCAATTCCTGACGATGGCGAATGCCCGTTCTGTGCCGGCCGTGAAAACCAGACCCCGCCGGAAATCTCGGCCATTCGCAGCAAAACGAGCCGGGCAAACGATTCTGACTGGACCGTTCGCGTGGTACCGAACAGGTTTCCTGCTGTTGCATCCAGCGGAATGGGGATTGCTGGTGCTGCCTGTGGGGTTCATGAGGTCATTATTGAAACCCCCCGCCATGGCCAGCGTCTGGTGGATCTGGATGCCGATGGCGTGACAGATCTTATAGGTGTCTATTTTCAGCGTTTGCGTGATATTTCAATCATGCCCGGCATATCTAGGGCCTTGGTTTTTAAGAATTGCGGTGCCAATGCCGGCGCCAGTTTGGTTCACGAGCACGCGCAGGCTATTGGCCTGAATATGGTGCCCCCATTGATGGGCGCAGAAGAGCGGCGGCGCGCCAGATATCAATTAAAGACAGGGCGTTGCTTGGTGTGCGATTTAATGGGCCGTGCTCGGCAATCGGGCCGCCGTGTGATTTTCGATTCCTCGCAGGGCTGCGCGTTTTGTCCACCCGCACCCCGTTTCGCGCACGAGACATGGTTTGTGCCGCAAGACCATGGTTATCCGTCTGCAACTGCTTATCGGGCGTTGGCATTGGGGTTATTGCATGTCCTTCGCAGTTTGGAGCGTTTGGTGCCGGGTGCGGCATACAACTTGGTTCTGGCCGGGCCAGCGCCATGCGAAGCGGAGACGCATCATTTCGTGTTGAAGTTGCTGCCTAGGCTGACTGGAATTGCTGGTCTTGAGTGTGGTGGAGGCCTTCATGTTAACCCTGTGCCACCGGTGCATTCTGCGCGCTTGTTGAGAGAATCGTCACAGCAGGCCTGATTTCACAGTTTATTCATCTCCACTTCACGCGGCCTACTTAGTTCTGGGTGAAGATCGCAAAATCTTGGTGAAGGTGGGAATAGAATTCTGGGGGAAATCAGAATGAAGCGCGTAATTCTTGCGGCGTGTGCGCTGGTTGCAGGGTTTGGTTGCGGTGAATTCACCCATCTTGATTTGCATGAACTATCGGGAACTGTCACCCGTGAAGGCAAGCCTGTGGCCTCAGGCGGACTGATTTTCTTGCCAGAGCAACCTGGCGGGGTGGCGATGACAATCAACGCGTCAGTCCGTGACGGTGCGTTTCGGGGAATGACCGACCGCACGAGCGCTTCGGGGAAGTCCAAAATTGAGCCGGGAGTTCCAGCTGGAAGTTACCGCGCCGTGTACCACCCAGCCAGTGATGGTTCTAAATCCAATCTGGAAATGGAATTAGGTGTTGTAGAAGTTGTTGCTGGGGGTACGGTGGTGCAATTGAAGTTGCCTGAAAAAATGCCGACAGGTGTTGGCGAACCCCGCGACGACGCACACAAGGGTGCCGAGATTCGGGAATAAGCGTCTCAAACAGGCGAGTTTTTTTGATAAAAAGGTGCCCGCATCATCAAAAACGATGCAGGCTGTGGTAGTGCTTGCTCACAATTATTGGAATCAGGGCGATTTTTCTGGTGCGCAAAGAAAACAACAAGCTGAATCCATCTCGATTTAGTAATCAGTTCGCCGAATTGTTAGGAATTAATGAGGATGAGAAGATGATTCGGTTAATCGGTGATTGTGTCGGAACTTTCTGATTGTGCGGTGGTTCTCTCATCTATTGAATTAGAGTCGTGTCGTCGTGTTATTCCACCGGCAACCCTGGAGATCACTCATGATATTCAAGGAACCTAAGCGTTCTGCATTTACGCTGATTGAATTGCTCGTCGTTATTGCCATTATTGCTGTTCTGATTGGCTTGTTGGTGCCCGCGGTACAAAAAGTGCGCGAAGCAGCCAACCGCGCCCAATGCCAAAACAACCTCAAGCAGATTGGTTTGGCCTACCACAATTTCCATAGCGCCTACGGCAACTTCCCCAAGGGCGGACAGGACGGAAGGCCCACAGGGCAACCATGGCAAACTTGCTGCAACTGGAACGATCAGAATGTGACAACACTTAATGCCGCTGGCACCATGGAAAACCGCGATGGTTACAACTGGCGCTATCAGATTCTTCCTTACATTGAACAGGAAGCACTTTTCAAAACGCCAAGCCGCGCCACGTTGTATGCCACCGCAACCAAGACCTACTACTGCCCAAGCCGTCGCGCTCCAACCCTGATTAATGGCACAGCGCGCTGCGACTACAACGGTAACTCAGGTACCAATTTTGTCAACGGTACCCCATCGGAAACAGATAAGAGCGCAGGTAGCGGCATTGTTGACGGTGCGGTTATGAATTCGACTGCAGGCACCCTGCGCGTTGCGGACTTCTTGGATGGAACCTCCAACACCCTGTTGATTGCAGAAAAATGGCTCCACCCAACCAACTACACCAACGGCGCCGATGGTGGCGATAACGAAGTGTGGTGCAATGCGGGTTGGGATGAATGCGTGGTACGTCAGGCTGGTGGCACCTTTACCTATCGTTACAACGGCGGCGCCAAGGCTCCACCCACGGCACCTAGCCGTACCATTGACAGAACTCCCCGTCCAGACAGTGAAGCACCTGCTCATGTCAGTGCCACTGGTGCCAACCAAACCATTTGGAACCAGCAGTTTGGTGGCCCTCACACGGGTGGCCTTGTTGGCCTGATGTCTGATGGTTCGGTTCGTGGTTTCCGTTTTGGTCTCACCCAGGCTGCTTGGATTGCCACGTGCAGCCGCAACCTTGGTGAAACAGTTAACGCTGACTGATTTTAAGGGAATTATTTCAAGGAGTTTAGAAATGATCCGGTTTCTCCCAGTAATGGCTCTTTCATTTTTCCTGCTTGGATGCGGCGATGCTAAAATCGAAGTGCCCAAGGTAACAGACGATCTGATCAAGCAGCAGAATCAGTCGCAAGACAAGGCTGACGACGAAGAGCGCGCCATGCAAAAGGAAATGCAGCAGAAGAAATAACCCTTTTGTCTGTATGTAAACATTGAGGGCATGGAATTGTTGGACAATTCCATGCCCTGTTCTTTTTAATGTTCAAAGCCCAATGACTTCATAAGCGGTTTTCGCGGTTGTCGCATGAATTTCTGCTGTGTCGCTCACGGTGCGTGAATAACCACCCGCCATGCAGACCGCAACCGCGCATCCATGCTTACGACAATGTTGGTAGACCAGTGCGTCGCGGCGTGCCAGCCCTTCTTTGCTTAAGGCCAAACGGCCGATACGGTCATCGTGATACGGGTCGGCGCCAGAAACATGAATCACTAATTGCGGGCGGGAACGTTCAAACGAGTCTACCAATCCTCGCTCCAATTCCTGCAGGTATTCTGAATCACCGCAACCATCTGGCAAGGCGATATCGAGGTCGCTGACTTCCTTACGCAACGGGAAGTTGCGAGCGCCATGAATGGAAAAGGTGAAGGCGCGTGGTTCATGTGCCAATATCGATGCTGTGCCGTTTCCTTGATGCACGTCGGTATCAACTATCAAAATGCGCCGCGCCTTTTGGTGTTTCAGCATTGAAAGGGCAGCGATTGCAGCATCGTTGAACAGGCAATAACCCTCTGCAGCGTCGCGAAACGCATGGTGTGTGCCGCCCGCCAGATTCACGGCAATGCCATGTGTTAGTGCCGACAGGCACGCCTCCAGCGTGGCTCCACTGGATCGCAAGGAGCGTTCAACCAGAGCTTGCGACCATGGGAAACCTAGGCGTCGAATCTCGGCGTCGGACATGGTTCCATTCAACACCCGGGCAGCATAGGTTGAATCGTGCGCCAACAGCAGGTCGTTCATGTGCACGCAGGGCGGGTCTGTCCAGCGCATGCCGGGCAATTCCGCGGCAACTCTTTCCCGCAGCAGCCGGTACTTTTCCATGGGGAAAAAATGGCCGGGTGGAAGCGGCAGAACATAGTGATCTGTGTAAAAGATCTCCATCATCTGGTGGGTGCCTCATCTATATTCCATGCTACAGCGCGCCCATAGCCAACCAAAGAATCCAAAAACAGCCGGCTGACGCGCGCAGTGGTCGCGGATCGGGCCATGGCCCATTTTCGTGAATCGCCCGGTGAATCCTGTTCATGGGCCACCCCTTGTTGGACCAAAAAACACTGATTTGGTCTGGCAAGTGACGGCCCGGTGGTAAACCGTAATCGGCCAGTTTGGCCCGCAAGGCCTCGCGCGTTCCCGGCCACGTTAACCACATCGTCAATCGCCAGGCAATCCAGCACGCGGGAGTTGCCAGCCATACCAGTGCAAGGAAGTGGGCCACCGGTTGGGAACTGGGCGGAGCCAAGGCTCTGGTGTCTTCTTGGCTTGCCACCACAACGCGTATGCCATCGATAAACCGCAGCATGGGACCCGTTGGCCGCAACGCCTTTTCCGGTCGGTGAAACATGATCGGGATATCGGGGAGGGTGAATTGACCCGTTTGATTGAAAACCATGGTCCAAAAATATGATCCATTGGCATCTTCAGCAGGTTCAATGGTCCATGGCCCCGTGAAAAATTCCGGAGGCAATTCCGGGCGGGCAGGAACTGCGCCACCGGGCGTGTGGTTCCGCATGCTGATACTCAGTCGCGTTGGCATGCCAACCTGTGGATGAGGTGCCTCCAGACGCATCAATCCGTGGATATCGCCCGTAGGAATATCGGTTGAAGGCTGGCCCGCAGCGACAATCAGCATGTTCAGTGCCAGCATTACCAATCGGGAACTCCGGTGGGTGGCTTGGGGCGCTTCGGGAGGGAAGGCGGTGTCAGGCGGCGAGACGCTGCAGCCAGCAACCGCATGGCTTCGTCGGGAGTCAGGTTTTGGGGAATGGCGGAATCTGCAACCACGGGCAATCGGCCTGCACCAGGAAGTTCGTTGGTGGCATCGGCTGCAGAGGCGGCTTGTCTGGATGGCGACAGGCTGGATGGATCAATGGCATCTCCCGGTTGATCTCCATTGCCTTCAGAGGTGGAAGGCCCATCGGATCCCTGCTCTTGATTCTGCCTGTGCGATGATTGCGATGCTAGCCAGCGGGCTCGTGCCCGCAGGGGGGGGCCTAATTCGGGCGGAAGCCTGATAGCGATTTCAGCAGCTAAAGATGCCGCCTTCAAATCGGGAGGTTCGCTCTGTGCCTGCTCCAGTAGGCAGATCACCAGATCGCGCAGTCGATCTGTGGTGGCGGTGCCCGGTGCGCGCATCGATGCCCGCAATTTTTCCTCGGCAGCCCGCAGCAAGGCTCCCCTCTCCGAGGCGGGAAGCTGACGGGCCTGTGATATCATTAATTGTCCTTCTCGGGCTGTTTCCGCATCGGTTTTTCCACCGCATCCGGCAATTCCAAGCAGCAACACAGGAGCCAGCCTTCGAGGAATGGCGGCAAGCAGCAGGGAGAAAACAGCTAGGAGTGCCAGCCATGAAGGTAGTGCCTGATGGGCGGCAACTGTGACTGGCGCGTCAAGCATGGGCAGTTGGGGAGGGCGCTCCCCGGCAAGCGTTGTATTGGCCATAACAGTATAAGAGTTGACCAATTCAGGCATCGATTTTGATTTGATGGGAGGATCCGTATTGGGAATAACGTGGCTATCTTCTGTGGAACCAACCAGCCAAGCACGGCTGGCCAGTGGTGTTGTGGCGGATGCGGATTGAAAAGCCGGATCATCGCCGTCGCTGAACAACCAAGTGGTTGTTGTGGCGCCCTGTGACCATTCTTGGGCCAGCATCAAGCCGGCGGCCAGATTGGTTCCAGAGCGATCTCCTTGCCGGGGTGCTAGCTCGGGCAGCTCTGCCAGAAGGTTAAGCCGGGCAATTTGCGAGCCAATGAGTCTCGAGTTTGTGGTGGGCGAGAGCACCACATGGGCATGGGCCGCAAAAACAATCAAGCCGGTGGGGCGAGGTAGGCGGTTGCCATGTTTGCCTAACCAAATGGATATTCCTGTCCGTGCCAGATCCATCCGGGAAGGAGTCCCGGCCAGCATAGACCGGCTGACATCAACAATGAGCCATAGTGGTTGGTTTGTTGCCGGTGTCGCGGTGAGAGAAGACTGCATCCAGGCAAGACCTGAAGAGGCCACCAGCAAGGCGATGGCAACAACATCCAGAGTCTGCCGCAAGCGGGCACCTGGCAATGTCACGCGAGGCAGGTCTGCCGAGTGCATACGTTCTCCCGTTCCCAGGAGATGAAAGTAGTGATCAGACGAGAGGCATTTCAAACCGTTCGCCTGTTTCAAACGCGTCTGTATCGGGATTGTAACGTCTACGTTCCCCGCGGAAAACAGTCGGTGTGAGATCGTACGCCCCATACGACCAGCGTCTGGTCTGCGTGACGCTTCCGGCGCAGACAAGGGCAAATGGCCTGCCCGGTGCTGGTGGTAAGTGGTAGGCACCGTGGCGGTGGCCATGAAGCCAAGCGCGGATTTTGCCTTCTTCGACAAGGCGCATCAGCGGATCGAGATCGATTAGCCGACGGGAGCGCCATTCCGGGTTTCCGTCTTTGAGCAACGCAGGATAATGCGTGACCATAAGACGCGGCCTGTCATCGAGGCTGTCGAACAGCAGTTTCAGGCGCTCAAGTTGCTGGGTTCCCACGCGCCCGCGCGCATCCCACGGAAAGCGCGTGGGGGCCGAGGAATTGACGGCAATAATCGACCACCCGCCTACTTGTTGCACGAATGGATAGTCGGTGTTTTCGGTGGGTCGCGTGCCTACCAACCATGGGGCGAAGCGGGTTTCGAAGTTCCGTGCTTTGACATCGCGTTGGATCAAATGGTCGTGGTTTCCCGGAACTGCAACACCGGGATGGTTCAGCCAAGAACCTAGTCGCTGCGTGGCCAGATCGAATTCGCCCGGAGTTCCCAAACATCCTGCATCGCCCGAAAACACCATGTGGTCTGGGTTAGTGGTGCTGAGGTCGTTGGCAAAAGCCCGCAAAATTTGTTCGCCATGCCGAAATCGCCACGCTCTACCGCCCAGGCGGAGGTTGGCCCATCCCGCGACACGCTTGCTGAAGAGATCGGGAAGGCTCCACCCGTAATGGTTCAAATTGACGTGAATATCCGAGAAATGCGCCAAGCGAAGGCGTTGTGAACCAGTTTCAGGAGATGCGGACGCGGTCATGGGGCGACCCGAGAGGAAAGTGAATCCTTACTCATCCTACAGTTTCATGGGAATAAGGGGGTACACCTTCACGAAAACTTCCAGCAAGGGGTTTGATTTCAGTTGTGGTTTGCAATTTGAGGAAATTTGCTGCTTTTCCGTCGCAGTTTTTCCTGAGTTGTTTGCTTTTAGTACCAGCGTGAACTTTATTTCCACAGACGATCATGAGCTTGCCGGTGGTGGAGGTAACAGCATGCTGGAGTTTGTTGTCCGTAACTTGCCTAAGCGTATGTGGCTCGCCATGGTTCGTATTGTCGAGCAAGGTAATGCTTCAACACGACAGCGCGCACCTTTCAACCGTCGGTCAAAGGAACTTTCTGTTGAATTTCTGGAAGGAAGAATCGTTCCTGCTGGCAATCCTCTTGTAGGCATGAACCTCGAATCGGTGGTGGACTGGAGCCCAGCTTGGTCATTCACCGATGCCTTCAAAGCTTCGAGGCCATGGATCAGTCATGCATACAACACGGTCACAGGTCAGGAATCGTGGGAAGGAGGCGGCACTGTTCATGTCGATGCCAAGGGGTGGCCCACCCAACTTAATCATTGGAATAACAGCCAAAACCAACCAATGGAGCAGCGGTTGGGAACACTCATGTTTCGCGATATTGGTGCCGGCTACCCGGTAGGCACTTATCGTGCGGAGTGGAAGGGAGAGGGAGATGTTTCTTGGGGGTTTGCCGCAAATGCCGTTGAAGAAGGAACCATGGCCAACGGCACCCATTATGCCATGTTGAATGTTTCACCAGATTCCGCCGGCATTTATATGAAGGTGGCTGGAATGAGTTCCGTCGACCCAATCCGTGACATACATGTTTGGCTGCCAGATAACAATGGGCAGCAGTTTTCAGGTCAGGTTTGGCAACCGGGAGCTTCCTTTTCTCCATTTCATCCGCGGTTTCTCGAACGACTGAACCCATTCAGCACTATTAGATTTATGGATTGGGCCGAAACTAATTCCACCGATGTGGTGAACTGGTCGGATCGTCGACCATACGATTACGCCACCCAGCAAAGCGGCGAATTCCGTAACGGAGTGGCGCCTGAATACATGGTGGAATTATGTAACGAAATTGACGCCAATGCCTGGGTTAACATGCCGCATATGGCTACTGATGATTATGTTCGCAACTTCGCCACACTGGTCCGGAATAATCTGGAACCAGGCAGAAAAGTTTATGTGGAGTGGTCGAACGAGACATGGAATGGGGGATATGGATTTGAAGTGTTTCCATGGGTGACCAGTCAATTGGCCCGTTCGGAAAATGCCTACTTGCAGGGAGACAGGTGGGCTTTCGTGGCCAGGGAGACCAAACGGGACTTTGATATTTGGTCGGATGTGTTCGCGGGGCAATCAGACAGGCTTGTGCGCGTGGTCGCCGGACAGCAGGCCAACAGTTGGATTGCCGACCAAATTATCAGCCATATGGATGGACATTTTGACGCGGTTTCCTGCTCGGCCTATTTACACCTCGGTGAAGATGTGCGTGCCGGTTTCAGTGCTTCCGCCACTACTGATCAGGTGATGGATGCGCTTGTTCAGTCTGTTCCCACTGCTGTGAACTGGATGAAGAACCACCAGCAACTCGCCGCGTATTACAGCAACACTCTGGGTCGGTCGATTGAATTTGTCGCCTACGAGGGAGGCCCTCATCTAGATGGCCAGAATGGGCCTTATCAGCCTGCTTTTTTCGCCGCGGGCAGTAATCCACGCATGTATGAAATTTATTCCCGCCTGCTGGAAGGTTGTCAGGAAGCTGGTTTGAATGAGTTTTTGCAGTTTTCATTCACCGGTGGTTTGTACGAATCGTCATTCGGTTCATTCGGCGCCTTGCAGTCGATGGAGCAACCGATATCACAAGCGCCTAAATATCGGGCCCTTCTGGATGCGGCAACTGGCGACCTTTATCAGCCTCGGATTTCCATCGAAGTGGCGTCTGCGGGAGCCAGCGAGAACGGGCCTGCCGCGGCGACCATTCGCGTTCTTAGGTCTGGTTCTGTGGCAGGACAACTTTCGGTGCCTTTGCAGGTGGGCGGAACCGCTGACGCGTCAGATTACCTAGCCTTTCCAAGTGTTGTTGATTTTGGGGACGGAGAAACGGCGAAAACTTTTCAGTTGATACCGGTTGACGATGCTATGGTAGAGGGGACAGAGCAGGTTGTGGTCACCTTGCTGACTGGTTCCGGGTACAGAGTTGATTCCACCCATTCAGCGATTACGTTGTCGATTCTCGATAACGATTTTCAGTCAGGTGCCGGATTGCGAGCCCAATACTTCGATATTGCAAGATTGTCCAATCCTAAAATTGCACGAGTCGATCAGTCGATCAATTTCAATTGGGGTACAGGTTCTCCGCACCCTGTCATTCAAGCCGACAGGTTTGTCGTTCGCTGGACTGGATGGATTCAGGCAATTGAGGCAGGCCAATACCAATTTCGCACTTACAGTGATGATGGTGTGCGTTTGGTGGTGAATGGCAATGTTCTCATCAACAACTGGACGACCCATGCGGTCACGTTTGATACAGCAACATCAATCAACCTGGCGGCGGGCCAACGTGTTCCCATTCAGCTTGATTATTTTGAAGCGACAGGTAGCTCTCGGATACGGCTCGATTGGCGCAGACCTGGCAAGGTATTTGCCGTGGTCCCGGCAGCCCAATTGGCGCCGCAGAACAGTGGTAATACCTTGGGGCAAGGATTGCGAGGCCAGTATTTCGACGTTGCCACCCAGAACGTTGCCAATACCACAAGGATTGACAACGCTATCAATTTTAATTGGCGTGGTTCAGCACCCGTTGCGGGATTTTCGAACGGCCCATTTGTTGTCAGATGGACCGGCTGGGTGCAAGGTGTCGGGGCCGGAAACTACCTGTTCCGAACCATCAGTGACGATGGTGTTCGATTATGGGTCAATGGTGTTTTGAGGATCAACAATCCGGCTAATCGCACTGTTTCAACTAATACAACCACAGCGATAACAATTCCAGTTGGGCAGAAGGTTCAGGTTAAACTGGAATATTACGGATATACTAATAAGTCTTTAGTGCGATTGGAATGGCGTCGGCCTGGAACCACAGGGTTTAGTTTGATTCCAGGCAGTCAATTCTTTCCGTCGGAGGCCTGACTCGTGTTCAGCGCCTGTTGAGTATCAGGTCGAAGCTGGGCCGAATGCTACCGTTGGCAAAACGAACACCGCACACCGACTGTGCCGCGGCGTACGGTGTATTGCCGCCGGCATCGGCTCTGCATGTCAAACCAACAATTCCGTAGGAAATTAGAGAACGAACTTCGCCAGGTTCACTGATGCCATTGCCATTGATATCGTGCCAGAGCGCCAATCCGTTCAGTTCGCTACTGGATAACTCACCATCGTGATTGTCGTCCAAAGATGAAAGTGCCTGATAGCCGTTGTCCCAGAACATCCAGAATGTCACGCTGCCGAACATCTGGAGTGCTGAGGTGATTTTTCCGTTCCGGGAATGATCCATCACCAGCCATGCGGCATCTCGCGTAATCCACGACCATTTGGCTTGCCTACCGGTGCCGTCGGCATCAAACGCGACTTGCGCGCGGGAATCGAGAATGTCAGATGCAGTAAGGCCGTCGCGCAACGGTATGGCGATGGGGGTGATTGGTCGTGGAAGTTTACTGAGCATGGCAACGCGCTGTTGCAGTAATTCAATTTCTTGCTTGTCTTTGACCGGGTCGAGGAGTGGGATCAAATAACCGGCAGCCTCGGAAGTAATGAAATGCCCGCCCAGCGGAGCAACTTGCGCGGATTTGTTCGTGGCCCAGCCATTGACAACGACCTGACGGTACGCGGTAATCGCTTCCGCCTTGGTTCCGGATTGTTCAAGACACCAAGCAAGTCCTAGTTGTGCCGTCAGGTTTTTCGATTGCAGCTTCAGCGCCATCCGGTAGGAATCAATAGCTTGTTTCAAGTGCGATTGAGCAAGTTTATCCTGTTCGGGATCATGAGCAGGAACGGGCTTACCAAATGGAACAAATGCGGGTTCAAAACCAAACCATACGCCATCGTCGATTTTTCCACGCCGGATTTTTATATCGTCGGATTTTTTCGCGAAAGCCATGGCGTAGGCACGGGCAAGATTGAGATGGACCTGAACATTATCAGGATCTTGACGACGTTTTTCCTCGAGATTTTTGGTCAGTCGGGCCACAGGAATGGTTTCCAGATCGGGCCTGATATAGTGACCGAACGCGCTAGAGACCTCCAAGAGGAATACCAAGACGCATAAAAAAGTGCAGGTCCTCATATCGCGGCCTCCGGTTGTGATTCTTTTGTCCATATTGTGTTGATAAGATTTTCATGGTGCGCAGACAACTTGAACTAATTCGGGTGATACTTTGTGACTTAGTGTGTTTGGTTAGACAGACGATGCTGTGTCGCCTGAAATGGTTGGTTGCAATCTGGATTTGTATTACATAGCCGTTCTGTTTTGATTGGCTATCTCACCAGCGTTTGGTATTTGTTGTTGGGGATAACGTATGATCGTTCGCATGGTGGTTTTGGCCGTATTTCTTGGAGTGGCCAAATCATGGGCATCTGACTTTCCAACACTTAAAAACACGGAACCCGGGGCGGCGGCTCCTCCCATGAGCGCCGCCCAAGCTGTTGCCGCCATGAAGCTTCCGCTGGGGTTTCGTGCCGGTGTTTTTGCCTCTGAACCCGCTGTTCAAAACCCCATTGCCATGGCATGGGATGCTCGGGGAAGAATGTGGGTAGCGGAAAACTACACGTATGCCGAACGGCCTTTGCGGTTTGACCTTTCTCTTCGCGACCGAGTCATCATTCTTGAGGACGCTGATAACGACGGCCACGCCGAACGCCGCACGGTTTTTACCGACAAGGTTCAAATGCTCACCAGTGTGGAAGTGGGGCGCGGTGGCGTATGGCTGATGTGCCCGCCACAGTTGCTGTTCATTCCTGATCGCAATGGCGACGATATTCCCGACGGCCCGCCCGAAACAGTGCTCGATGGTTTTGTTGTTGCCGATGGCAGTTCCCACAATTTTGCCAATGGCCTGCGCTGGGGGCCCGATGGTTGGTTGTACGGCCGGTGTGGTCATTCATGCCCGGGAAACATCGGTGTTCCCGGCACACCGCTCGACAAACGCGTCCCCATCCGCGGTGGTATCTGGCGCTTCCACCCAGAACGCAAAGTGGTGGAGGTTCTCACGCACGGCACCACCAACCCATGGGGCCACGATTGGGATGCCAACGGCGAACTGTTCTTCATCAACACGGTGAATGGCCATCTGTGGCATCTGATGCCAGGAGCGCATCTGCGCGAACCTTCAGGTGTAAGTGTCAATCCCTCCGTTTATGAGCGCCTCGATACCATTGCGGATCATTATCATTTTGATACCAAGGGGGGCTGGCAGAACAGCCGTGATGGCAAGGCCAACGATCTGGGTGGCGGTCATGCCCATTGCGGCATGATGATCTATCAGGGGGATCAATTTCCCGAACCTTTCCGCAATAGGCTGTTCACGCTTAATCTGCACGGTCGCCGTGCCAATATTGAAAGGCTCGAACGATTGGGCGCTGGTTATGTGGGCCGGCATGAACCGGATCAGTTTATCAGTGCCGACCCGTGGTTCCGGGGCATGGAAATTTCTACCGGACCTGATGGCAGCGCTTACGTTCTCGACTGGAGCGACACGGGGGAGTGCCACGAAAACAGTGGAGTGCACCGTACCAGTGGTCGCATCTACAAGATTTCCCATGGCGCCGCGCGCAAGCCAACTCTACCAATGGTTTTCCCGCAGTGCATGGCAAAGCCCGGTCGATTGCCTGCCCTGTGGGCCGATTATCAGGCTGGACGAACCACCCCTGCACAGTTGCGCGCTCTATGTGCCGACCCGGACGAGCATGTCCGCGTTTGGGCGATAAGGCTGCTAACAGATTTTTGGCCACTCGACACATTGATGGGACCTAAAAAAGACGCGAGCTATCCGGTAGACACGGAAACCGTCACCCTGTTGCAGCGGATGGCGGCATCTGATAGCAGCGGCTTGGTGCATTTGACCTTGGCGAGCACCATCCAGCGGTTGCCCATTTCCCAACGCATCGGGTTGGCTCTACCCTTGGTGCGGCATCAGCAGTATGCGGGCGATGCCAACCTACCCCTTCTGGTTTGGTTTGGTTTGATTCCACTGGGTGAGTCCCATGCAAGCGACCTTGTTCAGATTGCCAAGTCGTGCACGTGGCCCGATACGGCCAGAATGATCGCGCATTTTCTGGCCTTGCACATTGAAAAGCAGCCAAAGCCTGTTAACGATATTTTGTCTTTGGCTAACACTATGCCTCCTTCCGTGCAAAAGGGAGTGCTTTTTGGGTTGCGCGAGGCCTTTCAGGGCTGGCGCAAGGTGCCAAAGCCTGCCGCGTGGGATGCTTATGTGGCAACAGCAGTGCCGCGTTCCGTTCCGGAAGTGATTCGGGAGCTGGAAGTACTGTTTGGCGATGGCCGCGCCATGCAGGAAATTAAGAGAGTGGTCCTCGACGCCAAGGCCGATCCGCGCATTCGGCAACAGGCGTTGCAAACGCTGATCGATTCCAAGCCACCCGATTTGCGCTCCATTTGCGAGGCGATGCTCGATGTGCGCGGACTCAATATGACAGCGGCTCGCGGCCTTGCTCAATTCGACGATCCAGCCGTGGCCCGGCGTGTAATTCAGGCATATCGGAAATTTCAGGTGTCAGAGCGACCGGCATTGCTTGATGCGTTGGTGTCACGGCCATCGTTTGCCAAAGAGCTTTTGTCGAATCTTGGGCCTAGCAAGATTCCGCGAGAGGATTTGGGGGCGTTCCATGCCAGGCAAATACGATCTTTGCAAGATCCTGTGCTCGACAAGATGCTAGTGGAGGCGTGGGGTGAATTGCGCGATTCGCCGGCAGACAAGAAAAGCCAGATGGCTGAATTGCGCCAGAAGCTCACCCCGAGTGTGATTTCCCGTGCCAACTTATCCCAAGGGCGGGCTCTTTACCAGAAGGCATGCGCATCCTGCCATATGATGTACGGCGAGGGGCAGAAGGTTGGCCCAGACCTGACAGGTTCGGGCCGTGGCAATATGGACTATCTGCTGGAAAACATTATTGATCCGGGTGCGGTGGTGCCGGCAGACTACCGCATGTCGGTGGTGGCCCTGAATGATGGGCGCGTGCTGACGGGGCTTGTGATGGCGAAAAACAAACAAACGCTGACATTACGCGAACCATCGGAAACGCGCACGATTGCCATGGCGGATGTTGAAGTAATTAAGGTGTCAACCGCATCGCTGATGCCCGATGGGTTGTTGCAAACACTGACGCCCGACCAGGTGCGTGATCTTTTCGCCTACATGATGCACCAGGGGCAAGTGCCGCTGCCTTGATGGCGTTTACAAATAAAACTTTCGGCTGCGGAGGATGGCCAGTGTCTGACAATATTCCACCCAAGCGCACGCTTGGACCGCGTGAATTCATAGGTGGCATGACGCTGATGGCAATGGGTTTCGGGGTAAACTCGTGGGCCAGCGGCCGTGATATACCGTGGGGCTATCAGCAAACTTATGGCGCAGTTTTATTCGGGATAGGTCTGGTCGGCGCTGTAGTTGTATTTCTTTGGCCTCGCAAGTAGAGAATCAGTGAATGTGATGTTGGTTGTAGTTCCGGGTTTGGGGCAAGGCCTAGGCGCTTCAGCAGCGTGCTCTCCAGTGGCAGCCAACCACCTTTGGAACTGGGTAATAAACTGGGTGTCGGAGTTAAATCCGCAACTGGTCGCTGAGCGATTCATCCATTGGGGCCTATGTTCGTCCAATAACGATGGAAAATAATTTGGCAATGGAATGATGCCTTTGAATTCTGGTTTTGCGTGGAACAAATGCTTATCTGAGGATTTATTGCTATGAGAGCTGATGTCATAAAAATATTTTATCGGCCTGAACAGGCGATAATTGAAGAGCAGCCACTTAATGGTTCTCGATCGCCAGAAAAAGCAAGGTTGCTGTTAGAGAAAATTTCCCAAAAAGGTATGAGTAACGCTTTTGCTATCGAAGGGGATTTTCAGGCATTCTCTCGAGCGGATTATCTGTTGGCGCATGATTCAATCTATGTGGACTCATTTTTGAATGGAATTATGCCGTTATGCGAATCAAACAATCTTAGGTGGAGCTTGGATTTAGTCAATGCGGTAGCATATTCAAACTCAAGCCTTTACCATGCCATAAAACATACTGTCGTTAACCCCAAGCAGATTGCTCTCAGTCCCACAAGTGGATTTCATCATGCTACCCCGTTACGAGGTGGTGGATTCTGCACATTTAGCGGGCAAGTAATTGCTGCTCTAAAAATATTTGGCGAGCACAGGATATCTGGTGCTTTTCTGGATCTCGATGGGCATTTTGGGAATAGTATTGATGATTCTCGCGACTACTGTCCCGAACTCAATCTCGCAATTCCGAAAGGATGCAACATAAACCCGCAAGGCGTTGGACGTGAATATATAGCACATTTCAAAAGCCAGCTTGAGGACTTGAAAGTGCTTGTTATGAACTACGACATCGGATATGTGGTTTTCTGTCACGGAGCGGACTCTCACGTGGACGATGATCGAGGTGGGCAGTGTACTACAGAGGAGTGGCTCGAGTGCAGCAAACTTTTTTATGAGTGGCTTCGGGATGTTGATTCTCTAAGAGGTGACCCGATACCCTGCTCACTTGCGCTTTTTGGTGGCTACCGAAAGGATAACTACGACGAAGTCCTTCGCCTCCATCTTTCTGATCTTCAACAATGCTTACAAATCGCATGTCAGCGAAGCCACGTGCGCATGGGCGCACAATAACTGGACCTTTCCATGGAAAATGGAAACATGTTTGAGGATTAGTCTGCTTGCTCTAGAGTCGGTGGACCACAGGCCACTTGGCAGACACTAGCAAGCCATGATGATATTTTTCAGATTCCGAACCTTGGCGCATAGCTTGCTTTCGTTAAATTAATTAGGTCGAGTCAATCACAGCTCGGATGTGCGTTAATGCCCCGCTTATCGTATTTTTACGGGATCGCAGTATACATATACTATCGCGATCACGCTCCACCCCACTTTCACGCCATCTATGGCGAGCATGAGGCTGTTTTTGAAATTGCCACGGGGTTGATACTTGCTGGCCGATTGCCGCCCCGGGCAAGAGGATTAGTCGAGGATTGGATTGCGACCTATCGGAACGAGTTGCAGCAGGACTGGGAATTAGCCGTGGCAAGTCAGCCGCTGCTACCTATCCCGCCTCTGGATTGAGGGTAAAAAATGATATTGCGTATTCAAAAAGCGGAAGTTCGCGGTCTTTACCGGCTATGGCTGTCGTTTAATGATGGAACTCTGGCCGAAGTTGATGTGCTGCCATTGTTAGGCGGGCCGGTTTTCGAGGCGCTTCATGATCCGGCCTACTTCGATCAGATGTCCCTCGATACGGTATGTGGAACCGTCGTATGGCCAAACGGGGCAGATTTTGCCCCAGAGGCCCTCTATGCGTTGATAGAGGCGAATCTGCCTAAACAGATCGGCGCCGCCACATTGGTTTCTGACTCTACTTTGGTACCCTCAGGCAACCACGGCTCCTGAGCAGGTGGTTGGGCCCCAAAAAATGCAGAACGCATAAGTCGTTCCAGCTATGTGAATTGCGATGAGATTCGAGTGGAATGTTGGTTTTAAATGAATGCGCGATGGACACCCCTCGCGGCTCGTTCATTGGCATTGGAGCGTACTTCCTCAACCATGCTTAACACACAGGGTAGGCATTGCTGCCATTTGGATTTAACAGGTTCCGGCCGCGGGTATTTATCTGGGTTGAGCGGGCAATTCGTGGTATAATGGAACATTCTCAGCAAAGTGATTTTGCTGGCCTGACTGTTTCTGGTTCGTCAGATATCAAATATTCTTCAGAGACCAGACATGAAGTGGTTTGCCCGTACTCAGTCGTTGCTTGTCATGGTGGTTGCCTTGGCGCCCCGGGTGTGCCAGTCAGCGGAGCCAGCGCTGGATTTCAACCGCGACATACGGCCAATTCTTGCCAATCATTGCTGGAATTGCCACGGGCAGGATGAGGGATCACGCAAGGCCTCGCTGCGACTCGATTCCCGGGCGGCAGCCATGGCCAAAACCGCCAGCGATGAACATGCCATCGTTCCGGGCAAGCCCGCCTCCAGTGCCATGATTAGCCGTATCGAGGCGAATGACGATTCCCTGATGCCGCCTCAATCGTTCAACAAACCCCTCACTGTTTCGCAAAAGCAAATTCTAAAGCGTTGGATTAGCGAAGGTGCGCCTTACGCGGGCCATTGGGCCTTCGCGTCGCCCGCGCGAGAATCTGCTCCGCCTGCTGTGAAGCGTTCGGGTTGGTCGAAAAACGAAATTGATGCTTTTGTGCTGCATAAGCTTGAAGCTGCCGGTAGGCTTCCCAACCCCGAGGCTGATCGAGGCACCTGGTTGAGGCGCGTGACGCTCGATTTGACCGGTTTACCTCCTACTTTTGAAGAAAGACTGGCGTTTCTTGCCGACAATTCTCCTCTAGCGCACGAGCATGTTGTGGACCGGATATTGGCATCCCCTCGCCATGCGGAGCGTATGGCCATGAATTGGCTCGACGCGGCACGCTATGCCGATACCAATGGATATAACAACGACGAAGTGCGCACCCTGTGGCCATGGCGCGATTGGGTGATTGAATCGTTCGCCAAAAATATGCCCTACGACCAGTTCCTGACCGAGCAACTGGCGGGCGATCTTCTGCCCAATGCCACGCTCAGCCAAAAGGTGGCGACAGGGTTCAACCGCAACCATGTGCTCACCACCGAAGGTGGAATCATTGAGGAAGAATACCGGGTGGAATATGTGGCTGACCGGGTTCATACAACGGCAACCGTGTTTCTGGCGTTGTCGATGCAGTGCGCTCGCTGCCACGATCACAAATACGATCCGCTTTCGCAGAAAGACTACTACCGTTTCGCGGCGTTTTTCAACAATGTTCCAGACAAGGTGGTTCCTTACAGTCAGGGGCGTATGGCCGAACCGCTGTTAAAAGTACCGTCGCCTGCTCAACTGGCAGAAAAAACTCGATTGGAAGCTCGCCAGATAGATTTGGAGAGACAGTTGAAAGAACGCGCCAGTCAGGTCGATGCTGATCTGGTGCGCTGGGAAGCAACACTGACGCCCGAACAGATCGAAAAGTCTGGCCCCATCGGGTTGTCAGATCATTTTCCGCTGGACGAAGCGACAGGCCCGGGGGTTGCCAACAATGCGCGCAAGGAAAACTCCGGTACGGTTTCTGGCAGGTTCGCCTCGGTGGATGGCCGGATTGGCAAGGCGTTGGATTTTGATGGATCCACGCATGTGACCGCTGGGCAGGCGGGTTCTTTTGATAGCGACCAACCTTGCTCGCTTACCGCGTGGGTCTACCCGACCAGCCAGCAAGCTGGAACGGTCCTTTCAAAAATGGATGATGCGAATGCCTACCGTGGTTACGATGTTATTCTCGAGGGTGGGAAGATTGCCAGCCACTTCATTCATCGCTGGCCGGATCGCGGTTTCAAGGTGCTTTCCCGCAAGCCGATTTCCATGAAGGAGTGGCACCATATTGCCGTTACTTACGATGGAACCAAAAAAGCATCTGGATTGAAGATCTATGTGGATGGGATCGCTCAGGATCTCGACATCACCACCAATAACCCGTTGGATGGCACGCTGAAGACAGACAAGCCATTCCATATTGGCCTGCGGCAGTCGTCCATTCCCTTTCATGGCAGGATCGACGATGTGCGGTTGTATTCATCGGCACTATCGCCCGACGATGCTGGTCGGTTGGCCAAAGGGACTGCGCTGCAAGGCCTCAAGGAGATCATCAGGCTTCCGCGTGCTCAGCGAACCGCCACGCAAATTGACCAGTTGAGATCGTATTATGTGGATCAGGTCGATGT
>CAMCLK010000060.1 GCA_945875585.1 Candidatus Kuenenia stuttgartensis | reverse complement strand
GTCACCGCAGGACAGACTTACTATTTCGACATTGATTCTTACTACTATCATGCAAGCAATACAGGAAGCATTGGCTCTTACAATTTTACTCTGACATTAATCCAAGACGATTATGAATCGACTGCGGCAACTGCATTCCCCTTGCCTTTAATCGCCAACAATACATGGTCTGTCTCCGGTACGATCGAAACGGCAGGCGATGCCGACTGGTTTTCATGGGTTGCGCCTGAAACAGGTGGTGTCCAAGCAAGCATTATACCCAACGTAGGCTCTCAATTAGCACCTGATCTTGTGCTGAGAAATTCAGAGGGATATTATCTTGACAGAACATACACATCCATAACTGGCGGAACGGCATCCGCAGGGTTTTCAATCACCGCAGGACAGACTTACTATTTCGACCTTGATTCTTACTACTATTATGCAAGCAGCACAGGAAGTATTGGTTCTTACAATTTTACTATAAGCCAAATTCATGACGACTATGCGGATTCTGAAGCCAACGCCGCACCATTACAACAATTAGCTAGTGCAGAATGGTCAATTAGTGGGGACATCGATTGGGAAACAGACAGAGACTTGTTCTTGTGGACCGCCCCTAATACTGGTCAAGCATTCATCAACATGAATGCATTCAGCAATGATTCACTGGATTCCTTCTTAACCGTGTATGACAGCCGGCACAATCAACTCTTGTCAAATGATAATCACGGAAATTCTTTTAACTCAAGACTTTTTATGCCTGTCATTGGAGGCGAGACATACTACTTTGAAAGCTCTTCCGCTCAAAGAAGTTTTGGCCGTTACGATATAACTCTAGAACTAACGCAAATCGAACCAATTCCAACGAAAATACAATCCGTAAACACATCAGTCATCGCTTTTTCAGATGATGTAATCAAACACCGATTGTTCATACCTGCTGCTGGCCATTATCTTGTTTATGCTCGTCCAGTAGTCGCCAAGCCTATACAATCCGAATTCGCATCTATAAGGATTCTTCTCGACACTTCAAATCGGCCCAATGAATCCTTATTTGTCACGGATTCATCAGGGCCAGCCAATTCTGGCCGCGACCAGTTTCAGAGATCTGGTCGTTGGCTTGAATTTGATGCTTTAGCGCCTGGAAATTTCGATGTTTACGTTCATGGCGACGGAAAATGGACAGGTGGATATGAATTAACTGTTTCACCAGAAACACTTGTTAATGATTCTCAAATTTACACAAGCAATCTCGATTCCGGAATTTCTTCGCGTTCGGGAATAATTGATTCCCCTGGTGATCGCGATTTATACAAAATCCTTAATGATACAACAGAATCAATGTTAATTTCATTTGACTTGGTTGCAAGCAACGAGTCATCACTTTTGCCAAAAATAATTAGAGAAGATGGCTTAAACGAAAAAACTATAGAGCTTGCCGCCGGCAAATCAATAACAATTTATGCAACAGGGCTAGACCCACTTGGCCCTAGTTCCACAGGCGCATACACACTTACGATCACAGCCCTGCATGACGATGTACCTGCAGGAACTGTTCGACAATTAACCAGTATACCTTTCAATGGAACGTTTGAATCGCGATCTGATCGCGATGCGTTTTCATTCACTGCGGACAATTCTGGCAAATACACAGTCAGTATGGTTCGCCGTAATAGTTCTGTCATGTACGATTGCTACGCATACTCCACCGCAGACTACACATCTCCATACCTTGCCTATCTGAGCGAATCAGGAACATCAAGCACATTGGACCTTGTCGCAGGCCAAACAATTTATATTGATGACAAATCGTATAATAGCTCTGGCGATTACACTATCAGCATTACACGGTCGGAATCAAATACGATTGTTGCCGACTCAATCGCCGATTCGTCGGCGACGAACTCAAAATTGAGTTATTCCGCGTCAAGCACATCGGCCATCAGCAGTTCGATTGAGTCATCAGGCGACAAGGACTGGATCCGCTTGACAGTTCCCGTCAGTCAGTCCTATAAAATTAATCTCGACAGTGATTCAGGCAGCTTTCTTGATTGCTATCTCACCATACGTGACGAATCAGGAAATTCGCTTGCAAGCGATGATGATTCCGGACCTGGCTTGAATAGCCAACTGACCATCAATCTAAACAGTGAGAAATTTTATTACGCAGAAGCCAAGGGATATTCATCAACAACGGGCAAATACACTTTAACAATAGCTACCGAAACTCAGGGTTTGACTTCTGATATTGGCGATTTAACTTCGCCACAAATGATCGAATCAAACATAAATGGTTCAATCAAATCTTCAATAGAGACATGTTATGATCAAGATGCATTCAAATACACCTCCACGAAAGACGGATTGCTCACCATCAATCTCGATTCCGCCAGCAGCCTCGATCCAATTCTTGAAATATATGATTCCACCGGATCCAAGGCACCCATTGCTTCTAATGACGACTATGGTTTAAGTCTGAATAGTCAGGTAATAGTGCCTGTCAGCAAGAATCAGACCATTTATTTTGTCGCCCGCGGATACAGCGCATCTATTGGCAGTTATTCATTATCTTGGAATTTGACCGATTCTCCATCAAATACCCCCATATCTGATGCCCCATCCAAATATTCAGACTTCACAGAGGCAAAAAATGATGTTTTCACATTAATCTCATCCACATCAACAGACATCGTCGTGAAAGCTGCGATAAACTCGGGCGGCGATATTGATGTTTATAAATGGTCCTCGGCAGAATCGTGCAAGGTCAGCTTCGCATTGAACGCTTCTGACACCAAATTAGATCCCTACCTACGTATCTTAGACGACAAAGGTTCTGTTTTAAATTACGACGACGACGGAGGTTCTGGAATCAACGCTCTGATCGGCAACTTCAAAGCGCGATCGGGAACCGTTTATTACATTGAATGCAAAGGCTACAGCTCTTATTCAACAGGTTCTTATGAATTAACGATTCACACAACAACCACCTCCGCCCCTCAGCCGTTCGATCCCAATCGGGATGAGGCCCCGTCTCAACCTGACAACCAAACACCGACCATTCAGTTCGATGGCGCCACGGGCGTGGTTGTCGGGTGTATCAACGGCAGTATGATGGGACCTCATACCGATCCCAATATCGTTCCTTATGATGTCGACACCTATCGATTAGACACCACAGCAGCTGGTGGTGCAGTCACCATTCGTCTTGAACGAGAATCTTCTTTTGGTTTTGAAACCAGCCAACTGAATCCCGTTCTGGCAGTTTTAGATGCGACTATGCAAGTAAGCCATCGGTTTGCTTGGCAGGATGGTATCGATAGCCCACACTCCCTAACGATTCCGATCGCACAGGACAGCACGATTTATTTGCAAATAGCGGGCCAGAACGGAACAGTTGGGGGTTACCGGCTATCCATCGATCGTCAATTTGATGATGTTGCCAATGGCCCACTGTTTGGACTTCCAGAACAACTATCAATCGATGGTCCTTCTGTTTCCCGACGCATTCAATACTCAGGCGATGACGACTATTTCGCTGTCCGGACTTCTGGAACTGGTCGAATTCGATTTGATCTGAGAACGCAGGACAAAAATTCCTCCACCATTCTCTCCATTACTGATGCTAACGAGAATGAATTGGCCCGATCTACTGATGGAATAATTGAAATCGATGCTTCGATCGGTATCGAGATTCATGCACATGTTCAAGGTTACGGAACATCTACATTTGCGTACTCGATCAGCGCAAGCTCCGCATCTGCTATTCCAAATGATGAGGCTGGCGATACTATTTTGACAGCAAGATGTTTAACTCCTATTCAGGATAGCATCAATTCACGATACATTGCCTTTGGCGCTGGTGCTAATAATCCAATTTTTAACACACTTTCCGACACAGACACATGGTCTTTCACAGCCCCATCCACCGGCAAATACCTTCTAGAGAGTGACCACAGTACGATCAGGTCGGCTACTGTAATTCGCGTGTACCGCCAAGAAGGCGGGGTCAATGCTGGCAATTTTTTCGCCGATGACAACCATAACCTTTCAGGGGACTTTCAAGCCCAAGCGGGTGAAACTGTATTCTTTAGCCTGCGTGGCGTGCCCAATAGTTCCTACTCATTTTCCGTTTCGCTTTCAAATGCCAACAACTCCCTTTTTGTTGGAACCAATCTGATGCGCCAGATTGGTGCCACGCTCGACGACAGTTTTTCGGCTGAATGGCTTGCGCTGCAATCAGGAGGAGCTAACCGCAGCCGTGCCATGTTTGCCAACCATCTTGTTTCACAAAACCTAGTTCACACTTTACAATCCCAATCATTTAGCACTGGAATTTCTTTTTTGATCGTGTGGTTGGATCCTGTTGACTCCATTCTGATAGACGGTTCAGGTCAAGCCATCGGAACACGTGAGCAAACCGGCATTGTGAATGGTCTAACCAACGGAAATATCAGCACTCGCGGCAATTTGGATCTGATTGTCATTGCCAATCCCCAGGGCTCATCATTCCCGATGACACTTTATGGTGTTGGGGGAGGTCGAGTGCTCGGCGGTGCGGCTCTGGTTGGCAGCAATGGCTCTGTGACGCTCCAATCGATCGATTATCCAGATGTCAGTTCAAACGGTTTGCAATTGGTGTTGTTTGGTGAAAGCAAAATTGTTGAGCCACCTCCGCGTCCAATCGACGAACCACCATTGAATCCCATTGTGAAAATCGACCCTAAAATTCCTAACACTACGATCATTGGACTTGATCCAACGTTGGTAACATCAACATACACCGCCTTGCTTGGATCCGTTATGACCGCCATAACCCCTATGAGCGTGCTGGTTGCGTCTAATTCGGGATCACCACAGAATACTGATTCGGCAACAATAATCCCTTGGTGGCTCACCAACGTTGATTTGACAGAAAACTTTAATGAATGGTCAGCAATAATTTTCGTCAGGATGCGATTGTGTGTTGCCCCCATCATTGTCTCAATCAACCATATGGCTCAACCGATTCTTGACTTACCTGGCGTCCGGGATGTATCTGGTCTTCTACTGCAAGCCGTTCAGCCAGCCATTCATGCAGCGACCTCAACAGTTGACGCTATCGACCAAGCAATGATCGAATTACCCTTCGTTCGCAAGTTGCGGTCAGGATGGAAAATTCCGCGTATAATTTCCGCGTCTCCTACTTCAATCACAAATCCTGCACTGAATCCAACCACTACCGAGGCACCAGTAATCAATCTTGGCGTAATCATTTTCATTTCTGGTTGCGGACATGTGATCAGCAAAACCGGAAGAAAAAAATCTCGGGGTATCCACTCGCAATTACTGAGATCATATTCCAATTGGACTCAATTATGAAAATAACCGCAAGCCTTGCGGCCCGCGGTTATTTGTTGGTTTGGCACATCTGCCTTTTGTCATCAGGACAGAGTCAACTCCAGACGCTTCTTCGCTTCCTGCTCCTCGGCAATCCGGCGGATATCTTGCGTCACGCGCATCGAACAGAACTTGGGGCCGCACATACTGCAGAATTTTGAGCTCTTGAATACCTCTTGCGGCAACGTCTCGTCGTGCATGCGGCGGGCCGTTTCAGGATCGAGCGACAATTCAAATTGCTTGTTCCAATCAAACTCGAATCGCGCTTTGCTTAAGGCATCGTCGCGGTCGCGCGCGCCCTTTCGGCCACGGGCAATGTCAGCAGCGTGAGCCGCGATCTTGTACGCGATCACGCCCTGCCTGACATCGTCTTTATTGGGCAAGCCCAGATGCTCCTTGGGCGTTACATAACAAAGCATCGCTGCACCCGCCTCGCCAGCAATGGCAGCGCCAATGGCCGAAGTGATATGGTCGTAGCCGGGCGCAATATCCGTTACCAATGGTCCCAGAACATAAAACGGCGCTTCATGGCACATTTCACGCTGTTTTTCCACATTCATTTTGATCAGGTGCATCGGAATGTGGCCGGGGCCCTCAATCATGGTCTGCACACCGTGCTCCCATGCTTTTAGCGTCAACTCACCCAGTGTCTTAAGTTCGGCAAACTGCGCCTCATCGTTGGCATCTGCCAAGCACCCAGGACGCATACCATCGCCCAAGCTGTAAGTGACGTCATAGGCACGCAGGATTTCACTCAGCTCATCGAAATGCGTGTACCAAGGGTTTTGCTCATGGCGCACCAGCATCCATTGCGCAATCAACGATCCGCCACGGCTCACAATGCCTGTCACACGCTTGGCTGTGAGCGGAAGGTACTCGAGCAAAACGCCCGCATGAATGGTCATGTAATCGACGCCCTGCTGCGCCTGACGTTCGATCATGTCGAACAAATCACGCACTTTCAGGTCGCCGATGTCATTGACGTCTTTAATAGCCTGATACATGGGGACCGTGCCGATGGGCACCGGTGAGGCCGCGATGATTTCTCGGCGGATCAGGTCGATGTCGCCACCTGTGGAAAGGTCCATCACGGTGTCGGCGCCTAAATGAACGGCCGTGTGCAGTTTTTCCAGTTCATCGTCCACCTTGCTGGTGACAGCGCTGTTGCCAATGTTGGCGTTGATTTTGCAGGATGTAGCAATGCCGATGCCCATGGGTTCGAGGCGGCCTTGCAAGTGGTGAATGTTGGCAGGAATGACCAGACGCCCGCGTTCGACTTCCGAGCGGATCAATTCTGGTTCTAGATTCTCCCTGCGGGCCACAAACTCCATGGCAGGTGTGATCTGCCCTTTGCGGGCCGCTTCGAGCTGAGTCATGGTATTCTCCTGACGCAAGGTGCGCATACGCCAGGACCGTGCAACGATCCGTCGCGCTCCCTTGCGCCGGCATGACCCGGATCAGGTGCGGAGGGTGTGCTCTCAGCCGACCAAAACGATCGGCACCCCTGGCGACTTCTTTCATCCTAGTCGCTGGAATTGGAATCAGCCAGTCTTGGCGTAGTTCAGGGTTGGCAATCGAATGCCGATGGATGAATAATGGGTTGAGTCTTCTGTGCCACGAAACGATGCGGGGATTGAATGATGCGCATGCCAATGCTGGGCGTGGCTTTGGCCCTGCTGGTAGCCCCTCAGGCCGCCATGGCACAGCCTAAGTTGGTTGATCAGGTCCGCGCGTCCATTGAAAAGGGTATTCGCTTCCTGCGTGATCAGGAAAAGGGCCGCGGAAACTGGGAAGTTGATGCCGAAAGCGGTGCTCGCAAAGGTGGCTGGACGGCCCTCGCCATGCTGGCTCTTATGCAATCGGGTATTCCGCCCGAAGACGAGATGATTCAGCGCGGCCTCAAGTATTTACGCGGCCTGCCACCGGATCAAACTTACACCGTTGGCTTGCAAACCATGGTTTTTTGCCTGGCTGCCCAACCGCAAGACGCCGAACGGATCAAAGCTAATGTGAAGTGGCTCGAACGTAGCATGGTTAAACAGCAAAATATCGCTGGCTGGAGCTATACCGCCGATGGTGCCCTGCCAGACAACTCCAATACCCAATATGCACTGTTGGGTCTTCATGAAGCGCTTGTCGCTGGTTATCAGGTCAGCCCCGATAAACTCCGCACCATTCGTCAGTACTTTTTGCAATCGCAACAACGCGATGGCGGTTGGACCTACCGCGGTGGCGGGTTCACCACCATGACCATGACCACAGCAGGTCTTTGCAACCTGCTGATCTGCGGCATGGACCTTCAAGCGGGCAAAGCCATGCTGCAAGCCGATGGCAGCGCACTCAACTGCGGGCTTTACGACGAAATCCGCCCAGTCCGCCAAGCACTCGATTGGATAGGCACCAACTTCCCCGGAACAATGAATCGGGAAGCTGTTCGCCGCTTGCACCATGTTTACTATGGCCTTTATGGCATCGAACGAGCAGGGCGCTTAACCGGCCAACGCTTCATAGGCGGGCACGATTGGTACCGTGTTGGGGCCAAATACCTGGTCAACCAGCAACGAGGAGACGGATCTTGGGGCTACACAGCCGGCGAGGCTGCCACCGGACTCGATAACTGGCCAGTGGTCGCCACCAGTTTTTCATTGTTGTTTCTCTCGAAGGGCCGCACTCCCGTTCTGGTTTCCAAGCTGGCTCACAATGTGGGTGATGGCTGGAACAACAAACGCTCCGATATGCGGAATCTAACAGACTTCTGCAGCAAGGAAGTATTCAAGGGTATTCCTTTGGCGTGGCAGATATTCGATGTTCGTCAGGCCCAGGCAGACGACGCCGAAAGCATACGTGCCTTGGCAGACGAACTGCTTGGTAGCCCCATTGTTTTCTTCAACCACCACACCCGGGTTCCCGGAGGCCGCGAAAAAGAACTCCTGAAAGAGTACCTTTCCAATGGCGGTTTCGTTGTAGCGGAAGCATGCTGCGGCAGGGGCGAATTCGACGGAGAATTCAAAGCGTTGGTCAAAGAACTCTACCCGGACAACGAGTTGTTCCGCTTGCCACCCGGCCATCCACTCTGGACTGCCACGGGAAAGTTCATTGTTCCAGATGACACATTCCCTGTATATGGCATCTCGCAAGGGTGCAAAATTGTTCTTCTTTACATGCCCAAACCTATTGCCGGTTACTGGGAAGCCGGCGACACCAAAAGCCCTCGTGGCGAAATTGCCTTCAAGCTGGGCGCCAGCATTGTGGCGTACGCGACAGGGCTTGAACCCCCTCGCCCCCGGCTGACAGAAGTGGAAGTAGCTCGTGGCGGCGACAAGATTCCCGTGCGCAGAGGCTTTCTGCGGGCCGTGCAAATCAGGCACGAAGGCGACTGGCAACCTGCTCCCAAAGCGATGCGCCACCTGATGCTTGAGGCCCGTAAACTGGGTCTGGACGTGGTCCCAGAACCAACCACCCTACCGGCCGATGCCGAGCAGATTCTCGACTTTCGGTTCTTCTACATGCATGGCAGACAGGCCTTTTCCATCCCGTCCGCCCGCCTCGAGCGCCTGCGTTTTTCCTTGGAAAATGGGGGAATGCTGCTGGCCGATGCCTGCTGCGGATCCAAGACGTTCGACACCGCATTTCGCGCCTTTGTCGACGAACTGTTCAAAGGAGCCGAGGTGCCACCCGGCATGCCGCGGCCCAAGCTCGAACCTATACCACTGGATGACGAGCTTTACAGTGCGGAGCTGAACGGAACCCGCATTACGGAAGTGCGGCGAAAGCGAGAGCTGCCCGGCGGCAAGGCAAGCCCCGGTTTTGAACCTGGTCCCCCACGGCTTGAAGGTGTCCGTTGGCAAGGCCGATGGGTTCTGATTTACAGCCCGCTCGACCTTGGTTGCGCCCTCGAACGCACCAAGTCACCCGATTGCCTAGGTCACGATTTTGACGGTGCCGCCACCTTGGGCAAAGCGGTTATCAACTACTCGCTACGGCGTTGATAGCCATTTCGGCCAGTGCTTTTCTCAAATCACAGTTAACATGCGCCAAAAGAGTTAGGGCTGGATGGATCAACCATCCAGCCCCTTGATTATTCCACCGCCATTGGCATCAGACACTCAGGCTGAAAGACTCATCCAGCCGGCCGAGGAAATCCACCGGGCCAGCAAAGAGGCTGTCGATAGCACGGGCTGCGGGCACGGTTGCCACACTTCCAACTGCTGCTGCGCCTTGAGCATCTGGCGCGATCGCTTGTATACCCACATTGCGGGAAACTGTGGATGGCACAAAAATCGCATCGTTTGCTTGGGCTCTTGTGGAAGTTTCTGCAGACATGGCGATAGCAATACCGGGCAAGTCAACATTTGTGTTAGACTCGCCACCGGCACTGCGGTGGTTTTGTGGTCCACTTCCACGCCGTGCGGCACCTCGTGTCATGCCAGTAGCGCCGGTTCCCAGCCGCGTTGCTGCCGCCCTACCCAGCATGCGGTTGATGAATGTGCTCCAACCGGTAGCGGCTTCAAAATTGGAATACAGCCCGTAGCTCGAATTTTCTTGGGCTGCTGAACTCGGCAAATAGATAGCCAGTCCCTTGGTTTGCCGAGCGTCGGCCATGAGGTTAAGCACGGATTGACTGACAGCGGTCACAACGCCCGCGGCAGCGGTCCGCAAGGCCTGAGGCAACGAAGCGTTGGTAGAGGCTAGCTGCATGAACTGTTGCAGATCCACATATTCCGCAAAGTCAAAATGAGTAACCTGACCCAGAATGGTTTTCATGGCCGTTATCTGGGCAGTAGTCAAGCTGGATGCAGCGGTGGTAAATGCGCGAAGGCTGGTGGCCATGGCATCCATTTTGTTGCTGGCGATGGCAGAAAAAGTTGAATAACCATCGGACCCGTACGACGCGGTGAAGCTCTGAACCATCCCTTGGGCGAGCGACTGTGCGGTTACAGATGATGGATTGGTTTCAAGCGCCTGGAAAACAGTTCTGTAATTGTATCCAGGACCAGCAATTACCTCCTCTGAAGCAACCTGAATTGTCGCCAATCCACGGGCTTCATACGCTTGCTCTGCCATAGCCATGAGGCAAGCATCGTAAGCAAGTACCTGAAGGGTGGTTTGCGACTGGGTGATAGCCGTCCGGAGATCTGTGATGCTAATGCTGTCGCTTCCGGATTCATCATCGAAATTCACACCCGATAGCCCGCCGCCATGATTCCACATGACAAGGGAATAGTTCTGGGCAGGAGCAACTGTCCGACTCCACGTCAGGAAGTCCCTTAATGTTGCTGGATCACCGGTGTTGCGCTCCCCAATAATCTCAAAAGAGGTCGCGACTGAATTCATGTTGGCATCAGCCTGAAGTACGGCACGACCCGCCGTCCCCCAAGCAGCTTGGGATCCGTTGCCCGTGGCATAAGTTTGCTGATTCCATTGATCCCAGAACAGGGTGAAGCGCACACCAGGAGCCATACGTGTTAGGGCATCTTCCATTTCATTGACATCGGCAAACCCAAATTGGGCTAGGTCGGTCGAAGTCATATAAACCATGACTGTCCATGAATTCTGGGAAACAGGAGGTGGAGTGACGGGTGGAACCACAGGAGGAGGGGTGACAGGTGGAGTGACCGGAGGAGTAACCGCTTCTGTATTGTTGATGGTAAGCATATAGTTAGGATTGGTCGCGCCGGAGTATCCATAAACGCGTAGCGTGTATGTTCCAGCAGCGAGCCCATTCAGGCTGAATCGCTCCTGATCACTTGTCGATTGCGATATAGCCACCCGTTTACCTGCAGAATTCAATAATTCGGCATCAATATCTCCCTGTGAATGCGAAAAATTCAAAAGCACTTCACTCGTGGCTGCCCCGGTAGCTCCCAGTTTGAATTGGAGGAAATCAACATCACGCTTGCCAATCGAAAGATTGGACCAAACCGTGTTGGAGGAAATGATCCCGAGTTTGGCTGCGGAATTAAGATTATTGTTAGGTTCAAAGGCGTCGCCTGGAACCGTTGCAGACATAGTCGGAGCATTAAGATTCAGAACGTAATTCGGATTGAAAGCACCTTTGTAACCCAAGACATCAATGATATACTTGCCCGCCTTCAAGCCTGACAAGTCAATGATTTCACTATTAGTCACTCCATCGCTTGTATTTAAGACGGCGCCTGCAGGAGTCAGAAGTCTCACATCAATGTCACCCATGTCATGGTTGAAATCGATATCAAGTGATGATCCGGCCTTGGCTGTTCCCGTCAAAGTGAAATGGTAATAGTCGTGGGCATCCGCCATGACTCCTGTAAGACTGATTCCGGTGGTACCTGTCAATTTGGTTGCGGTGGTTAGGGTATCGTTGTTTTCCCGCATGTCGTCCTGCAACAAACCGGAAACGCCAAGGGCGTAATCGCCTGTAGACATGTCGTCGTAACTGGTCACAGCAACCTGATAAACCTGGCCCGCGACCAAATTCACATTGGCAGCGCTGTTCAGGTTGCTCATGGAAACGTCATCGTTCAAGGCAATGCGGTTGCCATTGGCGTCGTAAACCGCCAGAACGGTGTCGATGGAGGAAAGTTTCTGATCCGCCGTAAATCTGTAGGCTCCCGACCATGCGGGCGTGAATGGGTAGAGGTCGACTTCGCGCGCACCATTGGATGCGGAATAGCTCACTTTTTGCTGGTTGTCGAGCGTCAGATTCTGCGTCTGCACCGTGGCCCCGCTGGCCAACAGTTCGGACATAGTTGGAAGCAAGTCGCTGATCGTTGGCACTTCCCGACTTTCAAGCTGCTCGAGTGCCAATGCTTTCAGTCGATTGCCGGATCGCAGCTTGGATCCGAACAAGCGATTGGAATCATTGGCTGCTGGTCGTCCCAAAAAAGTCTTGTTTGAAAAGCTCATGAAACACGTCTCCTCGATAAACCCAAACCAGAAAGTTGTGCCACCAGACTAAGCGAAATCCGCGACACAATCCGGACAATGACTCACAAATTCCACGCAAACCGCTGCCACAAAACAAGTTGCGAATTCCACAATCCGATCGACAAAGAAAGGAAATAAAGGCGACTGCTCAGAATTCGTTGTAAAATGGCTGCTGCTTCCTGGAAATGCCACTCCGATGGCACATGAAGGTAGTAGGTCACGATTGAACTCAGTGCAAAAAATAATTCGGATTATTCAAAATGCTTGCCTATTCTGCCAATCCGCTGGTTGTATCAGTGTCTGAAATGAGGGCATTGGAAGCTTGGGCAGTAGAAACATTAGGGCTACCATCGCTGGTCCTGATGGAAAATGCGGCCCGCAATATTGCCCAAGTCCTCATGGACCGTGCCCATACTTTTTGCGCACCCGTGGTGATTTTTGCCGGCCGCGGCAATAACGGAGGCGACGGACTAGCCATTGCCCGCCAACTCGATGGTGCAGGCGTTCCCACGCGAACAATCCTGATGGGGCCCCTTGAACGCTGTTCCCCTGAATGCCAGATTCAGGCCCGAGCATTGCTGGCAGCTGGTTATCCGCTTGTTGTTTCTGCCGATGGCTTTGAAATAGGGCCCGAGCTAGCCAGCGCCGGAAGCATTGTGGATGCCCTGTTTGGCATCGGGCTAACGCGACCGCTCGAAGCTCCTTATTCAACCATAATTGAATCGATCAACCGTTCCGGGCTACCGGTGCTGGCAGTTGATATCCCAAGCGGGCTTGACGGTGATACCGGCTTGCCGGTTGGGACTACTGCCGTGAAAGCCACGCTAACGGCCAGCATTGGGGGCCTGAAAAAGGGCCTCGTATTACCGTGCGCGGAAATATGGACCGGTGAAAAAGTCACCATAAGTCTGGGCTTACCAAAAATTCGGCAAACACCTGTGCATTCTTGAGCAATTGCGACTAATATATTTTCGTGGCGAATCAATGCATACGGGTTTTTAACGAAGAAGGGGGGTGATCCTATTAAGATTTCTCTGAAGGCCAGCGCCGGCCTTGCGGCGCTGGCCATGATGACGAGCACCTTGGCATTTTGTGCTGATGCTATTTCACTGGAAGGGAAGCCTGCTCCCGATATCGAACTCACCGCTGTGAGCGCCGGTGGCAAGCATGAAACCGTGAAACTCTCGAGCTTCAAAGGCAAGAAGAACGTCGTATTGGCGTTTTACCCTAAAGCCATGACTAAAGGGTGCACCATCGAGTGCAAAACATTCAGCCAATTGGCGAACAAGCTCGGCGATCTCGACACTGTTGTCTTTGGTATCAGCACCGACAACGCGGCCGATCAAGGCAAATTCATTGAAAAGGAATCTTTGAAGATCTCTTTGTTCGCGGATCCAGACAAGAAAGTCACCGAATCGTTGGGTGCGCTTTCCAAAAGCGGCATGGCAAGCCGTTACAGTTATGTGATCGACAAGGAAGGGACGATTCGTAAGGTTTATACCAAGGTCAGTCCTGCCGCACACCCTGAAGAAGTAGCAGCATACATCAAAGCTAATCTGAAGAAGTAATCTGTTGGGCCAAAAATCACAAGGGGCCGGAAACCTTACAGTTTCCGGCCCCTTGTTTTGGTTAATCAGTCAGCAGGCTCACCAGCGGATGATGAAGTCTGCGGCTGCGGTGAACAGACCATTTTCACCGCTATAGGCCTGTGAAGTACCGTTGTAGTCGTAGCGGAACTCAGGACGCAACCAGAGGCCATCGGTGAACTTGTACACCGCGCCCAAAGTGTAGGTCGTGTAGATGCCTTCAAAACCAGTTTTGTAACCCTTATTGTCGTCGAAAACTTCAAAGCGGGCTGTGGTTGCGAGCGAGTCGGTCCACGTATATGTCAGGTAGTTAATGAAGCCGTACCATGTGGCATTGCCTTCAAAAGCCTTTGATGTGACGCCGTCCCGTTCAAAAATGCTGACGCCAGAAATGTTATTCTGCAAGCTGTACATCACATCCAGCGTGTAGTTCAGCTTCTCAGTAATGTTATGGCTGAGCAGCAATTCAAACACATCGTATTGGTTGTTGGTCGCCAGGTACTGGTTGAACTGAGCGGAACCAAGTGTCGTGTTGAAAGCCAATGAGGTGTTTTTCTCGTTGCCTTCCCACTTGATACCACCCAAGTACGCTGGATTGCCAGCAGGCCCAAAGAACACGTCGTTACCTGCAACGATACCGTTGGCCATGGTCCAGTTGTCGTTGATCTTGGTCGTGGCAATCGCACCTGAGTTCGTGAACGGGTTGTTCATGAATGTCAACGCGCGACTCACCAAGCGGTTGCCTGTAGGGTCAATCGTTTCGTTACAAATGATGGTGGCAAACCGACCAACCTTCACGTCGGTCTGCAAGCCAGGAAGGTAACCCTGAACAAAGAACTCTGTTGGGTCAACACCGTAGGTGTTTGGCAGCCCATTGTTCATGCGCAACTGGCTATCTGCCAAGTTGTTCGACAATGTGAACCGATAATCAGAACCGGGCAGGATATTGTAAGACTTGAAACCCCAGTTGAATTCATCGGATGAGGTATCGATCGCCTTTTCAATGATCAACGCATTCTGTTCCAGAAGGAACTGATTGGCCTGATAGTTCATGGCCATCGGCAAGTTGGTCTTAGGTGCCGTGCTGGCGGTGAAGTTACCGTTGGTCAAACCCTTGATCACAATGCCGTTTTTGTCGAGTCTCTGGCCGAACCGGGTTCCGTCGAGCAGTTCCATCAGAAGCTGCTTATCGCCGGAAGCAGGAGCTGGCTCTTCTTCCTTGGGAAGATCCGTTGGAAGGCCTGGTTGGGTGACCTGAACTGGAACAATGCGGGGAGCGGGATTAACCGTCGGCAAGGTTTCCGCGCCCACGACTTGACCTGCCACCAATGCGCTACTTAAGCACCACGAAAGCCACATGTGCGAGACCTCCTTGTCACGCTAGGTCAAAGCCTAGCGTCAATTCATTCAGAAAGCGCGGGAGGAGAGTTGTTTGCCCGGCGAGCACATCCTGCGCTTCGCACTGCTTTTATCGGAGTCAGCATCACTCGCCTGCTTACGAAAGCTCGCTACTAGATGAAGGAAAGAAGTAAGGCCACCTCATGAACGAAAGGATAGGATTAGAAGTCAAATCTCAGCCAAACCACCCAGAATGACAGGAGCGGAGGAATTACTTCCTCCGCTCCCTCAGGAATGGATTCCAATACCGTGATTAAACAGAACCCTTGACTGGCTCAGATATCATTTTGCCCAACTTGTAACGACCGCCAGATGGACCTTCAATCGCAGATTTCAAGCCATTGAGGTCGAACGCCGCGTTCGGTTTAACTTTGAACCAAATCTGCTGGGTGACCCGGTTGGCACCCAACGAATCTGTATCAATCCATTCCACCTTGCTCAGTGCAGACCGCACTTTGTCAGGGCATGAAAGTCATGTCATCCCTTGCACGGTGGCCACGTAGCCGTCAAACCCGCTTGGCGGGCCTTCCACGGCGCCTTCGCCACAGCCCGCGAGCACTACTGCTAGGCCCACAAGTGCGGCGATCCCCAGAATTCTCATCGATCGTCCTCCCGATTGGTTCGGAAACATCTTCCTTACCTGAACACATTCTAGACTAACGGGCACCCGGTGGAGCGTAACGTGCCAACCAGGCAAACACTTCCTTGTGCCAGTATTCCGAATTGCGCGGTTTCACCACCCAATGCCCTTCGTCCGGGAAATTGATGAACTTGCTGGGGACCCCGAGGCGTTGGAGTGTTGTGAACAACTGATGCCCTTCGCTGACAGGGACACGAAAATCAAGATCGTTGTGAATGATCAACATGGGCGTCTTGAAATTCGCCGCCAACCGATGGGGTGAATGCTTTTCATAACTGTTGCGGTTAGGCCCCCATGGCGGCCCGCCGTGTTCCCATTCATCGAACCACAACTCTTCGGTGGTGGCGTACATCGAATCAAAGTTGTAAACGCCACAGTGAGTGATGAGCGTTTTAAAACGGGTCGTGTTCCCCTGAAACCAGTTCATCATGTACCCACCGAAACTGGCCCCTGCACTCGCCATGCGCTCTTTGTCGATGTAAGGCAGTTTTTCAAGCATATCCATGCCCGCCATGAGATCGCGGTAACATTTTCCGCCCCAGTCACCCGAGATGTCGTCGACGAACTTCTGGCCAAATCCTGTGGAGCCACGCGGATTGGGACAGGCAACCACATATCCTTGTGCCGCCCACAGCGACGGATTCCACCGCCAGCTCCAACCATCTTCCCAAGCACCTTGAGGGCCACCATGAACCAGATAAACAAGTGGCCATTTTTTGGTTGGATCAAAACCCGGTGGTTTCAGCAACCACATCTGCATGGTGGCGCCTTCTACCGGAACACTCAACGACTCTGGTTGCGGAAGGCTCAGTCCCGCAAATGCTGGTGCATTATGTCGGGTGATCAGTCGGGGCGATAAAGGCGCGGTCGCCTGCAACTCCACCACAGCCACCTCAGCTGGCCGGTTCATGCGTGCCTCGGTCATAGCCAGCACCTTGCCTGCCGCGTCGACAGACAGCGAGCCCAACATTCCCACAGGCCCGCAGATGCGAGCCGGTTCCTGCCCCGGAGCAAACGAATAAAGCGCGTGCCCGGCATTTTCTTCTACTTGGGCAATTAGCTTTCCATCTGCCGCAAAAACCAAGGCGTCGATCGAGCGATCCAGCTTTTGGGAAAGCGATTTTGCCTGCCCAGCCAATGTGCCATCAGGCAGGCAGGGGGCGACAAACAGTTCCCATCGGTCAGCCTCAAAACCAGCCCTGCGTTGTGCCCTGAAGGCCAGCGATTTGCCATCGGGACTGAACACCGGGGCACCTTCCGCACCAGTGCTACCGGTTCCGAGTGCTGGCCAAGCAGCTTCGCCCCCCCTGACGCTAACCCTGCACAGTTCGTGGCGGGTATTCCAAGCTTCATCTTTGACAGGCACCGCCGTCAGCACAATCCATTCACTATTGGGGCTGAAGGTATAGTCGTCTCCCCCGGAGAACGTTGAGGAAGTCGGAAATGCATCCCTGTCACCGGGCGTAATATCGCGTGGCTCGGGTATTTTAGAAGTAGCCGGATCCACATCAATCACAAAAATGTGCTGGCGGCGATCTTCCACATAGTCGTCCCAGTGCCTGTAAAAGAGGCGGGAAAACACCTTGGCCTTGACCGGATTTTTTTCCTTTTCCTCCTTGCGTTTGCGGTTAAGCTCATCACTTTGCGCGAACGGCTTGTCACTGTACTCGGGCCATACGCCGGAAACAAAAGCGATTTTGTGCCCGTCTGGCGACCAGACGCCATTCGAGGCTTCAGTGCTGATTTGCGTGATTTGGCGCGCCTCACCACCCGCAACGGGAAGAACCCAAAGCTGGGTTTCGCCGGTGCGGTTCGACTCGAACATCATATATTTGCCATCAGGAGACCACCGAGGCCGGCGATCACGCTTCGGCGCGCGTGTCAGTTGGCTGGCAGTACCCGAGGCGACATCCACGATCCAAATATTAGACACATACCGGTTCTCAACAAGGCTTGGATCTGACACAACATAGGCGACATGCTTGCCATCCGGGCTGATCCGCGCGTCGGACAATCGGCCCAGTTTGAAAAAGTCGTCGAGTGTCATGGCCCGTCCAGCGCCTCCAGCGGCGGTGCGCGCTTCTTGCGCCCCAGCCAACCACACCAAAGCCAGCATTACATTCCACATGGCAAAGAGCCTCCAGAGTGATGAGGGTTATGGTATTGGAACAGGGTTCATGGAAAGAACCTAAAGACGCGAATGTCTCATCTGCCAGAAACAAATCGCGACTAACCAAGCGGCATAAAAAAAAGCGGTCCTTCCCGGGGGGAGAAGGACCGCTATTAAGGAGGATGGCCAACGGGGGCGTCAGCCTATCTTTCAGAGAGAACCAGCCTACACCGGGGGGATGTTGGCTTGTTGTTCGAACCCGTCCGCCCGGGGGGAGCAGTGACCTAAAGGTCGCAGGGTCTGAACGAAAATAAGTAGTGCAGTATTCGTGCCAATAAACAGCAACCACTCCAACCAAAAGCCACAAACCATTGCAAGCAAACAACTTAGACTGCCATGAAAGTTTTTTCGCATTCTCCTAACGGACTTGCAATCGCCTCCCGGGATGGCAGAATTTACAAAACTTGTAAGTCTTTCGTTGTAATCGTTACAAACCTCACCACCGGAAAGTACACCAGCCATGGCTTCCGATACTCTTCTTCGCAGGCTCCGCACTGAAATCGCCACGATCCCGCTGGTGGACTCGCACTCCCATGTGCCTGGCCCATCGCCCACGGCACGCAGCCTAGACGATATTCTTGGCTATCACTACTACACGGAATTAGCACACTCTTCCGGGATGCCGAAAGATTGCCTCGACGCTTCCTTCAATCCCCAAGAACGATGCCGCACGCTGCTGGGCTGGTTGCCAAAGCTCGCCAACACAGCGCAACATTCTTGGTTCGTACAGATCTGCCGGGACCATCTTGGCTTTACGGGCAATCAACCCGACCGGTCGGATGCCAACTACCTTTGGAATACGGCTCAATCGGTGTTTAACGCCCCGGGCTGGGAACAGGAATTATGGCAGCGAACCAATCTGGAAATGATTTTTCTTACCAATGATTTCGACGATCCGCTGACAGGATTTGATACCAGTCGTTACATCCCATGCCTGCGCACCGACGACCTAGTGTTCCATTTCCACAAACCAGAAGTGCGGGAGCGATTGGCCAAAGCCACCGGAATTGACAGGACCGATGCGATTGGTGTGCGCGAAGCAGTTGGTCGGTTGTTTCAACATTTTCTTGCAAAAGGCGCGCGTGCCTGCGCCATTTCGCTTCCCCCGGACTTCAGTCCCCAACCCGTTTCGCTGAGCGCCTTTGACCGAGCACTTCAATCGGCGGAAGCGGGCAATCCAGACTGCGTGAATGGTCTGTTTTGGTTGCTGGCAGAGTTCTGCCGCGACTACCACCTTCCTTTCGACCTGATGATTGGGGTGAACCGCCGGGTTTATGAAGACGGCGTATTTCAGGGACAGGATCTTTTCGACCGCCGCACGTCGCTACTGCAATTCCGCCGTCTGTTCAACAACTTCCCCACCGTGACATTCCCTGTCTCGGTACTGGATGGTGCCCAAAATCAGGAACTGGCCAGCCATGCATGGATCTTCCCCAATGTGATTGCACACGGCCATTGGTGGTACGCAAACATCCCGGGAATTATCACCCGCGACCTTCGAGAACGGCTGCAAGCCGCACCTCTATGCAAGCTGGTGGGTTACTACAGCGACGCGTACAAGCTGGAATTTGTGCTTCCAAAATTCACCATGTTTAGGAATATCTTGGCAAAAGTGCTGGCAGAAGACCTTGTTGAACCCGGTTACATGAGTGAAGAGCAGGCAATTGCGGCAGCACAAGGACTTCTCAACGGGAACGCGCGGCAAATATTCAGAAGACATTCATAATTGCCAAGCCAATCCGGCCTCAATTTCTTACAATGAGCTAATGGGGAATGCGAGGCGCTTGGTCCCTTCCCCGCCTGCTGAGGAACGTGGCCTTGTCCGATCTACCCCCACCAACTCCCCCCACCCCGCGCCCTGTGGACTATGTCCTTCCCGGTGTGGGAGCCTTCCCACTGGATATCGCGGACGAGCTCCGCGATAGCTATCTGACGTACGCGATGAGCGTGATCGTCAGTAGGGCACTTCCAGACGCCCGCGATGGTTTGAAACCATCGCAGCGCCGCATCCTTGTGGCAATGAACGACCTTGGGCTGGGGCCCAACAGCGCCACCAGCAAGTGCGCCGGTATCGTCGGCGAAACAATGAAGCGTTATCACCCGCACGGCGAACAGGTGATTTACCCGACCTTAGTGCGCATGGCCCAAGACTGGAACTTGCGTCACCGTCTGATTCACAGCCAAGGGAACTTCGGTTCCATCGCCGGGCTTCCCCCAGCCGCGATGCGTTATACCGAAGCCCGCCTGACCCCCGTTGCTGCCGAAATGCTGGACGATCTCGAGAGCGAGACCGTCGACTTTATTGACAATTACGATGGCAAATACCGCGAGCCACTGGTTCTTCCCTGCCGTTTCCCCAACCTGTTGGTGAACGGATCCGATGGTATTGCCGTCGGTATGGCGACAGAAATCCCACCGCACAATCTGCGAGAAGTGTGCGATGCGTCGATCCGCGTGATCGACGAGCCCGGGGTAAGCATCTTCGACCTGATGGAGATTATTCCAGGACCGGATTATCCAACAGGTGGCATCATTTGTGGTCGTGGTGGTATCCGCGAAGGATACCTCACGGGCCGCGGCAGGGTCACACTGCGCGCCCGCGCCCATGTTCATACCGAAGGGCGCCTGAACCAGATCATTATTACCGAAGTGCCTTTCCAGCAAACCCGTAACAGGCTTGCTGAACAGATCGGTGAGCTGGTCAAATCCGAACGCATCAAAGGCATCTCAACGATTCGCGATGAATCGAGCCAGCGTAGCGGTGAACCGGTACGGTTGGTCATCGACCTCAAACGTGATGCCGACCCAGACACCATTCTGAATCAGCTTTACAAGTTCTCGCCGCTGGAAAAAACAGCGAGCATCATTCTGCTGGCTCTGGTCGATGGCCGGCCACGGATGCTCACCATCAAGGAATTGATTGAGAGCTTCCTCAAGCACCGCGTGGAAGTCATCCGCCGCCGTACCCAGTACTTGCTGCGCAAGGCAAAGGAACGTTGCCACGTCCTTGAAGGCCAGTTGATTGCCATCAGTTCGCTGGACGAGGTTATCCGTATTTGCCGTTCGTCGCCTAACCGTCAAGAAGCCAAGCGCAACCTGATGAACATGCCCGTCTCGCGCGCGGTTCTGGAACGCGCGCTGGGTGAAGACGGTTTTGCGGCACTCACCCGCGAACTGGGCGACCTGCCTGAATACCGCATGACGGAAGGTCAGGCCGATGCCGTCGTGCGATTGCAACTGGGGCAACTCGCAGCCCTTGAACGCGATGAAATCCTCAAGGAATTCCAAGGCCTTCGTGGCGAAATCACCGTCCACGAAATTCTGCTATCCGACGAACGCAATATTCTGGCCAATGTGCGCGAAGATCTTATCGATGTCCGCGACCGGTACTCGGAACCTCGCAGAACAGAAATTGGCAGCGATGCGGCTGAACTCGAAGATGAAGACTTCATCGAACGGGAAACGCGCGTTGTTACGCTGAGCCATCAGGGCTACATCAAGAGCCAATCGCTGACCGACTACCGTACTCAGCACCGTGGTGGCCGTGGTGTTTCTGGCGGCATGACCCGCGACGACGATTTTGTCGAGCGGATGTTCGTGGCCAGCACGCATGCCTATCTGCTCTGCTTCACCAGCCTTGGCCAAGTTTATTGGATGCGCGTGTTCCGCGTACCCAAGCTGAGCCGAACCAGCCAAGGCCGCGCTTTGGCCAACGTGCTTTCTCTACGGCCCGAAGAGAAAATATCCGGCATTCTTCCAGTGGCATCCCTGACGGAAACCGATGGCCAATCGGTTATTCTGGTCACGCGTAAAGGAATCATCAAGAAGACGCCACTGGCCGATTATTCCCGTCCACGCAATGGGGGCATCATCGGCATCAATCTCGATGAAGATGACAGCTTGATTGGCAGCGCCATTGTCCGCGATGGCGAGCACATCATGCTGGTCACGCGCTCCGGTATGGCTATCCGCTTCTCCGAAACCGATACCCGCGACATGGGGCGCAATACCCGTGGCGTGAAAGGCATCACTTTGGTGGGTGGCGACGAAGTCGTCGGTATGGTTGTTGTCGATCCCGAAGGCGCTTTGCTCACGGTATGCGCCAATGGCTATGGCAAGCGCACTCCCTTTGGTGTTGCCGCTGTAGACGATACGGAAGAAACACCCGCGCCCGAAACAGAAACGCCGGAAGTAGCAAGCGCGGAAGGCGATGTGGAAGAAACTCCAGAGCCTTCGAGCCTGCGCTACAGGCTGCAACGACGAGGCGGTAAGGGTGTTCGCGA
>CAMCLK010000059.1 GCA_945875585.1 Candidatus Kuenenia stuttgartensis | reverse complement strand
ATGTCGAAATAGTAAGTCTGTCCTGCGGTGACTGAAAACCCTGCGGATGCCGTTCCGCCAGTTATGGAAGTGTAAGTATCATCGAGATAGGATCCTTTTGAATCTCTCAGGACAAGGTCAGGTGCCAATTGAGAGCCTACGTTGGGTATAATGCTTGCTTGGACACCAACTGTTTCAGGCGCAACCCATGAAAACCAGTCGGCATCGCCTGCCATTTCGATCGTACCGGAGACAGACCATGTATTGTTGGCGGTCGATGGTAAGGGAAAAGCTGCAGCTACTGTCGACTCATAATCGTCTTGGATTAATGTCAGAGTAAAATTGTAAGAGCCAATGCTTCCTGTATTGCTTGCATGATAGTAGTAAGAATCAATGTCGAAATAGTAAGTCTGTCCTGCGGTGACTGAAAACCCTGCGGATGCCGTTCCGCCAGTTATGGAAGTGTAAGTATCATCGAGATAGGATCCTTTTGAATCTCTCAGGACAAGGTCGGGTGCCAATTGAGAGCCTACGTTGGGTATAATGCTTGCTTGGACACCACCTGTTTCAGGCGCAACCCATGAAAACCAGTCGTGATCGCCTGCCATTTCAATTGCACCGGAAACAGACCATGTATTTGTAGCTGTTAAAGGCAAGGGGAAGGCAGTGGCAGCAGTCGACTCATAATCGTCTTGGATAGTAAGAAGTCGAACACCATATGTGCCTGTACCAGTGCCATAACTCTTTGCATCAATGAAATACGTTTGCCCAGCGACAGCTTGCCAAACCAATTGAGAATTTGTTCCGGGACCAGAATCGTCATCTGTAATCAATGACTCTCCTGCGGCGTTTCGTAATGTTATGTAGGTATCTAAAGGCGAATTATTTGCGGCATCGAGATTGATTCGAATCGAACAATTTTTCGTTGCTGTCCACGAAAACCAGTCTTGATCTCCCGTAGTTTCAATATTTCCTGATTCGGAAAAAAGTGCGCTGGTGCTCTGAAGAAGTGGGCTTGCTGTTTCCCTTGAATTGCCATGATCGTCGGGAGGACTGGTGATTCCAATCCAAAAAGAATGAAGCGTTCCGTTGTTGACCAAGGGGTTGTTGTCTTCGACTCGAAGGTGCCACGTGCCTTTAGCCTGCTCACTTTTAAATGAGTTGAGAGGCTGTTCTGGCCTGTAACGTTCCCCGGAAATAGGCTCTGAATCTCCAAATGCTAACTGGGCCTGATCGTCGATGATATTGTCGTGAAATCCTGTCCCATCTCCACCCCGGCCGGTAATCATTCGAATTTCAGTGCCTGCGGGCGAGATTAAGGTTAGGTTCAGTTCACTGGGTTGAGCATGGTCTAAATTGACCCAGAGATCGATGTCTGCAACTGTGAGGGTTGTATTGACATTGATATCAGCAACTGTGAAAGATGCTCCGTCTATAAGCAATGGCAATTGAGATGATTCAAACCACGAACGATCAAGTGTGAGTCGCGATTCAAGAACTTCCAGTGCCAGTTTTCGTTTTGAATGAACGCGATGGTTGGATAACTGAAGGGCGGGCATTGAATACCCCTATTGATCAGTAGCACTTGAATCAACTTTATCCGCTTGTTCGAGTGGGGGCAACAGATTTGATTGTATTGAATTGAAAACTAATCAGGTTTTTACATGTTTTCAGATTAACCACTCAGGCGATTGATTTATTAGTATCACGTTGAGAGATAAATCAACGAAAACAGCTCCCAAGCCTGATTAGGCTTGGGAGCTGAATACCCCCAAGGGGATTTGAACCCCTGTCTTAGCCTTGAGAGGGCTACGTCCTAGGCCTCTAGACGATGGGGGCGTGTTTGGTTGTTGAGCGAATATCAAGGACTGCTGACTAAATCAGGCAGTTGCTTCGGCGGCCACAACTGCCTTGATCACGTTCACACGGCGGCCTTCGCGGTCGAAATGAACCACACCGTCTGCCAAGGCAAACAGCGTATCGTCGCGACCGATGCCGACGTTGCGGCCTGGGTGGTAGCGGGTGCCGCGCTGACGGACAAGAATGTTGCCAACGATGACAGGAGTGCCACCGAAGGTTTTCACGCCCAGACGCTTGCTGGCTGAATCCCGACCGTTCCTGACCGAACCCTGACCCTTTTTATGTGCCATGACGTAAGTCCCCGCACGAATCTGAACATGGAAGCAGAACTGTTTTTATAACACGCACAGGGAAACTTGTCATGGCTTCTTGGGGGCAGCCGGGACGTTTTCCTTGACCTGAGTGGTGAGCGCGCCTCCGCGGTAAACCCACCGGGGCGTGCCGAACAGTTCAATTCGGTCGGTGTTCCCGACGCGTCGGAATTCAACCTGCAAGGTTTTCCGTCGGACAATTGTTTCGGGTTCGCCGTTGGCCCCGGCATTGTTACCCGTGGCGATGGACCAGCCGTTGGACAGGCCTGTGACGAACAATGTGTAACGCTGGGCGTTGGTCTCGATGTCGTCCCACAGGGCAACGCCTGTGACGGGCCTCAGCCTTTGCGTGGATGAAACTGGGATGAGGCTTTGGGAAATAGTGACCGAATTGCGAATGGTGTCGGTCGAAGCAGGATCTTCAACCCGGGCGACCGCGGCTTCAACTGCGGGGAGAATTTGATCGTGGTGCACGGTATCAGAGGTGTCTGCCTTGATTTCAAACGTAGGAATCAGCTGACGTGGTTCGCCTGAAAAGTTGTAAACTTGATACCAGACATACCAGCACAAACGCTCTCCCTTCCCCGGAACCTTAACCTTCACAATGCGTGGGTCCTTGAACTTGAAATGAAGTACCCAAACAGGGGGAATGCCGGGAGGGTCCTTGGCATCGCCCATATCGTTGAATCTGGGCGATGGGTCTTGCGGGCTTAAACCGGGAGCAACCAGTCGGTCGTTGGGGCCTTTGGGAATAACGACACCCGGGTCCTGACCATAGGCGCCAGCAACAATCCATGCCGTCAGGCACAAGGTTATGATACACGCGCTGTGCTTGGCTGATCGCATCATGGAATCCACTCCCAAGTCGCCGAACCGCATCCTTGCGGTACCGTCCCGATAGCTCATGTCTGACCTAAATTCATCTCTATGCAGCGTAACTTGGGTGGAAATATGGAATCAAGTCTGGCTGAAGATTGGGACTGGCGCTGGAATCCGCCCCGGAGGTATGGTCGCCTGACTCCGGAGAATCGCCATGGAAGCCATGAGTTGGATCAGTTGTTGTGCTAGTTGCCTTGTGGCAATGCAGGTGCCCGAAGACCGGCCTGCTATGGCATTGCCTCTTCCTAAGCCAAATAAGGCATCGATTGATCATTCCAAGGCGCTGGGAATCTATATCAGGGGGCTGCAAGCTCAGCACGACGGGAATCTTGTGGAAGCTGTCAACCTTCTAGAAGAGGTTCGCCGGCTCGATCCCGAAGCGGTTCCACCAAGACAGTCGCTGATGCCTCTTTATCTTGGGTTGTTGAGAATTCCCGAAGCATTGGAGTCGGGAGAGCGCATCATGGCCGCTTACCCAGACGATGCCAGTTCTGCTCTGTTTTTGGCGGAGGCACTGCGTCGCAGTAGGCGAGAAACCGAAGCCGCGGCAGTGTTGGAGAAAACGCTTCCGAAACTGGGAGACAATCTGCCCGGCCGAATTCGCATGCTGATTGTCATCGCCACCCTCTATGAGGAGCAGAAGCAAAACGCCCAGGCGGAAAAAACATTGAAGGAATTGGCCATTTTGCTCGATCGACCCGAAGCTACCGAAGTTGGCGTTTATGGAGTAGAAGACCTTGAACGCAAAAGCGCCGAAGTGCACGAGCGCATCGGCAGGTATGCCGTGGAACGTGGTGATACCGAAGCAGGATTGGCCAGCTACCTAGAGGCCTACAGGCGTGATCCTGTGCGTACTGCTCGGCTTGGATTGAGGCTTGCCGAGATTCAGGCTCAGAAAGGGAACCGCGATGAGGCATTCCCACGGTTGACCGAATACCTGTCTACCCGGCCTCAAATGATGGATGGATATGAACTTCTGGTTCGTTTGCGGCGGCAGGCGGGCGACGAGAAAAAGTTGCTTACAGAATTGATCGGGTATGTGGAAGGCGATGCCCGCAATGCGGATCTACGCTTGCTTTGGGCGCGGGAACTCAGCCGTTCCGGGCGGAAAAACGAAGCTATCGAGCAATCGATGCTGATTTTACGTGAACAGGCTCATGCGGTTGCTGCACGCGATGTGGTGACGGGCTTGCTAGAGAAGGGGCAAGCGGGTGCGATTGAAATTGCCCGCTTGGCCGACGAATGGCTTACTCCTGAAGATGCGTCGTCGCCCGCGGGTGGTCCGCCACCTTTTCCGGGGTCCCGTGGTGGGCCCGATGCCTGCCGGGTACTTGTGCAGGCGCTTTTGGAAGATCCAGCCCGGTTACGCGCGGTACTTGATGCTGTAACGGCATCTGGCGAAAACGGGGGTGCTGGAAGCAAACCTGTCCTAACAACATTGAAACCGGCAACGCTGGTGCTGTTGGCGGAGGCGGCCACCCGATTTCGCTCGTTTGCTCAGGCGAGAAGTCTTTACGAGGAAGCCTTGAAGCGACCTGATCCGAAACAAGCTGCGCGGAATGATGAGACCCGATTTTTCATGGTGGAACTGCTCATGCGCGAGCACAAACGCGCTGAAGCGCTGGCACTTGCGCGTGAAATCCGCGACGCATTGCCCGTTGGCATGAAGCGCAGGCAGGCCACGACTTGTGCCTCGATCTTGCTGACGATGGGGCATTATCAGGAGGCGTTCGACACGCTGAAAAACGGCACCGATGACAACGATCCGAAGGGTGCTTTGTGGGCAGGTCGCCTTTCATCTATGGCACTTGCGTATTTGAAGCGATCTGAGGAGGCAGATGCCGTGCTGGCAGGTCTTTCCAGACAGCATCCGTTGCCGGGGGAACAACGTGAAATTGCCCTCACACGTGTGCGCGTTCTGAAAGTAACGGGGCGAGACAAGGAGGCGTTGGAAGAATTGGAGTCGCTGGCAAGGCTCCATCCTGCTGACCCGGAACTAACCAATGAGATTTGTTACGAACTTTCCGAGCGCGGAATCGATTTGGAACGTGCGGAAAAACTCATCCGCGACGCGCTGGAACTAGATGCCAATCAGCGGAGGCAAGGAGTGATGCCACGATACGAACTTGCCGTTTGGTCGCCAGCACATGACAGTGCCATGAAGGTTGATACTCTTGGCTGGGTGCTGTTCAAACGGGGGCGCTTTGATGAAGCTTGTCGCGAACTTGAACGTGCCACCCGTTTGCCCGAGGGGGACGATCCGGTATTGTGGGATCATCTGGGCGATGCGCTGGCGGCACGCGGAGACAAAGAGACGGCACGCAGTTGTTGGCAACGTGCGGTTTTCCTTTGGCGCGCCGGGCAGGATCGTCCTGGGGAGAATCGGCTCGAATTGATCGAGCGTAAGCTGGCGGACGGCCCCAAAGCTTCCCGCCCCTGATGAGGTCACAAGATCGATGGCAGGTCACAGTCATTGGGCGAATATTTCGCGTCATAAAGGTGTTCAGGACAGCAAGCGGGGCAAGCTTTGGAGCAAGCTTTCCCGCTACATCATGATTGCTGCCAAGAATGGTGGCGGCGATCCCGCCATGAATCTCAAATTGCGCTATGCCATCGATAAGGCCAGAGCAGTTTCCATGCCCAAAGAAAACATCGAACGCGCCGTGAAGAAGGGCTGTGGCGAAATTGATGGCGTGGTTTTTGATGAGGTGAATTACGAAGGTTACGGGCCCGGTGGTACGGCTGTACTTATCGAGATTGTTACCGATAATCGCAACCGTACTAGCGGCGAAGTTCGGAAAATCTTTGATCGCGCAGGTGGCAACATGGGTGGCCCAGGGTGTGCTGCCCACCTGTTTGAACGGAAAGGCCTTATCGTTGTTTCTGCCGCTTCCACCGATGAAGACTCGCTAATCAACTTGGCTGTTTTCGAAGCGGGCGCTGACGATGTTCGCAGCGTGGGTGAGTCGTTCGAAATCACCTGTGCACCTGGCGTTTTTCAGAAAGTTCAAGAAACCCTGCAAAAGGCTGGATTGACTCTTGATAGTGCCGAAGTGACCCACATTCCCAAGGATCCTATGACCGTTGATATCGAAACGGGTCAGAAGATTGCCCGGCTTCTGGAAGCGCTGGATGATCACGAAGATGTGCAGAACGTGTTCAGCAATGCGGCACTCACAGAAGAAATGATGTCCCAATAATTTTGCTGACCTGCGCCCCTTTGGTTCCGTGCCTATTAGTAAAAAATGTAAACTTTGGAGGCAGATCATGGCAGCGTTGGTTTTTCTGGCAGCAGTCCTGTCAATTCCTGGAGCGGATGCGCCAACACCGGCATCCGGCTGGACGCAATGGCGGGGCCCGGCGCGCGATGCCCGTCTGCCAGATGGTGCACCTTGGCCCGAAAAGCTTGGCGAGGATGTTCTTAAGCGGACATGGCGCGTTGAGCTGGGATCGGGTTACCCCGGTCCCGTTGTCAGTGCCGACAAGGTATTCACGGCTGAAACTGTGGGGGCGCGCGACGAGGTGGCCCGTGCCTTTGACAGGGCCACGGGTAAGCCCGTCTGGCAAACATCGTGGCCGGGCTCCATGAGTGTGCCTTTCTTTGCCAAGCGCAACGGCGACTGGATTCGCAGCACTCCGGTACTCGATGGAGATTCCATTTACTTCGCGGGCATGCGCGATGTTCTGGTGAAGCTGGAGGCCCGCACCGGACGCGAGCGTTGGCGCGTCGACTTGATGGAACGATTTAAAAGCCCTCTGCCTGCTTTTGGTTTTGTCTGCTCGCCCATTGTGGATGCCACTGGAATCTATATTCAGGGCGGTGGCGGCCTCGTTAAGCTTGACAAAACCGATGGCAAAACTATTTGGCGCACACTTGAAGATGGCGGCGGGATGTATGGCAGCGCTTTTTCATCTCCCGTGCGTGCCACTTTAGCTTCACGTGACCAGTTGGTTGTCCAGAATCGCACACACCTTGCCGGGGTTGATCCTGTCGATGGCAAGGTTCTCTGGAAGCGCGAGATACCTGCTTTTCGTGGCATGAACATCCTCACACCTGCCATTTACGAAGGTGGCATATTTACCAGTGCCTATGGTGGAAAAGCACACCGGTTCGATGTTGTTTCCAAAGCCGGCGATCTCGACACGGTCGAAGCCTGGAAGGTTGGTAACGCGGAAGCCAATATGTCGAGTCCGGTTATTCACAACGGCCACGCATATTTGCACCTCCGCAATCGTCGCGTGGTTTGTTTGAATCTGGCAACGGGGAATGTTACTTGGACTTCAGCGGGCACCTATGGGGAATACTGGTCCATGGTTGCACATGGCGACAAAATTTTAGCGTTGGACAACCGGGGCATGCTTTTTTTACTCAAGGCCAATCCTCAAAAAATGGAAGTTCTGGACGAACGCAAACTCAGTGATCAGGAAACTTGGGGTCACCTTGCAATTGTTGGTAATGAACTGTTCGTGCGTGAGTTGAAGGCATTGAGCGCGTGGCGATGGGGAACAACCCCTACACCCTGATTCAGTGCGCACCAAAAGAAGTGGGGCGCCCAGGCGGGCGCCCCACTTCTTTTCATATCGTTCAAAAAGTATCAGCTGAGCTGTGTCATGTTCATGAACTTGGCCAGTTCCTTGTCCCATGGGGCGCGGTACTTCTTGGTAAGAAGCGCTGTTGCCTTGGGTTGGTCGGCCAAGAATGCCTTGCCATTCCAGTTGAATGGAACTCCAGCGCGGTAGGCGACCACTCCTAGAATAACCATTTCGCTGAGAAGACCCGAGTAGTCGAACGAGCACATCGGCTTGCCTTCGCCCTGAATTCCTTTGATGAACTCGACATAGTGGCCGGGAGATGCCGCAATTGGGTCGATTTTAAGACCCTTTTTGGCGTCTTCGGCGTTCAGGCCGATGAATGCATGCTGGCCATAGTTCGATTGAAGCATGCCTTTTTCACCCACGAACAGCACACCATCGCCCCAAGGCAGAATGCCTTTAATGTCGGGTTTTCGCCCACCGTCGTACCACGTGAGGTCTACCGGATTGCGGTTGCCACGCTTGTCGAACTTCCACGTGGCGGTCAGTTCCTTGGCAGCCATCTCGTCATTAACGGGGCTACCGGTTGCGGAAACATGAATAGGGTGGTCGAGATTCAGCGCCCAAAATACCAGATCCAGATAGTGGCATCCCATGTCTCCGAGGGTGCCGGTACCAAAATCCCACCAGCGGCGCCATTCGAACGGCAGGTGCGCTTTATTATAGGGGCGCATGGCCGCTGGGCCGACCCATAGATCGTAGTCAAGTCCTTCAGGAATTGAGGGGGTGTCGGTCGGCTTTTTGCCGTCGCCGCCCCACGACTTCGCGCACCATACATGGGCTTCTTTCACCTGTCCGATGGCGCCAGCGCGAATCAGCTCAACCACGCGGCGGTAGTTGTTTTCCGAGTGAACCTGAGTGCCCATTTGCGTGACACGTTTTTTAGATCGTGCCAGGTTGTTGAGGATTCTGGATTCAGCAACGGTGTGAGCCAGCGGTTTTTCGCAGTAAACGTGCATGCCGGCGTCCATAGCCAGTGCGGCAGCAGGGAAATGCGTATGATCGGGGGTGGAAATCACGAACGCGTCGACATCTTTCGAATCCAGAATGGTGCGGAAGTCCTTGGTGAACTTGGCGTCTGGGAACTGCTTGCGCGCAGCGGCTGCCCGGGGTTCATCGACATCGCAGAGATAGGCAACTTTGGCGCCTGCCGCGGCAATGCCAGCAAGATTGCTGGCGCCACGGCCAGCCACGCCTACTACTGCCACTCGAACTTGGCTGGAATTACCAGACCACGCTAATCCCGGACCCGTCAGGGCTGCGGCGCTGGCAGCGCTGGAAATAACAAACGAGCGGCGATTGAGTTGCCAAGTCATGGAGGTCTCCCGAGGTTTGAAATTGGAAAACTGTGGAGGGCACCGGCAGATTAACCCATTGGCGCCGCGACCTCAAGTAAGTTGTCAGCCGTGCAGGTGGATCAATCAGGTTGAAAGCACTTAACCAATTGAATGACCAATCTTGCGGATCTTTCCTGATGTTCCCACGTGGCAGCATCGTTAATGGCGACAAAATCTGCGTGTATTCTTGACAGTGGTATGTCTAGTATGCAACGATACTAAAGAATGTTTTGGTAACTCGATTGTTTGTTCAGGAACCGTGAGCTTGGTTCTGTCTTGGAATCGATTTCATTCGCTATCAATCTGTAGGGGTGAGACCATGCCAGTTCGTCAATTGTTGTGCGGGTGGTTGGACCGTCGTTTGGTAAACCAAGGCCGGATGTCACCCATTCGCGGCACAGCAAACTTGGCCCTCGAAATGCTTGAGGACCGTGCCGTCCCCGCAGTCGTATACAACCTTGCCAATACTCAGGCGCGTCCAACTGATTACAGTACGAAGTCTATTTTTGTCACCTTTGCTCCCAATACTAAGCCAGATCTGCGTTTGGGTGCTTACGCTCCCGGTTTGCAGGTAGGAAAGGGCTACAATCTGGTACCAGGTCTTTATGAGGCTAAAATTGCCTCAGGGTCGGTTACCAATGTTTTGAAAGCCCTGCAAACCAACAAATCCGTGATTTCAGCGGAAGCTAACGGAATTATTCGCCCGACCGCGATCCCGAATGATCCGGCTTTCCCAATGCTTTACGGCATGAACAACACGGGCCAGACAGGCGGTACGCCCAACGCGGATATCAACGCGCCAGAAGCGTGGAATACGCTTACCGGAACAGGTGGAACCATCGTTGCGGTCCTTGATACAGGTGTGGATTACAACCATCCCGACCTGCGCGATAACATGTGGGTCAACAGCGGCGAAATTGCCGGTAACGGTCTCGATGATGACAAAAATGGCTACGTGGACGACATTTACGGATATGACTTTGCCAATAACGATTCGAATCCGATGGATGATGACGGTCACGGTACCCACTGTGCCGGAACCATTGCTGCGGTTGGGAACAACGGGATTGGAGTTGCCGGGGTCAATTGGAACGCCAAGATCATGGCGTTGAAATTTCTTGGAACCAACGGCGGTACCACATCGGATGCCATCAGGGCCCTCGACTATGCCGTGATGATGGGAGTCAAGCTTTCCAACAACAGTTGGGGTGGAGGACCAGCATCTCAGGCCCTCAGAGTGGCCATTGATAGAGCAGCTAAGGCAAACCACATCTTTATCGCGGCTGCTGGTAACAGTTTCAACAATAACGACGTAAATCCTTCATTTCCAGCTTCTTACTTGCAGGACAATATCGTCTCGGTTGCTGCTATTGACCACAATGGCGCCATTGCAGATTTCTCAAATCGCGGAACATTTTCAGTGGATATCGGCGCCCCTGGTGTAGACATTCTCAGTTGCCAGCCAGGCGGCGGTTACCAGTTTTTGAGTGGAACATCGATGGCGGCACCGCATGTGGCAGGCGCCATGAGCCTGCTGCTTGACCGCTATCCCAATATTACTTATTCAGATGCCATTTCAATGCTCTATTCTTCTGCCACGATCAGGCCGAACCTGCAGGCAGTTGTTGGCGGCGGAGGCCGCTACCTGAACGTTGGCGCGCTTATCGATGCAGTTCCCCCATCCACATACACTGGTTCCCCGGCCAGCAGTATGCCTATTTCTGTGACATCACCAGTCACATCAGCAGCATGGGTGGTTCCTGCACCTTCAGTGAGTGTTCCCAATCCAGTAGCCATTGCAGACGGTGGTTCGTCTAATTTCACGTTGAATTATCCTAATTCGGCAATCATCGCCAACATTAACGTGAAGGTTTCGATTAGCCATCCGTTTGTCAGTGATCTGGATATCAGGCTTGTTTCGCCAAAGGGAACCATTATCCCGTTGTTTAATCGTCGCGGTGGATCTGCTGATAACCTTACCAACACGACCTTCAGCGATCTGGCTCCTGTTTCAATTGCCACGGGTGCAGCGCCATTCTTTGGTACCTACAAACCTGAAGGATTGCTTGCGGCACTCAGGGGGTCGAATGCATCGGGGACGTGGAGGCTGGTTGTGGCGGATAAGGTTCGCCTCGATGCTGGCTCAGTCCTTTCGTGGTCTATTGATGTAACAGCTCGTACGCTTCCTGCCATTGTGGTCCGCAATAACACGCCCCAGACTCTTGTTGCTGGTGGAACGATATCCTCGGCCATCAATGTTACGAGAGCCATTTCCATTAATGACATCAACGTCAGCCTTGGCCTGAATGTCGCTCAGTCGAGCGATATCATTATCACGTTGCGGGGCCCTCAAGGCCAGTCGATTGTGCTGTTCAATGGAACCGCCACAGTTAATTCCAACATGCGAGTTGGTTTTGATGATCAAGCCAGCAGGGACATTCCTCTGGTAGCCGCAACCGGCCAGCAAGTGTTGCAGCAATCGCAACTTTTGCCAGGTACTTACAAGCCTGCCAACGCGCTGTCTCGATTTAACACACTGACGCCAGTTGCTGCCGGTGCTTGGACTTTGGAAATTACAGACACCCGTACCGCTGGCACTGGGCCAGCCACCATTCTGACGGACTGGAGCATGTCGATTATCGGCATGGCTGGCTGATGATAGTTGAGCCAAACAATAAGAGATTGAAATGAATTGAGGCAGGGCCGGGGTTTCCCCGGCCCTGCCTGTTTTGCGCGCTTCAAGTGCCTGGTTGCTTTGTGCTGTGACAGGGATTTGTGGGATCTGGTTATTGCCCGTTGTGTTAGGCCAGAATTGCTGTTTGCACCTCGCCGTGGACATCGGTAAGGCGCATATCTCGGCCTCCATAACGGAACGTCAACCGCTTATGATCGATTCCAAGCAAGTGAAGCATTGTCGCGTGCAGGTCGTGCACTTCCACTTTGTTTTCGACAGCACGGTAGCCCCACTCGTCGGTGGCTCCATAGGCCATACCTCCTTTGACGCCACCGCCCGCCAACCAAACTGTGAATCCCTGAGGATTATGGTCGCGGCCATCAGATCCCTGCGCGAATGGTGTTCTGCCAAATTCTCCACCAAACAACACCAGCGTGCTGTCGAGCAATCCGCGGGAAGCTAAATCTGTTAGCAGACCGGCAATCGGCTGATCCACGGCCTGACAATTACGTTCGTGCCCAGACCTCAAGCCCGAGTGCTGATCCCAGCGATCGGTGCCCACAGAGGGGCACGTCAGTTCGAGAAAGCGCGCGCCCCGTTCCACCAGTCGGCGTGCTATAAGGCATTGCTGTCCAAATGTGCGCGTTGGTTCATAGGCGGCATCCAGCCCGTAAAGGGCCCTTGTCGCCGAAGATTCCCCACTGATTGCCAGAAGTTCCGGAACCGACGCCTGCATGCGGAATGCCGTTTCTTGGTTGGCAATGGCAGCGTCAAGAGCATCGGCGGCACCGTCTCGGGCCATGGCCTGCTTGTCCAATCGTGCCGCGAGGTCGAGAACAGCACGTTGTTGGCCGGTTCGTTTTTCGACGGGGTTCAGATTGGCCACAGCTTGTGCGCCAGTCTTGAAAATAGAACCCTGATAAGCCGATGGCAAGAATCCGCTATTAAAGTTGTCGAGTCCACCGGGGGGAATCAGGCCGCCATTGAGCACAATAAAGCCGGGCAGATCCTGATTCAGACTTCCCAGACCATAGCTTGCCCACGCTCCCCAACTGGGTCTTCCCTGTAAACCCGATCCGGTATGCATAAAATAGTTGGCCGAGGTGTGCTCGGGGAATTTGCTGATCATGCTGCGCACAACGCACAATTTGTCGGCTTGTCTGGCAACGTAGGGGAACAGTTCACTCACGGGTAGCCCGGATTGCCCGCAGTTTTTGAACTTCCAAGGTGAAGCAAGGACATTTCCGATACTGTTAAACTGGGTGGGATCCACCTTGAACAGTTCGCGCGGATTTTTGCCGTTGAACCGATCAAGTATCGGTTTGGGGTCGAATGTGTCCACCTGACTGGGGCCACCATCCATGTACAGGTAAATAACGGCCTTGGCCTTGGCCGCGAAGTGCAAGCCGGAGGTAGCTGTTGCGGCGCGCGACTTTTGCTCTTCTGCCATGAGGGCGGAGGCAGCCATTGCCCCAAAACCACTCGCGCAACGGAGCAGCATGTCGCGGCGGGATGCAAAATCCATGGGCCTAATGGCACTAGCGGACATGCGCGAACTCCTTGGTGTTGATGACCGCGTGCGCTAAAAGGGCCAGTGCATCTTCTCGCGTTGTGCCCGATTCAACACGTCGTGCTTCAAGAAACGCCAGAGCGTCGGCAACTTCTTCCGTGGTGGGTGGTCTGCAAAATCCGCTTTCGAGCAGGGCGCGTGCCACACGGGCATCGTCGGGTTCCTTGCCCGCTAGTTGTTTGGCCCAATACTGTGCCTGTTGGTGAACCAGCGGGTCGTTCAGAAGCACCAGTGCCTGTGCTGGGACATTGCTAATGGTTCGTCTGCCCACTGTTGAAAATGGGTTGGGAGTATCGAACGCAAGCATCCATGTGGACAGGAAATTGCGTCGGACTCCCAGATAAACGCTTCTGCGTCCATCGCCATCTAGAGGCCCGGATGCTGGTTTTCCTCGGCCATCTTGAAAAGCCGTCATATAGGGTGGAATTGGTGGGCCAAAGCGGCGTTCGTCGAGCCTTCCGGAAAGTGCCAGCAAGCTGTCGCGCAGCGACTCACCCGAAAGCCTTCGGATGCGTGCGGCATGGTAAAAGTGGTTTCCTGGATCTTTGGAAGCTGATGCTGGATCCATACGCGACGACATCGCATAGGCTTGGGACAAAGCAATCCTGCGGATCATTTTTTTGACTGACCAACCATCTGATACAAAAGAAAGTGCCAAATAGTCGAGAAGCTCGCCATGGGCCGGGTGTGCAAACCGGTCTCCTAGTTCGCCAAAGTTGTCAACGCTGGGCATCAGGCCTCTGCCAGTGAGATGGTGCCACAGGCGGTTCACCAATACCCGGGGCAGCAAAGGGGTGATTGCTGGGTCCACTATCTTGTTGGCCAAGTCGAGGCGACCACTTCCTGTACCGGGTAACGGCGACGGGTCTAGGGCTTCGATGAAACGGCGCGGAACCGTATCTCCAAGCGCGCGCGGCGAGCCACGAACGAATACCTTTTCCGTCATACCTGTTCCATCGATGCAGGCAGGTGCCAGCCGACTTGGGCCAGGCAATTCAGCTTTCAATGTCTGCTCGGCGTCCTTCCAGGTGCTGATTGCTTTCGCCACCGCACCATCGTGTGCCATGGGGGAAGCCAGTATCGCGTTCAGGAAAATCGCGTCTTCTGGTGAGGCGGCAAGTGGTTGGCCAGCCTTGGCCAGACGCGCTGCTTCGCGCAGTAAAACCTGCGGGTTGGCGCTGCTGTTTGGCGCTTCGGGAACAGGGCCCGGGTCGTCGCCTTCCACAACCATCACCAATGAGCAGGCAGGATCATCAGATGAAATTTCGATATGGCAAGGCAGGCCGGCGTAACGCTCGAGACCCATGCGGTGCCAGCGCAGGTTGGTGCCGTGATCGTACCCGCGCACCATTTCGCCATGCAGTGGTCCCAGAACCAGAACGTGCGAGCCAACACAGGCGCGAATAGTTCCCTTGCCAGATGCAAGAATATGTACTTTGCCGGAATCCAATTGGAACGTGGGAGTCGCCAAGGTGCGGCCCGCGCGTGGGTACGACAACGATCCCGGTTCACCCTGATTGCCGGGGGCATCTGGCAAGCCCGGCCAGAAAGCATCGCGTTGCGCTGCGGCGCGAGTCGCAAGTACAGGCATACCTGAAGGTGCAACCTGAATCTCACCCACGCGGAGCGGCCCGTTTCCAAACGCGCCACCATCAGGCAACCAGCCACCCGAGGGTAATTTGGCGTAATCAACCAATACCTTGGTCTTTGGGTTTATCGATTTGCTGGCTTTGGCTGGGGCATTAACGATCGTGTGCAGCGGATGACTAGGCTTGGCTCGAGCTTCTGTCGAAATGTTAGGCCAATCGGCAGCTAAACGTTCTAGCACAGGGGCCAGTGCCTTTGAAGTGATGACAGCTTGTTCATGACGCAGTGTCGCCAGACGCTTTGCCAAAGCCTTTTCCCGTTCGATAGTGTCGAATCGCGCCTGACGGTAGCTGGCGCTCTCGAGGATCGCATAAAGAGCGTAATAGTCTTTGGTGGAGATGGCATCGAATTTGTGGTCGTGGCAGCGAGCGCAAGCAATCGTCAGCCCGAGAAAGGTTTTGCCCAAAACATCGATGCGGTTATCAATGCGGTCAGCTTCGTCTTGGCGGACATCTACCGGGCTGTGGACTTCCTCTCCAAGAAAGAAAAAGCCTGTGCCAAGGATCGACTCATTGAAACCGTCTTTGGGGTTAAGTCTTGGTTTGTTCAATAGGTCGCCAGCCAGATGTTCGATCAGGTACTGGTTGTATGGGACGTCGGCGTCGAGTGCTCGGATCACATAATCGCGGTACTGCCAAGCGTTGGGGATAGGAAAGTCGAATTCATGGCCACGAGTTTCAGCGTACCGTACCAAATCGAGCCAATGCCTTGCCCAATGTTCAGCAAACCGGGGTGATGCCAGCAAACGATCGACTTGTTTCGCCAAGGCATCTGGTGATGAATCAGCCACAAATGCTTCGGTTTCAGCGGGTGTTGGTGGTAATCCGGTCAGATCGAAACTAAGGCGCCTCAGCAGGGTGCGGCGGTCAGCAGACGGAGCGGCGCTTACGCCTGCTTCTTTTCTGGCACGGCCAAGCAACTGGTCGATGGGATCTCCCGTCCCGGATGCCAAATCCGGTTGCTTGAGAGGTTTCCAAGCCCAGTGCCGCGCTTTACGTTCAGCAAGGTCAAATGCTGCCAAACCCCCATGGACTGGAGCTGTTTTATCGGAGGCTGGCCATGGTGCACCTGCGGAAATCCACGCGCGCATGTCGGCAATAACGTTGGCGGGTAATTTGCCCCGTGGAGGCATCTGCAAGTCGGCATCCAGATATTCAAGTGCGGTAACCAGCCTGCTGGTTTCGGGTTTTCCCAGAACAATCGCTGGTCCGTTATCTCCACCTGTCAACAGAGCCTGCCGACTGTCGAGGCGTAGTCCGCCTTTGACCTTGGCGCCTTCCCCAATGCCATGGCACTTCCCGCAATGCTCGACAAGAACAGGGCGCACCCGGTTTTCAAAAAAGGCTGTATCCACTGGCTGGCCATTGGACAGCAGCAGATACGATCCGACAATCAGCGGGAGGTTCATGGTGGCACCTTCAGAAGCCGGATTTCGGCACAGCAGACTTACAAGCTTAACCGTAGTAAGTCGTTGAAACAATCAGGCGATAAATCATAAGGATGATATGCGGCGCAGATGGGAAGAATGCTGAGGTTTGTTAAAATGAGAGGAATAGATAAAATTCGATTGGATTCGGTGTTTGCGGTGGCTATGCTGACCTCTTGTTGGATTCATTCAGGTTCGCAGGAGATATTTTGTGAGCATTTCAACGTTGTTTTCTAATGTTTTTGGGGCAACCCGTGCTAAACAATTGCCCGCAAGAGTGATTCCCCGTCTATTGGCTCTTGAGGAAAGGCTTAATCCGGTAGGTGGTGTTCTGCCCGTTGCCCCGGTTTATGCCAGCGTTAATGGCGTATTGCATGTTAAATTCACTGCCAGCAGCACCACGGCGACCATTGATGGAACAACTTACGACGGGGTCTATACCACAGCACCTGTGCTCGTTACAGGAAATGTCACGCCGGGTGTTGGAACATCTGCCTACATACAGCCTGTGCTTCAGTTGCAGCGTGGCGACACTCTGATTGTGGATTACGGCAACGATTTACCGATGGCTCTTGTCAACGGCGTTGAAAATGAGCAAGGGATCAACCTGCATCTCCACGGATTGCATGTGGAAACAACAGGGCGTGCCGACAACGTTTCCCTGATCATCGCCCCGGGTGCTGCGAACCGTTACCAATACACCATAGGCCAAGATCAGTCGGAAGGGCTTTACTGGTATCACAATCACAAGCACATGTTCACCAACAACCAGACCTATTTGGGCCTTGCTGGTTTACTGGTAGTGGGTCGGGCGGATGGTAACTATTCCCAGTTTAACAACATTCAACAGCGAAGTATGCAACTCAATTACAATGTTGTGGCTCCGTCAAATGGACAACTGGCTCTTCCGGGTGGGACCAAAAATTCAACATGTGTGGTTGGCGATGTGACGTATCCGGGTGGCCAAATGGCCTACACGGTCAATGGCGAAAGCAATGCGCGTGTAGGTCTTCAACCAGGCGAAAACCAGATATGGTCTATTGCCAATATTAATAATAACGCCTACTTTTCGTTGGCACTCGATTCAGTGCCCGCTGGTTCAAGTCTTGACGATTTCAGCACGGTGGGCACTCCCGTCAATTTTGTCGTAGTAGCGGTAGACGGTGAGCCTTTGCAGCAGCCGATGACTATCAACGCTTTTCAGAATCAGCAAGGCTATCTTTTAGCGGCTGGTGGACGTGTTTCAATCATGGTGACAGGGCCAGCCGTCGGGCAGGTCTTGCGGCTGAAAACCTTCAGCCAGTCGAACGGATTCAATCAGTTTTCAAGTGATATTCTTGCGGTCAGCGATACAACTGTTCCATCTTTGGGAAATTCTATTCCGACGCCGACTACGCTGACAACGAATAAACAGAATTTCTATGAAAATCTGGCGACCGCCACCGTGAACTATTCTCGAACCTTGAGCTACGATCAACGTATCAGCACAGCTTCGGCGCCAAACAATTTCCCGGCAGATAACGGTCTCTTTCCGAACAATCCCATTCGCCAACCAATTCTTGGAACGGTTGAGGAATGGACCTATGTGAATAACTCCACCGATCATCACCCCATCCATATTCATGAAGCGTTTCAGGTCATGCAAATCATCGATCCCAACAACCCGGCAAACAATATTATTATTCCACGTGGCAACGGTCAAGATGTCATTGATCTGCCACCAGCTCTGCTTGATGCAAATGGAGCTGTGATTGTCGATGCTAACGGTAACGCGGTATCCCCAGGGAAAGTTGTTCTCAGAATCAGGTTTTCTGATTATCTGGGTGGTTTTGTGCAGCATTGCCATCGGTTGAACCACGAAGACCGTGGCATGATGACACAGATTAAGGTTATTCCCATTATTCCGATTTATGCCACTGGCGCATCTGCCGGAACCGGTTCGACAGTCACTGTTTTCAATTCACTGAATAACAGTGTGATGAAGACATTCGAGGCATTTCCCGGATACATGGGTGGCGTGAGTGTCGCTGTTGCCGATGTGAATAATGATAGCGTGATGGACGTGATTGTAGGTTCCCAAGGTGGGGCAGAAGCACACGTGATTGCCTACAGTGGCGCCAGTAATTTTACCACGGTTCTGCAAAGCTATTTTCCCTTTGCTGGTTTTACTGGCGGCCTGAGTGTGGCTGGTGGCGACCTGGATGCTGATGGTTTCGATGATGTTATTGTGGGTGCGGGTGCTGGTGGACAGCCGCGAGTATTGGCAACCAGTGGTAAGACTGGAGCTGTTTTCGTGAATTTCTTTGCCTACGATCAAGGCTTTACCGGTGGTGTCGCGGTGGCTGCGGGAATTGTCAATGATGGAGGTCTGGTAAGCCTGATCACAGGTTCAGGACCGGGCGCTGGGCCGCACGTCTGTGTTTATAACTTCAGCCCATATGGAACTGTTACCGGCCTGCCATTCAATAACCAAACAATTTGGACTCCTTATTTGGTTTCTAGTTACTTCTCATTTGACGAGGGCTATTTGGGCGGCGTTTCAGTTGCTGTGGGTGTCTATGGCGGGGAAATGGGTGGCTTTGGCAGAATCCTCGTGGGAGCACTGGCAGGTCAGGCCCATGTTTCTGTGTTTGGCGTGATGGAATCGATGGATTACGGTTCTGATGGGCTGATGAACGGCCCCATTGCGACGCCTCAAGATCATATTGAATTTGAGCAAATGGCCAGCTTTTTTGTCTACGCACCCGAACAGGCGACGGGGGTCCGTTTGGGATCAATCAGTACCCTAGTGGGTGCTGACATTGTGGTAACGGCTATGGGTGGTAGTGGGTCAGGTCAGAGATTGTCTTATTCAATGGATAGCGACCAGCCGTTGCTTGTTGACTTTTTCTTTGCTGAAGAAGGCGCAATGGTCGGTGGCGCCTGACTTTCGGTCTAGATCAACTGAAACAAACTGTCAGCCGTGTCGTTCATTCGACGCGGCTTGTGTTATATTAGGTGTTCAAAAATGGCTATGTGTGGCCTAAAGAAAATCCGCAATGGGGGTATTTCGCCCCTTCAGGGCTTGGGATAATTCCTGGTTGTTATACCTAGGGCGTTGCCCTAGGCTTTCACCTTTTGCCCCTTTGGGGCGTATAACGGTGGTCTTTTAAAATGTCCACATGCAGTCAAAATTGAAAGCCCCAACGGGGCGCAATGATAAAGCCTAGGGCATCGCCCTAGGTAATGAATCGCCCTTATTCCCAAGCCCTGAATGGGCGATATAACCGTGCAAATCGGCGAATGGTCCAGAACTAGGGCGTTGCCCTAGGCTTTCACCTTTTGCCCCTTTGGGGCGTAAAACGGTGGCGCTGAAATGTGGACATATTCGGTCAAAAATGAAAGCCCCAACGGGGCGCAATAAGAACGCCTAGGGCATCGCCCTAGGTAATGAATCGCCCTCATTCCCAAGCCCTAAAGGGGCGATATAGCCGTGCAAATTGGCGAATACGCCTAACCTAGGGCGTTGCCCTAGGCTTTCACCTTTTGCCCCTTTGGGGCGTAAAACGGTGGTCTTTTAAAATTTCCATGTGCAGTCAAAATTGAAAGCCCCAACGGGGCGCAATGATAAAGCCTAGGGCATCGCCCTAGGTAGTGAATCGGCCTTATTCCCAAGCCCTGAAGGGGCGATATAGCCGTGCAAATTGGCGAATGGTCCAGACCTAGGGCGTTGCCCTAGGCTTTCACCTTTTGCCCCTTTGAAGCGTAAAAAGGTGGTTTTTTAAAGTCCATATGCGGTCAAAAATGAAAGCCCCAACGGGGCGCAATGAGAAAGCCTAGGGCATTGCCCTAGGTAGTGAATCGCCCTTATTCCCAAGCCCTGAAGGGGCGATATAGCCGTGCAAATTGGCGAATGGTCCAGACCTAGGGCGTTGCCCTAGGCTTTCACCTTTTGCCCCTTTGGGGCTTAAAACGGTGGGCTTTTAAAATGACCACGTGCTGTCAAAAACGAAAGCCCCAACGGGGCGCAATAAGAAAGCCTAGGGCATCGCCCTAGGTATTGATTCGCCCGCATTCCCAAGCCCTGAAGGGGCGATATAACCATGCAAATTAGCGAATGCTCACCACCTAGGGCATCGCCCTTAGGTACTCGAATATTCACGGCGCGCTCACCATTTCGCCGCCCGCTCGGCTTGTCAGGGCGGTTAGAAGGCTGGCCGGAATCTTTTCATCCACTGAGCGGACGGATCCGTCGCCCGCAAGGGCTTGGAAAACGTTACCGCCTATGCGAGATCGGGGTTTGAGAGATGTTTCCAAAGCTGTGGTGCCTAAACCTGCGCCAAATCCTGTGTATCGGCCCAAATCCGATATGTAGGGCCAAGAGTAGCGTGCTGATTTCCAACTGATACCGTTATCGAGTGAATAATCGCTGCTTTCGGCAATCGCCAATGTGTTGGACAGGCCGTCCATCACATCTGCTATACGCACTGGAGTTTCCATAATGAATTGTGTGTAGTTGGCAGAGCCTTCAATCCAGCCCAGTCCTTCGGGAACCAGCAATCCGCTGAATGTGCTTGAAGAAACAGCGGTAGAAAAATACCAGCGATCCAACCGGTGGGTTGTGTCTGGCTGGGCCGGTCCCGGCCCCAGCAGTGCCGCGAAGTCTAAGCCGCCGCCCAGGCCTGATCGAGCGTTGTAAACCTTGATTTTCGCGTCAACGATAAAGCTTTCTTGCGTTTCCGGTGGACAAGCCAAGCAGTAACCTTCGTACAAGCTGGCAAGCGATCCTTGTTCAATATAAGGCAGAATCGTAACGGCCCACGACTGTGGATGGACATAGTCAATTCCAGCCATGCCGCTTGATTCAAGATGTGTGATCGTTCCACGCCTTGGTCTGCCGGAGGCAAATGGAAAAGCGCTGCGCACGTCATGGTAGCCGTGCAGGGCTAGACCAATCTGTTTGAGATTGTTCTGGCATTCTGCTCGGTCGGCTGCTTGCCTGACGCGCTGCACCGCAGGGACTAACAGTCCGATCAGTACGGCAATGATGGCAATAACAACAAGGAGCTCAATAAGCGTGAAGCCTGAGCGTAAACGGAGGCGAGCCATCGGTTGCCCTCAAATATTATTTCAATGGTTGGATTTTAACACCAAGGATGATTGGGAAGGAAGGGGTGATTGGGCTGATTGAGTTGTCTCTTGTAGTGTCTGGTATAGATAGATGGTTCGTAGCGTTTAAACCGTCATGGAATCCCTCCGTTTTTCGTCTCGCCTGCTATACTTCCCTTCATCCCCGGGGAGTCGGGAACACTCAACCTTTTGATCTGACGGGACCGCCATGCCGAGTTACCATCCCGCCGCCATCGAGCCCCGCTGGCAGCATTTTTGGGTTAGCAACAAGACGTTTAAGGTGGAGCGGGATCCTGCCAAGCCCAAGTATTACATACTTGACATGTTCCCCTACCCATCGGGTGCAGGCCTTCATGTGGGGCACCCCGAAGGCTACACCGCCACCGATATTTTGGCTCGCTACAAGCGCATGCGTGGCCACTGCGTGCTGCACCCCATGGGGTGGGATGCCTTTGGATTGCCTGCTGAGCAGTACGCTATCGAAACGGGTACTCATCCGCGTCAGACGACGGAAAAAAACATCGCGAATTTCCGCCGTCAGATCCAGATGCTGGGCTTCAGTTACGACTGGGACCGTGAGGTCGATACCACGGATCCAACCTACTACCGCTGGACCCAGTTCATTTTCCTGCTTCTCTACGACACCTGGTACGACACAGTAACACGCAAAGGTCTGCCCATTGCCAGCTTGCCCATTCCTGCCGAGGTCTCGGCAGAGGGGGAGGATGCGGTGCGCGCGTACCGCGACTCGAAGCGCTTGGCGTACCAGTCCGAAGTACCCGTGAATTGGTGTTCCGCACTGGGAACCGTGCTGGCCAATGAAGAAGTGGTCGACGGTCGTTCGGAGCGTGGCAATCACCCGGTGATACGCTTGCCGTTGCGTCAGTGGATGTTGCGTATCACTGACTATGCAGATCGTTTAATTGAAGATCTGTTGCTGGTGGATTGGCCTGAATCGATCCGCGACATGCAGCGGAACTGGATCGGCCGCAGCGAGGGTGCCGAGGTCGATTTCGCCGCAATTGCTCCGGATGGTTCCGAATCGCTAGTTCGTGTGTTCACCACCCGCCCGGACACGCTTTTTGGCGCCACCTACATGGTGCTTTCACCCGAGCACCCTCTGGTGATGCTGCTGACCACGGAAGCCCAGAAGCTCGCGGTTGAGGCGTACCGTGAGCAGGCATCGCGCAAGAGCGACTTTGAACGCACGGAAATGGCGAAAGTAAAAACGGGAGTATGGACCGGCGCAATGGCGCGGAATCCCGCCAATGGCGAGTTAGTGCCTGTATGGATTGCCGATTATGTTCTGGCGGGTTACGGCACAGGCGCCATCATGGCTGTTCCTGCCCACGATGAACGCGACTTCGCCTTTGCCCGTCAGTTTGACCTGCCTATCAAGGTGGTGGTGGAACCGTCCGCGGCATGGCTTGCAAAAACGAAAAGCAGTATCGACCACCTGAAGTCGGCGTACACCGAGGGTGGCCTTGCTGTGAATTCCGGCATGCTCGATGGCCTGGAAACCGGTGATGCCAAGGCCAGAATGATTTCGTGGCTGATGGAAATGGGTACAGGATCGCTGAAAGTGAATTATAAGCTGCGTGACTGGCTTTTCAGCAGGCAGAGGTATTGGGGTGAACCGTTCCCGCTGCTTCACGAAATTGACGCTGCCGGGCAGCCCACAGGCCGAATTGAGCCGCTCGACCCTTCGGAACTACCGCTGGAGTTGCCTGAATTGGCGGATTTCCGCCCTTCGGGCAGACCTGAACCGCCATTGGGAAAAGCCACCGAGTGGAACATGGTGGAACGCGACGGCAGGCGTTACCGTCGCGAGTTGAACACCATGCCCCAGTGGGCGGGGTCGTGCTGGTACTATCTGCGTTATCTCGATCCGAAAAATCCGCATTCTCTTTGCGACCGCGAAGCGGAGCAGTACTGGATGCCTGTCGACCTGTATGTGGGTGGCGCGGAGCACGCGGTTCTGCACCTGCTCTACTCGCGTTTCTGGCACAAAGTTTTATTTGATCGTGGCTATGTCTCCAGCCCCGAGCCGTTTGCCAGATTGGTGAATCAGGGAATGATTTTGGGGGA
>CAMCLK010000058.1 GCA_945875585.1 Candidatus Kuenenia stuttgartensis | reverse complement strand
TACAGCAGTATGTGCGCCGGGTGGTCGTCGCCGGGCAGGCATTCGCACGCCAGCTCGTTGTCTTCCAGCTGAAACACGCGCTGAATGGCCTGCTTCAGCGCCGCGGCCAACGACAGCATCGCGGCGCGTTCGCCAATGCACCCGGCGGAGAGCACCAAGGCGTTGCGTTTATCTTCCACATAGGGAATCACCTGCTGGATCTTGTCGCCCACTGTGCCGCCATCGGGATCACTTTGGTTGGCTTCCTCCTCGTATTGCGATTCTGTCACCCATTTGCCATTTTCGAGATTCAGCTTGAAACCATCGCCCGAGCCGGGTTGACGGCGTTTCCAGCCTTTGTTGATGCGCCAAAGCGTGGCGGCGCGGCCGTAACGCAGCGTCCACAGCGGATCTTTCGCATCGCCCACGTGGCCCACCAACTGGCCGCCGGGGCCCGAATCGAAGGTGATGGCGGTGCGCACCTCGTAGCCCATGCGCATACGTTCCTCCTCGTCGGAGTGGATGCGTTCGCGGCGGCGCGCCGTGACGTTGAGCATTTTCAAGAAGTTAACGACGGGCGCCGGTAATTTCACACCGCAGTTGGTGCAAACATCCACCGATTGCGGTTGGTCGTGCAGCGTGGAGCAGTTGACGCAGATCTTGGCGGACGTGAACTGCACGCCCCGGTTGCCATCGGCCTGCCGTTCGATCATGATACTTTGAATTTCGTGCCGGGCCCCTTCGTGGTAGATCAGGGCGCGCGGGCCGAATTCTGTGATGGCCAAAAACCGTGGCCGCTGAAGCTGGCGTTCTTTCCCTTCCTTCACCTTCAGCAAAGCCGACAAGGGCAAGCGCGGGAAGTTGTAGCCCGGCAAAAAGCCTTGGCTGGCCAGATACCGGTACACGTAATTGTCGGAATTCGCGCCTTTTGTTTCGCCTTCTAGGTCCAGCATGCGCGATTGGGCATCGTTGTACAGGCCCTTGGCTTCTTCTTTTGCCGATAACTGCAATGTGTTGTCCATCATGCGGGCGTGCTGGAAATCCATGGCGGCGCGAACGCTGCGGTATTTTGTGCGCCAGGCATCGAACGCCGCGTCGAGCGAACGGGTGGCGTTGGTCAGTAGATTGAGCAACCAGCTTTCCGAGTACCAACCGCACATTTCCAGCCCCGCCACGCTGGACAAGATCTCCTTGCAGCGGTATTTCGCCTCGTTCAAGGCATTGCCATTGTTAAGGCTTGCCGTCAGTTCAGGAATGAGCGGGAACTGGTTGTCTTGCAGATTCAGGCACTCGCGCACGCCGGCTTTCAGCTTGGCTCCGGTGCAGGCCAGCCACACGCTATGCATGTGCGCCCGTACCAGATCTTCATTGGAAAGATCCAGCCGGGGCGGGCTGACCACGCCCCGCACCATGCGCGCCGGCCTTTGGAAATAGTGCTGATCGTGCGGCGAACCGTGCGCGCAGTAGGTGAGCACCAGCGCCGGTTGACCCGATCGGCCCGCGCGGCCGGAACGCTGCGCGTAGTTCGCCGGGGTGGGCGGCACATTGCGCATATGCACCACCACCAGATCGGCGATATCGATACCCAGTTCCATGGTGGGCGAGCAGAACAGCACCGGCAGCGTGCCGGCGCGGAACGTGTCTTCACGTTCTTTGCGGTCGGCATCTTCCACTTGGGCGGTGTGTTCGGCGGCTTTGAGTTCGCCCAAATTGGGCGCCACATCACGATAATGCTTCACAAAAAACGGATTGGCCGGCCGGCCCGATTCTTTCGTGGGCATCCGTAGCGGATCTGGCGAACCGTATTTCCCATCGCCCGCGTGCCAGACCATGGCGGCGGCATTGACGCGGTAGACAGATTCCTTTTCCTTGAAGCTTGTTTTGTAATCGGGTAACTCTGTCAAATAACCGATCTTCGACAGCAGCTTGAACAGGAATTTGATCACTGCCGTCCGTTCGTCGTCTTTCAGCCTGCCGGCTTGCCCCAGCACATTGGGCCGGGCCAAATACAAACCAAACGAGCCGCGTGGCCCCACAAACACCCGACCACCCGCCTTTTCCAACGCCCGGTTCTTCGGCCTCGGTAAGCCGATGGCGGCACTTTTGCCGAACGTCTCATCCTTTTCCAACGACCACGGAGCTATCAGATTGTTGAACGATCGATTGGCCAAAGAGTTCAGGTGATCTTCCGACAAAATGCGCGTTTCCACGGCCAGATTGCGCCGCAATTCGTCAAGCAGGCTAACGCACACCATCAACCGGCATTCCGGCGTGGCTTGGGCCAGCGGAGCGGGGGCATCGGCCCACAACTCGGCGGCGGCGCACGCATCGTCGAGGCCGCTGTAACGAACCACCACCAGACCGCACTGCTCCAAATTCGGTTGCGTGAGGCGCACGCCACGCCGCATATCCATGTACAACCGGTAACCAATCACATCGCGCATGGTGTCGTCGGCCTGCGACGCCAGAATGCCGAACGACGCGTTCGGATTGGTGGCGTACTTGGCGCGGGGCAACGCCATCGCCTTGAACACTGCTGTTTCCAGCTTGTCGAATGTCAAGCCGCCCGGTCCGGCGTCTTTCACCGCGCGCACCAAGGCGCCGCGCAGAAGACCGACTTCCACAAAGTCGTTGAAATGTCCGGCTTGTAGCGACGCGTCTTGCCTATTGTCGGTAAACGATAGTAATTTACGCGCGGTTTCCGGAACGCCTGCCGCACTTTTCAGCTTGCTCACCGTGGAGAGCGCCAACAGCGTGGTGGCTGTGGCGCGACCCTCGTTGCCTATGGGCGAAAGTTTGGTGAATTCAGAGCGCTGCCGGGCATCGTACGCCGCGCAGCAGGCGATGCAGAATTTGAAACCGCCGGGCAACCATAGCGCCGGTGTGCGGCCTTCGCCAGGGGTGTCGTACAGTGTGCCGTCTAATTTCACAAATACAGGCTGCGGCATCTGCTTCGACCGGCCTTGCCGCAGTTGCAGATCATCGCCATCGGTTTCCAGCCAGTCGTCTGGCACGCGTTCGAGCTTTTCTTCCAAAGGCATGTCGCCAAATTCATTGGCATCGTCGCCCAGCATCAGGTAGCCGGGTTCCAGATCGCCTTCTTTCGACATGTCGCGGAGGTCGCGGCGGCCCAATTGATAGTGGCCTTTCTTTGCCGCCAGACGGGTGGCCACCACATAGTCTTGCCCGCAGCAGCGGCAGAACGCCAACGGCATCAGCAGGGCCTCGGCGCGGCGGGGCGAGCGGGTCTGGTATTGTAGCGTGATATCGCGCTTTTCCGGATCTTCTAATGTGGCGTACAGGTGGTCGCCTTTGCTGATGAACTGGTGCAACCGGAACACCAGAGGCGGAGCCGCGCCCGGAGACGCCGCCGCCAACCGAGCCACAGCGGAAAGGTGGCTGCGCAGCGCCTTGGCGCACGCCGATGCCGGAAGCCCTGTTTGCTCGGCCAGCAAGGCGCCCAGGCTGTCGGGCCCTTCAATGGGCCGGGGGCGCGCCCGCACCAGCGTGCCGGTCTCGCTTTCCACATCCAGCCCGGCGCGGTCTTCCAGCCAACACGACAGCACATCGGTTCGGGCCAGTTCCAACGTGAGCGGATCGTTTGCCGACTCGATGCGCGCCCTCAGCAGTTCGTTGGCGTTTTCAGGCAGCGGATCGAGCGCGCGGCGTAGCGTTTCGCCAATCACGTTTTCCGGTAGCACCGGTGTGCCGAACAGGCTGCTGGCCACCTCCGCCACCTTTTGTTTGCGGTCGGTCACGGTGCCGCCGTCCGCCATGGTCGCCGAGGTGCCCACCACCTGCAGGTGAGGCACAGCGGCGGCGTCGCGCAGGCGGCGCACCAGCAACGCCACATCGGCGCCTTGCCGGCCACGGTAGGTGTGCAGCTCGTCGAGCACCAGAAAACGCAATTGGTGCATGGCCTCCACAAGCCGGCGGTCTTCCGGCCGGGTGAGAATGTATTCAAGCATCACATAATTGGTGAGCAAAATGTCGGGCGGGTTGTCGTGCAGTTTCTGCCGGTTGTCGCTTTCCAATGCCCCGGTGTACGAGGCGTAGGTGACGGGGCATTTGCCTTCGGGGAAACCGTGTTTCAGATAGCCGTTCAGCTCCTCGAGCTGGCTGTTGGCCAGCGCGTTCATGGGGTACACGATCACGGCGCGGGTGCCTTTGCCCGAACCGGCTTTCAGAACATGGTCCACAATGGGCAGAATGTACGATAACGATTTACCCGAACCGGTGCCGGTGGTCAGCACGTAAGGCTTGCCCGTTTGCGCCGCGCGCACCGCCTGCTCCTGGTGCGCGTACAGTTTCATGGCCTTGACCAAAAGGCTGTCTTTTTTACCCTTTTTAAAGATGTCATTGCAAAGGTGGTGCAGGGTCTTGTCTTGAACGAGTTCAGCGATCGATTTTCCCGGCATGAAGCTGGGGTTGAGTTGCAGCAGCGGATCGGGCCACAGGGCGCCCGAGTTCAACCGCTGGGCCATGTAGGCTTGCAGGCGGTCGTCGCGGATTTGCAGAAAGCCTTCGACAAAATCGCGGTAATCTTGAATAACAGAATCACGGAACTGGAAAATGTCCATGCGGAGAGGGTCCTTGTGCGAGGAATCAATACTTTTGGCTGGCGCCGTGGCGAAGCACCACGAGTTGCTCGCGGGCGCGGCTGGAGCCCACATAGTGGCCCGCCATGCGGGCGCCCTTGGGAATAACCAGAATCACATAATCGGCTTCAAGGCCGCGGAAATCGTCGACCCAGCCGATGAACACGCCCTTGCCCAGCCGCCACGGCGCGCCATCGAGCAACAGGCGCACGCGTGTGTCGCCCGCATTCAAAAAATCGGGTAGTTCCATGTCGGAGTAGGTGCGGGTGCGATACACCAGAATGGCTATCTTGCTCAGCTCGGCGTGTTCATTCTCGATCCATTCGCGAATCTGACGCATTCCCAGTTCAATCAGGTCGTTCATATTGCGGCTGTCATGAATGGCAGGCGGCAACCCCTCCATCATGCCTGTTCGTGACCGGATCCTTCTGTCTATCAAATTCGAATTGTACTGGGTGATGGCCAAAGTGTTGCGGCAGTTGAGTTCCATGCGTAAACACTTCAGGTCCGCTGGCATCTCCAGTTCCGGGCCATCGTGCTGCCGGGGATCGTAAAAGACGTACAGAGGACGCGTGCCTGCCTCATTCGGGCGAACCAACCGTTCAAGCGACTCCCAGTTGCTGAATTCCTGGCCTTCATCCACGATGAGGGCATCGTACAGCAGCCGGTCGATGATATTCTGAAAGGGTGAGTTTTGAGCGAGGCTGGGAATCAATCGGGTGACATCACCCAGCGAGCGTTTGCCTAGCAAATTTTTAATGGTATCGGTAGAGAAACAGTCGATTTTTTCAGCGGCCAGTAGCTCGTAATTCAGAGTAGCCAACTCTGCGGTGTCGCACAGCAGCAGCACGCGTTTGCCTTGCTGCGCCAGCGATCGCGCCAACGCGCGCGCCAATATTGTTTTCCCGCTGCCCGCCACGCCGCGCACCGCCGCGCGCTGCGTGCCGCCCAACAGCTCGAAAAACACCGACTGCTGCTCCGCCGTCAACCGGTTGCGCATGTCCGTGCCAAACACCCACTGAGACGCCAGGCGGTTGCCCGCGTCGTGCTGGCGGTCGGCATCGGGGTCGGTCAGTTCGTCGAGCGGGATGTGCGGAGCGTAGATGTTGGTGAGCGCGGACCGGTGGGCGGGTGTGATGTTGTCGGGTTCGTTGGCCAAGGTATCGAGCGTGGGGAGTGGAACATCGGTGTCGAGCCAGCGTTCGCGGCCGGAAAGGTGGCTCATGGGCACATGGCAGTGGCCAAATTCGCCCCGCAGATACATGAGGACTTCGCCAAGATGGTCGACGGTGTTCTTATCAGTTTTGGGCAGCAGCAGATAGGCGCCGTTAGCTGGAGTTAGCCAATAAACAAAGGGTGGCACATGCGCCTGCATGATTTTATGCGGGTGGCAGATAAGGTGTCTGCTTCCCAAGCCTCTCATGGCCACCAGAAGTGGAACAATGGGGCTTCTAGATAAGGAACCTTCAAGACTCTGCGGATCGAACGCGATCATGAACTGCATCCCCCGTGTTGAGGGTTATTATACGCGGATTAGAGGTGTTTGTATTGGAGAATGTGCGAGAGAACGTGGCCCGTAACAGTCGCGAAGAGCCCCGCACGAAGTAAGGGGCCACGGGCCAAATCTCAAAATCTGACTGAATCGCCATTGGCAGGCATGGCTCCGCCAGGGAGAACGTGGCCCCTTACTGCGTGCGGGGCTCTTCGGTTTTGGGGTGCGCATTGGGGTAAGTAGACTTATAGTGACATGAGGAGGCTTGACATGATCCATACGCAAGCGCCATCAACTGACGGCATCGTTTTAGCTATGGCCTCCCGCATTCTTGCGGAATTTGAGCCAGAATTGCTGTTTCTGTTTGGCTCTAGGGCACGCGGCGACCACCGGCCCGAGAGCGATGTCGATTGGTTGGTAGTCATGCCAATTACGGGCAATAAACGCGATACACGTCTGGCGATTCGCCGTCACCTACGGGATTTTCAGATGCCCTTAGACATTGTCGTCGCAAGCCCGGAAGAATTCCAGCAACGCAAAAACCTAGTGGGAACCATTGAGTGGGTAGCAGCACGCGAAGGCAAGGTGATGGATGGATGCGCCTGAAGCCGTGATCGCGCTGGTTCGCGATTGGCTACGCAAGGCTGACAACGATTTGATAAACGCCGTTCATACCCTGAAGCTGGGTGGTAAATGTCCAAGAGATACTGTTTGCTTTCATGCCCAGCAGTGCGTCGAAAAACATCTAAAAGCTTTGCTAGTATTACTTGGAATCCCATTTTCACGTACCCACGATATCGCCCATCTCATGTCAATGGTTCCACTGGCACTTGCACCCTCACTGAATGCAGACCAACAAGACCTATTGACTGACTATGCGGCAAGCATCCGTTACCCTAGCAGCAACGACGAAGTATCGCTTTCAGAAGCACGGAAAGCAGTTGCTATGGCCCGTTTGGTTCGCCGTGAGATTCGACGGCAAATACCTCGCCCGGGCAAACTATAAAAACCTTGGCGACCGAAACAATTTCATTACCTCCATGACACCGAAGAGCCCCTTACTGCGTGCGGGGCTCTTCGGTTTTGATCGTTGAGAATGGCTTCACCGCAAACAACCCGCGGCCGCCGGCACACGCCACTGGCGCCATCGGGCGCGCTCCTGATAGCTCCCACGCCCACCAGCCCGGCTCCGCCGGGAACGGGCCGCCTTCCAGAACTTTGGCGGGCAGCAAATCTACCGCTTGGCAACCAATCAGTTCCACCACACCCACCACCGCGCCCAATGGCAAACGGCCCAGATGACGCCAGCGGGCCGATCGCATCTCGGGGTGGGGCTCTTTGCGGGCATGAATGGCCAACGGGCCTCGGTGCGTGGTGCGCCATGGGCGCGTGAGCCAGCGGATTTGGCCCGTGGCTGCCAAGGTGGCCCACGGCTGAGGCAACGATAAGGCGCGCATGAATAAGGAAGCTCCTGAAATGATGGGCTCTTCACTTCATTATACTGATCGCTTGTTCAGTAAACGTTGATCCTGACCTGCCATTCCGTAACTTGCGTTGTAAGAACTTCCCGTGAATTTCAGGAGTCGATTCCATGGTTGCCTCGTGGACCCGCAAGCACCTGCTGGGCCTCGAAGATCTCTCCCGAGACGAGATCACCACCATCCTTGACCGCGCCGAAGAGTACCTGGAGACAGCCCGAAACCCGGCGGCCCGGAAGACCGCGCTGGCCGGTCGGGTGATTGTGAACCTGTTCTTCGAAGCCTCCACCCGCACCCGCGTGAGCTTCGGATTGGCTGCCCGGCGGTTGGGCGCCGATGTCATCGACTTTGCCGCGGGCGGATCGAGCGTTTCCAAGGGCGAAAGCTTTGTGGATACGGCGCGGAATATCGAAGCCTTTGGTATCGATATGGTGGTGGTGCGGCACGCGGTTCCGGGCACGCCCCACCTATTGAGCCAGCATCTGCGCGCCGGGGTGGTGAATGCCGGAGACGGCGCGCACGAGCACCCCACGCAAGGATTGCTCGACCTGTTCACCATCCGCAAACGGCTGGGCCGGGTGGAAGGCCTTACCGTGTGCCTGCTGGGCGATATCGCCCATAGCCGGGTGGCGCGCAGCAACATTCACGGATTACAAAAATTGGGGGCGCGTGTGATTGTGTGCGGCCCGCCCACGTTGGTGCCTTCGCAAATCGCCGCCATGGGCGTGGAGGTGGCGCACGATCTGGACGCTGTTTTGCCACGCTGCGATGTGGTGAATGTGCTGCGGATTCAGTTCGAGAGGCAGCGGGGCGCCTACTTCCCCAGCATTCGCGAGTATTTCCATCTGTACGGCATGACACGCGAGCGGTTGGAGCGCGGCCGCGAGGGCGTTTTGATATTGGCGCCCGGCCCCATCAACCGGGGCGTGGAGCTCACCCCCGAGGTGGCGGACGGCCCGGGCAGCGCCATCATCGAGCAGGTCACCAACGGCTTGGCCGTGCGCATGGCGGTTCTCGACCTCTGCGCGGGTGTGCGGTCATGACCGTCGAATTGCCGCTTCCGTGGGTGCTGGCGCTCGACCTCGGGACCTCTTCATGCCGGGCTCTGGTGTACGACGGCGCGGGCAACCGCATCGACCTGCCCGAGTGCCGCCGGCCCCTCGCGGCAACCACCGACTCGGAAGGAGCCAACACCTTCGGCCCCATGGCCATTGAAACCGCCTTGGCGGAAGTGGTGGACGACGCTCTGGAAACACTGGGAGAAAGAGCCCATCTGATATCCGCAGTGGTGATGGATACCATCGCCTCAAGCCTGCTGCTGACAGACGTCAAAGGCCATCCGGTAAGCCCGCTTTACACGTATGCCGACACGCGGTGCGCCGCGGCGGCGGCGCTGCTGCGGCATCAGGTGGACGAGGCGGCCAGCCACGACCGCGTGGGCACCCGCGTTCATTCGAGCTACCACCCGGCCCGGTTGCGGTGGTTCGATACCGCGCGACCCGATTGGCGATCACATCAGATCTGCTGTGTAGGTGAATGGCTTCTGTGGCGGTGGACGGGCGAACGGCGGATCAGCCTTTCGGCGGCGTCGTGGACCGGCCTGCTCGACCGCCGGACCTTGACATGGGACGCGCCGTGGCTGGGCCTGCTGGGTATCGATGAGCGGCAGTTGGGGCCGCTGGCAGATTTTGGAGATAGTGTTGGTGTTTTGAAAGCGCCTTGGACTGCCCGGTGGCCCGCCTTGGCCAAGGCCCGCTGGTTTCAGCCCATTGGCGATGGCGCCGCCGCCAACGTGGGCAGTGGCGTGGCTGGACCGGGGCGCACCGCGCTCACGCTGGGCACCACGGCGGCCCTGCGTACCGTGCCTGCCGAGGTGCCACAGGTTTTGCCCATGGGAGCCTGGAACTACCGCATCGACCGCCGCAGGCCCTTGGTGGGGGCGGCAATGACCGAAGGCGGTAACGTTTTCGACTGGGCCTGCAGACTTGCCGGGCTGGTGCCCGGTGACAATCTGGATGCCCAGATGGCATTACGCCCGACGGGCTCCCACGGCCTGACGTTTGTTCCGCATTTGGCGGGTGAACGCGCCCCCAACTGGAACGATGCCGCGCGGGGCACCATTTCGGGCCTTGGCTTGGCAACAGATGGTATCGATATCGCGCGGGCGGCAGTGGAAGGCGTGGCGGCGCGATTGGGCCTCACGCGCCAGATGCTGGGCGACGTGGCCCGGGGCGAGGTGATGGCCAGCGGTGGCCTTTTGAAATCGTCGTTTTGGAAAAGAATGGTGACGGCGGCACTGGCGCAGCCGATTGGCATTTGCCGGGAAGCGGAGGCCACCAGCAGGGGAGCTGCGTTGCTGGGATTGGAAGCGCTAGGGGTGCTGCGCATGGAAGATGTGCGCACGCCGACAGACGCGACGGACCAACCGGCGCCCCACGATGTGGAGGCGCTGAAGCAGCATTGCGCGAGGCAGGAAAGGCTGAGGTCTTTGGGCGTCAGTTGAGCAGTTTAGAAGCGGCGGGATCCACAATATCCATCATGGGCTTCAGGAGAACACTGGAGACCTTGCCGCCTTGGAAGAACCCGATGCTGCTGAGCAGGATCTCGAATGTCAGGAATACCATCAGCGTCATGATCAGGAAAGCGGGCGTGAGGAACAGAACGGGCAGCACGCCCCATGGCTGAGGTGCCGCCACCATGGCGCCTACAGGAGGAGGACTGTCTTCATCGTCCATGCTTTCGAGGTCTTCTTCCAAATCATCGGTATCGGTCATCAACTGGGTGCGGCGGTTGCGCGTGGGTGTGGCCAAGGTGCCAGCGTTGATGTCGCCATCGTCATCGACCGGGACCACTTCGCTGTCTGAGCCTTCTTCGACCATGTCGATATCGAGGTTGTCCATGGCACCGGAGACATCACCGTCCATCAGGTCGAGCGGGAGCGCTTCGGACCCGGAACCATCTTCAATGGCCAATTCGCCTTCCTGAGACGAGGAGTCTTCCAGGGCGATCTCGAAGGCGCTGTCGCTACCTGATTCTATACCGGAGCTACCGTCTATTTCGAAAACGCTGGAGCTGTCGGCCGCTTCAATGGCGAACGATTCGGAGCCAACGGAGTCGCCATCTTCCGGGGCGAGATTCAGGCTATCGCCCATATCGAAAGAAGCTTCAGAGGCTGCTTCGAGGCTGAAGTCTGACGATGAGCCCACTTCAAATTCACTGGAGGAGTCGCCCGAAACCGAGAACACGCCTTCGCTGCTGCCGCTGCTTGGTTCCTTCGCGGGGGCGGGCGTTTCTTCCTGCAGGCGGAACGATGGTTCCTCGGGGGCAAGCTCAAAGGGTGAATCGGAAGAAAGCGCCTTGGCGGCATTGGCGGGGGTCAGCATTTCCGTGGTGGCGCCCACGGGGTCGTCTGTCTTGATTTTGATGTTGTCCCAGTCGTTGTCGTCCATCAGAGCGAACGATCCGCCATCGGCTTCCGTTTGGGACAAGGTGTTTTCGGGTGGAGCCAATTCAAAGTTCATCGGTTCGTCGAGCATGAGGCTTTCGCCGGCATCGGGGGCGTTCGCTTCGCGGTACGCCTCGACCTCCTCGGATTTGAACATCATCTTGCCGCCATCGGAGAGCGAACGAATAATCTTCTTCCGGGCCAGATCCTTCAGGACATCCGTAGAAAGTCCAAGGGAAGCAGCGGCATCCTCTAGCGAAAGAAAGGCCATGGAACGGTCCCCGTGATGCAATTCGTGTAGCAATGAAACGGTGTGGTCACCTACCAGTATTACCTCCAATGCGAAGGTAGGCAAGCAAGAGCGACGAAGGTTTCCTAACCTGAGGATGACGGTTGTACTGATCAGAAGGAGCATGCGATGAGTTCTAGGCGCGTTTTGAGTGTTGGGCAGTGTGATTTCGACCATGGAGCCATCAGTGCGCGGCTTCGTGCCTTATGCGGAGCGACTGTGGTTCCGGTGGATACCGCTGCTGAGGCCATGCACATATTGTCGAGCGAGCAGTTCGATTTGGTGTTGGTGAACCGGATATTTGATGCTGATGGCGGGTCTGGTCTGGAGCTGATTCAGGGGATGAAAGCTCCCGGGTCTCCGCCCTGCATGCTGGTCAGCAATTTTCCCGAGGCGCAAGCGCAGGCCCAAGCGTTCGGCGCCTTGCCCGGTTTCGGCAAGGCGGCCTTAGCAGATCCGGCACTTGCGGATCGTTTCGCCATGATTCTGGGACGATGATTCAAAAACAGAATGCGCGGCGGTTGCCTCGGAATCAGAGATTTTAGGCTTGGCCGACGTCGCGCCAAATGCGGTCGGTATGAGCGCGTTCAGCCGCCACAACACGGGCCAAAACGGGCCGGTTCAACGCCGTGTATGCTTCTTCAAGGATGGGAGAAGCGATGGCCCGGCGGCGCCGTGTGCCTGGGGCCCAAAGTTCGTGGCCAATAAAGAGCGCCAGCCCCGGGCGGCCGGTTGCCAGCGCCTTATGGGCGAGCCGTTCCAGCCACGCCACGCCGCCCTTGCGCCATACCGCCTCGTGAATCCGCTGAATGGGAATCGAGGTTCGGCAGAGTTCTTGTGGGGCGACAATTCCTGTGCCGTCTTGTGTGGGCAACACCACCATGGCGTCGCGCGCCTTCAGGCCGTCGTCGTAGGCCTTGATGAACGCGTTGCCTTTCAGGGGCGGCGATTCCACGCCCACTGCGGAGCAGACTTTTTTGGCCAGCAGCCGGCATTGCTCTAGCATTTTCGCCATTTCACGAGCTTCATTAGCGGAAACGTCCGGGCCGGGGCCTTCCTCGTCGAGGTCGGCAGCGACCTGCTCCACCCACAGGCGCAGGCCGCCTGCCAAGGTATCGCTTTCCAAGCTGGCACCGGGGCCAGCGCTGCGGTCGGTTAGAGCCGTGCACGACAGGCCGGGTTGATCGGGGTTATCGAGAAAGTAGCCCCAATGCTGAACGCCATCGGCGGCGGCCAGCACCGGGAAAAACTCGGGCAGTTCCCATGGCCTGCGGTGGTGCAGCAGGATTGACGCTGGTGGATCGATAGTGTCGAAGCGCCCGTCGAGCACTTCGAACGGGCCCACCAAAATGAACCCCAGAGGAGATTCCAAGGCGTGAAGCGGATCGAGCGGCTTGAGAAAGCGGCAGAAGGAGTAAATGCGCTCGAGCTCTTCGGGAAAAGCAAAGCCGTAGAGTTCGAGCAGCCGTGCCCGGCGGCGTTCAATGAGGGTCATGCGCCGGGCCTGTGGATTATGGACTTCAACGTAGGGTTACTCATCAGGAGAGGAGCGACGTTACCGCCTCACCCTGAACCAGCTCGCGTGGCTGGTTGATGTGATTGTAGACAATCGTGGCAGGATTGATGCCCACACTGTGGTATATCGTTGCAAGAAGGTCACGTGGGTGGACCGGATTTTCCAGTGGTGCCGACCCTGTCTTGTCGGATTTGCCATGGACATATCCACGACGGGTGCCGCCACCAGCGATGACGCCGGTGTAGCAGTAAGGCCAGTGGTCGCGACCGTCGTCGGAATTTTCGTTGCCCGAGGTGCTAACGCCGCGCTGCGGGCTGCGTCCGAACTCGCCCACGGCCACCACAAGGGTGTCGTTGAGCATGCCACGCTGGTCGAGGTCGGCAATAAGAGCCGAAAGGCCTGCGTCGAGCATCGGGGCGGACTGGTCTTTCATGCGCTTAGACAGGCCAGAGTGCACGTCCCACGAGTGGTTGTCGGAGTTGGCCACCTTGGGCCAGTTGACTTCAACGAAGCGTGTGCCGGCTTCAATCAGCCGACGCGCCAAGAGGCAGCTTTGGCCGAAGGTGTTGCGGCCGTACTGATCACGTGTGGCGTCTGATTCGAGCTTCAGATCGAAGGCGCGGCGGGCGTTGCCACTGATCACAAGGCTGAGCGCCTTGCGGTAATAATCGTCGAGGGCGTACTTGTCGGTGGCTTTTTCGAGGTCATCCATCCCTTGGTTGATGACGGTGCGCAGTTTGGCGCGGCGTTCTAGGCGGACGCTGCTGATCTCGCCGCGCAGCTGAAGGTCGTCGACTTGGATGCGGTCCATCTTCGCCATGTCCATGTCGTCGCCGGCGGGGTACAGCAGGTAAGGGTCGTAAGCGCGGCCCAAAAAGCCGGCCGATCCGCCCTTGCCCACCACGTTGCTCTCTTGCAACGGGCGAGGCATCATCACGAACGGAAGCATCGGAACGGTTGGTGGCTTGAGGCGGGCTATCTGAGAGCCGCACGTGGGGAAATCTTTCGGCGTGGGTGGTTCCAACTGGCCCGAGGGGCTGACCTTGTCTGCCGTGTAACCCGTCAGCATCTGGTAGATGGCGGCGGTGTGATTGAAGAGGCCAACCGGGGTGTAGCTCATCGAGCGGATCATGGTGAAACGGTCGTTCACCTGAGCCAGCTTGGGCATCAATTCGGTGAAATTTGTACCGGGAATGCGTGTGGAGATGGGCTTGAAGATGGAGCGAACGTTGTCTGGAACGCCTTCTTTGGGATCCCAAAGATCGAGATGGCTTGGGCCGCCTTGCAGGTAGATGAGGATAACGCTCTTGGCCTTACCAAAGCCCGGGCCGCCGTAGCTGCCTTCCGATGCCGTGGCATTGCGAAGGTTCATCAAGTTGGCCAGCGACAGGCCCATGACAGATGAACCGCCAACTCGAAGGACATCGCGGCGCGTGCTCACGCCATCGCAGTTATCCTTGCCTGCGGAACCGGTCAGTGAGAACATGGGAATCTCCCGTTGGCGTACGATTGAATCGTGTAATCTGACAAACATGTAGGCGGGCTTCCGTAGTTTACTTCGGTTGGCACGGTGTCGTCAATCAGCATCTTTCGGCGGCAAGAGGGGTTGAGCGTGATGGATCGGACGGAGCCACCGGAATCTGGCAAGAATTCTGGAAAGGTTTCCACCGCCGTGTTGCAGGAAACCTCAGCAGCGACAGCACTGGAGTTGGCGCGGCGTAGGCAAGTGCTGGAAACGGCATTCACCGAGTCTTACAGGGCGCTTTACAGCATGCTGATGGCAACACTCAGGAACAAGGCGTTCAATCTGCCCGTGGCGACATGCCGCGATCGGGTTGAGGATGCCCTTCAGGAGACGTTTCTGCGCCTTCTCAACAAGGTTGCGGAATACGACGATTCGCGCCCCGCGGGGCCGTGGATTCGCCAGATTGCGTACTACGCCCTGATGGAGCAAAGCAGTTCGAGGCAACCCAGGCGGGAAGCCCGCGCCGGCGATTTGCATGCCAAGGGCCTGACCGGCCTTGAGGAGTTGGTGAGCGGTTCCGTGGAAGATGCCTCTGTGGCATTTTTCGATCAGGAGCAGGTGGAACAGATCCGTCAGGCAGCGATGCAGTTGCCCGATGACTTCCGCGACGTGATCCTGCTCACGGTGTTCGACGGGTTGACCCCCGCCGAAGTAGCGGACCGGTTGAAACTGACGCCCGGCACGGTTTATGTGCGCAAATGCCGCGGACTTTCGTTGTTGAAAAAAACTCTTAACGGCATTGGAATAGGGCCCGAGGCCCGGGATGGATCCCCATGAACATTGACCGATTAGACCAGTTGGGCATGTGCTTCATCGAGGCGCACGAGTCGGGCGACCTTGAAACCATGGCTCAACTGTGGGGCATGGCCGCCGCGGATTCCGCCCTGAATAACCGCTTAATGCACCTCGAATCTGGCTTGATGCTCGAGCTTGATGGCGCCATTGGCGCGGAACCGATCCGCCTGACTGCCGCCGATATTGCCGAAAAACTTCGGCTATCTGAGACCCGCTACAACGTGGAAGAACGTGCCGTTGTGGATCGTTTGGCGCAATGCGAAGAAACATTGCCCGAAACGTTGACCATGCGGGTGGTGCGAGGCTTGTGGGAGCAGTTGGGGCTTAACGGCGCCGAAAAGGTGGCCCGCGATTTTCTCGAGCAGGCTAGCGCCCTTATGCTGCGCCTAGGGGCGGACCAGCAGGGGGCCCTGATGGCGGCCCGCGCCGTAAGGCGCGCGCGGAAAGAGTGACCAACAGTATACCTTTGGGAGGCCCCATGCCATGGATATCCCATACCTAGACCTAACACGCATCCGGTCTGCTGTTGAGACATTTGTCAGCCGTGCTGGTGCCGATTGGTCTGCCATCAAGCGCGCGGGCAAGGCGGTGCCACTGGGCGACCTGTTGGACGGCCATCCGTTGTGCTTGGTGGAAGTGAAGAACCTGACGCCCCAGGCCGTGGCGCTGCGCCTGCAGCAGCGTGGCATCGATGCGGCCTTGCCCGCGGGAAACCCCCGCCAGCCCTTGGCCGGTTTTGTTTATGGCGATGGCTTGCGCGCATTGATTTTTCTGAACCGAGACGACCCGTTTGCCCGCAGGCGGTTCAGCTTGGCTCACGAAATTGGTCATTTCATGATGCACGGTGGTGGGGCTTTGGCGCGCGCCACAGCGCAACCAGCAAAAAAACAGATGGAATATAATCCCGATCGCGATGATCCGCGCGAGATTGAGGCGCATGCCTTCGCTGCGGAATTGCTCATGCCATGGGAAATGGTGGCCCATGAGGCTGCCGCCTTGCGGGCGGGGACACTGGGCCCGCAGCGGGCTATCCTTGCCCTTGCCGCGCGCTTGCAAGTGAGCCGTCAGGCCGCCGCCCGTCGTTTGGCGGAATGGCGGGGAGTGGCTTAAGCCTTTTATGATATCTCTACCCGAAGAAGATGCCGTGCCCGAAGTGCTGGAACAGCGCCGCATGGAGCATGCCGCGTTGGAAAACAATCTGGAAAGTCCCAGCTTTGTTGCCAAAAATATCGCGCCGCTGGACCCGCCCGAAGATCTGGCTCTGGTGATGGGCGCCATGCGCGGCGAGATCATTCACCTCGATGCCGATGGCGAGCTGATTCCGGTCTGGGTGGGCACGCTTGCGGCAGCGAGCACCGCGGTGAACCGGGTGGAAACCGAGTGGGTTGCCGCTGCCTGCCTCGATGCCCTTGCCATGGGCACGGCAGAGGCATTGGCACAAAGGCTGGCGGGCCGAGGGTTCACCGTTTTGGCTGCGCCACTGCCGGCTATTGGCGGCCACCGCGAGCCGCTCAGGCGCAGGCGCGCGGTGCACCGGGATCCCGCCATGCAGGCAAAGCAAGCGCTTTACAAGGCCCGGCACGGCTTGGACGCGTTGATAGAGCAGGCAACCATTCAAGCTGGAGATGGGCCCCTGCTGATCCGCTCGTCACTGGGGGCTATTTCAGACCTGTTGGCGATGTGGCAAAACCTCGATCGAGTGCCCGTTATCGCCTGCACAGAAGAGATAGATGCCCCGATGGCATTGCCGCAGGGCGTTCTCATGTCTGAGCCGCAGCAGCGCTCTTTGGTGTTTGGAACTGGCCCCATGGCGATGTGGTTTGTCAGGGTTGCTACCGGAATACCCATCATTCGCTTGCAGATGCCTCGTGTTTGGTGGGATAATCACGGTTCGCAGGGAGCCGACCGGGTGACGGGGTGGTTGCTGTCGCTGAAGGCGCGGCCCGGGGGCAAGCTGTATACTGATCTCGGACAACGGCTGGAAGAAGCCTTGGTGTCATCTGTGGCAAGCAGTGCTTGCAAGGACCTATAGCCATGTCTCATTCCGGGCTGCCTGAGATTCGTGCTGCCGGGGTCATGCTTATGGTCCCGGGCGATCCGCCCTGTTTTCTGCTGATGGACCACGGTCACAGGCTCGACCTTCCCAAGGGGCATCTGGAGGACGGAGAAACGGATCTGGAGGGTGCATTGAGGGAAATGGAAGAGGAAACGGGCATCCCCCGAGCGGCTGTTTCAATCGACCCGACATTCCGCCATGAAATCCGTTACCGGGTGCGTGAAATCCGCTACGGCCGTGAACCGCGCAACAAAGTGGTTGTGATATTCTTGGGCTGGCTGGCCGAAAGAGCTCAGGTGGTGGCGACCGAACATGCAGGTCACCGCTGGTACTCGTGGATTTCCCGGCAAAAAATCCAAGCGCAGACAATCGACGAGGTGTTAAACGCCGTGGAAAACCATTTCGCCGGCAAGGTGCCGGGGCCTGTGGGGGCTTGAAGGCAAGGCTAGCCGGCGTGCGACCTTCGAAAGTCGAAGAGCCCCGCAAGACTGAGTAAGGGGCCACGCGCCAAGATTCGTTACCTGTGGCCGACGCAATATCAAATATATTTCTGCTAGGGGCCTATGGCCCCTTATTCAGTCGCGCGGGGCTCTTCGGTGCAGATAGGTTGTCTCAAACAATGTTACTCCCTTAGCAACGCCGAAAGCACCTGAGCATAGAGGCGGTGGCCGAAGTCGTTGGGGTGGTTCACGCCGTTGCCTGTCAGATCACGATCTTTTTTATGTTTCAACATTCCCGACCATACCTTGGTCATGTCCGCCAACGCGATTCCCGGTCCGCACAGGCTGGCTAGGGCGTCGCGGTACTGCGGAAACAACTCTTGCTTCAACGTTATCCAATCGGCATTGCCCAGCATGGGTGCCACTAGAATGAACTCGGCTTCCGGAACTGTTCGCCGGGTTGCCTCGATCATGGCCAGAATGTTAGCGCGGTATTGGGCCGCTGGACGGCCCGACGAGTCGTTCATGCCAAATGCCAAAATCACCAGATCCGGACGCGTGGCGACGACTTTATCGATATTCTTCACGCCCCAGTCGGTGGATGTTCCGCCGACACTGAAATTATGCAACGTTACCGCGCTGCCGTGAACCGCTTTCAGGTTCATGGCCAGCAGGTCTTGGTAGGGCGGTTGATAAGGCGCGGCCTTGGCCCAGCCTGACGCGTTGCAGCCTGTGGAAATACTATCTCCCAACAGTGTGATCGTGACCGGGGCCTTGCGCTTCAGCAAGCCACGGGTGCGCGCCAGTTCTTCGCCGCGAACCGCCGGGCTGGTGTCTGTCCAGGTTCCGGTGGCATGTTCGTAGGTGACTGTGGCCTGCATATCGTGGTATTCATGTCCGCCACCAAAGAGGATTTCACCCGTGCCATCGCGGCGGGTCAGGGCGTAGCGTTGAGATTTGGCAGGTCTTATAAGGTCTTGTGGGAGTTTGAATGTGATCCTGCTGCCTTCCGGCAGGGTGATTTCCCGGGACCCGGGTTTCAAGATATAATCGCGACCCTCGGTGTAGGTGATCGCCTGCGACGGGTCGCGCACCGCCAACACTTTGGTGGGAACAAACAGCAACGAAGCAGACGGGTTTGCCGCGGGTGTTTCCTTGACAAAAAGAACGCTTTCGCCATGCATGACATTGGTTTGCCAGAACGGCTTGAACAGTGCCGGGTCGAATGGCCAAGCAGGTGGAATGCCATCGGCACGAATGAGGTTAAAGGCGCAGGCCAAGAAAGTGGTCGCGGCAATTTCACGCATGGTATTTCAAGGTCCCCAAAGGGTGAAGTGACTGTAACGGTAGAGACCGCATAAGGCTTACGCCCTATGCTCGCTTTCAATCAACCGCCGGGTCAATAAAATAAGGGGCCGGCATCAATGACGGCCCCTCACGTGGGATTTTCTGTTTTCGGACTCGAATTTTAGTGGTTCAGCAGGAACTCGTTCGAGTTGAGCAGTGCCCAGAAAAGATCCTGGTAGGGGGCCAAGGGATCCTTGTCGGCGATGCGCAGTTTAAGCTTGGCGGTGATCGCAGCCATCTCTTTAGGAGATGCTGGGCGATTGAGCGCCGAGAGGTACAAGTCGTTAATCACCCCTGCAGGGTTGCCTTTGGCCTTGGCATAAGCCATGGAAACAGCACCCTTGTCCTTGCGGGTGATGGCAGCGTTGATATCGTCGCCGTTCATCATCAGCAGGGCCTGCACCACTGTGCCATTGAAGTTCACTTCGTTGCCTTCGTCATCGCCGAAGTTGCTGACAAGATTGTCGAGCCAACGTTCGCGCAACTGGCGCTTGCCGTCTTTCGATTCGGCGGCTTCAGCCTTGGTGGCAACCATCAGTGATTCGAACAGTTGTTCTGGGCTCATGCTCTTGAGCTGCATGCGGGAGAACAGGCCGTCTGTTTCCTGCTTTTCGTTGGTTTTGTTGCCAACATAGCTGAGGTGGTAAGCATCGCTATTGCAGATCCAGCGGATAAGGCGCTTGAGGTCGAAATTGTACTGTTTGAAGTTGGTGGCCACACCATCCAGAAGCTCTGGGAGCGAGGGCACGTTCTGGTCGTTGAAGTCATCGATCGGGTTGGTGAATCCACGGCCGAAGAACACGCCCCACATTCGGTTGGTGACGGCGCGTGGGAAGCTGTCGTGCTCCACAAGGAAAGCGGCAAGCTGTTCACGACGGCCTTGGCTTTCAGTGGCCTTCATCTTGGCGCCATCGATAAAGGTCGCCTTAGTCGGCAGGACCACGCCGTTGCGTTTCTCGTAGTAAACAAGGCCTTCTTTGTTGGCAGCCTTATTTTCGCTGAGGGTGAGCGGTGGGTAGGTCATCATGCGGGCCCGTTCCATCGGGGGCATGCCAGTGCGTTCCACTTGGCGGAGGAACGCATTCACACCCCAGAAGTGCTTCTGGGTGACCGCGTTGTTGAACGGGTGATCATGGCACTGGGCGCACTGGAGTTGCATGCCAAGGAAAAGGCGTGTGATACGCGAGGTGATCGGCACCATCTCGAACATGCCTTCTTCAGCGCGCTTGGCTGCTGGGTTGTTTTCACCCAAGTGCGCCAGAATGAAGTTTACTGCGGGGTTGTCGGTGTTCTTGCCGTTGGCCGTTACCAACTGCGATACCAACTTGTTGTAGGTCACATTCTGGGCGAACTGGTCTTCGAGCCACACGTTCAGGTCGGAGTGGTATTTGCCACGTCCAAAAACACCCGAGCGGCTCAGGAGCCAGTTGGACCACATGGCAGCCCAGTGGTGGGGATACTCTTCGTGGGCCAGAAGGTCTTCAATGATCTGAGGCCGGCGGCTGGCCTCCGGGTAGTTCATGTACTTGCGAATTTCTTCGGTCTTCGCGACACGGCCAATGATGTCCAGCGAGACGCGTCGGATAAATTCGTAATCGTTGACGAAGCGGGACGGCTGAACCTTGTTTTCGGTCCAAGCGGCGCGCAGTTTTTCGTTGATAAACTTAACGGCATCCGTCGTGATCTTCACTTCGTCGGGCTTGCCGACAAGAGTCTGATGACGGGTGGCAATGCGAACGGCCACGCCGGGCTTGGCTTTGTCGTCGCCATCACCCTCTTCTTTTTCCTTGTCTTTTTCTTTGGCAGCTTTCGGGTCCTTCGCCTCAGCGGCAGGATCCTTGGCTTCTTTTTTGGCGTCTTGGGCACGGACCAAACCAAAACCCGGGGCCATCAAGGCCATGAGGCCAGACAGGGCTATCGCCGCTGCCATCCAACCGATCCGCCGACGTGCTAATCCCATCATGGCAAGCACTCCTAAATTCAGTCCCCAAAGCCAGTCGCTGGAGGAGTGAATGGATTACCATCCGATCACAATGTCATTGAACGCCAGAAAAGCGAACAAGTCAAAGAGAACCGTCACAATCTTACGACGATTCCTGAAGTGGATCGGTTCCCGGTAAAGGAACGAATGGTCGGCGGATATCACTTAGAGCGTTTTAGCCCAAGCATCGACATCGTCCTTCGACAAGGCGGAATAAGGCACACCCATCTCAGCGCTGATCCAGCTTTGAATGGTGGGAATGTAAGGCCACTGGCCTTCATTTAAAGCCTTGATCAGGCGGGTTTTACGGCGGGCACGCTCGGCAATTTTGCCCGGGCTGTTGTCGCGCCTGGAGGCTACTTGGTCTGCAATCCTGAGGTCGAGGCGCTCGCGGCGAATACCCATAACAACAACTCCACATCGTTACCAAAACCTTGATAGTAGCATGCACTCACTGTTTATGCCAGTGGGTGACTCAGGGCTTGGCAGCAGATGCCGAGACCTGAAACGACTTGGCGCGCGCGAGCGAATCGATTGCTTGCTTGAGTAGCGCCTGAGCCTGTTGATTGGCAGCGGCTTCAGCTGGAAGGCGTGCCGTAAGCGCCTTGATATTTGCCTGCAAGGCCTCAACACGCTTGGGAAGGGCCGCCATGGCTTGAGTCATCTGGGTTCCACGCACCTGGGCATCTGTCATAGCCTTCTGAGCTACCGGAACTTTGGCGGTAGTTTCAGCTACGGAGGCGGCATGGGCCTGCCTTTCCTTGCTGATATTGGCGATGTAAACGTTTGTCAGCTGAGCAGCCTGTGCGAGTCCAGCATCTGCGGGCGCCTTTTTGGCCGAATCTTGGAATTTGAGCAAAGACTGGCTCATTTCGCGCATCACCAGATCTCGGCTAGCCACCTGAGACTGCTGTGCTGACAACTGGGCTAAGAGCATGTCGGCATCTGTCTTGGATTTGGCCATAAGGTCTTGGGCTTGCTTGATCAGGGCAGGGAAGTCCTGCTGCTGCTTTTGGGATGCAGCCAGTTCCGCGGTTGAGGCAGCAAGGGCATCGCGTGTGGCTTTCTCAGCTTTGGCAGCGGCGTCGGCCGTGACTTGACGAGAAGCAACCGCTTTGGCCAGCAGGTCGACCCTTTCGGAAAGTCCTGGTGGATTGGCTGATAGTTCTCCCAGACGTTTACCATCGGCGGAAGCAAAGACTGCCACCTGACCGGTCCAGTCCCCCGCCACAACGCGCGTGCCATCGTGAGTGAGGGTCGCGCGGAGAGCCAGATCCGGCATGGCTTCGAAGCTGCGCTGCGCGGCTCCGTTGCCGTCCCACAATTTGACAAGTTTATCGCGCCCGGCAGAAACGATGCGTCCATCCATGCCATAGCGCGCGCCAAGAGTGCCGCCACCGTGGCCCGCCCACGAACGAACCTGAGTGCCGTTTTCCATTTCCCATTGCCTGATGGTGCCGTCTTCAGAGCTGCTGAGGAGGATATTGCTGTCCTGCCTCCAGCTCACTTCAGTTACAGATGCGGTATGGCCACGAAGGTTGAAGTATTCGCGCCCGGTAAAAGCTTCCCAAACCACAAGGCCTGAGCTGCGATCGCCGGTTGCTAGTAGCACGCCATCGGGGCTGAATTCAAGGGATGTGATCCAGTCGGTGTGTTTTTTGATTTCATGCAGAAGTTTGCCGTCACTTGTGGTGTAAATGCGCAGCATCTTTCCGGGACCGCTAATGGCAACAAGCGACTGGTCTGGGCTGATGTCGGCGGCAAGGATGGTATCGGTGTCGGCGCCAACGGTGGTAACCCGCTCACCCGTGGCCACATTGTAAATGACAGCGCGGCCAAGAGAGCTTCCCCGGCCACCCGCAACCAGAATCAAGCTGCCATTGCGGCTGAATTTGATTACCGTTGGCAAGCCTTCCGGGTAAGACAATGCGCCCAGAAAATCTTGCGTATCTCCGTTATAGAGCAATACCTGCTTCTGCCCGCCCACAGCAACAAGAGGAGCCCACGGGCTGGAGGACACTGCAAGCACGGCATTCGCGCGACGCGCTTTCACAAACGGTTCCTGAGCAAGCGGCTTCGCTGGCATGGGAGGCGGGCCAGCAGGACGGCCACGCACGATCGACGCCAATCCGATATTGGCCTTCGGGGCAGCAGCGAGCGTTTTGCTGCCGGAATTTTCTGGAGCGCCGGCGCTGATCCAGGCGCGCACGAGTTCAATTTTGTCGTCGGCTACCTTGGGAGCCATTGGCGGCATGAACGGCTCGACCTTGTGAGCCATAGTGGTATAGAGAGGCGATTTGTCCGGATCGCCTGCCTTGATTACCGCGCCCGAACTGCCACCTTCCATAATCTTCGCGAAGTTGGTGACAATCAGCCCACCGCGCTTCTTGTCGCTGGAATGGCAGTTCCCGCACTTCTCCATCAAAAATGGCAGAACATGCTGATCGTAGGTGATCTTGGCAGGCGCTTGGCCTGCCGTTAGACCTGCAAAAAAACTGATAGCAAAAATCATGGTGTGTCAATCCGGCAGGTGACAGCACCTCGCGGTGCTACGGGATCACTTAGTGGTTGAACATGAACTCGCGCGAGTTCAGTACGGCCCAAAACACATCTTCCAAGGCTTTCTTCTTGTCGGTTTCAGCAGCAATCAGGGCCACGAGCTTTTGCTTCTCGACCTCGGTTGGCCGGCGGCAAAGGCAACGAACATATACCTCGTCAATAATGTCCAAAGGCTGCTTCTTATCGGTGGTAATCCGCTTGCCGATCAGGTTGCCCTGACGGATGCGCTGGCCTGTGGTATCGCCATTGAGCAGGTGCAACGACTGCGACAATGTTGGTTCGAGACGCACTTCACAGGCGCAAACCGTGTCGCGGGTAGCCCGGCCAAAGGTCGTGAGGAAGTAGTTGCTGACTGTGCCGTCTGCAATCTGAACAGCGCGAGCGCCAAGGGGCAAACCGGGGAATTTGTTTGGTGTTTCTGTCACTTGGCTGATGCAATCCAAGAAGGTCTCGGCCTTGATGCGGCGAATAGCGGCATGCGAGAAGTTCCGGGTGTCTTGCTCGTTGGAGGCGTTGGTCTGGGTGGAGCGCTGGTAGGTTTTGGAAACACAGATGTCACGCACCAGCTTTTTGAAGTCATACTTGTAGTCGGTGAACCGTTTGCCCAGTTCGATCAGCAATTCACCGTTGGAAGGTGGATTGCTCAC
>CAMCLK010000057.1 GCA_945875585.1 Candidatus Kuenenia stuttgartensis | reverse complement strand
GTCGTCGTAGGTGATTTGGCGGAGCGGGATTTTAGCTGCAACGGGATCTGCTCCACCTGTTGGATGGTTCACAAATCCCAAAGGGGATGCGGCGTTGTCGGTATTGGGCTGCGGTGCGGGTTTGGGTGCCTTAGCCGACTGAAGCGTTGCTTTGGCTTGCTGCTTGTCAAAGTAGAGGCGCCAAAGCGCCACGGAATCGGTTCTATTGGAAGCGTCGGCCCCAGGAAATGGGCCAAAGTCCGCAGTAGGCTGCTTGAACTTGATCGCGCTGACGTGCGTGCACGCTTCCCGCGCTGCTTGCACAACCAGCGGGTGCTGGTCTTCCATCAGCATCATCAGGTTCTCGTCGTGCTTGTGGGTCATTCCAAGCGCAAATGCCGCAGCTACGCGGTGGCGGTAATCGCTTGAAGTGATGGCGGCACGCATCATGTCTTCATCGCCACACGATTTTAGGCTAATGGCCATGCGCGTGGCTTGCAGTCGCATTTCCAAGAGCTGTTGGCGGGAATAATCATTGCGCGAAGGAGAACAGTGAGAGCGTTGCTCCCCGGTGGCCAGACCGGCCGCCTGAAGCATATTGGTTTGTGCTCAACCCGCTTCAGCAGCAGGTTGGTGGATTAAGAAACCAAGTAAGACGAGCGTGGCGAATGTGATGCGACGCATGACATTGATCCCCCGGAACAAGGGCTCATTCCAACGGATTAGAATACGCAACAGAGGGATCAATGTCAAATGGTCCGGTATTACACCAGCGCCAGCACGGCATCTGCCATGTCTTGGGTGGTATCTTTACCGCCAAGGTCTGGCGTGCGCGTTTTTCCAGATTTCAAGACTTCTGTAACCGCCTTTTGGATTGCATTCGCCGTTTTCTCGCATCCAAGATGGCGCATCATCAATACGCCCGAAAGGATGGCTGCAAGGGGGTTGGCAATGCCCTTTCCGGTAATATCTGGAGCTGAACCGTGCACGGGTTCAAACATGCTTGGGAATGTTCTTTCAGGATTGATATTGGCGCTTGATGCCAAACCCACGGTACCTGCCACCATGGCTGAAAGATCCGTCAAAATATCCCCAAACAGATTGCTGGCCACCACAACATCGAATGCTTCTGGCTTGCGCACAAAATCCATGGCGGCGGCATCGACCAGCAAGGAAGAAGATTGAATATCGGGGAATTCGGCGCGCACCTTGGCAAAGCACTCGTCCCAAAGCACCATGCCGTACACTTGGGCATTCGATTTGGTGATCGAGGTAAGTTTCTTGCGGGAACGCTTTCTGGCCCCTTCAAAGGCTGCGCGCAGAATGCGTTCGCATCCGCGCCGAGTGAAGACGTTTGTCTGAATGGCAATTTCGGCATCGGTTCCTTGGTACATGCGTCCACCGACTGGCGCGTATTCGCCTTCAGTGTTTTCCCGATAAACCATCATGTCGATACTGCCCGGTGCCTTGTCACGCAGCGGCGAGGTGACGCCGTCGAACAGGTAGGCAGGGCGCAGGTTCACGTACTGGTCGAACTTGCGACGCATGGGCAGCAGCAGGCTGTGCACTGGAATCTGATCAGGAACATCGGGAAGGCCTACAGCCCCAAAAAAGATGGCGTCGTGCCTAGCCAGAACATCCCAACCATCTGCGGGAACCATCACACCCGTTTCCTTGAAACGGGTGGAACTCCATGGCAGGTGGTTCCATTCAAATTGGGCCTGATCATGGTGGGCCGCCTTTTCCAAAACCCTGACGGCTTGATCAATTACCTCAGGTCCAATTCCATCGCCACCGATCACCGCTATGCGGAAAGTTGCCATTGTCACCAGCTCCAAGCATCGTTAAACGCACGTTTACAGCGAGTTGCTGGTGTATCGGGCTGGGCGAACAGGTCAAGCCAAGGTTCTGGAGGAGACGGCCATGCGCACGCAAGAATGGGGTCTGGTGGCCCTGTGCGCCGTGTTGGGCCTTTCCGGGTGCAAAAACACCGCGGGAACAGGAGTTACGCCTCCACCGGGAGGAAGTCTGCCTTTTTCCGGGACCAGCTCCCAAGCGCGCGCACCCGGCGTGGGAACATCTGCGGATCGTGATCCACTCCTTGGACCATTACCTTCAACTAGTTTGCCTTCAAGGGCCCCATCGCCTCCACCGGGCGCAACCACTTCGTCTGGATGGAATCAGTCGAATCCATCTTTTGGTTCCACTAGCCCGGCTGCCATGACCACGGGTAACCAAGGTAACGGCGGTCTCCGAATACAAGGTGCTTCCAACGACCCGGCCAACGGAGGAATCACCCTTCCTCCGATTCGGTTGCAACAAGAAGGGTCATCGGGATTCAGCCCTGCACCGGCCCCTTCTCCGCCACCTAGCAGCGGTTTGGGCGCCATTCCAGCGGGAGCTGCAGGTGGCTTGGCAACGGCCAGTTTCAACAGCCAGGGGACAGACGAGTATCAGGCCATTCAGAAGGAACTGGCGCGCAAGGGCGTGATTTTCCAGCGGCTTGAAATGACCAATGCCAACGACTGGCGCTTTACTTGCACCGTTGCCGACAGGCAAAATCCTTCATTACGAAAGAATTTTGATCACCGAGGCAAAACGGATATCGAAGTTATGCGGGCAGTCCTCGAAGAAATCGATGCGCCACCCCCCGGTTTTTAGTTTCGCTCTACTTGTTTCTGCTCGTTGGTGTTCCATGTCACACCATAATTCGCACGCCTCCTGAGGAGCTATTGGTCATGGATTACGCAAAATATATTCGAACTGTATCCGCTGGCGCTTTTTTGTTGTTGCCGGCATTTGTGGGATGCGGGTCCAGTAGCCCAAGCGAGCCAGCAACCGCATCTGGATCTCAACCTGCCAGCACGGTTGCGCCCACTGCCATCACGGCGCAAGGCGGTTCTGCAAATAGCTCAGCCGAAAAAGATTCGGTCGTATTGAATGCATCGGCACTGAGCCTGCCATTTGAATCAGCGGTCCGCCCGGCGGACCAGCCACCAGCAAACGCAGGCCGTCCACCGGATACCACATTTACGGGTCTGCCTGTCTACAAAATCATGCGCCGCGTTCAGGAAGATTGGCCAGAAATACGTTTTGTGGACGATTCCGGAAAACCGCTTCGTTGGCTTGTTGACATGAATACTGATCTGGGCGCCATCCAGATCGAAATTTTGCCGCAGTTGGCACCCAACCATGCCAGGAATTTTTTGGCGCTCGTGCGTTCTGGTTACTACCGCGGCATGCGGTTCGATCGTGTGCGTCAGGAAGAACTGGTTGATGCGGGAGGCAAGGAATCTGCACGCTTGGACCAGCTGGAAGCTGGTTGCCCACTGGGGACCGGAGAATCCGGTAGTGGCAGCCTTGGTTATTGGCTGAAGCATGAAACAAGCGAGCAGGCACATCATGTTGTTGGAATGGTGGGCGCTTGCCGTGATGAAGAGTCCGACACAGGGGGCGCCCGCTTTTTTATCCTGATGTCGGAATCACCACATCTGGACGGCCATCAAGTAATTTTTGGCAGGGTAACCCGGGGTCTCGAAGTAGCTCGTGCCATCATGATTCAGGCGCATGGAGCTGGTGCGGGAACGGAAAAACCACCCGTTACGATCAAGGAGATTGAAGCCCGAAAAGAAAAGTAAAGCGGATTCGGGCGGTATAACGGTTCAAAAAAATTCTTTTTTTTGCGGAACTATTGCCGGTAAGGCGGTTTGAGTTCTACCATCAAATCAGTGAGTTTGAAGAGTAGCCTCTCTTCCTTAATCAGTTGCCCATAATTAGTTCGTGTAATAGTGAGTAGTCCGAATTGATGTGAACTTTTTGATATAAGATCCTCGTAATGCGAGGAATGCCAGTCTGGGTCGGGGCAGTGGCCTCAATCGCGATGGGACGACGCGATTCTGGCCTGATGGGGGGATGGGGACGACCTTCCATCAAGTCCCGACCCGGTTTTCTAGGGGGTTGTGTGTGAGGAATCACACACAACCCCTTTTTTTATGGTTGGATCGGCAGCCAATACTGCACGCTAAATGCCATAACATATTATTGCATATAGTATTGCGGAAAATGTTCATTAGAGGTTCGAAAAACTATGCAGGCCTCTTGACGGAAATAGTACGTGGTTTATACTGATTGACAGATGTGATTTTGAGACTCAGTCTCAATAAGGCGGGAGGCTTAGATTATGAATCGCTTGCGCCATGCTTTCACTCTCATCGAACTCTTAGTAGTGATCGCCATCATTGCGGTCCTCATTGGTTTGCTCGTTCCCGCTGTCCAGAAAGTCCGCTCTGCTGCCGCACGGGCTCAATGCCTTAATAACCTCAAGCAAATCGGACTTGCCTGCCATAACTTTCACGATGCTTGTGGTGCTTTTCCTAGCCTCGGCCAATACGGGACTGCTCCCTCTGTTTCGTGGAGTGCCCATGCTCGAATCCTGCCCTACCTCGAGCAGGAAAACCTCCAGAAACTGATCGACTGGAATCAGCCCTACTCATCCCAACCAGTTGTCACTGCAACCCGTGTGGCCACTTTTATCTGCCCTTCTGACATCAATGACAAATCCCGCCTCGACGGAGCGATCACTCACTACCCCACCTCCTATGGCTTCAATGCTGGCACGTGGGCTGTTTGGTCGCCGACAACAGGTCAAACGGGCAATGGTGCTTTCACAATTCAGCGTGGCACACGTATGGCCGACTTCCTTGACGGCACCTCAACAACATTGGCCGCCACCGACGTAAAGGCTTTTCAGCCGTATCTGCGCGATGCCAATAATCCAGCTGCTTCTGGTGCTGCGGAACCGGCAGGGGTGGCTGCCATGGTTGCTTTTGGGGGAAGTTTTAAGGCGGAATCTGGCCACACGGAATGGGTAGATGGACGTGTGCACCAAACGGGAATGACAGCCCTCTGGAAGCCCAATACCCGATGCGACTTTGTTTCGGGCACAACGACATTCGATACGGACTTTAATTCCAGCCGTGAAGGTGCAACCAGCAATCCAACCTATGCGGGGATAACAGCGAGAAGCTACCACTCGGGGGGCGTGAATGTACTTTTCGTTGACGGTTCCACACGCTTTATCAACGACAGCATCGATCTTTCAGCCTGGAGGGGATTGGCAACCCGTGCCGGTGGCGAAGTTGCCAATGCACCATGACAAGCAGGAATCGAGTGTCTGTTGTTGTTTCTCGTGCTGGTTCGGTTAGTATCATAAGTTAGCAGTTTACCGTGCACCCGCTTCTGGATATCCCTCCCCGGGTGCTCGGCCTCCGAATCAGGGCCAGAACGATGATCCGCCTCCCCCTCCTGCTTGTTGTGGCATCCCTTACCGCGAGTCAGTCGCGTGCCGATACGCGTTACGAGTACAATCGCGACATCCGACCGATACTTGCAGAAAATTGTTTTGCCTGTCATGGTGCCGACAGCGCAGCCCGCAAGGCCGACCTACGGCTTGATCGCCGGGAAGATGCTATTGCCAGTGGAGCTATTGTTCCTGGCAAACCTTCAGAAAGCCCTCTAGTAGAACGCCTCGATCTTGCTGATCCCGTCAAGCGCATGCCTCCCGAGCGCAGCCACAAGAAATTGAAGCCCGAGCAAAAGGCTGTACTGAAGGCGTGGGTAGCCCAAGGGGCGGAATATCAGCCCCATTGGTCGTTCATTTCTGCCAAACGTCCGCCTTTACCGGCAGTCAAGCGCGCCGACTGGGTGTGCAATCCTATCGACCGGTTCATTCTTGCAGGGATCGAATCGGCAGGGCTTGAACCAGCACCTGAAGCTGACAGGCGCACTTTGGCACGCCGTGCGGCACTCGATGTGACGGGCCTTGCTGCCAACCCGAAATGGGTGGACGAATTTGTCAACGACCCATCTCCGAATGCCTACGATAAATATCTGGATAAGCTTTTCGCCAGCCCTTCCTGGGGCGAGCATCGTGGCCGTTATTGGCTCGACGTGGCTCGTTATGCCGATACGCATGGCATTCATTTCGATAACTACCGGGAAATGTGGTCGTACCGAGACTGGGTGATCGGCGCGTTCAACAAAAATATGCCGTTTGACCAATTCACTATCGAACAACTGGCAGGCGACCTTTTGCCCAACGCGACCCTCGAGCAGCGCGTAGCCACTGGATTTAATCGCTGCAATATCACAACCAACGAAGGCGGAGCTATTTCGGAAGAGTATTTGGTCCTGTACACACGTGATCGCACAGAAACAGCCAGCCAGGTGTTCATGGGCCTAACCACTGGCTGTGCTGTGTGTCATGACCATAAATTTGATCCGATCAGCACGAAAGATTTTTACGCCATGGCGGCGTTCTTCAACAACACCACACAAGGCGCGATGGATGGCAATATCCAAAACACTCCGCCTGTGATTCCTGTTCCAAGTAAGGGCGATGAATCAGCCATGGAGCAGTTGCAGGGAAAGATTACCAAGGCCAAGTTGGCTGTTGAAAACCGGAAAAATGTCAGCCGTGGCGAATTCGAAATCTGGCAAGCCAAAGCGACACCTGCCACCATATCAGGAACTGTTTCGCCAAATGGTCTGGCATTATCCGCTGCCCTGACCGAAGGCAAAGGCGACAAAGCCAAGTTTGTTATTGCCGGGAAGGATGTCGATATTCCTCTAACCGGCGCGGCGTGGGTTGCTGGTCGTGACGCCACGAAAGCCCTGAAGCTGAACGGTTCAACTGCAACAGTTCCTGATGCGGGAGACTTCGACTTCAATCAGGCGTTTTCCTGTGCCGCATGGATTAAACCTCCTGTAAATGCAGGGTTTGGTCCTATTGTGGCGCGTATGGAGAAACAACCAGATTACCGTGGTTGGGATTTCTGGATGCAGGATCGCCGCATGGGCATGCATCTCATCAACAAATGGCCGTCAGCGGGGCTGAAAGTTGTAGCATCCGCTCAATTGCCGGCCAACGCGTGGACTCATGTCACTGTGACTTACGATGGATCTGCCAAGGCTTCGGGCGTGAAGGTTTATTACAACGGTCAGGAACAACCTGTGACCGTGGAAAACGACAGCTTGGCGGGTACCACTCGCACAAAGGTGCCGCTGCGTCTGGGCCAACGTGATGCTGGCGAACCGCTGGCCAACACCCCTGTTCAGGATTTGCGCGTGTATAAACGCAAATTGTCGTTGAACGAGGCGGAAAGCCTTGGCAACAAGCTGGATGGCATTCTTGCTAAGGCGCCCGACAAGCGCACAGCCGACGAAAAAACCCAGCTCTTCAATTGGTACCTCGGCAGCCGGGATCAGACTTACGGAGAATTGAAGGCCGGGTTGGTGGCTTTGGAAAAAGAAGAAATCGCCCTTCGTGGGCGTGGAACAATCGCGCACATCATGCAGGAAAAGCCGGGCGATGCCATGGCGCATGTTTTGGAGCGAGGCGAGTACGACCGACGCAAGGATCAAATGAAAGCAAGTACACCCCAGTCCCTTCCGCCGATGGCGAAGAACGCGCCGCGCAATCGCCTGGGATTTGCTCAGTGGCTATTGGCGGCAGAACATCCTCTGACTGCTCGAGTAACGGTTAATCGATTCTGGCAGGAAGTTTTTGGAACTGGAATTGTCCGCACCTCGGGCGATTTTGGAATTACCGGTGAACAGCCCAGCCACCCTGAACTGCTTGATTGGGTGGCTATTGAATTCCGTGAAAACAACTGGGATGTCAAAAAGCTCTTCAGGCTAATGCTAACAAGTGCTACCTACCGCCAATCGGCCCGCGCCACATCTGTAAAGATCGACAAGGACCCTTCCAACCGGTTGCTATCTAGGGGCCCGCGGTTTCGCCTCGATGCCGAGGTGATTCGCGACCAGGCTCTTTCTGCCAGTGGCTTGCTAGTTGCCAAAATTGGTGGACCAAGTGTGAAGCCTTACCAACCCGATGGGGTTTGGGAAGCCGTGGCCATGATCGGCAGCAACACACGCGATTACCGCCGCGATAAGGGTGAAAACCTCTACCGCAGGAGCATGTACACTTTCTGGAAACGAAGCGCACCTCCCGCCAGCATGGAAGTGCTGAACGCGCCCAATCGTGAAACCTGCACGGTTCGCCGTGAGCGCACGAACACGCCACTTCAAGCTCTGGTAACCCTGAACGATCCGCAATTTGTCGAGGCTGCCCGAGTGCTGGCGTCGCAGGTGCTTGCAGACAAAGCGCTTGCTAACGATAGTGATCGGCTTAATGCCCTTGCCCGTCGGGTGCTGGCCCGCGATTTTCGCGCAGATGAATTGGTGATTTTGTCGGAATCCCTCGCTGACCTCAGGCGCCGGTACGCCGCTGATCCGGCTGATGCTGAAAAGCTTTCATCGGTGGGTGACCACCCGGTTCAGGGTGCTTTGGACCGGAAGGAACTCGCATCGTTCACCATGATGGCCAACCTCATGTTGAATCTGGACGAAGTTCTCAACAAATAACCAAATCACAGCAAGGAGATATTCCAATGCATCCTGAAACTGAAATGGGTTTGAATCTGACGCGTCGCCGATTTTTTGGCCAAGGCGCTCACCCTTTGGGTTACGCCGCCTTGGCGTCTCTTTTAGGCGGGCGCGCATCAGCAGCTAACAGTATTGATGGTGGCGGAGTAACGCCGCATTTTCCCGCCAAGTGCAAAAACATTATTTATCTGCACATGGTCGGTGGTCCTCCGCAAATGGACCTCTACGACTACAAGCCAAAAATGAAGGACTTCTACGACAAAGACCTGCCAGACTCCATTCGCAAAGGACAGCGCCTGACAACTATGACTTCCGGTCAGGCCCGGTTCCCTATCGCGCCCAGTAAATTTAAATTCAAGCAGCATGGCCAGTCTGGTATGTGGGTTTCGGAACTGCTTCCCTACACGGCCAGTATGGCCGACGATATGTGTTTTGTCCGAAGCATGAACACGGAAGCTATCAACCACGAACCTGCCATCACCTACATTCAGACAGGAAATCAGGTCACGGGTCGTCCGTGCCTTGGTTCGTGGGTTAGTTATGGGCTGGGTGCTCTCAACCATAACCTGCCTACTTTTGTGGTTATGGTGGCGAAGCCTTCCAACACCGAACAGGTTCAGGCAATTTCCGGCCGGTTATGGCAATCGGGATACTTGCCTGGCGAGCACGCCGGCGTGTCTTTCCGCACCTCGGGAGATCCTATCCTGTATCTGAATAATCCTCCAGGTGTTACATCTTCGACCAGACGGGCTTCTCTTGATGGGTTGCGACGCCTGAATGAACTGACGGCTCGCGATATCGGGGACCCTGAAACTGTTACGCGAATCAGCCAGTTTGAAATGGCCTACCGCATGCAGGCCAGCGTTCCGGAACTGACCGATCTGACTACGGAACCGGAATCTACCTTGCGCATGTATGGCGACGCCGCCAAACAGCCAGGTACCTTCGCCAACACGGCGCTTGTGGCTCGCAGGCTTGTTGAGCGTGGTGTCCGCTTCGTGCAGGTTTACCACAACAACTGGGACACCCATGCCAATGTCGCGGGCCGCTTGCCCGATCAGTGCCGCGATGTGGATCAGCCATGCTGGGCGCTCATTCAGGATCTGAAGCGCAAAGGCCTGTTTGATTCGACCATGGTTGTTTGGGGCGGCGAGTTCGGTCGCACCATCTATTCTCAGGGTGGTGTTTCCCAGCAGAATTATGGCCGAGACCACCATCCCCGTTGCTTCACTCTTTGGATGGCCGGGGGCGGTATCAAGCCAGGCACGGTTTACGGTGAAACCGATGATTTCTCTTACAATATCACGAAAGATCCAATGCACATTCGCGACCTTCACGCGACGATGCTGCAATGTCTCGGATATGATCATAGTCGCTTTACGGTTCGTTATCAGGGCCTCGATCAGCGCCTGACGGGCGTGGAACATGCCAATGTGATCAAACAGGTTTTGGCCTGAGTCACTCGTTTTGGTTAACAAGCTGTCTGCATAGTATGAAGCAGACAGCTTGGACGGGGTTAAATGATTGCGCGAGCGAATGAAAAACGCCTAATGGCAGCAATAATCCCCCAACTGGCCAACAGGGTGATTGCGAAAACCAACACGGCTTTGGCAGGCACTGGCATCTGTATTTCCAGCAATGCATATTGCGACCACACCAGAATCGCGTAGTGAATCAAGTAAATACCGTAAGCATTGGCTCTGAGGCTTTCCAGAATAGGATTCTGCCAAGAACCAAATCTCTGGAATAACGCCAAAAATGTCACGCTCAGTGCCGCGCAGGTGGTTGAATAGGCACAGGCCATTTCAAACCAATGCTCTGGCGGGAGCCAAGGTTCTGATAATGTGTAATGCGCGTATAATTTGTAGGATGCGGCAAGAAACCAAAAAAATGCCACGACCGATAATGATAGCCACAAGAGCCATAGCCGCGCCAGCGAACCGTTAAAGGCCAGCGCGGTTCGGTCGATACCGTAGGATCCGATAGCAACACCAAATACGAAATAGAGAGGGTAAAGGAATAGGCGGCTGGCTTGCAGTAAAAATGGACCGAACCTCCACCACCTGAATGGCGGCACTATCCATGCCATTGGGACATAAGCGACCAAAGTTGCCAATAAAAGAATCAGGAATAGGGCTATGGGGCGATTCAACAATATCGCGCTCAGCCGATTTAGGCCTGTGGCAGAACTTATGGAATTGGCTGGAATGAGTGCGTGGAATAATGCCGCCAGCAAATTGAACAGAAAAAGAAGTGAAACAAACCACAATGGTCCGCATATCCAAGGTCCTACCAGAATCATTTCCTGCTAATACGCGAAGTAGCCGATAGGGTTGGAGCCTGTCCTTAAGTACGATGGATAGTATTGGAGAGGGCTAAGTATCATAATTCCCAAAATGAATGGGATGCCTAACCGCGCAAATCGATCCTGCAAAAACAGCCGCCATCCTTTTCGTTGAAGGCTTGAATGTACAAACAAACCGGATATGAAAAACATCAGCGACATAAAAAAGGTGTTGTTAATGGCAAAAAATACGTCGAAACCGATCCACCGCTGGTTATCAACGATGGGAGCTGTTGATCCCGTCAGATAATTGCCGGGGTCAAATATTCCCCATGTGGTATGAGCGAGCGCCGCATGGAATGCCAAAACCAGCAGTGTTATGAAAACACGAAGATTGTCGATACCCGTCGATCGTTCTGTGGATCTTTTTGCTTTCGGCTGATTTGACATAACGAAATTACATCCTGATATTGGCTTGTTTATTGCCTTTATGTCGCATGCAAGACGGCCATTGGGTATTATGAATACAAATTGCTGGAGCCACCGCGCAAATGTATTGGGCCAAATCTTGGCGCTCGTGCCAGCAATTCAACCCAAGTAAAACTATACGATATTTCGACCCGCGTCCAAGTCCACGGGAGGCCTGTTTTGCCCCAGTTGGCACTTGGATTGTTACCGGGGTATAATTAACCCGTGCCCGGTTCATCGGGCTCTCTCCGATGAATAGCCTGGCTAAGGTAGACTCATGCAGGAGGAAGAGTCATGGCCACGATCGTGTCCGACCCTGACATCATGCTGGGAAGGCCGGTGGTTTTCGGGACCACGGTGACTGTTGAATTGCTTCTGGAACAGTTGGCTGCCGGTGAACCGATGGAAAGCATCCAGAAGGCGCATCCGGATCTTCCGGAAGGCAGTCTCGAAGCGGCGCTTCATTTTGCCGCAACAACCATTCGCAACGAGTCTTACCTCAATCTTTACAGTTGAGATATCAGAACAATTCAGCAAGAGGCCGACCTTCGTCTGGCAGCAAAGGGAACAACTGGCCTTGGGCATCTTGATAGGTTGAGTCCAAGGGAACACCAAGGTGCCGAAATATCGTGGCAGCCATGTCGGCTGGGGTTACCGGCCGCGTGGCGATATGTCCGCCATCTGCTTCGGTTGAGCCAATTACTTGGCCATGACGTAATCCGCCACCCGCCATCAGCGCTGAAAGCACCACCGGCCAATGGTCGCGGCCGTCGGTGCTGCCTTGGGTTCCGAGCTTTGGGGTGCGCCCAAATTCGCCTTGTGCCAAAACCAGAGTGTCATCGAGCAAACCACGTTCCGCTAAATCTTCTACCAGCGTTGTCACAAGATGATCAAAAAGAGGAAGAAGCGGCTTCAGGCCTTTTGATATTCCTCCGTATGGCGGAATGTTATCGCCGTGCGTGTCCCAAGTGCCGCTGGCCCCATGGTAACTGAGATCGAGAGTCACAAACCGGCAGCCCGCTTCCACCAGACGCCGGGCTAAAAGCGCTTGCCGGCACCAGAGGTGCGGGCCAAACCGGTCACGGGTGGAAAGAGGTTCAGCTTCGATATCAAGTGCGCGCCTCAACCGAGGACCGGTCAGCATTTCCATGGCCATCTGCTCGTGCCGGTCCAGTCCGTCCAACCTGCCGTCTCGCTCCAGCGATTCACGCAACCTGTCGAGGCCACGGCTGAGCGTGGCGCGATCGCCCAGTCTTTCTCCATCCAACCCCTTGGGCATATTAAAAAAGTCACCCGCCGATACCCTGCCGGTGTCTTTGCCTACGTCGGTGAGAATGGGTAGGCGCGTGGCCCGATTCGCGAGGAACGGATCGAAACCGGCTCCCAAACGGCCACCCCATGCCAAATGGGAGCGGCTTGTCATAAAGGCGGCATAGGGAGGCGCCCCTGGAAGCCGTGGCCCTAGGAACTTGCCTGCCAAGGCCCCCAATGCCGGGTACTTGGCTGTCTCGGGGTTGGTGCGTGATTCGGCCCGGCGGTTACCGGTTTGAAACACGGTGTTCGGTTCGTGGTTGCTGCCATGCGCATCGACCGACCTGATGAGTGTGAAGCGCTTTCCCAGCAAGGCAGCTTGTTTGGGATAATGCTCGCACAGGCGCACACCCGGTAGAGACGTTGTGATGGTGCCAAAAGGCCCGCGATTTTCAGATGGGCGGTCTGGTTTGGGATCCCATGTGTCGATGTGGCTGGGGCCACCGGCCATCCAAAGCAGAATCACGGCTTTACCAGACCGCGACTGGCCCTGTGCTTCTGCCGCAAGCAATCGGGGCAGCGACAGACCGCCTATACCCGCCATTCCCGCTTTCAGCATGTTGCGGCGTGTGGCCAGCACCAAGCCTTCGGCGTCCCGTCCTCTCAACCACTGGAATGCATGCTGCATGTTGGCTTCCCGATGGTATTATCAGCGGCCAGAAGCCCGGTTCAGGCTTCGTTGGCATCCGGTTATTGGCCCCGGGGAGGATGGAACCACATGATGAATCTAGCACTTGCGATTCTAATCGCTGTGATAGGCCAAGTCGACACCGACATCATTATCTCGGGTGGATTGGTCCACGATGGTTCAGGAGCGCCGGCAAAGCGCGGAGATATTGGCATCAAGGGTGATCGCATTGTTGCCATTGGCGAATTTAAATCCATTGGCAATCCGCGTCGTCTGGATGTGTCTGGGATGGTCGTTTCGCCCGGATTTATCGATCTGCATACTCACAGCGATTATCCCCTGCAAAATAAACCCACCAACGCCAACCTGAACTATCTGCTTCAGGGTGTAACAACTGTTGTGACAGGCAACTGTGGTTCTGGCCCGGTCGATACAGCAAATTTTTATGCCCAGTTGAAGAGAGCGGGCATCAGCACGAACGTTGCCCATCAAGTCCCTCATAACGATGTTCGCCGTGTTGTCATGGGGAATGTCAACCGTGAACCCACAGCGGAAGAAATTAGTAAAATGGAAGCTCTTGTGGATCGTGCCATGCGTGACGGCGCGTGGGGGCTATCAACAGGCCTGATCTACAATCCGGGCACATACTCCAAAACCCCCGAACTGATCGCACTGGCCCGCATAGCCTCGCGTCAGGGCGGTTTTTATGCGAGTCATATTCGTGATGAAGGTGCCGGTGTGATGGCTGCTGTCGAAGAGGCTATCACGATTGGTAGCGAAGCCAAACTGCCAGTGCATATATCTCATATTAAAGTGACAGGCCGCAGCCAGTGGGGTAAAGCTGGAGATGTGGCCATGCGCATTGCCGCAGCACGCAAGGAAGGCAAGAAGATCACGGCAGACCAGTATCCGTACACGGCCAGCAGCACATCGCTGACAGCAACCGTTATTCCTGCCCGTTTTCGCGAAGGTGAACGCGCAGAACTGGTGCGCCGCCTCACAGATTCCGGAACGGGTCCGCTTATTCGTGAGGCGATTTCCCAAGCCATGGGCAGGAAAGATGCCGGTGCTGATATCCGTATTGCCCGCTATGCTCCCAAGCCTTCATGGTCGGGCAAGTCTATCGCGGAGATCGCGAACATAACGGGCAAGTCGCCTGTGGACGTGGTGGTGGAAATTGAAAGAAATGGCGGAGCGCAGATTATTAATTTTGGCATGAACGAAGAGGACATGAAACTGTTCATGCGGCTCGATTTTGTGGCAACAGCCAGTGACGGAGGGGCTATGGTGCCTGACACACTGACATCTCCTCATCCGCGCAGTTACGGCACGTTTGCCCGAAAAATCGGCTTCTTTGCCAATCAGGAAAAAGTCATTTCATTGGAACAGGCGATCTGCTCCTGTACGGGATTGCCAGCGGATATTCTAGGAGTGAAGGACCGTGGATATCTTAAGTTAGGCCATAAGGCCGATGTGGTGGTGTTCGATCCGTCGCGGTACCGAGATCTGGCGACCTACGACAAGCCGCACCAATACGCGCAGGGAACCGTTTATGTGCTGGTGAATGGCATTGTGGCTGTGGAAAACGGCAAGGCCAACGGGAAGCTACCCGGGCGCCCATTGGTGCATGATGCGGCTGGGGGAAGGTGATACTTAGGCTGCGGTACACGATTGTCACGCAACTCGCTGACTGCCCCCTCCTTGAACGCAAACCAACAGTCTGACTGCCATTTTTCATTCACCATGCAGGGCGGATTCGTGTTATGATCCTTTTAGTTACTTTCAGCCTTACGGGTTGCCCCTATGCCCTTGCTGAATCTTGTGCTGCTGCTCTGCTGCGCCGATGTTCCTTCCTATCGGCTTGAAGTTCAGCCCATGCTGGTCCGTGCCGGTTGTTCGTCTGGCCCTTGCCATGGCAACCTCAACGGCAAAGGCGGTTTCAAATTATCACTACGCGGCGAAGATGCTGCCTTCGACTTGAAGGCACTTGTGCGTGAAGCCACAGGAAGACGCGTTTCCCGTTTCGACCCGGATGAAAGCCTGATTCTTAAGAAAGCTGGTGGAGCGGTTCCACACGAAGGCGGGGTGCGTTTGGCCCCTGGGTCTTTGGGTCGCCAAATCCTTTCGCGTTGGATTGCCGCGGGCTGCCCCGATGATGGCGATCGTGCACCGGTTGTACGCCGTTTGGAAGTTAGCCCCAGAGAGCAGTTTGTTCCACCGGGCGTTGATCGCGTGACGTTGAAGGTGATGGCGGTGCTTTCGGATGGTACGAGCCGCGACGTGGGCGCCTTGGCAACGTTTGAACCGGGCACCCTTGCATTCAGTGCCCATGCTGCTCCGGTTATCGAGGCCTCCAGACGTACGGCCGGAGTCGTTTTGATTTCCTATGCTGGGGCTCAAGCGGCATCGCGGTTGCATTTCATGGAGCATGGGTCCAAACCAGATTCAGTGGCGGCGCATCCCATCGACCGGTTGGTTCAGAGCCGTTTGGCGCGTGCGGGTGAATCCGTTGCGCCCATGGTGCCCGACCACTTGTTTTTAAGGCGCGTGTGGATCGATCTGGCTGGCCTACCGCCGCCCTCATCGGTAGCCAGAGCGTTTTTGGACGACCAATCCGCGGGCAAGCGAACCCGTCAGATCGATGAGCTTCTCGACGCGTCCACATTTGCAGATATTTGGGCGCTCAAATGGGCTGATGTGCTGCGTGTGGAAGAGAAAACCCTCGATTCCAAAGGTGTCGCGGCCCTTCATTCGTGGTTGAGGCGGGCGTTTCTAGACCGCATGCCACTCGATGCCATGGCGCGGGCCCTGATTTCGGGGCGTGGCAGCAGCTACGAGCATCCGCCATCCAACTTCTACCGGGCGCTTCGCGATGAACAGGCCCGCGCCGAGGGCGTGGGTCAGGTTTTTCTGGGCCTGCGTCTGCAATGTGCGCGTTGCCACAACCATCCATTCGATCGCTGGAAGCAGGACGATTACCACGGTTTTGCAGCTTTGTTTTCCCGGTTGCAGTATCGCATTGTCAGTAACGAAAAACGTGACAATCTCGACAAGCATGAATTTGTAGGCGACCAGATTGTGTACATGGCGCGTTCTGGAGATTACAAGCATCCCACACGTAGTGGGATTGTGTCCCCACGAATTCTCGATGCTTCAGAGCCTTTACGCTCCGATACAGACCCGTTGGTGGCTCTGGCCGACTGGGTAACGGCTGGGGACAATCCTTATTTTGCAAAGGCTCAAGCTAACCGGATCTGGCGGCACATGATGGGCCGTGGCTTGGTGGATCCGGAGGACGATTTTCGTCTGGCTAACCCTGCCAGCAACCCGGAGCTGCTCGATTTTTTGGCAACAGAATTGGTTCGAAGCGGCTACGAAACCCGAGCGCTGGTGCGACTCATCGCCACTTCTCAGGCTTACCAGCGTTCTTGGATGACAGGTGACGATGATGAAGACGATGGACTGGCGTCCTCGAGTCGACCGCGCCCATTGACCGCCGAGCAGGTGCTTGATGCTTTGGCACAGGTCACCGGAAGTCCGTTGGCGTTGCGTGGTTGGCCCAGAGGCACACGGGCTCAACAGTTACCGGGGGTGCGCGCAACCCGTGATCCGGGCAGGCAGGCGGGTGATGTGGAGCGGTTTTTGCGGGTATTTGGCAAACCAGAGCGGCTATTGAGCTGCGACTGTGAACGGACCAGCGAGCCGACACTGGCGCAGACATTCCAGTTACTCACGGGAAATACGTTGCAGGCTATGCTGGCGCGATCCGATAATCGACTGGAATCCTTGTTGGAATTACCCGCTGAACGTGCCATTGAAGAGCTGTTTTTGGCGACCTTGAGCCGCCGGCCGAAGCCCGCAGAGATCACTGGTTCTATCAAACTGCTCAATGATTCAAAGACGAAGCGCGAAGGATACGAGGATATTCTGTGGGGATTGGTCAACGCGCGTGAGTTCCTGTTGCGTTGGTAATTGAAGGATCCAGATTAATGGCAACGCACATTCCATGGTTTGGTGTCCCCGATCGTCGCGTGGCTTTGCGCGTGGGGTTTGGTGGCTTGGGTGCCGCGCTGTTACCCGGGCTATTACCGGCGGCGGCAGTGCGTCCTGGCAAGGTGAAGACGGTCATTTTCCTGCATCAGTGGGGCGGTCCCAGCCACCACGACACAATCGACATGAAACCGGACGCGCCCTCGGCTGTTCGTGGTGAATTCCGGCCGATGGCCTCGAGCCTGGTGGGTGTTCCTGTTTGCGAACGTCTGCCACGCTTGGCCAAAGTGATCGACCGATTTTGCCAGATCCGCTCGCTCAACCATACGATGAAAAATCATAATTCTGCAGGTTACTACAGCCTGACAGGCATGGCGCCGCCATCTGATGATCAGAGATTGCGTGATTCGCGCGAGCTGTTTCCGGCTTATGGATCTATTGTTGACAGGTTTTGTCCTGCTCCTGTTGGAGTGCCCGGCTTTGTAGCCTTTCCACACCAGATTGCCGATGGATCGATCACTCCCGGCCAGCATGGCAGTTTTTTGGGGAAGGTGCACGATCCGTTGTTCATTGGGCTCGATCCTGCCCAACCGGGTTTTCGGTTGCCTGAATTGAGCCTGCCTGAGGGTGTCGATCCCGCGCGGTTGGCCCGTCGCGAGACAGCGCGTGCATTGGTGGAGGCCCAGCTTGGGCAACTCGACAAAGCGCCTCTGGCGCGAGGACTGGCAGAACAGCATGGCAAGGCACTGGCGTTGCTGGGATCCGCCAAGGTGCGCGACGCCTTTGATCTTTCTCGGGAGTCTGAATCGGTACGCGATCGTTATGGGCGCACAACCTATGGGCAAAGTTGCCTGTTGGCACGACGTTTGGCGGAAGCTGGGTGCCGGTGGATTCAGGTCTACTTCAATCGCAGTATTGGCGGCGCCAAGGGGGGGTGGGATACCCATGGTTTCCGTGGCGAGCCGATGTATCCAATCCTCAAGGATTATCTTTTGCCAATAACAGATCAGACACTTCCCACCTTGGTGGAAGATCTGGAAGAGCGCGGCCTGCTGGAAACCACATTATTGGTATGGGTGGGTGAATTTGGCCGTTCGCCGCGCATCAATAATATCGCGGGCCGCGACCATTGGCCGCAGTGTTATCCAGCCTTGCTGGCCGGTGCCGGAGTGAAGCGTGGTTATGTCCACGGCCGTTCCGACAAGCTGGGGGCCTACCCCGCCTCGGACCCTTGCCGCCCGGAAGACCTTTCGGCCACGTTGTTCCACCTGCTGGGCATTGATCCAACCACGGAAATCCGAGATTCTCTGAATAGACCATTGCCATTGAGCCCTGGTCGTGTCATTATAGGTGTGCTCGCTTAGCGAATTCTTCAAATGCCACCATTTTTGTCATAGTAATGCCTGATGGAGGTCGTGACATTGTCTAGTGAAAAATCGGTCAATTTTAATATTACGCTCAAGCAAATCTGGAATCTTTTGCTTCTCTGGTTTAGCCTTACCAGTGATGTTGGCCGATTCGCGTATGCGGCAACCGGGTTTGGCCTGATGGCATTCAAATATCTGGTGGAAGCCGGTCTGATATATGAATACGCGGGGAAAATATTTTCGCCCGTTGACTTTGTCAACCCGGCTTTTTCGATTCGCTATCAATATTTGGCGCCGCCAGCACCCGACTGGCTGGCATGGGTTATTTTCGCATGGTCGCTTCCGTTTCTTTGGATTGCTGTAACCATGAGTGTTCGCAGGGCGGCAAATGCCGGTGTTGCGCCATGGATCGGATTGCTGGTTTTCGTGCCCGTGGTCAATTTGATTCTTATGCTTGTTTTGGCGTGTTTGCCCCAGCGTTCACAATTAATGTACGACAATCTGAATAAAACAGTTCCCGTAATTAATAATGGCATCAGGAGCGCCCTTTTAGGAATGGTGGTAGGTTTTGGTATTTGTCTGATAATGGTGGGGCTGAGCGTATATTTTCTTTCTTCTTATGGTGCCTCCCTGTTTTTGGGTACGCCACTCCTCATGGGTGCCGCGAGCGCCTCCATTTACAATCGGCCGCACCGGCGTACTTTGAAAGCAAGTATTATGGTTGGCCAATTATCAATTTTATTGGGTGGTTTTGGACTTTTGATATTTGCGTTTGAAGGCATAATTTGCCTTGTCATGCTTTATCCAATCGCGGTGATCATGGGGTTATTGGGGTCTGCCGTAGTGTGGACGATTGCGGCCACCAGTCCGCAACGATCGGTTTCCTCCTGCTTACCGCTGATTGTTCTCCCACTATTGGTGGGCGCCGAAACCGTGATTCATAAGGCCTGTGAGTATGAAGTTTCTTCCAGTATTGAGATCGACGCACTTCCGGAGTTGGTGTGGCCGCATGTGATCGGTTTTTCTGAGCTGCCATCTCCACCCGAGTGGTTTTTTAGATTGGGGATTGCTTACCCATGTTGTGCCACGATCGAGGGAACTGGCGTTGGCGCGATTCGCTATTGCGAGTTTTCAACAGGGCCATTTGTCGAGCCAATTACCGTATGGGACGCTCCTAGGCGGTTATCGTTCGATGTGGTATCGCAACCAGCTCCCATGCACGAATTAAGTCCATACCGTCATGTTCATCCGCCCCATCTAGATGGCTACCTGCGGTGTAAAAGGGGCGAGTTTCGGCTGATCGCGCTTCCCGAGGGCAGGACCAGACTTGAAGGGAGCACGTGGTACGAGTTCGATATCTATCCGCAGAATTATTGGACGCTCTGGTCTGACCTGCTCATTCACCAGATTCATGGCAGAGTGCTGGAGCATATCCGGGAATTGGCTGAAAACAAATCTTCGGTCAAACAGGGTAGTCAGCAGTGAATCGACATGGTGTTGCTGCAGGAATATAAAAAGCCAGTCAACCATCAAATGGGAGGTTTGGGAAAAATAAACGTTCATGGTGGGCCTGTAGATAACACCGAGTGCATTGTGCGCGTCATTTCTTTCAGCAATTGGTGCTAGTCAGGTCGATGGATCTTGTGATCCTCCCCAAGGGTTAAGGATCGTGGGGTCATTGCCATGGAACGCGGGCAGCTTGTCTGGGTGCTATTTGGAACTGGCCTGATGGCATTATCCATCGGGACCGGGCGTGCGGAGGATGAGCAACAAGCTATGTCCAGTGCGCCGGACCATACATTTGCCCGCGCGGGGAATTCCAATCGTGTCTCATGTCTTGCCAAGCCGAGTGTGACGCCCGACAGCATTGTTTATCAGGTAGGTGGTGGTGCTCCCGCCCGCTTTGGTTCGCGAGCCAGTACTTTGGCTGGGCCTTCGCAGGGAACTTATGGCCTCGACTATTCAGGTCGTTGGTTTCCCCGAGCCGTGGCGTTGCGTTATTCAGTAGATCCTAAGCCGCAGGGCGGAATTGGATCTTATGCCGCCATTGAAAAACGAAAGGTCCCCAATATTTTCGGGATTTTCAATGTTCAGCCTGAGAAGGAAGAGGAGCGCTAACGGCGCACGCAGTAAAGCGCTTTGTCTGACCGCAAAAACAGACTGTTTCCTGTTATTGCAGGAGTGGCAGAGAAGTCTTCCCCGTCTCCTAACTTCATAACAGATGGTTTGGAAAAAGACGTTCCAACCGCATATACAAAAACTCCTGCCTTGCGCGTGACTGCATAAAGATGGCCATCGGCCAGTACCAATGAGGCGTAGACAGGCTTCGAGCGCGATTCGGCGCCTTTGATATCGAGCCGTTCCTGATACTTTACGGCACCTGTTGCAGCCTCAAGGCAAACAGCCAATCCCTTGTCGGTAACGCAATAAAAATGGCCGTCGTGGACCAATCCGCTTGGAACATAAGAGGCGACACCTGTTTGCCAGCGAATGGCATCGGCTGGGAGTTTGCCGTTACCTCCCAGTGGTGCAGCCACAAGCGTGGTGGATGGGTAGCCTCCCTGAATTAAAACCAGATCGTTGGCTACTGCTGGACTCGGTGACACGTTGCCTGGAAGTGGGGCATTGATGTGCCAGCGCAGCTTGCCAGTACGAGGGTGGATCGACCAGATTTCATCCGGTACTCCTAGAAGCAGTTCATCTTCGCCTTTGGAATTGCGTGTCAAAACGGGTGTGCCATAGCTCAGTTCCAGCGCGGCGCCTTCGGATTTCCACACGTGTTGTCCCGTGGCTAGGTCAAACGCCATCAGAGCCCGTGCTTCTTCCGCAGCATTCACAACAACAAGGTCGCCCACAATAATCGGGCTGGCGGCACTTCCCCACCGGCGGTTGGCAGACATGGTGCCTGTTGCCGCTCGCCAGAGTTCCTTTCCGGTCATGCTTAGGCAAACGACGCCGGATTTGCCTAGCATGGCGACAATATGTTTGCCATCGGAAGCTGGCGTGGAGCTTGCATAACCGTGTTCGGTGAGGAATCCGTTGTAGGCGTCTTCGGTGTGGGTGGTTTCAGGTCGATATTCCCACTCTTGCTTGCCGCTTTCAGAATTGTACGCCACTATTGTACGCGCGAGAGGTTCTTTTCCGGTGCCGCCTGAATAAGCCAGCACAATAACCAAATTTCCCACCACAATGGGGGATGAAGCCCCAGATCCGGGTAATTCGACGCGCCAAGCCAGATTTTTGTCGGCGGCCCATTCTGTGGGCGGTTTTCCTGTTGCGCTGATCCCGGTTCCGCCAGGGCCACGGAAAGCTGGCCAATCTGTTGGTGCTGGCGTGAAAACCGTGCCCTCAGGTGCAGTTTGAGGCGCGTATTCGGCAACGGGTGGGCGACGGTCGGTCAATGCCCTGCGAATGGCGTTCCTGCCAACAAAATAGAAGGTGGCACCAACGATCAGTGCCACCACCACAACGATTCCAGCAACAATGGGCCTGCGCATGATTGGAACCCTAAACAAGGATCGAATCCATGTTTTCAAACTACGGTCTGATTGTCATGCCGGCATGCCGAGTTCCTGAACCCAAGCAGAGCGGTCGCGAGCGGTGGTTCTCGGTAATGGTTTTCTGGAATGAATGTGCCTGGGTTTGTGCCTACCACGTCCCATGTTTGGTTTCACACCGCTGAGATCGCGATTCCTGTACGCTGTAATTACCGTTCCAAACTTATCAGTGGGGCAAAGAACGTGGAGGCCTTCCAGATTGCTGATGTCGATGCCACGTTCATTTTGGCGACGAACTTCCTTGCGTCCTACGACAGAAGCTATGGCGCCCCTGGTGAAAATTTGGCGTCCGTGCTCCAACACTTGAAAAATCATTTCCTCGGTGATTCCACGCTGATCTTTACGCCGGCTTGAATGGCGGGTCAGACTGAACTTCGGCATTTGCATGGCGAATTCCAATAGGTGTGGCGCCCACAGCAGGCACCGTCACCTTTTTATTCGCATGGTACAACCGTTAATTTAATTACAAACCGTAGAACCTCGGCTCGGGTAGGCAACCCTCGCTGCGCTCCTAAATGCCGGGCCTTCAGCGCCGCTCCAGCCGATGCGTGAAGTAGTCGGGTTTCGAGGGGTTCACCCAATGCCAATCCGGCAGCATAAATGCCATGAAATGCATCACCGCAGCCTGTAGTATCGACAACTTCAATGGGGAATGCGGGCAGATGGGTGGGGGTTGATTGAAGCCTGTCACACCACCAAGCGCCCTCCTCTCCGCACGTTACAACAACGACTTGCCGGTCGGACTTCCAAAGCCTTTTAACGGCCGATGCTGGGCAAGATTCACCCGTCAGCTTGCTGGCGAATGCCCGCGTGACGATCAGATGATCCACAAGGTCGAGTAGTTCATCGAAGCCGGGCCATTCATTGCGTTCAAGGTCAGCAACGACAGGAATGCCATGGGCCCTTGCCAGCTTGGCGGCCCTGATCATCCCTTCAATCCCGTAGTGATCCACAAAAAGAACTTTGCTGCTGAGAATAACGGCGTCGTCTGGCAAATCTGTCAGGGCACCCACCGAGCCTGCCAGATCAAAAAAAATGGTACGTGTGCGATTCTGTTGGTCTACAAGGATCGTGCTGCGGATGGGACGCGCTTCCGCAAGGGTGGTTGCGTGGGCCAAGTTGATGCCTTCATGGGCAAATAGGTCGCGGATGAATTGGCTGTCTGGGTCAAGCCCTAGTGGCCCTGCATAAGCGCAACGGGCACCGTAGCGCGCAGCAGCAACGAGTGCGTTGCCAGTAAGCCCGCCCCCTTGCCGGTCACGGCCAGTCAGGCGGGTTTTTGTATCTGGTTCAGGCCAATGGGGGAGGATTAGCAGTTCATCCACTGCCAAGCATCCCAGTCCTAGTACATCAATGGTGTTGGCCACGGTGTGGTCAGGCCAAGATTGGCATAATGGGTTCGGCACCTTCGACTCCGACCAGTTTTTGGTCGAGTCCACCATAAAAATAAGAGAGTTTATTAGGGTCCATACCCATTTGGTGCAACACGGTGGCGTGCAGGTTTTTCACATGCAACCGGTTTTCCACCGCGGTGGCTCCGATTTCGTCTGTGGCACCATGAGATATGCCGCCCTTGATGCCACCGCCTGCAAGCCACATCGTGAAACCGTAGGCGTTGTGATCGCGGCCTGTTCCCTGAGCATATTCCGCTGTTGGTTGCCTGCCGAATTCGCCGCCCCACACAACGAGGGTGCTGTCGAGCATGCCCCGGCGTTTGAGGTCTGTCAGCAGAGCAGCGATCGGTTGATCGGTGTTGCCGGCATGTTTGGTGTGGTTGCGGACAATATCGGAATGAGCATCCCAGTTATCGTCGTTGTGCGCTCCGCCCGAATAAATCTGGATGAACCGCGTGCCGCGTTCTACCAGACGTCTGGCGAGAAGGCATTTGCGGCCAAAATCGTCGGTCCGTTCATTGCCAATACCATAAAGATCAAGGGTTTTTTGGTCTTCACTGGCAAAATCGACGGCTTCCGGCGCGCTTGACTGCATTTTGTACGCGAGTTCATAACTGGCGATGCGTGCGGCTAATTCCGAATTGTCGGCGCGCACTTCCATGTGCTCCAAGTTCTTCCGGCCCAACCGATCGAGCAGGCGGCGCTGGTCTGCAGGCGATAGTACTGGCGCCAGATCGTGAATGGCTGTACCCGTGGCTTTCAGCAATGTGCCCTGATAGGCCGCAGGCATAAATCCGCTCGACCAGTTCTTGGCACCTGAAATGGGGCCGCCCGTGCGATCGAGCATGACCACGAAGCCGGGCAGGTTGTGATTCTCACTGCCCAAACCATAGGTGACCCACGAACCCAAGCAGGGGAATCCGGAAAGTAGCCGCCCTGAATTCATCATCAGCATGGCTGATCCATGAATGGGCGATTCCGCATGAAAACTGTGGACAAAAGCGATATCGTCCGCCCTTTG
>CAMCLK010000056.1 GCA_945875585.1 Candidatus Kuenenia stuttgartensis | reverse complement strand
TTTGGCGCGCGCGGAGATCAACCTACCAAGAACGGCGGCAAAATCGGTCCCGAGTTCACCTTCGGTATCTATATGGAGAAAGAGCTAAAGGAGCCGATCCTGATTATCAAGACTGCCTGGGGTGGCAGGTCACTCAATACTGAATTCCGTCCACCAAGTGCCGGGCAATACAAGCTGCCAAAGGAAATTCAGGATTTGTGGGACAAGCATCCCAGGGGTGCCCACGGGATTCCTAAAGCCGAAGACCGGAAAAAGTGGCAGGATGACAAGGATGCCGCCTCGGGTGTGTTTTACCGAATGATGATCGACCATGTTAAAAAGGTGCTGGCAGATCCCAAGCGTGTCTGTCCAGAATATGACGAGAAGGCAGGCTATGAAGTGGCTGGCTTTGTCTGGCTTCAGGGTTTCAATGATCTGGTCGATGGGACGACTTATCCCGGGCCCGACCGACCTGGAAAATACGATGTTTATTCAGACCTGCTGGCCAAGTTCATTCGCGATGTTCGCAAAGACCTGTCAGCCCCGAAGATGCCATTCGTGATCGGAGTGCTGGGAGTCGACGGTGTGACCAAAAATGTGAATTTCCGCAAGGCCATGGCCGCACCGGCCGCCATGCCCGAGTTCAAGGGCAACGTGGTTGCTGTCGAGACTGCTCCCTTCTGGGATGATGTCATTGCCGCCGCACAACCCAAGGAGGGTGAGTACAACAATATCGTCGGAACCGCTCACACATTGAAAAAAGACGGTTCTCTCGACAGGGAACGGAAATGGGATAACTACTGGAAGCCAGTTGGCAAACCGCTGCCAGAGGAACGTATCTGGCGCTTCGCTACAATTAACCCCACTGCGAAGATGGACACATTGAAAAAATATGACAGCCGACGATTCCGTGACATCACTCTACCAGCAGGGATGGATAATTGGCACATGCCGGACTTCGATGACAGCAAATGGACGGAAGGCAAGGCCCCAATTGGAAAGGGCGTATGGAAACACAGCGGAATCACCTTGAACAAATTCCCCTCAACGTGGGGAGATGGCGAATTCCTGTTGATGCGCACAACTTTTGACGTCGAAGAACTCAACTGCGATTCGTATCGCCTCGCGGTTTTGGCAAGACAAGGATTCCACGTTTATTTGAACGGACAAAAGATCCACACCTACATCTGGTGGCAGGACAAGCCGCAATACGGTTCCATCGTCCTCGGAAAAGAACAGGTCAAATTTTTAAAGAAGGGTAAAAACGTATTGGCGGCCTATGCCAATGACCAATATGACAAAAACTCCCCAGAACATTACGCAGCGATGGATGTGCGAATTGAGGGTATCACAAAAGCAGACCAAGAGAAGCTCGATCTCGCCTTGGAGGACGTCCTTTCGCCCAAAGACAGGGAGGCCCTCAAAGGTTCTTCCAATGGCGGTTACCACTATTTGGGCAGTGCCAAGATCTTCGCGCAGATGGGCAAGGCATTTGCGGAGGCTTTGCTGCCTTTACAAAAATAGACCAGAACATTTGATCCGTTGCTTGCAAGAATTCTTTTTGTACGTGACAAAATTTATCACACAAGGAAGCATATAGATTCATGTTCGCGTATCGAATGCATACTCATAGCATAAAGAAAATAGAGGACCATCAATGAGAAACGCTTTGATATTCATGCCTACGCTGTTGTTGATGGCGCGTGTAGCTTTAGCTGAAGACGCCAACGCAGGCAACCCGCAGAATCAGTTCAAAAGACCTGTGAAAGTCTTCATCCTCGCCGGGCAGTCCAATATGGAAGGGCAGGGCTCGGTTGATCATGATTACAATGGTGGCAAAGGCAACCTAATCTGGTCGATGGCGAATTCGAAAAGCGCCGAAAGGATGAAGAAGCTCAAGAACGAGAAAAGTGAATGGGTCGTTCGGGATGATGTGCTGATATCGTTCAAGGTGGGCGGAGATAAGATTCTGAAAGGTGGCCTATCGGTGGGCTACACAGGTTATGCCGCAGACGGATCGAGAAGGCACATTGGACCCGAACTTGGGTTCGGTTTTGTCTTAGGCGACTTTTACCAAGAGCCAGTCCTTTTGATCAAAACGGCATGGGGCGGACACAGCCTGCACGGGCATTTTCGTTCGCCAAGTTCCGGCAAACCGGCCTATGATACTGGCAACTGGCCAAAACCTGAGAATATTGGGCAGTCTTATCGCCAAATGGTGAAAGAAGTTCGCGCCGCCTTGGCGGATCTCGGAAATCAGAAATATGAAATTTCTGGTTTTTACTGGCAACAGGGCTATAACGACATGGTCAACCCACAGGCGATATCCGAATATGCGCAGCTTCTCGTCAACCTAGTCACCGATCTCCGCAAGGAATTCAAAGTGCCGAACATGCCGGTTGTTGTGGGCCAGCTTGGCAATGGCGGACCAGTGACCGGTGGCGCGATGTTTGAATTCAGAAAGGCGCAGGAAGAGGGCACCAAGCAGATCAAGAATGCTCTATTCATCAAGACTACCGATTTTGCACGCCCTGCAGAACTCTCTCCCTGTCCAACCCATGGTCACCACTGGTTCGCCAATGCGGAGAGCTACTTCCTGATTGGCGAAGCGTGCGGTGAGGGAATGAAGAGCCTGCTGAAGTAAGTATTTTTCATTAGCGCAGGAAAAGGGTTCAGTCCATTTGACGGCCTCGCCTTGTATTCCCGCGTGTGAATGCGTCTTGATTTCGAGATCTTGGACCTGCATGGCTGAGTTTACAGCCTTATTTGGGTGTCCAGCATTTGTGGGAGAAATTTACCCCATTTTTCTCATGAACATCCGCCTCGAGAACGGAAGAACCACCGCATCAATAGGTCGCTTGCCGATTTGGGCGTCGATGAGTCTCAACTCAAGTCTAGGCTTGCTTCCTGCATAGCTTGGTGCAAAAGGACTGTATGATGACGATAAATGGGTGTCGTTGTTATGACCTAAGATTTCGTACTGAAAGTTTGCTCTTCCCTCGGCCTAATCACACTGGCTTGCTTTCGCCTCGGTCAACGACTCAACGACGTTTTCTATCGAAGCGTCATGTCAGCATTGAATAATTCCGCCATTCGTCTGGAGGTTCATCCCCTGTCTCCATGCCTATAGATGCGTGCATGCGTTGATTGAATCGCGGACGACGATCGAATGGAGAACCGATGAACGAAATCATGAGTGTTACCGATTCGCCAGCTTGGGCTAAATGGTGGCTGCGCGCTGCGGGGGTGTACAACTTAGCGTGGGGGGCGGCAATCATCGCGTTCCCTCATTTCCTCTTCGACGCTTGCGGCATCGCCCGCCTGAACTATCCCGAGATTTGGCAGTGCGTGGGGATGATCGTCGGGGTGTACGGCATTGGCTACCTCATCGCCGCGGAAGATCCCCGACGCCACTGGCCGATCGTGATTGTTGGCCTTCTCGGTAAGGTTTTTGGCCCGATCGGCTTCGTCGGAGCGTTGCTCAAGGGCACCTTTCCGCTAATGTTCGGAATGACGATCCTGACCAACGATTTACTCTGGTGGATCCCGTTCACTCTCATCCTGTGGGATGCATTCCTGAACCGTCAACTTGGCGCGCCCAACCCGGCAGTCGTGCGGCGTTTCATCAAGGAGAGCCGCATTGCGGTGCCACCGATGGAGTTGTTTCGATTCCACGAAACTCCGGATGCCCTGAAACACCTCATCCCGCCGTGGGAGCCGATGCGCGTGGCCGAAGCGCCCAAGGGGTTGCAACCGGGTACTCGCGTGATTCTCGTTGGCCGGGTTCTTGGGTTGCCTCTGAAGTGGGTGGCAATGCACACCGAATACGCCCCTCCCCATCTCTTCGCCGACCGCCAGGAAGCGGGCCCATTTGACTACTGGTATCACAAACACATTTTTCAGGATGATGGGGCGGGAGGAACCGTTTTTCGAGACGAAGTGGAATACCTGCCCCCGTTCGGAATGATCGGTCGGTTGCTGCTCGACGGGATGGTCCGCCACAAGTTGACTCTCATGTTCAATTACCGGCACGAAACGACCGCCCGATTACTTCAGGAGAACCGGATATCGGGCGGGGTGAAGTCTGATGGATGACTCACTAGCCCGGGTGCTGATGCTGGTCCATGTGATGGCCACACTATTCATGGTGGGTGTGATCTGGTTTGTGCAAATCATCCACTATCCGCTCTTCGCCGCTATCGGGAAGGCTGACTTTGCGGCGTACGAGCAGGCGCACACTCGCCGGACAGTTTGGGTCGTCGCGCCTCCCATGCTTATTGAACTGATCACAGGCATTTTACTGCTGTTCGTACGCCCCGCCGGTGTGACACTCATTCACTCGATATTGGGTGTGGTTCTGATAGCGGTCGTCTGCTTTTCCACGCAGTTCGTACAAGTTCCATGTCACGCGCGGTTGTCTCTTTCATTCGATCCAAGCGTACACCGACGTTTGGTTTCCACCAATTGGGTGCGCACGGCCGCGTGGAGCCTGCGCGGCTTGCTGGTCATTTGGATGGTCTGGATGACTTTCATGGAAGCATCCCGATAATGGAAATGAATCACGAAAGCTACATGCGACAAACCATAGCCCTCGCAGCCGACGTGCCTGAGAGGCCGTTCGCTGCGCTTATCGCCGACCGCGTTAAAGGTAAAGTAATCGCCGAAGCCCGGAACCAGTCGGACAAAAACCCGACATGGCATGGGGAAATCGATGCCATCAACAGGGTGGCTGCTGATGTACCGGGTATCGATTATTCGAAATGCGTTCTCTACACGACGGCTGAACCATGCCCGATGTGTCAGGGCGCAATACTCTGGCTTGGAATTGGGTCTGTTGTTTTCGGGACCTCCATCCGCTTCCTGATCGACATCGGGTGGCGTCAGATCGACATCCCCGCCGAGGAAGTCGTTCGACGCGGCCCGGGCTGGCAGTGCCTGATCGTCGGTGGAATTCTGGAATCGGAGTGTAACGAGTTATTCCTGCGGCCTCGCGTACGGCCCCGAAGCGATAAGTGTGCTACATAGGCCAGAGGATTATCTGGCCGACCCATAGAGTCAGCTTAAAAATATCTCAGCCACTTGACGGTGTTACGTCATTTCCGAGTTGGTTCTAATGTGCCGTTGACATTATGTTATGCTAAAAATGCAGTCCAATTTTCTTGGGCGAGTCCAAGTTTTAAAATCGGTTGAATCCAGCCGCCCTCGGTTCCATTCACACCAACCTAAGCCGCTTAGCTTTGCGCATCGGTCCAGCACCTTGTTCAAGATACCCGGTCGTCATCTTTACAATCGCTTTGAAATGGTCAGCAATCTTGGTCACTTCAATCCAGACTGTACACAAACAGCATGTCCAATTTCCTATTTTTATCCAACTAGCCTATCGAGATCTCATGAAAGTAAAAACGGATGGCTTGCTATAATCATGCTTAAACTTTTCAGCTCGCCTTGTTTTAACAGTGCGGGGATGTTCGATCGGTTGCACAGATAAAACATCACCGTGACAATGAGTAAGAAGGACAGCTAGTTCAGTTTCTCTTTCACGTCAGAATCTCATTCACAACGCTTCCATGCACATCGGTAAGGCGGAAGTCGCGACCAAGGTGTCGCCAAGTGAGGCATGTGTGGTCGATGCCCAGCAGATGCAGCATCGTGGCGTGGAGGTCGTGGATGTGGACCTTGCCGTTCACAACGCGGTAGCCCATGTGGTCGGTCTCACCGAAGGTCATACCGCCTTTCACTCCACCTCCGGCCATCCAAGCGCAGAAGCTTTCCGGCTGATGCTCGCGGCCGTGTGTGTGAATCGGTGCTGTGCCGCTGAGGTCCTGACTCCAAGGCGTGCGGCCGAACTCACCGGACCACAGGACGAGCGTGTCGTCCAGCAGCCCACGTCGTTTCAGGTCCTTGAGCAAGCCTGCAATGGGCTGATCCGTCTGCTTGCAAAGCCGCGGGAGGTTGCCGCGAATGTCGCCGTGATGGTCCCATCCATCCATCGTCACTTGCACGAACCGTACACCCGACTCGCTGAGCTTGCGAGCCAACAGGCATGCGCGGCCGTGCTTGTCGGCGTCCTTGTCGCCGATGCCGTAGAGGTCGAGCGTCTCCTTCGATTCCTTCGAGAGGTCAACGAGTTGCGGCGTGGTGGTCTGCATGCGGAAGGCGAGTTCCATGTTTTGGATCATGCCTTCCATGTTGCGGTCGCCGTGCAGATCGTCGATAAGTCGTTGGTTCTGCCGGCGTGTCAGATCGAGGCGCTTTCGCTGAATATCATCGTTGACGGAAGCATTTTTGAGATTCTCAATAGGGAGTGTTCTGGTATCGAGCGGAACTGTCAGCGGCGTCCCCTGATGATCGGCGGGGAGAAAGCCCGAGCCATACGTTCGCACTCCGGGAGCGTGAATGCTAACGAAACTCGGCAGGTTCTTGTTCTCCGTCCCTAGTCCATAGCTGATCCATGCCCCCATAGATGGCCGAACTTCGGTGAAGACACCGGTGTGAAACTGATTCGTCGCGCTCGCATGCTGTGGATTATCCGCATTCATGCCACGAAGTAGACAGATATCGTCCGCGACGCTCGCCAGACCCGGCAGCAGGTCGGAGATCATCATACCGGATTTACCACGCGGCTTCACGGGTGCGGCCTCCGCGAGCGCGAGGAACTTCTCCGTGCCGATCTGCGTGACTTCCTTCCGCAGTGGCGAGTCGATCTTCTGACCGTGCTTCTTGCGGATGAACTCCTTCGGATCAAAGAGGTCCTGTTGTGATGGCCCGCCGGCCATGAAAAGGAAGATGACCCGCTTGGCTTTGGGAGGAGGCCCGGGAATGCGCGCGTCGGGGTTCGACGCGGCGTGCAGCATGTCCGCGAGGGCCAGCGAGCCGAAACCGCACGCCGTGGTGCGAAGCATCTGGCGACGTGAGAAGAATTGGTACAGCAACATGACCGATCCCTTTCGTTAAATGCGGAATACGAACTCGTTCGAGGCCAGCAGGCTATGACAGAGTTCTTGCCAGAGGAGCGATTCCTTGGCCTGAACAAGCGGACTCAACTCGGCGAGGAACTTTTTCGCACTGTCGAGTTCATCGTTCGTGATCGGCCGGTTGTAAACGGTCAGCCATAACTGCTTCAACCGTTCGTCGGGCTTGGAGTGTTGGGCAATCAATCCATCCGCAAGCACCTTGGCCCGTTTGCGGAACAGGCCGTTGTTCATCAGGAACAGCGATTGCGTGGGCACCACGGTCTGTGAGCGTTGGCCAGCGATCTGGGCGGGGTTCACGAAGTCGAAGAAGTTACGGATGCGGTCGGTCTCGGTCGTGTTGGTTCGCATGACAGGCAGGTAGATCGTCCGCTGAAATTCTTGGACGGCACGTGGCTTTCGGTGCGTGTAGTTGGGCGGGTTCACGCCTTTCAACACGAGACTGCCGCAGTTTTCCGGCTCTTCGAGCACCAGACCTGGCCCCCCTTCACTCGGTTGCAACTCCCCGCTGACCGCCAGCAAACTATCGCGAATCGCCTCCGCTTCAAGACGCTGACGATTCATCCGCCAGAGGAGTCGGTTTTCGGGGTCGAGTTTCAACGCCGATTCGTTATTGATACCGGACAATCCGTAGACGCGACTGAGCACAACTGCTCGAAGCAACCTTTTCTGCGACCAGCCGTTGTTTACGAATCGCGTGGCAAGGTGGTCGAGCAGTTCCGGGTGGGACGGCGTTTCTCCACGTGATCCGAAGTAATCGACGCTGCGAACAATCCCTTCGCCGAAGAGTTTCTGCCAGATGCGGTTGACAGTCACCCTCGCGGTGAGCGGGTTTCGTTTGTCTGCAAGCCAGTCGGCCAGTTGCAGCCGGCCGCTTTGCCCCTTGGGAATTTCGGGAGATTTCTCCCACGAAGCGACACTCATGACTCCACGAGGAACGACCGCACCCGGAGCGTAAGGGTTGCCACGGATATAAATTGGCATATCGGCGGGCGTACCGCTGTCGTGCAGGGCGAACGCTCTTGGAGCTTTCGAACGGAAGAACTCCGCATGCTGAATCGCCGTCGAGAGTTTCGTTAATTGCCCGGCCAGTTCGTCACGGCGTTTAGTAAAGTGGGTTTTCTTCTCGTCATCCTTCATCAGTTTCGCCAGGTCCGCCTCAACCGACTTCTTCTCCTCCGTTAACTTGGTTTGCTCTGCTTTCATGGTCACGAGCTTTTTCTGATGATCAGCTTCGAGCTTCAGGCGCGCTTCCCGTTCTTCGAGCGTCTCTGGCAATTCTGTCGAATTGAGAAGACTCCACACGCCATACGGGATCTTGTGTGTCGAAGGAGAACTGCGGAGCATCCCGGCGATGCCGTAGTAATCGGTCACCCCGATCGGATCAAATTTGTGATCGTGACAGCGAACACATCCGAGTGTCATCCCGAGGAACGCCGTGCCGATCTTGGTCATCTGGGTGTCGATGTGGTCGGCTTCCAACTTCGCCTTATCCGGCTCAACGATCTCGACATCGCCGACCATCAGGAACCCCGTGGCGGTGATGTTTTTCGCTCGCTCGGGAATCGTATCCGCCTTGATCAAGTCGCCAGCAATTTGCTCACGAATAAAGCGATCAAAGGGTTTGTCGATGTTAAACGCGTCGACGAGATAATCACGGTACCGCCAAGCGTGCTCGGCGTAGACATTGTTCGAGGTACCCATCATGTCGGAGTAACCTGTCAGGTCGAGCCAGTGCCGTGCCCAACGCTCCCCGCATGCACGGGATGCCAACAAACGGTCAACAACCTTTTCGCGAGCCTGCGCTGATTGGTCACGGATAAAGTCGCCAATCTCGTTCGTGGTCGGCGGAAGTCCCGTGAGATCGAACGTCACGCGACGGAGCCAAGTGTACCGATCCGCATCGGCGACCGGCTTGAGGCCTTATTCTTCCAGCTTGGCTAGCACGAACCGATCGATCGGATCAAAAGGCCAAGCAGTATGCTTAACTTTCGGCGGCGTTGGATCAGAGACCGGCTGGAACGCCCAGAATTTCCGGCCCGCTTGAATGTCAATTGTGCGCGATTTGGGGCTATCGTTCAATTTCCGTGGGTCGGGCAATCCCATCTTGATCCAAGTTTCGAAATCCTTGACGACCGACTCCGGGAGCTTCCCCTTCGGCGGCATCTCGATCTCGTCGTACTTCAACGCCTTCAACAAAAGACTTTTGTCCGCTTGGCCCGGCACGACAGACGGACCGGTGTCCCCTCCCTTGAGCAACCCGTCACGGGAATCCAGGCGAAGCCCGCCCTTGATAATTTTCGCCTCTGCTGCGTGACACTTATAGCACTGTTCGACCAGCACCGGACGAATCTTCGTCTCGAAAAAATCCAACTGCTCTTTGGTCAGCGCGGCACCCTCATCCGCAATCGCACTCGATGCGACAAAGATCAGCGCGACAAGGGCGGAAAGCGATCGGGTCATGTTCTTCTCCTAAGCTTTCAAGCGCTTGAGAACGGCCTGCATGTGTTGCTGCATGGCACGCTCGGCCGCGTCGGGATCGTGATCGCTAACCGCCGTCAGAATCGCCTTATGCAATCTCCGACCCAATTGATTCTCTCTCTGCGAAGGCGTTGTTAGAGCCATCTGCGTCAGCACGAATTCATAGATGACTTCCATAATGTTTACCATGAGCGGATTGCCAGCGATATCGAGAAGTTTTCGATGGAAGCGAAAGTCGATTTCCAGCGCCTCGGCGTACGGTAACTCATCGTCATCGAGTTGTTTCAACAAGGCAGTCAGTTCCCCGACATCCTCCGCCGTCGCGCATTCAGCAGCTTGCCGGGCGGCTTGCACTTCGATGGCCGAGCGAAGTTCCGCGTACGTTTGCAACTCCCGCGGCGAGATCGTGACGGCCGATCGAAGCAGTCGGACGCAGTTTGCCAAACTGGTTGCATTTCCGACGAATGTGCCGCGTCCGCGTTGAATGTCGACCAGTCCCATGCTTTGCAGTCGTGCAAGCGCTTCACGCAGCACCGGTCGACTCACTTTCAACTGTTCAACCAGTTCATGCTCTCCGGGAAGTCGATCGCCCGCCAAGAGTCCCCGATGGCGAATCACTTGGGCAATGCGTTCTACAACCAAGTCGGCGGTCGATTGGTGTTCGATGGCAGCAATTTGCATGTGTGACTCGATCTCGCTAGATGTCAACCTGTCTGACATGTTAAGGCCACGCTACTTGTCCGGCAAGACAATGAGTTCGAACGGTCGATCTGGCTAGTCCAACGACATTAACTCGCGAAAGGCATCCTGCCTGCGGATAATGCTGCCAATAGCTGGCCTTTCAGCGCGACCTCCATTACGACGATGCCGGTGAAGTCGCGGTTGACCGCCGCTTTCTGCTTCGAAGGGTTAGGTCCGAAGTGCTTCGGCGGCTGCGAAGACAGCCCGTCGACTGCAATTAACACTGCCAGCGGTGCAGGCAGCAGCGCGGCGAGGAATTCGGGAGCGATTTCATGGATGGGCTAGAAAAACGCGAGCATGTTTATTGCGAGCTTTTGCGCAGGCTCGCAAGGTCTGAGTCCTATCGGGGCGACAGAGTTTCCGAAGGCGAAACTGGTCGCCCCGGATCCAGATAGCGCCGTCCGGCATGAACGACGGGCGGTGCGTTCATCGCAGCGGCGGCAGCTTGGCCGAATAATGCACCGCCCGGCGGCGGTTGTCGTCGAACGCGAAGTGCAGCCACTGCCTATCTTTGCTAACAAAACCATCGGGATAGTTCATCCTGCCGCTTGGCCCATCGCAGCTTTCCGCCTGGATGATCCTCTGATAAGGCCATGTCTTCATGCCGTCGAAGCTGATCCACAGAGACATCGGGCTCCGATGCTTGCCATTGGGGTTGTGCAGGATCGCCACGGTGTCGCCGCCGAGCGGATAAAGCGTGGCTTTGCTGCCTGGATTCGGGATCGGCGTGATGCTGGCAAACTCGGGCCAGGTTTTACCTCCATCCTTGCTTTCGGCCTTGTAGAGCAGGCCGCCGAGGCCATCGGCGCGGATGATCATGGTGATCCGGCCGTCGGGATGTTCGAAGAGATCGTTTTCGGCCCAGCCAAAGTAGCGGTCGTTCGGCGTCAGGCGGATGTTGCCATGCTCTGTCCACGTCTTGCCGTTGTCGCCGCTAACGAGCACGCCATTGCGCGGGTTGGTGAAAGCGCGGTCGAGCGGCATTTTGTCCTTCTCGCTCTCGGGACCGATGTAGTGCTGGAAGGGTATCAAGATGCGCCCATCGCGCGCCACGATGTGCTTGCGGATAAACGTGCGTTCCTTCAAGCGCCCCGGCACTTCCCTAGGCTTGCTCCAGGTCTTGAATGAATCGTCGCTGGTGAGGTACCACGAGCGCCAGTCGTTCGCCCAATGCTTCGAGTGGGTGGAGAAAAACAGCGTACTACGCTCGCCCAAGATCATGATTTCGGTCGGCCCCTGCCCGATCGTCTTTCCTTCGCGTAGAAAACCGACGTCGAATCGTTCCAATGGTGTCCACGTCTTGCCCTTGTCTTTGCTGCGTGTCACTCCTGTGTAGTTCAGCGGGGAAGGTTCAGTGTCGCCACCCGCAAGCATAAAGAGGATCCAGGATCCATCCGGCAGCTCGCGTAACGTGGTGTCGCAAACCATCTTGTTCGGCGTGACGCCATCGTAGGGGATGCTCGAAAAATCCTGCCGGGCATCCTGGACGGCCTGCGCGCTCCACTTCGGGTCGGGGACGATGGCGCTTGGCGGTTTCGGGGCGAGTGCTTTGGCGGCGAGATGCCGCGAGATCTTGGTTTGCTTGTCGAAATCGGCTTCGGTGAACGCGACGTGTAGGATCTCGGCGTCGGTGTGGCGATTCCAATCGTAGAGGATGTGGATGCCCCCGTCGGGCGCCTGAAAGCCGTCCGGATACGAAACCTCAGCCCGGTCATCCAACAGCAGGCTCTTGGGCCAAGTCTTGCCGTCGTCAGTGGAGAGGAATGCGGTCAAACTCGAGCGGCGCGGCAGACGCGCGTCGATCGGGCCGTTCTTGACCAACAGCAGATTTCCCGATGCGAGTCGCCGCAGGAAAAAACGGGCGTTGAGATTCACGATGGCGGACGGTTTCGGTTCGTTCCAGGTCTTACCGTTGTCGTCGGAAAAACTCTCATGCGGGTTGCCCTTTGTGCGGGCCAGCATCCACAGCCGGCCGTCGCGCAACTCGACAACCATGTGCTCATCGAATTCCCAATCGGGGAACTTCAAGCTGCCGCGCTCGTTCCAAGACGCACCTTCGTCGTTTGACGCGTACACCCGCGCCGTCTTCTTGTGCCAATCGGAGACCGGGAGCAGCCAGTAGCCGTTCTTCAGCACGGTCGGCTTGTTCAAGGTGCAACCCTCCGCGAACCTCACCGGCTCGGACCATTTTGGATCGTTGGCGTCAGGATTGTCGCAGCGGATGAACCAGTTTGTGATCCGCCCCTGGGGATCGCCGAGTTGCTGGTCGAAAAACAGCCACAATCGCCCCTTCGGATCAGTCCATAGGTTGCCAACCAGCGCCCCATGGAGCTTTTGTTCGGATTTTGTGCGAGCTCCGACCACAAGGCACGGCTTCGACCATTTCACGCCGCCGTCGTCGCTCATTGCCAAGATGAAATAGCCGTCCTTCTTGTCCCCCGTGCCGGTCCAGCACCCCCAGATGCGGCCCTTCGGGGAACGGTCCATGCCGATGATCATGGCGCCCGGACGACCCTTATCCTGAAACTCCGGCCCCGGCACGGCGGTGATGGCCGGCTTTTCAAAGACCGGGTCGTCGGCGATCGCAGAAGGCGGCGCGAAAAGCAGGGCGGCGAGAAGCGCGATAGGGGGTTTCATGGTTATGGTCTTCACTTTAAGTGGAGTTCGATCTTTACGGCTTTCGAGGCCAGGAACAGACCTTTCTAATTTACGGAAATGGTGAGACTGTTGTCACCGCGCTTCAGAATCTTGGTAGGAACGAGGAACTTGGATTTACCCACAAAAAAAGCGGACACAGGTTCAAACAGTCTGGTCTTTGCCCCCTCTCGAGTCTCATAATCTTTATGATGAACCAATTCCTTTCTTTGGACGATGGGGGCTGTTGATGACAGGTGTCTGGGACCCGAAATCACTATCCGCACTTGCCCTCAAAATTTGTCTTCAAGAGCCCCCAACGTCAGTTGGGGGGTGCGCTAGCGACTGATGCACCCCCCAACTCACGTTGGGGGCTCTTGAAGATAAACGCATACGGCCCCAAATCCACTAATCGTGGCGGACTGCGCCTTGATATTCGCGATAAGGCTTTCAAAAGCGGCGACTCTGGTGAGATTGTGATCAAGCCGGGCAATGCCAACTCTGGGGCACTCATCAAACTGCTATCAACCAGCGATAAATCCCACAGAAGGCCCCCGAAGGGTGACCAAATGCACGAAGCAGAAATAGCGGTCTTGCGTAGCTAGATATCATAATGAGCTGGCTGGCCTGTGGCGGACGCATACGAAAATTTAATCGACAAACTATTACCCAATCCGCAAACGCCCCTATTAACGCACCGCGTCGATCAGCAAGCGATTTGGGATAATGTCAGAAATAAATTAAGATATCGCAATAGGCAAAGGCGCAAACCTGGCTTACCCCGCTAACAATCACCGACGCGTTAGCGGAAAACGACAAATCTGTCATTTTTCTTCATGGCGACCCGGCACATTTCTGTGCAGAAATCCAACTGGGCTTTCTGAGCGTACTATTCCATGGCCCGGTTGGAGTCCAAAAGCCTGAACCATCGATAACCAGTTGATCATTTAGGGTGGCGAATTTGGCCGCATGCCAGTTTCTGAAGGCGGTCAGGGACGGGACCACACCCCCCCCGGTTTTTTGGTATGGCTGACCGGTGCTGGCGTGAAAGGGGGTACCCGTTACGGTGAAACCGACGAACTCGGATACAAGGCGGTAGTCAATCCAGTGACCGTCAACGCCCTTCATGCGGCCATACTGCATCTACTCGGCTTGGATCACGAGCAGTTAACCTACACGCATAACGGGCAACGATTCCTGCTAACCGATGTGGCAGGAACTGTATTGCACCCAATTCTTGCTTAGTTGCACATGAATAACTATTTGAACCGGGTATTAGCTTGAGTGCAATCAAGACAATACCTCGATTTAGGCTTATCTGAAAACCAACATGCGTGAAGGTCGCCAATCATGCGAATCCCCCATCAGCTTATGGGGGATTGAAACCAACAAAACACAATTACAAGGTTCCCTTAATCGGGTGTATCTCAGTCTCGATGGCAGAGGTGTAGATGACACTAGCCGCTAGGTAAGAAACCCGGCGGTTTGCGGCGTCCCTGGTCGGGGCTAACGCAACTGCAGCCGTCTTCAGGGTATCAGTTCCAGTAGTTGTACCAGTGTCGTCTACATTCACTGTAAGTGTTCCGGTTGCTGGCAGATTGACTTGATAAGTGTCGCTACCATCGCCGCCATCGAGTTTCACGGTTCCCTGGAATCCCTTCACTGTGAACTTATTGGCCGCTGCTCCACCTGTCAGAACAGCGTCTTCAAATCCAGACAAAGTCAACGATCCTCTTCCTGTGCGCGTGAGCAAGACATCCGTCAACAACATATCGGCCACATCGCTATTGGCAACAATCTTGTCCATACCAAGACCGCCCAAGAGCTTACCAGTTCCATTCCATCCTGACACATCAAACACGTCATCATTGATGCTCCCGGTCAATTCAGCAGTTTCAAGGCCAGTGAGGGTCAAATCGGCAATACCTGCACGGCTGAGAAGGCTGTTAGACAACGTCGTGTTACCAGAAACGTTACTGATGATGGTGTCGATGATTTTCGCGCCAGCACCGCCATCCACAGTTCCAGAAAGCGTCCAGCCAGACATGTTGAACTTGTTGGCCTTGGCGCCGCCCCGGAACACACCGTTTTCAATATTCAAAAGTGTTGCATCGCCAGACCCAACGCGCTTGAGCAAAGCATTGGCTGCTGTGAAGTCGGTATCGGTTGTTGCTTGAACAGTATCCATACCACCAGCACCATCAATGGTAGCTGTAAGTGTGGTGCCTGTCCAAGCCCCAATATCAAAGGTATTGTCGCCTGCACCACCTGTTAGTGAAGCAGACATAAAACCAGTCAGACTGAAAGTTTGAGCGGCAGATCCAACCGGCGTGCGGATCATCTGTTTGGTTGTAAGCGTGTAGGAAGCATCCATGGCCGACACAAGTGTGGCACCCTGCGAATTACCAACAATTGCTACCGTGGCTGCAGCAATGGTGCCGTTAATAGTGATGGTTGTTCCCGCGGCATCCAAACTTGGCTTATCTCCTGTCAGTGTGACGCTGCCAACAGCGGTAATCGTTGACCCCGACATCAGGTTGATATCGTCACCGGCCATGATGGCTGCCGTAGCACCGGCAACAATCGAATTGCCTGATTCCAGAGTCAAATCATCCCCGGATCCGGATGCTTCAGCCACAGTCAACCGAACGGCACCAGTTGTTCCAGTCACATTGGTAATGCGCAGGGCCCCAAGTTTTTCAGTGACAAACACGTTAGTCGATGCCGTGGCAGTCAGTCTGCTGGTACCCTGGAGGTCGATCTCCAAATCGTTGGATGTTTCACCAATGGCCCCGGCACTTGCTACCAGGCTGATTCCGTTACCGGATATCTTGGTGAAGACAGTCTTGGCTCCATCCAAAATTCCGCCATGGGAAACCAACTGAACTGTTCCAGTAGATGCCACAATGCTAGCAACGCTTATGTTACCTGAGGTTTCTTGCATGTAAACGTCGGTGGCTGCGGATACGGTTACCAACCCAACTCCGCCGTTACGCGAGGAATCGATATCAAATCTCTTCCCGGATGTGCCAACACTACCAGTAAGAGCCTTCAAGTCAACAGACACGGCAGAGATATCAGCAGCACTATCACCCGCGGCATCAAGAATCGACTTGTTGGCATAGAGCTTTACCCGGCCAGTCAATGACGTGATACTTCCGACTTCAAAGTCATCACCCATCTGGTTGAGCCATATCGATCCACTGGCCAAACCGGAAACCGTGCCACCAGGGCTGACGACCAGTTCCAGCCCCGCGCCCATTTCGCCAATGGCGCCGGCTGTTGAATTCAATTCAACACTCGTTTTGGCAACGATATCCGGTGCAAACGAGCTGTTACCGTCGAGGATAGCCAAGGCGGAGGCCAACTTGACCCAACTGGTGCTCGACTCAACCGAAACCACGTTGATCGGTGCATCGGACAAAACATCAACAACACCGGTGGAGCTGATCAAACTGGTTAGGTTAGCCACATTAGTAACCACGCCCTTGGTAGTTTTGTTGGCGGCCGAAACCACAAACTTCAGGTTCTGGTCACCCGTGGTAGACGTTGTGAACAACGTGCTCGCTGTGCCAGTTACCGTTGGTTGCTCGTAATTGAGGCGTGTGAGAGCTGTACCCAAAGTCGCAGCCGTTAATCTGATATCACGGCCATAGAAGTTAGCAGTGGCCAAGGCATCTGGATTAACAATACCTGCGGTTGAAGAAACACGAATCACACCGGAGGTTGATTTGATCAAACCCGCCCTGAAGTCACCAACTGTTTCGCTGAAATTAATATCGCCCAAGGCTGTTGCTGAATAAGTACCACCATTCGATTGAACGTCTGTCTGAACAGGTGCATCGGTGGTGCCAATTGTTCCGGCAGTCGCAACAACGTTAGCAGCAAAAGCGAGAATATCCGCATCGGCATCCGCGTTGCCATCCAGAATCGACAGAGGCGCGGTCAACGCAACCAGGCCAGTGTTTGATGTGACAGAATCAAGAAGCATGCTACCAGTCAACTCAACCAGTCGCATATTTCCGTTAGCTGAAGCGAGTAAAAGGCCGGTGCCCGTCACATCGATTTCAAGACTGCCTGTTTCACCGATGGTACCGGTCGTTGCCGTCAATTGAATACCCGTCGATGCTGTCACATCAACAACAGCGGTATTCAGTGAATCGATAATCGAACGGGCAGCCGTTAAAGACACGGAACCGCCAGTCGATTTCACCGAGTTGACGCGCAAGTCCGTTGATAGTTCATTCAGACTGATCGATCCTGGTGCCAAAGCAGTTACCGCCGATGCCGCACCGCTGTTAATCATTTCGATCGAATCGATTGAAGTACCGGCTGTCAGGTTCACACCCAATGCCGAGGTCAGATCGACAGCATTAGTGTTATTGGCATCACTAATCGAACCGGCTGAAGTAAGAATAATCGAGGATGTGGCGGAAGTAATCGAATCCACAAGCAAACCGTCAGTAAGTTCCTTGAGCTTGATAATACCATTCGCGGATGCCCGCACGGTGCCTGCGATACCTGAATTCAGCTCGAATGCGTCTGCTTCACCGATCGAGCCAGTCGTTGCGGTGAGATTCACACCATCCAAGGCAACAATGTCAGCAGCATCGGTAGCTAAAGCATCGATAATAGATCGTGCAGCGGTCAGGTTTACCAATCCGCCCGTGGAGGTTACCAATGCGACACGCAGATCATCGGAAAGTTCATTCAATTTGATGGACCCAGCAGCAGTAGCCCGAAGCTGTGCTGTGGTACCTGTGTTGATTTCAAGACCACGCGCCACGCCAATTCCCGCGTTGGTAGCGGTCATGGTCAAGCCCAATGGTGCTGTGACGTCAACCACGTCGGTATCAATGGCATCGGTAATGCCATTTTCCGCAACCAAGATCACACTCGATGTGAGCGATGTGATAGAGCTGACATCCATATTACCAATGGTTTCGGTCAGATTAATCTGGGTATTGGCCAGTGCTGTAACCGTTCCTGAAACACCAGAATCAAGATCCAAGGACCCTACTTCACCAATGCTTCCACGCGTTGCGATCAAGTTCACGCCGGTGAAACCAGCCACATCCACCGCGCTGGTATTGTTGGCATCAACAATGCTCATGTCAGCAGTCAGACGCACCATCGACGTCAATGACGTGATCGAATTGACGCGAATATCGCCAAGCAATTCCCGCAACTTGATGCCAGTGTTGGCAGTGGCAGTCACTGTGGAACCCGAACCAAGGTCCATTTCAATCCAGCCTGTTTCACCAATACCACCATTGGTAGCAGTCAAGGTGATGCCAAGTTCCGATATCAAATCAGCACTATCGGTTCCAAGCGTATCCACAATGGAACCGTCAACAACAAGCACGATATCCGCGAGTTTCGAATTGATGCTGCTCACCAGCATGTCGCCAGTAAGTTCACGCAACCAGATTCGGTTGGTGGCGGTCGCAACAACTGTCCCGGTGCTGGCGTTGTCAATTTCAAGGCCACCAACAGAACCGATCGAACCAGCAGTGGAATTCAGCACAACACCTGTGGAAGCAATCAGGTCCGCCAGATCGGAATTATTTGCATCCACCATGTTGCCAATAGATGTAAGCATGATCTGGCTGGCGGATGATTCAATGCGCCCGATACGGAATTCATCCGAAAGCTCACGCAGCTTAATGGCGTTGGTTGCAGTTGCGGACACGTAACCACTGGTTCCGGTGACTTCCAGTTCCAACATGCCGATATCGCCAATCGATCCAGTGGTTGCTGTCAGATCAACATTCAGAAGCGCGCTGACATCAGCACTATCATTATTGCCGCTGTCAATCATGGAACCTGGTGTTGCCAAAACAACACTTCCACCTGTCGACGTGATCCGGTCAATCCGCATGTTGTCAGACAATTCACGCAACTTGATGTTGCCCGTTGCCGTTACGAGCACAGAACCCGAGTTGCCCAGTTCCAGTTCCAGCGAACCTGTATCGCCAATGCCACCTGCATTAGCCGTCAAATTAACATCGGTGGCTGCAGTAATATCAGCAAGGTCTGTATTGGCATGATCAATAATGCCAGCGTCCGCAACCAGTGTGACCCCTCCCAAGGTGGAGGTAATGGATGAAACGCGAAGGTCACCCGAAAGCTCACGCAGCGAGACTCTATTCCTTGCTGTGGCAGTCACACCAGCAGCGGAGGTGGTGGTGTTGATTTCTAGGGCGCCAACTTCACCAATCGAACCAGCGGTGGCATACAGTTCCAAGCCAGTGGCAGCAACGATATCAACAGCATCCGAACTAATTCCGTCGGAAATACCACCGTCAGAAGTAAGGATCACGGATCCAGCAGTGGAAGTGACACACGAGAGAAGCATAGCTCCAGTGAGTTCACGCAGATTGATCGTGCCCGGTGCCGTTGCCAAAACCATTCCGCCCGAGGCCATTTCAAGATCAAGCGATCCGATGGTTCCCGATACAGCGGTCAGATTCATACCAGTCATTGCTGTGATATCAGCGACATTCGTGTCGCCCGTATCCAAAATAGAGCCGGCAGCTCGCAGCACAACATTACCGATTTGTGAAGTAATGGAAGCAACGGTAATATCGCCAGCAACTTCCGTTAGCTGGATCGAACGTCTGGCAATGGCCTGAACTGTGGCACCATTGGTCAGTTCCGTTTCAATGACATCGGTTTCACCAATGCCGTTGATGGTAGCTGTCAGATCAATACCCGTTGCTGTCGTCAGGTTGGTAGTTGCACCATTGTCGTCCTTAATGCTGACACCTGAACTGAGGCGGATTAAACCTCCGGTGGAAACAGATTTAAGGCGTATTTCAGCATCTGTAATCAGGTCGATACGGCCTGTCGTGCTCGCCAGACTGGTGACAACCGCAACAGTGTCGGTTCCGCCAATGTTGCGCAGGTACTGATCGCGGCTGGTAGACGACGTGAAGGAAGTCATCACCACTGGTGGTGTTCCAGAAGCCACAATGGGCTGTTCGTAATCCAACCGATTGAGGGCTGTACCAACGTAATCGCCACCCAATCGGAAGTCGCTGGCATAAACCGACGAACTTGAATTGGTGAAATCAGGAATGGCATCGAGCACCCCTGCCCCCGTTGCCATGGTGCTTAAACCAACAGCACCCGAGGAGGAAGTTACTTTACCAACCCAAAGGTTGCCCGTTGATTCGGTGAGGAACACGCCAGCCGGAGCTGTTGCTGTAACAAAGCCCGTTCCAGCCGCTGGCAACAAAGCATGGTCGCCAGCAAATGATCCACTGACAGGCAAATCGCTGTAAACATTGGAAGCATTGGCAGCTTGCAGCATGAGAGTGTTAGCGTCGATTCTGCGCACACGATAACGCCTACCAACCTCAAGACCGCCTAAAGCAGTAACAGTACCGGGCAATATTTCGTAGCCAACCAGATCGCCATCGGCAAAGCCGTGGCCGCTTGCAAACACCAATGCGCCGCTAGAAAGCGAGGTAATACGCGCTGGTTCTTTCAGATTGGTTCGCAGGTAACGGGAGCTAGAACCAATAGCACTGCCTGCGCTCAGATCAACGTACACCCCTTCCACATTGGGCGCGGTAGTTGCGTCGTTGGCAAGTATCGACCCGGGTACAGTCAAGACAACGTTATTATTTGTCGAAGTGATGGTACCGACATTCATGTTCCCTGTCAGTTCGGTCATCCAGACCTTACCGGTAGCAGTAGCACTAACATATCCAGCAGAACCGACTTCAAGTTCCAGCAGACCCACTTCACCAATACCACCACTGGAGGCAACCAGAATAACACCCAGTGCCGCGTTAATATCCGCCGCCGAGGTGTTGTTGCCATCCACAATCGCGCCAGCAGCTTCAAGTTTTACTGTGCTGGTGGTGGATGTGATCACATTGGTGCGGAAGTCACCCGTCTGTTCTTTCAGCCAGATGGAGCCATTGGCGGTCGCGGTAACTTTCTGATTGGTACCGTTGTCGATTTCAATACCGTCAGCAGCGCCAATGTTACCAGTCGTGGCTGTCATGGTGATGCCGGTGGCACCAAGCACATCGGCCCCGGTGCTATTACCATCGGTGAAACCACTTTGAGAAACCAAGGTGACCGATGAAGCCGTAGAATTGACGATTCCAACATTCATGTCGCCGGAGATTTCATTCAACCAGATCATACCAGGAGCGGTGGCGGTCACCGGACCGGCGACATTCAGATCCAAAGCATCGGAAGCGCCAATACCCATGCTGTCAGAGATGATCCCAACACCGGAAAGAGCAGCAATATCTGCACTTGAAGTGCTGTTGGCATCGACCACGGAATAGGCAGAGCGGAGGTTTACATAACCAGTTGTGGCGACGACAGACATCACATCGATTTGAGCATCGGAGGTGACATCAACACGACCTCCACTGCTAATCAAAGAAGTTAAAACTGCTCGATAAAACGGAACCAGTGAAGAATCACGATTAGATGGTGTGACCGCGTAATTCAGGTACTGATCATTGCTGGATGTCGTTGAGAACGCGGTAGGTGAGGCCGTTCCTGGTGCAAAATAAACTTGTTCAAAATCGAGACGGTTGGTGGAAGAACCAAGATAAGTGGCATTAAGAGCAATCTGAGCAGCGTACAGATTCCAATAAGGGTTCGTGGCATCTGGAACACTGTCGTAAATACCGGCACCCGCGCCAATAGCACTTAAGCTCAACAGGCCACCAGAAGACAATGCAGTTCCAACCCAGAGGTTCCCTGTGGTTTCCGAGATATAAACATCATCCAACGCGCGCGCAGTTAAATCATCGGTGCTGTGATCGGCATTGGTATTGGTCGAGGTGAGATTGGTACGGAACGGAATTGAAGCTGTTCCAATCTTTCCAGTCTTGGCTTCAAGAGTGATGGTCTTAGGTGTGGTCACATTAGCGGCAGAACCTGCAACGGCATACAGGTTATTGGCAACCTTGATAACAACATCACCACCAGCAACAATCGATCCAACGGTAAAGTCAATTTCAGAACCGAGAAAAACTTGGTTGGTAACATTGGTGCTGAACGACGTGGGTGAAAAAATATCCATATCGTCGCGTTGAATGACGGTGTAAACGGTTCCAACAAAACCATTTCGATTCTGGTAAGTAACAGTGACATCGCCCGCTTCAGCAGAAGCCAATGCAACCTTATCGTCATCGCTCAGGCTGCTGCTGGAAACACCTTCAGCGATGGTGAGGGAGTATGAAGTGCTGTAAGTAGAACTAATTGTGCTGCCAATAGTAACGGCTACTCCAGCCAATGCGTTTGCGGCAGAGGTAGCAAGCTTCAAAGTTGTGGAATTAACATAAATGGCAAAGTAGATCCTGCCATTGGTAATTCCATTGATTGCAGGAACACCAGCTCCAGATGAGCTGAATTTAATTTGACGACCAGTTGACCAGCCGTGTGGTGCCGCTGTGGTGATCGTGTTGCTTCCCGGTGTGGTAGCGGTGGCACGTACACCTCCTGGCAAGAAGATATCCCTTGGTTCAATGTTCTTACCGATGAAACCAGAAGATCCCGAAGCATTGAGTGTGATTGAGCCTGTTGGGGCCTTCACGTTTGGATCTTCAATCCTGGTTTCTGTACCAGCGGATGTATTAGTCGCCGACAGCAACCCACTACCAATCGAAAATCCAAGTTCGTCTTCCGTGAACGAATACCGTGAAGACAAATCATCGTAGTCTTCTTTATTGGTAATCAACTGCTGCTCACCTGAGAGTGAACCAGACAATGTCACCGTGGTAGAGCCTGACTTCAACTGGATGGTATTAGCATCAACGACAACAACAGTGTAAGTGGCGTCGGGGGTCAATCCGCCAATGGCACTTCCGCTTAATTTACGATAAACAACACTATCACCCGTGGTGAACGAATGGGTGATTTTCGGATTGATCACAAAATGGGTACCCGAAAGTGACCCGGAAAGATCAACAGCATCTCCATTGGTAGCATTGATTGGGGAGGAGGCAAGCTTGATATTGGTGGCATCCAGAACAATGGCATAGTAAGTGGTGCCAGCAACAAGGCCGCCAATGCTACTTGCACCAGAACCAGGCCTGTAAACAACACGATCACCCGTAACAAATCCGTGATTGGAGGTCGTAGTAATCGAATTGGTGCTTGCATCGATTCCACTGATAGCAAACTTACCGAATGTCAGAGTGCTGGCAGACGTATCAATACTAACAACATTAACAAGCAACTTGTACGAGTAATCCGGATTGTAACTGGTCTGGGCGCTATCCCACACAAAAGCAGGCCGCCCCTGCGAATCAAGATTGCGCGTGTTGATAGTATGAACCGATCCTGCAGGATTTGACGAAATATCAATTGGTTCACCATTCAAGGCATCATCTTGAGTGGTTGCCAACTGCATCGAAGTGGCGCTGGTAGCAATCACATAGTACGTTGTTCCACTCACCAAGCCGCCCAATGGAGCCTTGAACTGCCTGAGAGAGAACGACCCACCCGCCCCTGTGCTTAGAAGATTAATTGCCATACCAGCATTAGCATTATCTGCGGTTGCAGCCAACTTGAAAACTGTGTCCGAAACACGGATGACAAAGTAACCGGCACCATTGGTCAAACCACTGATGGAACCAGATGATACGGCGAACGTAACGGCATCGCCTGTCGCGTACGCTTGTGACGTAGCAAAGGTCAACGTATCGGTTGTGGCATTGGCCGATTGAATTGTTGCTGATGTAAAGGCGGTTTGTTCATAAGTCACCGCCGTACCAGTTGCAAGACCATGCGCGGCTGCAAATGTGACAACATTGGAAGCAACCTTAACAGCGCCATCACTGAAATCCGTTGTGCGGATGGCGTGAACGGAACTTGCTGGCAACGTTCCTGTGAACGTGATGAAAGAACCCGCAGCAGCATCGGCTGCGGTTGCTGCCAAGCGAATGGTGGTGTCGTTGGTAACAATGGCGAAGTATTCTGAACCACTGGTCAAGCCGCCGATGGCGTCTTTGTAAATGTTAAAGGCAAAGGTGGAACCAATGGGATCGGAGGATATTGAAGCTGAAAAACCAACAAGTGCCGCATCACGCGATGTGGCTAAACGGTAAGAAGTGGCAGAATCACGAACAACATAGTAAGTCGACCCAATGGTCAAGCCAGTTGGAACACCAGATCCCGACAATCTCGAAAATACAATTGAATCACCAGTCGCAAGACCAGGATCTGTCGCGAAATTCAGCGTGGCGTTATCGGTATCAATGGAACTGATGGTCACAGAATCGTAAGTGGTCTGCTCATAAACCACCTTGGCGCCTGTCACCAACTTATGGGGTGTCGATGTCGTGATTTTGCTAGAAGACAGATCGACCGTGGTGGTATCAAAATCCGCAACGGTGATGGAGGCAACAGGTGAACCGGTCGCGACAGTGATATCAATGAATGTGCCATTAGCCGCGTTGGCAGCGGACGTCGCAAGCCTCATCATGGTGTCGTTCATGCGAACAACATAATAGGTGTTGCCGCTTGTCAACCCACCAAGAGTTCCACCTGAAACGGTGTAAACAACAGAAGCGCCGGTAGCTAAACCATGAGCCGAAGTGAACACAAGCGTATCGGTATCAACAGAGGCGGTACGTGAGGTGACCGATGGCCTGAGGTTGACATAGGAATCTTTGTAAGCCTGATTCTTAGTGGTTTCATACCCGGCTATATTGTCGCGAAGACTTGCCTCGGCTGCAGCACCGGTCAAACGACCATTGGACCAGACATTGAGAAGTTGATCACGGGTACGGGTATCCACCTTTTCATTGCGGTTGTGGTCGATGAAACCACCAGTACCCAGATTAACCCATGCATTACCGGAATTAGCCAAAACAGTGATAACACGCAAGTCACCGGTAGCTTGATTGATGGAAACGCCAGTAGCTGCCACCGCACTCAAACCACCCAACGTTGAGGTGTCAGAAGCGATATTGGTCGGATTGGAGGAAGACTCACCAATCGAGCCACTAGCAGA
>CAMCLK010000055.1 GCA_945875585.1 Candidatus Kuenenia stuttgartensis | reverse complement strand
GCACCTTCGGCAGGAAGGGTACCACTCACTATGACGGACCAACGGGTGTTCAAACATAGTGGTCCGTCGTAAAAAGGCTGATGCGTCGAATTACACCTGAAACGGAGATGTCTGGCATGATTGCGCATAATGTTTACTTCACACTGAACGACCCAACTCCGGAAAATATTGCGGCACTGGTAGCAGCCTGTCACAAGTGGCTTCCACGCCACGAAGGCGTGGTATTTTATGCGGCGGGCGATCTTTGTCAGGACTTGAGAAGAGAAGTCAATGACGTCGACTTCCACGTGGGCCTTCACGTTGTATTCCGTGATATGGCTGCCCACGACGCTTATCAGATAAGTGCGGACCACAAGAGCTTCATCGAACACAACAAAGCAGGCTGGAAAAAAGTACGTGTTTTCGACTCAGTCGTGGCAGGCACTTGATTTTTCATGTGTTGACTTGAGTACCGTTGGCGGAGGCGGCGCGTTCACGCGCCCGCCTTGCCTCGATAAATGAACGGATAGCCAATATCAGAAAAACCACATTCAACAGAATTGTCAAACCGAAAGAAATCAGTTTGTTGCCCTCTGGGAATTTAATAGCAGCTCTGCCACCTACCAACACTACCGCCAGCAATGCTGCGGTTGCGGCAGCATGCATGGCATGTTTGCGGGTTGCGGGGGCCATTGCGACGATTGCCCCCGAAATTGCAATGATCAGGCCGAAACCTGCTGGAATAAGGGCCGTAAGCGACCGGTGCTCCGGCTCACTTTGCAAATAGCCAGCAAAACCAACAACAACCTGCGCACCACCAATAACCAAGCTAATCCATTCCATATGCCGATCTCCGTTTCGAATACTTCATCCTTTGACATCATAGAAAAATTGGCATCATCGTGTTGGTGTTGTCATGTTTGTTGGGCAGTGATACGTTTCGGATGCCTCTGCGGTGTTCGTGAATGAGCGTTCTTTTGGCGAACCGATAAGAGTACCTGCGGGGAGCTTTCGCTTCGGCGTAGGGATGTAAGGCGCGCACGCCCGCCATAAGCGCGGGATTCGCAAGATTCATCCCAGGCTTCCCAGCTTAAACAGCGGGTTCTCAAAAGCGCTCACACGGCACAGGTGGAGGTATTTCTTTCACGTACTGCCGATATTTTGCTGAATTGCACAATCGGGTTATTTTTCGTTTCAGGCGGGTTGACAGTCGTTTGTAAAACTTTATCTTCTCAACATGAGTCGGGTTTGCATCTCTTCACAAACCAGATTTGCCTTAAAGCTTTATCTCTAAAAGGTCAAAATATCGATGAGCTTTCGATAATTTTGGCTAAGGGAACAGGCGTCAGTTCTCCGGCAGCGATTCACCAAGGCCAGGGATGGCCTACGATATTCGCCGGGATCGCGTGGGTCGAGGGACAGTGTGGTATGCACGCTCCCGGAAGATTCGCTGTCGGGAACTGATTGCCTTGCTGGACAAAAAATCATCATCATCGCAGACTTTTGCAGGCCTTAGGTCATGCAACTATTCCATGAGTTTATCCATCTACAGGTTTCGACCTGTGCCCGGTCCACTTGCCGGCTAATATAACATCATCTTTGCAACTTCCGTGGTTCTGGTCACGTGATAACCATGCCCCCACAAGACTCCTCGTCCCGCCTGCATTCAGAGCTTGAACGCCGTATTTTAGTGCTCGATGGTGCCATGGGATCCATGATCTATGCCCACGAACCAACCGAAGCCGATTACAGGGGCACCCGATTTGCCAACCATTCGGTTCTCCTGAAAAACTGCACCGAGATCATGGTGCTAACCCAACCCGATCTGATCAGGTCGATCCATGTCGCCTATCTTGAAGCAGGCGCGGACATCATTGAAACAGATTCATTCAACACCAACCGTATTTCAATGACCGAATTCCAACTTGAGGAATACACCCCCGAACTGAACCGCAGGGCTGCTGAAATCGCTCGCGATGCCGCTGATGAGTTCACACGCCGCGACCCGTCCCGTCCTCGTTTCGTTGCGGGCAGCATCGGGCCGACCAAAAAAACATTGTCATTGGGAACAGACGTCGAAGATCCCGGGCGACGCGACGTTACATTTGACGAAATGGTGGCCACGTATGCCGAACAGGTGGAAGCCCTTATTGACGGCGGCGTGGACATCCTTCTGCCTGAAACCGTGTTCGACACGCTGGTATTGAAGGCATGCCTATACGCGATTGAACTGGTGTTCGACAAGATTGGCCGCCGTATCCCGGTTATGATTTCAGGGACCATTTTTGACAACGGCAGAACTCTCTCAGCGCAACCAGTAGAATCTTTTGCAATCTCAGTAGAGCATTTCCCGGCGCTCAGCGTCGGCCTTAACTGCGCGGTGGGCGTGCAGCAGATGCGCCCGCACATTCAAAAACTGTCGGAAATGTGCCCACACCTTGTAAGCTGCTACCCCAATGCAGGTATGCCCGACGGATTTGGTGGCTTCACCGGAAACACAGCAGACACTGCTCGGGCGCTCGGCGAATTCGCCCGCGCCGGTTGGATCAATATCGTTGGTGGATGCTGCGGTACCAATCCTGAATGGATTGGCGCGATTGCAGGGGCAGTTAAGGGCGTCCCGCCCAGACGAATTCCAACATTGGAGCCGCGCACGGCATTGTGCGGTACAGAACCGTTGATCCTCAGACCAGAAGTTCCGTTTCTGATGGTTGGCGAGCGAACCAATATTTCCGGATCACGCAAGTTCGCAAGAATGGTGCGTGAAAACAGGCTTGAAGAATCGATCAGCATTGCCCGCGAACAAGTTGAAAACGGCGCAAACATCATTGATGTCAACATGGATGAAGGCCTCATCGACGGCATCGCCGCCATGACGCGATTCCTGAACCTAGCGTCCGCGGAACCGACCGTGGCACGCGCTCCATTCATGATCGACAGTAGTAATTTCGCCGTGATCGAAGCTGGTCTCAAATGCCATCAGGGCAAGGCCATTGTCAACTCGATATCACTCAAGGAAGGTGAAGAAAAATTCCTGGCTCAGGCCAGTATCGTACGCCGATTGGGTGCGGCGGTTGTTGTGATGGCGTTTGACGAAAGCGGGCAAGCCGTTACCGCGGACCACAAAGTCGCCGTATGTGAACGCGCCTACAAACTCCTAACAGAAAAAGCCGGTTTCACACCAACAGATATCATATTTGACGCGAATATTCTGACTGTAGCCACTGGTATGGCTGAACACGATCGATATGCCGTGGAGTTTTTTGATGCCATCCGCGAAATCAAGAAACGGATGCCATTGGCCCGCACATCCGGCGGCGTAAGCAATGTTTCGTTTTCGTTCCGTGGACCCGAGTACGAATTGGTGCGGGAGGCGATGAATTCAGCCTTTCTTTATCACGCCATTCGCGCCGGCCTCGACATGGGAATCGTGAATGCCGGGCAACTTCAGGTTTACGAGGAAATTCCAGCGGACCTAAAAGAAAAAGTCGAAGATGTTTTGCTAGCCAGACGGCCAGATGCCACAGAACGTTTGGTTGAACTGGCGCGCACCCTCGGCCGGAAGGGCCGTGAAGATGTTGCTAAGTTGGCTTGGCGTGATCTGCCAGTAGATCAACGACTCGAACACGCCCTTATTCATGGTCTCGATGATTTTATCGAAATCGATACCGAGGAACGCCGCGCAACAAGCACCAGACCCTTGCATGTCATTGAAGGACCTCTGATGACCGCCATGCGAAAAGTTGGCGATCTTTTTGGTGCGGGCAAAATGTTTTTGCCACAAGTCGTGCGCTCTGCGCGCGTGATGAAAAAAGCTGTCGCATATCTCACACCGTTCATGGAAGCGGAACGGAATCAGACGGGAACCCACACGGCTCGTGGCAAAGTGCTAATGGCCACGGTAAAGGGAGATGTTCACGACATCGGCAAAAACATTGTAGGGGTTGTGCTTGCATGCAACGATTTTGAAGTGATCGATATGGGGGTTATGGTCCCTTGCGAAAAAATTCTAGAAAAAGCCATCTGTGTTGGAGCGGACATGATTGGCCTCTCCGGCCTGATCACGCCATCGCTTGATGAAATGGTGAATGTGGCCAGGGAAATGCAGCGCCAAAATTGGACCATGCCTCTGCTGATTGGCGGTGCGACAACCAGTGCTAGGCACACCGCCGTGAAAATCGCCCCTGTTTACACCAGTGGACCAGTGATTCACGTTCTCGATGCGTCACGTTCCGTTGGAGTGGTTGAATCACTTCTTAGCGAAGATCGCGCCGCTGCCTTTATTGCCTCCACAAAAATCGAGCAAGAACAAGATCGCGCAAGCTTCAAAAAGCGACTCGACCGCACTCTGGTCCCATTGGCCACTGCAAGGGAACGCGCTTGGGCCATTGACTGGACAGCAGAACCACCTCCGCCTGCTCCCAAATTCCTTGGGGTGCGCGTTGACCGCAACATCCCTCTTGAAAACTTGGTTCCATTTATCGATTGGTCACCATTTTTCATGGCTTGGGAATTGTCTGGGAAATATCCCGCCATCCTTAATGATTCGGTGGTTGGATCTGAGGCGCGTCGCCTTTTCAATGACGGAAAGCGGTTATTGGACACGATCATCGAAAAGGGTTGGCTTCGTGCCCATGCTGTTTGGGGGTTTTTCAGAGCCAACTCTGAAAATGATGATATCGGCCTTGGCAATGCAGATGGATCGCCATTGACCCGTATTCACATGCTCCGTCAACAATGGGAACGCAAGGCGGAAGCAGGCACAGCGCGATTCCGGTGCCTCTCCGACTATGTAGCACCCGTGTCGTCTGGCTTGGCAGACCATGTAGGGGCATTTGCTGTCACTGCGGGAGATGGTGCCTTTGAGCTCGAACAACGTTTTGCCAGCGAATTGGATGACTACAGTGCCATCCTTGCCAAGGCTCTGGCAGACCGATTGGCTGAGGCTCTGGCTGAATACCAACATCTGATAGCTCGAAACCATTGGTACGCTCCATCCGAAAAACTGTCGTATGGAGAATTGATCGATGAAGCCTATCAGGGAATTCGCCCTGCGGCAGGATACCCGTCATGCCCCGACCACACAGAAAAATCAACCATTTGGCGATTACTGACTCCAGATCAACACGTGGGAATCTCGCTGACAGAAAGTTTTGCGATGTCACCCGCGGCTTCGGTTAGCGGCATGTACTTTGGGCACCCACAGGCAAAATACTTCGCTGTCGACATGATCACGCGAGATCAAGTTCACGATTACGCAAAGCGAAAATCCATGGACGCGGCAACCATGGAGCAGTGGCTGCAACCGGTATTGGGATACGATCCAACATGATACCACCCGGCGACGTTTCTACCATCAGACGATTGGTTTTAGAGCATACGCCATGTTTGAAAGCCCGTGTGGGCCCCGCACTCACCAATAATTTCGGTGTGGTTCTAGGTGAAGATGTATTGGCTGATGGCGATATGCCAGCTTTGCCCACATCGCGGATGGACGGATACGCGCTTCGTGCTACAGATGTGGTACTTCATCGGGTTCTGGAAATCGCTGGCACCACTCGGGCGGGAGATCATCGAGGCCAACCATTGCCTGCTGGAATGTGTCACAAGATTACAACCGGAGCCGCACTTCCCGAAAATGCCGATTGCGTGATACCCGTTGAAGACACCCGGACAGTCGATGGCGGAATTGAAATCATTGCTGCCCATTGCACCGACCACCGTTTTATAAGGTTCCCGGGCGAGGAATTCCGCCAAGGGCAGGTCCTAGTTCCAGCGGGTACTGTGCTTGGCCCGGTCGAATATGGGTTGCTTGCGTTGGCAGGCCGAACCGCAGCGCTTCAATATGACGCACCCAGGGTTGCCGTGTTATCAACTGGCAACGAAATTGTCGAACCTGGCATGCGACCTGGTCAGCATCAAGTGCGCAATTCAAATGGCCCAATGTTGATGGCTCAACTCTGCAGAGCAGGGGCGTTACCACGATTTCTAGGGATCGCTCCCGATTCCGAAGCTTCACTGAGATCACTCATACGGGAAGGTCTTTGGCATAATGTTCTTGTGATATCAGGCGGAATATCTGCTGGAGACAGGGATCTGGTTCCTTCAGTCCTAGAATCAGAAGGCGCGCGGATTTTGGCCCACGGAGTGTCCATGCGCCCTGGCAAACCATTCCTTTTTGCCACACACCCATGCGGCCCTATCATTTTCGGTCTTCCCGGAAATCCTGTGAGCGCTTTCACATGCATGGAGTTATTTGTAAGGCCTGCCATTGAATCGATGCGCGGCTTGCAGGCCCCTGCCGAGAAACAATGGCAGAAAGCACCATTAGCTACCGACTTCAGTTGGAAAGGTGACAGGCCGTTTTATCCCCCCATGCGCCTTGATTCCAAGGGATTGTTACACCCAACGCACCTGTCTGGTTCAGCCGACCTGCGTTCAATTGCCGGGTGCAATGTTCTGGCGCGCCTCGCCCCCCAAGGAATGCTCCACGCCGGCGATCCGGTTGACATTGCAATTTTGGAGTAATCCCATGGCACCGGTGACGACTCCACTAAAAACATATTCGCTCTTTTTGCTTGCCTTGGGCGGCGCACTGTTGCAATACCTTTGTTTTTTTCCATTCAATTGGGGAATCCTTGGTTGGATTGCGCTCGTCCCATGGCTTCTGCTCATACGCCTTCCCACAACTCAATTGACGCCATGGATTCTGTATCTGGGTGCTCTCTCCCTGAATCTGGCGCAACTCAAGTGGATGACCGTCGCCGACGTGCGGATGATCGGAACATGGTTATTGCTGGCCTGGTGGTGCTCACTGTTCCCAATGGCTGCGTATTTTCTGATTCGTAGGCTTACTTTCCGTTGGCAGGTACCGTTGGCTTTGTCCGTCCCCGTGGTTTGGGTAACCCTTGAATACGCCAAATCGTTCCTGATGACTGGTTTTCCCTGGTATTTTCTGGCACACACACAACACGAATCTCTCCCCCTGATTCAGTCAGCTGATTTTGCCAGCACTCAAGCACTATCGTTCATTGTGGGAATGGCGAACGGTTGGGTCGCAGATTTGATACTTTGTCGCTTGAAATTAGATAACGTCCGAATCGTTTCACGCGGCACTTTAGCCGTGACTGCTGCTGTGACCTTGGCTCTTATCTCCGGCATGTGGGGATATGGCATCTGGCGCATCGACACTATTAAAATCAACAATGGGCCTACCGTTGCTTTGTTGCAAGGCAATCATGCGCAATCGGTCCGCAACAGCGAAGAACATTTCCGCCAGACTTGGCTCGATTACAAATCAATGTTAGCCACTGCCAAAAGTCTCCAACCCGACCTGATTGTATGGCCGGAAACTAGCTTTCCATTTGAACTTCCCGCTCGAATCGACTCGCCAGGTCCCATTCTCGGACAGAATGACGAACAGGAAATATGGTCTGGCCCACCACAATTGCTGGGGGTCAATGTCGCTGTGTACGATGGGCGAGACGTAATCTCCCGACACAACAGTTCGATGCTTCAGGACTTCAAAACCGGAAACGTGACACGCTACGACAAAATCCACCGGGTTCCATTCGGTGAATACATCCCGTTCAAAGACTGGATCCCCGCCATGAACTGGTTGTCACCTTATGATTTCGATTACAGTATCAGGGCAGGGGTTGAGGCGACTCGTTTCCCGCTGGCTTGGAATGGGCAAAATCTTTCATTTTGCGCCTTATTATGCTACGAAGACAGCGATTTTGCCCAGACACGTTGGGCTATGAACTCAGCTCCTCCCCCCGATTTCTGGGTCAATCAGTCCAATGATGGCTGGTTTCAGGGCACAGAAGAACATGCGCAGCATCTGGCCACTGCGCGATTTCGCACCATCGAGACCAGAAGATCGATGGCCCGCGCCGTGAATTCAGGCATCTCCGCCCTCATTGACCCGCTAGGCCGCATTCTTGCACCCAGTCCAATTGAGGGGAACACATGGCGCGCAAACGCCTCTCCTGCTGAAGTTCCGCATGAGACATGGGACCGGTTCAAGGCCATGGACATGGTCTTAGTTGGCGAACTTCCACTTTGCTCAGCCAAGGCCCCTTATTTGATTTTGGGAGATTGGGTTGCTTGGCTTTGCATAGTGTTGGTGGGCGCGGGATTGTTCATAAGACCACGCTCCGCCAGAACTACCTGACCTTTCGCCCAAGTACACCTCCGTGGTATGCAAAACATCACATTGGAGGAATGACCATGTTGTTGTTTTGCTGCGCAATCATTACCAGCCCCCTGCTTTCCGGACAAAATCTGGCCTTCCGCTTTCAGGCCGGGCAGGCTATTACTTATCGCATTGAGCAGGAAACAACTGCGACAGACACCATGGGCGACAATTCCAGCAGCGTGAAAAATCGCACTCGCGTTCTCAAGCGGTGGACTGTCGTTGAAGTTTCACCCGCCGGTGTTGCTACTTTGGAAATGCGACTACTTGAGCTAGTTCTTGAGACAACCCGCCCTAATGGCGAAGTTTTGAAGTTCAATTCAGGCACACCTGATGGGCCTTTGAAAGACAGCTTGGCACCACTGATTGGCCCTGTTGTGGCAAGGCTAAAAGTCGATTCATTGGGCCGTGTGCTTGAAGTGATTGAATCCAAATTTGGCAAAGCTTCCCGCTATGAAACTGAACCTCCATTTGTTGCCATTCTCCATGGACAAGGCCCTGTGCCTGAACAATCCTGGCAGCGTACCTACCAGCACACGCTGGAACCGCCAGCAGGTACTGGTGAAAAGGTCGATCTTGTGCAGAAATATGTCACAAAAGAAGCTCAGGAAGGTATCGTCCGATTGGAAATGGAAACCACACCAGCCAAACCCGCTGCCACCCCAGCCGATGAGGCCCCCTTGTTGCAATTACTTCCCAAGGGGACCGTTGTCATTAATACAAAAACCGGACTATTGCAATCTGCCGCATTGACTATCGACCGCGAGGTCAAAAACGCAACCGGCCAAGGCAGCACATACCGGTTCCAGAGCAGTTACAAAGAAACATTGGTAGAACGCTAAAAATATGAATCAACCCAGTAGCTCGGAAACTGCTTCGCGCTCTGCCTGAAGTTCCTGGAGAGTGACGGCCAATTTGTTCTGACCGTATGCGTCGTGGCTGAGCCCTTCCACCACTTCGTAACGGCCTTCACCAAGAGTGCGGCACGGGAAACCAAATATCATCCCCTTGGGAATCCCGTATTGCCCCTGAGAGACCACCGCCATGCTGACCCAATCGTTGGCTGGCGTGGTTTTTAGCAAGCTCTTAACGTGATCAAGAGCTCCGTTGGCCGCTGATAATGCAGAAGACAATCCGCGCGCTTTGATGACCGCGGCGCCGCGCTGCTGCACTTCTGGCACAAAATTGTTTTCAAGCCAAGCGCGGTCCGTGATGACCTCAGTCACGGGCTTGCCGCTAATCAGGGCATTACCAAAGTCGGGGAACTGCGTGTTACTGTGATTTCCCCAAATGGTCATACGGGTCACTTCGCTCACAGGAACACCTGCTTTGCGGGCGAGCGAACTGAGAGCGCGGTTGTGATCCAATCGGGTCAGAGCCGTGAACCGATCGTCTGGAATGTTTGGCGCCTGACTCCGTGCCACCAGACAGTTGGTATTACATGGGTTGCCAACCACTAAAACGCGTACATTTCCAGCAGCACCGGCAGCAATCGCTTTACCCTGACCTACAAAAATTTTGCCGTTGATGCCCAGCAATTCCTTGCGTTCCATCCCCTCCTTACGGGGAAATGAACCAACAAGAAGTGCCCAGTTGACGCCATCAAAGGCGCGAGAAGCATCGTCGGTAACGATAACCTCTTTGAGCGCAGTAGCTGCGCAATCATCGAGTTCCATGGCCACGCCGCCAAGCGTGGGCAGGGCTGGAGTGATTTCAAGCAACCGAAGCGATACGCGCACGCCCGGGCCAAAGACTTCGCCAGAGGCGATACGCCCCAACATGGCATAAGCCACCTGACCTGCTGCACCTGTAACCGTCACATTCACCGTTTCCGACATCCGTCTCTCCCCCGAACCAAGAGTGGAGCAGCCAAGGCAATTGGCCACCTGTTCATGAACCGTCCCCTGTTCTCCGAAGACGGCATCGCTAGGCTAAGGACTGTCAGTGGGAAGTCCACGGGGTGCGCGAGGCCGCGGCCCGGACTACCGCCAACGGAGTCATTACGCACCATGGCAATCAAGGTCGCCATCAACGGTTTCGGACGCATCGGTCGGCTTGTTTTCCGTGCTATGATCGAGCAAGGGCTCGTCGGTACCACGGTTGAAGTCGTTGCTGTGGGAGATATTGTTCCCGCAGACAATCTTGCCTACCTCGTGAAATACGATTCCACCCAAGGCAAGTTTAACGGAACTGTAACTTCCAAAAAATCCAGCCCTGACAAAGCCGAGGACGACGTCCTCGTTGTCAACGGTAAGGAAATCAGGGTTGTCAGCGCCCGTTCACCAAAGGATCTCCCATGGAAGGCCATGGGGGTTGATGTTGTCATCGAATCGACAGGGCTGTTCACTGAAGGATCGAAAGATCCAGCGGAAGTAGATAAGTCGGCATACGGCCACATCGTGGCAGGCGCCAAGCGCGTGATTATTTCGGCCCCGGCCAAGAATGAAGACATCACCGTGGTGATGGGCGTCAATCACGACAAGTACGATCCATCCAAGCATGTTGTTATTTCCAATGCCAGTTGCACCACCAACTGCCTTGCACCACTGGTTCATGTGTTGCTGAAAGAAGGATTTGGCATCGAAGAAGGTTTGATGACAACCGTTCACGCTTACACCGCTACCCAGAAAACGGTTGACGGACCAAGCAAGAAGGATTGGAAAGGTGGTCGCAGTGCCGCGATCAACCTGATCCCTTCAGCAACGGGCGCAGCACGTGCTGTGGGCCTAGTATGCCCTGAAGTCAAAGGTAAATTGTCTGGCATGGCATTCCGCGTGCCAACACCAACTGTCTCCGTGGTGGACCTTACGGTTCGCACGGTGAAACCCACGAGCTACAAGGAAATTGTTGCCGCTATGAAGCGCGCCAGCGAAACCTACCTCAAGGGAATTCTGGAAACGACAGCCGATGAGGTTGTTTCGAGCGACTTCATCCACTGCAAATCGTCGAGCATTTTTGACGAAACCAGCGGTATGGAATTGAACGACCGCTTCTTCAAGCTGGTGAGCTGGTACGACAACGAGTGGGGTTACTCCTGCCGCGTTGGCGATCTGCTCAAGATGATCGTGGAGAAGGGTGTTTGACCCTCCTGCTTTTGAATGATTTCAATCGATAAGAGGACGCCCAAGCCATGGCAAAGAAGACGCTGGAGCACCTGCCCGACTTGAAGGGCAAAAAAGTGCTGGTTCGAGTCGATTTCAACGTGCCACAAGATGCCGCCGGCGTGATTACCAACGACCGGCGCATCCGTGGAGCAGTTCCAACGATTCGGGCACTGCTCGATAAGGGTGCGGCAGTAATTGCCATGAGTCATCTTGGGCGTCCCAAAGGCGACCCTGTCAAAGACAAACCGTTTCGGATGGACAGAGTTGCCGTCCGACTCGGAGAACTGTTGGGTTGCCCGGTCAGCAAAGTTGATGACAGTGCTGGCCCCTTGGCGAAAGCCGCTGCCCAAGCACTGAAACCGGGCGAAGTTCTTGTCCTTGAAAACCTACGATTCCATCCCGGAGAGCAGGGTGGAGAAGAATCTTTCGCATCCGCGATCGCCTCACTCGGCGACGCCTACGTAAACGATGCGTTTGGAACATGTCACCGCAAGGATGCCTCGATGGTGGCGGTTCCTGCGGCATTAGCAGGAAAGCCCAGAGTGGTGGGATTGCTGGTTCAAAAAGAACTCGTAATTCTTGACCGCCTCTTGGCCAACCCAGCACGTCCATTCATCTCCCTGCTGGGGGGAGGCAAGGTTTCCGACAAAATTGGTTTTATCAAGGCTCTCTTAAGCCGTGTTGACTTGGTTTTGGTAGGTGGCGCGATGAGCTACACCTTCCTCAAGGCCGAGGGCAAAAACATTGGAGCCAGTCGCTGCGAAGCAGACAAGCTAGATCTCGCCCGCGAGCTTCTGCAACTCGGAGCAGGTCGCATTCACCTTCCAGTCGATCATCTGGTTGTTGACGCGCTTGATCGGCCAGAAACCGCGCGCGTGGTGGAAGGCGAAATTCCCGATGGCACCATCGGCATCGACATCGGCCCCAAAACCCGCGAATTGTACGCCTCGAAAATCGCAACAGCCGGCACCGTTGTGTGGAACGGTCCCATGGGCAAGTTCGAAGATGATCCGTACAGCCATGGGACCCGTGCTATTGCCCAAGCATTGGCCCAATGCCCTGGGATAACTGTTGTTGGTGGTGGGGAAACGGCTGAAGCTGTTGAGGCTTTTGGCCTCGATACCCTCATCAAGCATGTCTCCACGGGCGGCGGAGCCTTCCTCGAATATGTCGAGGGGACCCCATTTGCGGCGTTGGCCGAAATCGACGACGCCTGATTTCCTCTAGAAGGTTGTAATGCCATGCCAGTATTCCGGAGCTTTTTGGCCGAATTTATTGGCACATTCGCTCTGGTACTTGCTGGCACGGGGGCGATTGTTGTTAATGAAGTGACGGGTGGGACCATCACGCATGTGGGTATCGCCCTCACATTTGGGTTGATCGTGGTTGCGATGGCGTACGCTATCGGGCCAGTCAGTGGCGGGCACATGAACCCCGCAGTTACTCTGGCTCTTACTGCCCATGGTTCATTCCCCGTTAAATCTCTGGGATTTCACATCACGGCACAAGTGCTGGGTGCTTGTGCCGCTAGCGGCCTTCTTCTAGCCATGTTTCCTGCTTCGTCAAATCTGGGAGCGACCATTCCTCGCGCTGGATTTGTAACGGCATCGTTTATTCTGGAATTCATCACGACCATGATTCTTGTGATTGTGGTACTGGGTGTTTCCAATAGCAGCGCTCACCTATTGACTGGTTTGGCAGCCGGGGCAACTGTCGGGCTTGAAGCTTTGTTTGCAGGCCCCATTTCCGGCGCCTCCATGAATCCAGCGAGATCTCTTGCACCTGCCTTAATTTCAGGCCACACCGAATACCTCTGGATCTATCTGACATCACCTTGGGCCGGTGCCCTCGTTGGTGTTGCCATTCACCGCCTGATGAACCCCAAGGATACCTCACCATGAGCTCAAAAAAGGTTTTGCTGTTTGTTTGCGTTGAAAATGCCAACCGAAGTCAAATGGCAGAAGCATTTGCCAGGATTCATGGCGGCGAACATGTTGAGCCATATAGCGCTGGATCGAAGCCTTCAGGTGTGGTCAATCCTCGGGCCATCGAATTCATGGCTGAAAAGGGCTATGATTTATCCAAACATGACTCCAAAACCTTAGAATCGTTCAACGGCAAACCTGTGGAAGTTGCTGTAACCATGGGCTGTGGAGATGCATGTCCACTGGTTGTCGCAAACCGTCGCGAGGAATGGCAAATTCCCGACCCCAAGCATTTGCCTGCCGATGAATTCCGTCAAATCCGCGATCTGATTGAAAGCAAGGTCAAAGACCTGCTCAAATCGTTGTAAAGCCTTGTGATTTGTCGTAAGGCTCAAGTCTTTCAATTGTCTAATACTGTTTACATTGAAAGGACCACCATGACAAATTCAGTGCCGGGCCCCAACAGGCGAAGCGTGCTGGCAGCAGGGTTGGCAGCAACAACGACCGGGGCCTCTACAATTGTTGCAGATACCCCGGCCAATGTGGCTCCGGAAATAAAATCTTCCGTACGCGTGGCTGCCGTAAGCTTTGCTCTTCCATTTCACGATCATCGCGCTGATGGCGTGAATCTGAAGGGATTGCGCGAAATAACGGCAAAAATTGTCAACGACAAACCAGACTTCATTTGTTTTCCTGAGGCATGCGCTTGCGCCGCGAAAGGATTTGCTGCTGGCATCAAAACAGCACCCCAACTAGATCCTTATGTGGCCGAAGTTGCCAGGATTGCCAAAGAATTCAAGGTTAACGTCATCGCGCCATTTCTCGAGCGATCAGGAGACCGCGTTTATAATTCTGTTCCTATTGTTGATCGCCAAGGGCGTCTTGTACTGGTATACCGTAAAAACTATCCCACTATTGGTGAATTAGAAGCAGGAATCAGCCCGGGCCGGGAAGTTCCCGTGGCGGAATGCGATGGCATAAGGGTTGGCGCAGCCGTGTGTTTCGACGCCAACTTCGACTCTATTGCAGCCGAATTAGAACGTCAAAAAGCCCGGCTAGTGTTTTGGCCATCCATGTATTGGGGAGGGCAACTGCTTCAGCATTGGGCATTACGCTACGGGTTCTCGATTGTGATCGCTTACAATGCCGAAAGCGCGATCATCGACATGACTGGAAAATACCTGGCACGCCAAGGTAACGATTCCTTGAAGGTGCGCCAAAAACTACTGCCTCCATGGGCGCTGGCCGATATCCGAATTAATCGCGAACTGTTTCATCTCGACGACAATCAAACCAAATTTCCCGCCATGCGTGAAAAATATGGTCCCAACATCGACATCCATGTCATGGAACCAGAGGGTTTCTTTTTACTGGAATCGAAGCAGCCCGGTCTAACCGTTGAATCGATAGCAGCTTCCTTCAAACTCGAAACCCTGCGTGATTACCTTGCCCGCAGCAAGGCAATGCGGGAGAAGAATATTTAGCTTAAAATCAGGCGATTCCAAGCCAACGGCTCCATAAATCATCGGCCCAACCAAGACTCATGGTCATGCCTGAACCACCTGGAGCCAGCACGGCAACAACATCGCGATCAAGGTCTTCCACAACCAATGGCTTTTCAGCGTGCTTGGCATATTGACCGTGCCAGCGAGCCTGAATGCGACTATCGCCCAAATCAACTCTGGCATAAAGATATTTGAGAATAAGACTTTCAATTTTATCGCTGTCAAATGGAGTAATGTCATTTCCGTAAACATGGCTGTCACCCAGCACCAATTCATTGCGCTGGTTTCTTGAAGCCATCACATGAATTCCCAAAGCCAAATGCTCAGCGTAATCCTGTTCAAGGCGTGCCCGCAAGGCTGGCAGTGTTGGACAATCCTGAAACGCGGCATAGTGAAGTAGTGTGAGACCAAAGGCCAAGTGAGGGCCAAATCGGTCAGCTTCCGGCTGTGGAACCGTGCGCAACATCTGAAGCTTCGTTACCCGCATACCAAGCGAACTTAATCGAGACGGATAGAGTGTGGTGAAATCCACACCACTTGCGATCAAAACCCGACCTCCCACATATTCGGTTCCATCCGATGTACGCACATAACCTGACCCAGCAGCCACCACCGGAAGTCCCTTCCTGATTTCCACCCCCATGGCGGCAAGGTAATTGGTCAACGCCGCAATCGCTTGCGGAGGGTCCACAACGCATTCCTCCCGACTGTGAAGCGCTCCACGCAACTGATCGGGCTTCAAGCCCGGACACAAACGCCTTGCTTCCTGAGGATCAACGATTTCCGCCGAAAAACCATCTTGGCGCGCATCTGATGCAAACTCCTGCAGCACTGCCATTTCATCATCAGCATGCGCCACATGGAGCGATCCGCACGGATTGATCCAAATTCCGGCTGGTTCGGCCAATTCAAGCCATAAATTACGACTCCTGATAGCCCTATCTCGTAATTCCCCCGCGGGCTGCCCCACGGGCCATACCATTCCAAAATTCCGCACAGATCCGCCTTGGGCACGGTGGCTACGTTCCAACAAAACAACCTTCATGCCTCGACGATGCGCATGATATGCCAAGGATAGACCGAGGATTCCTCCCCCCACCACAAGAACATCAGCGGTGACTGCCATTGACAAATCCCCTTCAAACAACGTGTCCGAAAATGACTGCATTACATAAACATGTATTAGGAATCGTTAGGAATATGACGATCCACCACGGACTAGAACTCATGAACAGCAACGATCAATATCCCCGTCTTGTGGTTCTGGATTGGGCAGGAACCATCATCGATTCCGGTAGCAAAGCTCCACTCGAAACGTTTATCCGCCTATTTGCCAACGAAGGTATTGATGTGCCGGAAAATGTGGCTAGTGAGCCTATGGGATTGGGGAAACGAGAGCATATCGAACGGATTTTGGCCAACAAGGAAGTCGGAAATGCGTGGACAAAACAGTTCGGAAGGCCACATTCTTCTACCGATATCGACCGGTTGTACCATGCCTATGAACCAATCCAACTTGAAGCTGTGCGGCGTCACGGAACATTGGTGAACGGTGCTTGCGAAACCGTAGCGTGGTTACGAACAAATGGAATCAAGGTGGCCGGAACAACTGGGTATCCCAAAGTCATTGCTCAAGTCATTTGGGATTTGGCACGGGAACAAGGTTTGCAACTCGATGCGAATGTTTGCAATAACGAGGTGGCAAACGGCAGGCCAACACCGTTCATGCTGTTCCGCGCTATGGAACTCACCAATGTGTACCCAGCAACAAAAGTTCTGAAAGTAGGCGACACCGTACCCGACATCATGGAAGGTACTGGCGGCGGAGCGCGGGCCATCAGCGTTTTGAAAACGGGAAATGGATGGCTGGGAGAATCTTCCCGGGCTAGTCTCACAGCCAAATTTATGGCGGCAGGAAGCAGCGCTGTAATTGAATCTATTGCTGATTTACCCAGATGGATCTCAAGCCACTGGCGAACTTGAATTAAAATCCGGAAAACGCGCAAATCTACTCAGCCATCACCTGCGTCATGATTACGCAAGGCTCATTAAAGCAATTCGGTACATCGAGCCACAAAAACCAACAGGATTGCCGAAAACCCTGTTCTTTGATTTGCCACGGGCAATGCCGCGAGCCATTGTTATCTCAGATCCTCGGCCCTTTACGAGGAGTTGGAACTTCTACTCAACAGGTGGTGCACCATGCGCAACAAGTCGTTTCTGAACCTTGAAGGATTGACTGAGCGAGTTACTCCTGCCGTCAGCGGCATTAGCTTCATGGGCGGAAATCTTTCCGTTCGCCTCGATAGCCAAGGCGGCACACTGTCGCTCCTCGGTGATGGAAATAATTATAAAATTGAATTCCAAAGCCTCACTGCGTTAGCAGCAAAATCGATCGGCAATACAGCCGGCTACAATGTAACTGGCAGCATCAGTGTTCTTAGTGCCAACGGCAATGACATTATCAATATCGAACCACAGGCAGCAGGAGATGTTTTTGTTGTTCCAGGCAACTTGAACATCAACACGGGCAATGGCAGCGATACCATTTTTATCCTTGGCGGTGCTGACGCTGGCACTGCCACGATTGCTGGAAATGTTGCCATCAACGCGGGTAATGGAGCCGACAATCTCAATCTGTCAACCGGTGCAGCAGCAAACACCTTGACCATCAACGGTCGCCTCAACTTTATAGGCGGCAATGGGCTCGATTCGGTAGCTTCCGATAATGGCAATTTAGAAATCAATGGCCTAACCACTCTGAATCAGGTCAATGTACTCACTCTTAATCCAGATGCAGCCGCCACAAATACCGTCAATTTAGTTGGCCTACAGATTAGCAATCCAATGGCTGAGTCTTCGGCTAACAACATCACTCTTACTGGTGATGCTACAGCCAATGCGGTAACCATCAACGGTTCATTCAACTACACCGGCAACATGCGGGATGACAACATCGCTATTGACGGGGCTACCATTCTTGGCAACACGGTTCTGAACTTGTACGGGGCAGATATTGATAATACAGTAACATTGGCCGACAATGCAGACACACTTCTGCAAGGAAACCTCACAATCATTGCTGGCAATGGTGCTGACACCATAGTTTCCGATGGCACCAACGACACAACAATAAATGGCTCCGTTTCCATGAACCTCGGAGCCGGCACCAACAACGTCACTCTTGATACTGCTACCAATGCGGGAGGCATTGCAGGCAGCATGACAGTTTATGGTGGCAATGGTAACGATATCATTAACATTGGTGGAATCTCTGGTTTTTCGATCAATGGTTCTCTAACTGTTTCTCTTGGTAACACTGTTGGCACGAGTGCTGACCAAAATGAGCTCGAACTCACCGATACAACTGTTGGGGGCGGCGTTAGCTACACTGGAGGATCTGGAATTGACAGTGTAACGCTCGACGGAACAACCACTGTTGCTAACAGTTTGAATGTTTATCTTGGCGCAGGTCCCGATGAATTGACCCTCAATGCTGCTACGGTTGATGTGGGCGCCCTGTTCGTTGATTTCGGTATCGATCTCGTTGATGATTTGTTCACTAACAATTCAACTCAGGACTTTGATATCCAGATCCGCAACTTCCCATGATTCTAAATAGTTAAATTAAAAGGGCCCGGGATCACCTATCCCGGGCCTTGTTTGTTTTAGCTGTCATATTCCCAAATAAAAAAAGGCCCCCTCGGATGGAGGGGGCCTTTGACACTGGATGGGGTCTGATGAACCATGGGCGCTACAGGATTCGAACCTGTGACCCCCAGCGTGTCGAGCTGGTGCTCTAGCCAACTGAGCTAAGCGCCCTTAAGCAAGTAGTGTAGAGGACTCCGCTTCTTCGGTCAATGCACGGGTACCCACTTCCATCATGGATCAGATCCATCTCTTCCGCGCTTTCAATGCTTACCTCACGGTGATGTTTCTGGTCAGTCTGGCTCAAAGCTTGCAGTTTTATCTGGCCATTCTTGGGCTTGTGAAAAAAGCCCCGGGACGGTGGCCCAGACTCGTACGATTGATCGGCCAGCACGCCGGTGCCCTGATCACACCCGGTCTGCTCTGGCCACTGGCGGGATCAATGGTTTTGATGGTGGCCCAGTGGGTTGCCACAATGTTTATTTGGCCCGCAGCGGATGGCTTCATTCTTGGAAGTGTGCCTTTCGTTGCGGGAATTGGCATTTCAATTGTGGGTGCCCTCATGGTGGGCTGGGATCTGTACAGGATATTGCAAGGAACAACACTTGATGCACATGCGGTGGAACCTTATTTGGCTCTTGCCGAGGGGGCACTTCATCCCGGCGCAGTTGTCCTGAGCCGTACCTTCAGCTTGGGTCGCTTTAATCCCGTAAACATCGTTTCAGCCGAGCTTAAAAAACATATGTCTCTACTCGACCGAACCATGCGTGTCAGTTTGTGGTGGATGTTGGCAGCGTTGGTGTTACGTGGTCTGTTCGCGTTAGGGCTTTGGATCACATACGCCGCCTACGCAAATAACAACTAGAAACGTCATTTTTTCTTTTTTCCTGCGCCCCCCCACTCGCTGACGTTCTGCTCTTTGAGTTCCTTGATCTGTCGTTCTTTTTCTTCCGCTGTCAGGGTAACAGGGCCTGAGGAATTCCCACACCCAGTGACCCCCGCAAGGAATACCAAGGCTCCCACCCTAAGAACCGCTCGACAAAAATTCATGACATGGCCCCTTGTAAGTCAATTCAACGCATTAATTTCGCCGCCGTTGCGTGAACCAGTGGCAGACCAAGCATCCGCATCAACACCGTCCGTAACAAACCGCACACTGCCATCTGTCATGCAGGCAGTAACACCACCAGAGTGATAGCTACTTGCAGGGGTGACCAATTGCCACCATTCTCCGTTAGGGCGGTAACAGGGTTTGTTGGGAGCAAGGAGAGTATTGACACCTGTTCGCCAGATTGAGCCTTCCCGCCAAGGGTAGCCACGCCAGTTCCAACCGCCCAAGGTTGTTGCCGTTTGGTAGTTGATTGCTAAAAGTGTCGTCCGCGCAGCAGCAGCGGTAGTACCTGTTGCCAGCGTTCCGGCATCAAAGCAGTCGCGGCGTGGATCTCGCTGCGCACTTTGTGTGGCATTTCCGTTGGCAACCTCAGCAAAAGCCAACGTGTTGGATGTACCGTCAACGATGTCAGCCATGCGGGCAGACGACATTTTGGGAACAGAACCGTACGGCGTAAAATTAGTTCCGAATAAACCATCCCAACTAGATTGCAACCCCACCCATCGCCCATAACTGGCGTGGTAGTTTGTGTACCCATAATAGTAACCCTGATACTGATTGACATCAGATGGGCACTGAAAAACCTTGGGGCGAGTTGCAGAACCTGCCTCGTGGGCAGCAGCGGTAGCACCCGTGGCAGCGCTGGCGCCATGAGCGTACGCTTGGTCCATCATGCTCGAGACCGCGCCTTGCTCGATCACTGGCAAAAGCAAAGTAAGTGGGGAAGGGCCCCAAACAGCCGGATTATCGGAACCGTTAGGAAAACGCCCCATAGAAGATTCATAATTATGCAGCGCCAAACCTATTTGCTTGAGGTTGTTGGTGCAACTCATGCGATTAGCGGCTTCTCGAACTTTTTGAACCGCCGGGACCAATAGTCCAATCAAAACAGCAATAATGGCAATCACCACAAGGAGCTCGATCAGCGTAAAACCAAAGCGTTTACGCAATTGAACCTGGGACATGATTGAATTCCCTTGATTCGATTCGAATTGTGAGTGAGAGGTAATTCATCTACACATAAATTGTGTGTGAATGGAAGAGAAAAACCGTTCTTTCAACAAAAACACAGTGAAAAACCAACGCCAAGCCATAGATTCTTCTGAACAACTACGGCTAGGTATCGCATGGTTATGACCGCCGAACCCTTTTCAGAAACAGCTCCCGGCGATCGGCCCAGCCCGGCTGTGGAAGATTATCTGAAAACGATTCATGGACTGGAGGATGGGGTTCGAAGGGTCTCCCCACAAGCCATTGCTGCCCGTTTGGGTGTTACCCCACCCAGCGTGACCGGGATGTTGAAGCGACTCGGTGACGCTGGATTTATCGACTACCGCAGTGGGGAAGGGGCTTTATTAACAGCCTCTGGTCGTCTTGAAGCACGCCGGGTGATTCGCCGCCACCGCCTTATTGAACTGTTCCTGACACGGGCGCTGGGACTGGATTGGAGCGAGGTCGATGCTGAAGCAGAGGCGCTCGAGCACTCATTGTCACCTCGTCTGGAACGCGCGATAGCTCAATATTTGGGTGAACCCATTGAGGACCCGCATGGACACCCCATACCAACAGCCTCTGGCGACTTGGTTCAACGATCGCTGAGGTCGCTGGCAACTTTCACTACCGGCCAACGCGTGCTCATTCGGGAAGCGCGCGACGATTCGCCAGAACGACTGCGACGCTGGCAAGACCTTGGATTGATGCCTGGGCAGATTATTACATTTCTGTCCTGCCAACCGCTGGATGACCTTCATGAAATCAACGTCGGTAACAGGGTGTTGACCATGGGCAGTGAAGGGTTGCACGGCTTATTAGGTGAGCTGGCACCAGAGAACTAGGTGATGGAGCCTGCCCGAACCGACTCCGCCAAGGCGATGCCTAATGCTGTTAGACGTACCGCATGGTGAGGCCAAGCAGTTTCAAAATGTACCTCGGTGGCCCCCTTCAGGTGCTTCCATACCACCAAACGACCAAAATCCTTGAGTTCCCAAGACGTTTCGCCCGGCCGCCTCACCAGTTGACCAAGTTCACGGTCACCCACACGTGGAGCCCCACCCAATGCAGGCCAAGCTCCGAGAGTGGCATCATCGGCATCAATGATTTCCCATCCGGTTGTCCAACCCGGTGCGAGAACGCGTGCCAATAGGGGGCGATCGCGCCATTCCCGAATTTCGGCCCAAACACGGGAAAAACGTCCAGCAGTCCAGGACGGATTAGTTGCCGTAACAATCCCCACTGGTCCCAATGGGCCATCAACCCTCACGGTAGTGGGGTTGGCCTGAACGAGGGTGAGCACGCTTTCTTCGATCATGGGACCACGGATGGGTTCACGCAGAACAACCTCTCCAACCCCAAGAGTACGAACTTTAAACGCACTGACGATTGACTCGCCGGCAGACATCGATGAAATTAAAAGTCCGCCACACCATCAGCACTTGGAGAATTTCCATGAGCCAACTGACACGACGTGATTTCGTACAGGCCAGCAGCGCTCTTGCGGCCGCAGTAGCTACATCATCTGGTGCTATTACAGCTGCAGCCCCAGAAAAGAAATCCAACCCCGGTGAAAAGCTCCGAGTGGCCGTAATTGGCGTCAATGGCCGTGGCATGGATCACGTACGCGGCTACCTCGACCAGTCCGGCTCCACGGTTGTGGCCATTTGCGATGCCGACGAATCAGTTATTGGCAAGGCGATGAAAGCCGTGGAAGAGAAAACGGTAAAGGCGCCCAAATATTACCAAGACGTCCGCAAACTTCTGGAAAATCGCGAAATAGATGCGGTTAGCATTGCCACTCCCAATCATTGGCACGCCCTGATGGCCATTTGGGCCATGCAGCACGGGAAAGATGTTTATGTTGAAAAACCCGTCAGCCACAACGTTTGGGAAGGTCGCCGCATTGTAGAAGTGGCGCGAGAGACGGGAAAAATTTGTCAGACCGGCACCCAAGTCCGCAGCCAGCCGGGCATTCGTCAGGCCATTGAGGCCATGCACAATGGGGAAATCGGCAAGGTCAACCTTGCGATTGGCCTTTGTTACAAGACGCGCAATTCCATTGGCAAAACCAATAAAGCTTTTACGGTTCCAGCATCAGTCAATTACGACCTCTGGACCGGACCTGCCGCCGCAGGCCCCATCAATCGCCAACGCCTGCATTACGACTGGCATTGGGTCTGGAACACAGGTAACGGAGACCTAGGGAACCAAGGCATCCATCAGATGGATGTAGCACGGTGGGGCCTGAACCAAAACACTCTGGCACCTAAAATTTTCAGCGTGGGAGGCCGCGTTGGTTACCAGGATGATGGCGAAACAGCCAACACGCATGTTTCGGCATTCGATTACGGGTCAAGCACGCTCATTTTTGAAGTCCGCGGCTTGAAGACACAGCCCTATAAAGGAGCGGGTGTCGGCAATGTTTTCATTGGTGAACGCGGCTACATGGTGATTTCCGGATACAATTCAGCCACGTTTTTTGATCCTGACGGCAAGAAGACCAAAGAATTCAAGGGTGGTGCCGATCATTACGCTAACTTCCTCAAGGCTATACGCAGTCGGAAATCGTCGGATCTGAATGCTGATATTCTTGAAGGGCACCTTTCGAGTGGCCTGTGCCATCTGGGTAACATTAGCCACCGACTGGGCAAACCGGAAATACTTGCGGGCAAGCTTACCGATCTCGATTCAGGCACCGGAATGAAGGATTGCCTGACACGTCTGGAATCCCACTTGAAAGACAACAATATCGATTTGACCAACACACCACTAACTGTTGGCCGTCCACTGAAACTTGATCCCGTTACCGAACGGTTTGTGGGAGACAGTCAGGCAAACTCGATGCTCTCACGCGAATACCGCAAAGGATTTGAGGTTCCAGCTAAAAAGGCTTGATCTGAATAAATGTACGGTCACATCAAGGGGTTCCGGATGACATCCGGAACCTCTTGAAGGCGCGTTTCAGAAGGATCAGGATCAGATTCGGTCCAGTCGGCGCTGTGCAACCCGACGCTGCCTACATGCAGAACATGTTCCCTGCACAATAAAACTATGGCTAGCAGCCTGAAAGCCATGCTGGCTGGCGGCTTCGCGAATGATCGAATCGATGCCACTCACCTGAAATTCAATCATGATACCGCACGCTTGGCAGTGCAGGTGATCGTGGTGAGGATAACCGTAATCATGCTCGTAACGGGTTCGTCCACCCGTTTCGTGCCGGCGCAGAAGTCCGGCATCAACCAACTTGGTTAGTGTTCGGTAAGCAGTGGCGCGCGAAACAGTAAGTCCAGCGCGCTTCATGTCGTCGATCAAGGTGTCGGCATCAAAATGCTCGTGTTGAGCAAAGATAAACCGAACCATGTCACGCTGTTGATCCGTGAAACGTTGGGGACGTGATCTGGTGACCAGATATTCCCGGAATTTTTCCTCGGGAGACAGCGAAACCGAAATAGTGGGCAGCACCACCTCCCCATTGGAGCGGTGGGCATTCCCAGAATCAGTCCCGGCCTTCAAGGCTGTCGAGATAGCGGTCGATGGCGACATCGAGTTTCTCCTCGGTATCGTAGTCGCCGCGAGCGATTTCTTCGCGGATCCGATTAACCAAATCCCAGCGAATTGCAGCGCCTTCGTGACGAGCATCGTGCATGGGCTGAACCTTGCCTGGATTCCTTTTGGGGCCACGCAGGCGATCCATCGTGTGCGTTGACATGAGGAGCATCCTTTCCTCCGGTTTCCGGCCAGAAATGACAATCCGGCAACCGAAGCTTATGACGGTCAAACCGTCAAGACAAGCCTAAGAGTCGGTCCAACTGGGCAAAACAGATGGGAACCCAGTCGCGTTTCTCTTCGTGTTGGCTAATCACAGTCAGCCTTCACACTCCTATTATCGGCCATGTTTGTGCGTTGGACCGAAAATAAACACGAATGTCATAAAACTGAACAACATCTGAAGGCCTCATAATCGGCCAAGTCGCCCAATTCCATTACAGGTTCACAAAATGGTATTGCGTGAGGCTCGAGAACCAAGGAGCTCTTCAAACACGCTACAAGCCTGATCAATCTGTTTTGCAGACACATCTAAATGTGTGCAGACCCTCATCAGCTCCGGGCCGGACTGATGCACCAAGATCCCTCGTTCCTTCAAATGTGCAACCAATTGGTTGGCACTTCCCACAGTTGGATCGAGGCGGAACCAAATCAGATTCGTCTCGACAGAATCGGGATCGAGTCTGACTCCTGGCAATTGCCTCAATGTTTTAGCGAGTACTTGGGCATGCGCGTGGTCTTCGGCCAATCGATCAACATGGTGCCTTAGTCCATGCAATGCAGCTGCGGCGAGAAAGCCGGCTTGCCGCATGCCGCCTCCAAAGAGTTTACGGACCTTCCGGCACCTCTTAATGAAATCTCGCGAACCCACAATTGCGCTACCTACTGGAGCACCCAAACCCTTGCTGAAGCAAACTGAAAGGGAATCGAACTGCGCGCCGTACTCTGCCGCCGAAGTTCCGGTAGCAATCATCGCATTCCAGATGCGCGCACCGTCACAGTGGAGAATCAAGCTGTTGGTGCGTGTCCATTCCCGGATCGCCTTGATGTAATCCAGCGGATAAACGCGACCACCACCTCGGTTGTGGGTATTTTCGAGTGCGACGAGCCTTGTACGTGTGAAATGATCATTGATGGGCCGAATCTTATCTAGAAGCTGTCCGGGTTCAATCACTCCGCGATCACCCGGAATGGTTCGGCAAGTAACCCCGCTCAGAACGGCCGGCCCCCCAGCTTCCCACGTGTAAACGTGGCATGTTTCTTCACAGATCATTTCATCGCCGGGCTGTGTATGGGCCTTGATGGCAATCTGGTTGGTCATGGTGCCAGAAGGTGCAAAAAGGGCTGATTCATGACCAAACAGGGCGGCGGTTTCTTCCTCGAGACGGCGGATTGAAGGATCTTCGCCAAAAACGTCGTCCCCCACCTCGGCGCCCGCCATGGCTTCACGCATGGCAAGGGTTGGACGGGTCACTGTGTCGCTGCGCAAGTCGATGATAGCCAAGGGATTTCCTCACAGGGAACCACGGGGTGGTACTTTGATGATAAGAAATAAGACGGAAACTGGAATCACGGGCCAGATGGCCAGAGGCACGGCATGGCTGGAAACACATGGGGTCGATTGCTTAAGGTTACAACCGCAGGCGTTAGCCACGGCCCGGGATACCTTTGCATTGTAGACGGGTGCCCAGCGGGTCTCGACCTTTCCATAGACGACTTAATGCCCGATTTGCGTAGGCGCAGGCCCGGGCAATCGAAGCTGACAACCCAGCGTCAAGAAGACGATGCACCTGAGATTATTTCGGGCGTATACCAAGGCAAAACAGACGGCACTCCGATTGGCTTAGTGTTTCGCAACGCTGATCAGCGAAGTCAGG
>CAMCLK010000054.1 GCA_945875585.1 Candidatus Kuenenia stuttgartensis | reverse complement strand
TCGACACACTACGGAAAACAGAATCGGCAAGTGATTTCTCTAGTACCGTGGCGAAGAGCATCGTGCTGGCCAGAAGCACCAAAACCAGAGCGAGGGTGGCAAACGGCACCGAAAGGTCGTACGGAAACGCGCTGCGCGAGAAGCGGATAAGTTGCCGCCAACCCGAGGCCCAGCGGAGTCCGTTATCTGCAAGGTCGTTGCCCGCGCCACCCGTGGAGTTCCATTTTCCGGTTGGCCCTGCCAGCAGCAGCCAATCGCCTGCCCGAATAAACTCTTTGGGTTCAGAAGGATCGATGAGGCGCATGGGAGCAGGATCCCGGCCAATTCCAGCAACAGCGGCACCTTGACGCTCGGCTATCTGTTCGGCAGTCAGGCCAATGAGAGCCGAATTTCGCCCCACGCGCAGGCGGGCTAATTCCCAAGTGTGTTCTTTGGACAATCCCAGACTGAAACTGCCTAGGATTTCTGTTACTGCCGATTCATTTTTGAGAGCAGCGGCAACGATCAGCGGGGCTGTCAGGCGCGAGGTGCTGAGGGCTTGCAGATGCTCGATGGCCGCCCCGAGGCGTTCGACCAGGATTTCATTTTGAATACGGGCCACAAGGCGGGCATTTTCGTTGATGCCCCGCGCCATCAGGGCCGTGCGCAGGTTGATCTGATCATCGTTGGTAACGGCAATCACAGCCTGAGCATTTTCAACGCCCGCGCGCTTCAGCACTGCGGGGTCGCGGCAATCGCCCGCCAGTATGCGGGAACCATCCGGCCGAATGTGGTCTGCCGCCGGTTTGGAATCGATGCAGGTGATATGCGTGCCTGTGGAAACAAGGTATTCGGCAAGCGCATTACCCACGCGCCCCATGCCGCAAATAATGATGGTTTCGGGGGGATCTCCCGCAGTTGGTGGCCCGGGTTTGTTGAAATCGGGTGGAGAGAGTGCCATGACATGGCCCATAGGCAAGGGAGGCCATGCTTGGAACGGTGGCGTGACCTCTCTGGAAATGCTACAGTCGGTTGGTTACTCGACTAGATGAGGCAGGTTTAAAACACGAACGGGAGACAATAACCATGCACCTGAACCATGATCGGCGGGCATTTCTAGGCACCATGGGAAGTGTGGTGGCGGGGGCTGCCACGACACCACTGCTGGCAGCAGCAGCGCCCTCGAAGTCTTCCGACGCTGAGGTGGCTGTTGTTGAACTTTTCCGCGGCCTCACCCCAGCCCAGCGCAAGGTGATGGCGTTTGAATGGGACCACCGCGCCAAAGACAGGGGATTGCTGCGGACATTTGTTTCCAATAATTGGCAAGTAACCGAGCCACATGTTACGTCGGATTTTTATTCCAAGAAGCAGCAGATGCTGATCCACGATATTTTCAAGGCGCTCGTCGATCCGGAATGGTATCCGAAATTCCTCAAACAGTTGAAAGACGATACCGATGGTCGTCCATGGGGAGACGAGCAAAGCATTGCCCTCTTTGGCGAACCAGATAAGAAATTTCAGTTTGTTATGACCGGCCGACACATGACCCTGCGCGCCGATGGTAATGCTGAACCCCATGTGGCCTTTGGCGGCCCGATATTTTACGGGCATGCGGCGAGCGGTTTCACCGAGAAGCCCGGTCACCCCAACAATGTGTTCTGGCCACAGGCTTTGGCAGCCAACGCTGTGTATGCAGCATTGGACGCCGACCAGAAGAAGCGCGCGTTGGTGGAAAAGCGACCACCGGAATCGGCTGTGAGCTTCCGCAAGGATCCCGCCACCATTCCCGGGTTGCCACTCAAGGAGCTCAAGGGTGCGTCACTCGAAAAGGTGAACAAGGCGCTTGCCACGCTGATTGAACCGTTCCGCAAGGAAGACCGCGACGAAGTCCGCGCATGCCTCGCAGCCCGCGGCGGGCTCGAAGCCTGCCGGATTGTGTTCTACAAAGAGTCCGATCTGGGTGCCGATGGCGTGTGGGATAATTGGCGTTTGGAAGGGCCGGCATTTGTGTGGCATTTCCGTGGCACACCCCACGTTCATGTTTGGGTCAATATTGCCGACGACAATTCCGTGGTGCTCAACGCGCGCGGGTGAGAGTAGTGAATAAATGTTAGCCTGATTTCAGGGAGCCGCCAATTGGCTTTCTGAAATTAGGTGGACTCCTAGAAGTCTCTACACAGTCAGACGCCTTGTGTGCCGTTTACCCGTTGCTGCCAACGCGCGCTCCAGTCGCGCCACGCTATGGTATGTTCAGCCGTAAGGATATCGGCGCGGGGCAGGGCAGGACCGTTGCCTTCTTCTGGCACCAGGAGATCTTCGCGGTTGTTCCATAAATAGGTCAACCGGCGTTTTTTGTCCGGCATTACCAGCCACAAACCACTTTCCAAAGCCCCATAAGCCTTGGCTCCTGAAGCCGCCAGCAGTGCCGGAGCCAGAAGGTCGATATCTGTTTTTTTCCAGAAGCCCGACAGGGCATCGTCCCATGCCATACGTTGTTTGGGGTCGAGTGCTGCGCGTAGGTCGGTGTCATCCCAGTCGGCTTCAATCCATTGACCTCGCCACCTGACCGTTAAACGCGCTGTGATTTCATTCATGGCGATGGTCGCGCCCAGCGCGAAGTTGCTGATCGAAACATGGTGGATGGTCATGCGTGGAAAAGAGGGTATTCCCAGTGGCAATGCAAGCAGCTCGGAAGCGAAGAATCGGGAGATTTCATTTTCGACATGGTGGAATTCTTCAGACGAGGCGCGACCTTGGCGGGCACGTCGGAAAAGCGCGGGCAATGTTCCTGAATGAAATCCCGGAACCAACATGCCCCGGGTGGTTTCCCCATGCGAACCAAAAGAAACCGGATTGAGTCCCATAGGCATATTGGCGATGTAAAGGCGCCAGTTTTCCTTTAATTCCCACACCATGAAGCCCAAGAATCCGGGAATCAATCCGATCACCGTGAACACCATCACCAAGCAGTAGTCGAACGCCATTCCGGTGCGATCACTGACAAACTGTGTGACAGTCGGCACGAGGAGCAGCATGATTTTATGCCCCACGGAAACCACGGGGAAATGCTTGACAGGGTTGACTTGTGGCTCCAACAGCACGGTAAAACCAAACCGCAAGAGATAGACAATAGGCGACAATACAAGGCTGATGAGCGCCATGAACGCAAGCGTCATCCGGCTTCCGCCAGGCCGTCGCATGAGGCAGCGTTCCAGCCATCCCAGCCAAAGGCTGATGATATCCATCAGTTGCCGGAAGATCGATAAAATCCAATCGATGAGAGCCAAAAGGAAAGCCAGTCCGAGGTTGCTCCAGGCCCAAGCGGCGGCGTCCATGATATATTCTTCAGCACGCCGCCACACCGGCGAGATATAGACGATAAAAAGGCCTGAAAAAACAGCAATTTGTGTCTGCCATTGCAGCGTGATGCCGTGTAAATGCTCTTGGCGTTTGGCAAATACCAAGGTGATCCAAGCCAATACGATTGGCCTGAGCGCGAACTGGAACAGTGGACGAATCACAGGAAGCCTGATCAGCCACGACAGCCAGCGGACAATTCCAGCAGGCATATCGATCAGCAATCGATGTAAGACCACCCCCAGAATCCAGAAACCGTGGGCGCAGGAATGACGTAGTGCAGGCCATTGAATGAGGACAATGGCCACGATAGTCCCGCCTGCATACCAGACGGTGTTTCCCAGCACCAATTCCAGATTCGGCTCAATTTGGTCCATATCGGCGGCAGTAGGACGTCCCCCATGGGTGGCTTCTTCAATGTCCAAAGGCAACCACCAAGGGGAAGGATTGGGCAGAGTATCGTCAAGTTCCCGGAGGATGTCCTGTTTCTGGAATGTTGCCAATAAGCCATAGTGCGCGAGTTCTTGCAGCCCCTTAATGCCGACAAAGCAGATGGCAAGTGGAAGGATAAGGTTCAGGAACAACAATCTGCCCCATCCCGTTCCAAAAAACAGCGAGCTTAGCCGCTGCAGGAAACGATTGTAGGCTTCACCGCGACGGTATCCTCCCGGCAGTCGGTTTGCCAGAGCGCGGTCGGCCCGCAACAGCGCGTCGCCTCCTAGCCATTCTCCCACTCCGGCAAGGTCGTTCAATTTCAGCCGGCCCCGCGCGAGGGCATCGCGCACATCCGATATGGCTAAAGATCCATGATTGGAGAGTCGGTCGAGCAGTTCGCCTTCGATTTTCTCGGAAGCCAGTCGCTCTAGGAATGTGGAACCTGTCAGCCCCGCATCGCGCATGGCCTGATTGACCGCTGGACGAACTTCCTGAATCAATCGTTCATCGGTGGAATCGAGCCGGTGCCTTAGGTGCGCTTCGATGGCCCGCTCGGCATCATTCGGAAGGCCCACACGCGGGAGATTGTGCAGGCAGCGTTTGAGGAGGCGGGCGGCCAGCAAAGTGCCACGTTCTGGCAGAATCTGCCGAATCGGGACCTGCCCAAGGGTTGTGATCCAACCAAAAAGATCCACCCGTTCCAGCGGCTGGGAATCGATAGCCAAGGCAGCCTGCCAGTCGGCTAGCAGGGCATGCGCATGTCGGTGCCCGCGCGTGAAAGACAATGCGACTAATTGAGCCGCAGCAGCCCGACAACCATCATCTGGGTTTTGATCGATGTCGAGGCTCAACCACTCTGGTAAGTCGGCGATAGATGCGGTGCCCGCTAAGTTAGGGCTGGTCGATTCCCAAACGGGAAGGGGCGTAGGCAGCGCTGCCTGCCATGGCGCCAGCCATTCCCGCGACACGCTTGGGAACCACACACCTGTGGCCCCGGGCCGCGATACTTCCAGTTCGTGCCATACCGCCAAGAATTCACGCGCCACGGTGGTTTCATCGGCATCGAGGGCTGTACGTCGTTCTTCATGAAGCACAGTGCAAATCTCTTCCCACGCTGGTTCGCCCAGCGTGGCGCGCAGATCGGCTACGTTGATGGTGGCAAGTTCAAGATCTGCTTGCAGATGCGCCACCTTGCCCCGCGCCCAAGACTGGCCTTGCTCTTCGTTCCAGCTCTCCATTTCGCGCAAGGTCGGGCAGGCAATCGCAAAAATGTGGTTCACGCCGGGAGCAAGGTGCGATGCCAACCCGGCTGCCAGAAACCGCTTGGCTGAAATGACCCAGCCAAATCGATGCGGAACAGTGAGCGTGGGGCCAACAAGATCGAGATCTTCCTTGATTTGGCGTCGAATGGGCCCGGCAGAAACCAAGCGCGCACGCGAATCGAGCGACTGCACACAACCAAGCAGTCGTTCCTGCGTCCACACGGCCATGTCGTATTGGCTCCAGAAGCCCGGGCCGCATGGCCCCATGAATCAATCAACTCTTAGTTTATGGATTCACGCTGAGGAGTTTCACCAAATACGCGAAGTCGGTCCAAAATTGACCGGGCCCATGGCGCATGGGTGGCAGGTTCCGCCATGGCGCCGTGGCTTTGGAACACTGCCGGGGCATCGTGCACCAGAATTTGCCGGGCCTGCTCCACATCGGTTGGCACCACACGGTAGGCCGTTGAAATCACTCCAACTTGCTCTGGATGCACTGCCGCCTTGGGAATTAGGCCGCGCCCGGCATCGTCTACCGCTTCGCGGGTTAGGCCGCCGGTGTCGTCGAGATGTTCAAACACCACGCCAGATACTGGTATCCCATGGCTGAGGAGCATAGCGCTCGTTATCGAAAGAATCGCTCCCGTTGGTCCATCGTGGGCGTAGACGCCCCGGGTGCGCCTGATTCCGAGCAATCCACCCAAATCGTTACCGCCCAACCGCGTTGCCAGCAATCGTTCGCGGCGTTTAAGGAGTGCATTGAGCATGATTTCCATCAAGGAAGGGCGGAAAACAAGTGCGGTCTCAAGCACAGGCATCAGCCATCCACCATGGTGTTCGGTAAGGTCGTTGGCGGCAGCCCATGATTCAGGTGAAACCTTCGGAAGCACAAACCCTGTCAGGCGGGAAGATGCTTCCGAGCGCGCCAACCTGGCCAGTTGGTCCAAGTCGCGTGGCCGGCAGAACAGGTGGGGGCCAGTGGGCATAATGGGGAGCGTGGGAAGTATTGAAAGAAGCCGCGCCTCGGCATTCGCACCGTTTTCTGCGCGCAGCGCGTCTTCCAAACAAATAATCACCGTCCCTGCTCCGGGGCACCGGCCTCCAGACAAGGTTTCTTCCAGCCGTGGATGATCACCCGGAACATAAAGGGGAACACCCAACCCCCATGCATCGTGCAGGTGTGCTTTCATGATCCCACTTCCTGAATAAGCGCCACAGCTTCGCAGGGCAGGTTTTTATCTTCGTACACATCTGCACCCCGCTTACGAGCCAGATGAACCAGATGCCTGACCTGTGAGCCGTGAATATCCCGCACCACAATGGCCTTGGGTACCCGTCGAAGCAAGGCCCGTGTAGCCTCGCCAATACCGGGCTTGATCCGCCCCTTGTCGGTAATTCCATAATGTTCGGCCAACAATGCCATCAACCTGATAATTGCGGAGCGGCCCGATGCTTGAAATACACCGCACGGAGGTGCCCTGTCAGCCTCGGCGCGATTGGCGCGTGCCAGTTCTGTTACCGTGTCAACAAACCAACGCGAAAGATCGTGCGGCTTGAGGTGTTCGAGTACCGTGCAGGCGTGAAAATCACCCGGGCCCACCACTTTATTGTTAAGGATCGACCGGCTCACCAGACCGGAAACAATACCTCCCAGTATTCCGGAGGGTATCAGATAGTCTTCGTCTGTTGCGGCGAGTGCCGCTTCCCCGCACAGGTCTGTCACCACAACCAGTCCCGGATCGAGGGCGGTTCCCCGTTCGGTGTTGTAAGCATTGATATACCGCTGCAGTTCACGTGCCATGGTGCCCTTGCCTGTCCAGCCGTCGATAAAGACGATCGGTAGGTTCGGGTGCTTGTCACGTATGTGGTCGATCGCGACAGTATCCACGCCACGATCACGGATAATGGATATGGAATAGTGTGGTGAACGAGCGCCACGGTCCGCCAACAATCGGTGAAGAATAACACCGGGTGGGGTGCCAGCGCGGGCCAGCGAAGCCAATACCATGCCGGCAGGGTGACGGGAAGCCAGCGCCGAGGCCAGTCGTGACAGATCCACAGCCAAGCGCTTGGCATTGGCATTGAATGCCGCGTGGAATAGGTCCATGTAATCGGAATCGGGAAGGGCTTCCTCGCCGATCATCTCGCTATAATGGCATATTCCAGATTGAATGAGTCGTTCTTTTTCCGAGACTTCGGTTGTGGCCATTGTCACGGGTTTGAGCAGGAACTGAACATCGCTGGAGGCGTAGCTTCCGGATAAAACAGATGTCATCAGGTTGTCTCCGGCGGATACCGATGGTCCAGGCGGCGAGACAACTGGCTGTTCGATGGCACGATGCGCCAGTCGCAGCAGGCAAGGAATGGCCCATCGGTATGGCTGTCGCCCACGCCCAAACTGGTCCATTCGGTGGCTGGAAATGTTGTTTCAATCAGGTAGCGCACGGCGCGTTCCTTGGCAACAACCTGCGGCACTAGGGCCAGATTGTTGCCGTTGCGGTGAAGAAAAAACTGTGGAGGCAGTATGGTTCGGGCGAAAGACTCCAGTGGATCGAGCGCCGAGCCCCTGCCTCCGGGGTGCTTGGCCACGATGTACACAGGCAATCCTTCATCGTCGATCAGCCGGACGCGTACGCCGGTTCCCATCGATGCATCATGGAGCTGTTTTTTTAAGTCTTCCAGGATTGCCAACACTGGTTGCAGATCTGCAATAACCGCATGGTTATACGCGATGAATGGATGTCCGTCTGGGGTGCGGATGGCTGCACCAAACGAGGTGACATGCCAAGCATTTTTCGGCAATCTCACGCGGCGAAGGGAATCGGTGGTGCGCGCTGTGACAAATACGAGTGATCCTAACGATTCCATCCGGTCGAGAAAGGCCTTTTGTCGCGATGTCATGTAGGACATAGGCTCGCCGTCGCGTTGCCAAGCCACGGCCTCGATAGGTTCACCCGGTGGGCATTTGTGCCTGGTCTGAAGCAGTGTGTCGTCGAGGTCTAAAAATGTTACCTGACGCATGTGCCATCTTCTCCAAAGCGCACACAGATAACAGGGCAGCCCGGGTTTTCAATCACCGGGGTATTTGGTGTTTCGTGGCACACCACAATCCTGTCGGCACCAGCCGATTCATGGTTGTAAATGTAATAGGGTGCGCCGTCGCCATAATGGTCGCTGACATGGCGCACCGATCCAATACCGTCTCCCAATGCCAAAGGAGACCGACTGGTTGACTGGAACAGCACCCGGTAGCCGGCGCGTTCCCATGCGAGTGCCAATCGAAGTGGTGCGTGCAGAAATTCACCTGTTCCTAGAACCAAAATGGTGCTGTTTGGTGGAATGGCCAAATCGGCTGGAGTTAGTGAGCATTCCGGCAGTGAATTACTCCGACCCACGCGGCCATGATTTTTCAGAATAGATCCTTCAAGGCACAGCGAAGCACCCCGTGCATCGGGTGCAGCATCTGGCTGATAATCCGGATTCGGTTCAAAGGAATACGATCCTTGGCAAAGTGCTACTACCGATGCCCCTGCGGCAGCAAATCGCGCGTGTCCCGCCGGGCCCGACCAATCGGTCAGGCAGGCCAGCACCACATGTTCGATGGCTGGAAGGCGCTGCCGCAATGCTTCTGCCAATCCCAATAGTGTGGTGCCTGTGCTGATTTCGTCGTCAACCAGCACAAGAGTCCGTGCTTGCTGTGCATTTTCAAGAAGATTGGGTTCAAAACCATATCCCAGATGATCCGGAGCGTGGCTGTGCGGTTCTTGGCTGTTATACCATGGACTTTCAGCAAGTTGGTGCCGCGTGGTGTGTGTGAATAGGGCGCAACTATTCGGGTGCTGTTCCAGATAAGCCTCGAAAACCCCTTGTGCCAAACCAATGGCGGTTTCCGCCAACCCAACAAACACGACATTTTCAGCTTTGGGCAATCGCGCGGCGAGTTCTTTCTGATTGGCGATCACCATGGAAGGAACGACTGGAATGTGTTTGCCTAGCACGGTACTGAGGAACACAAAGCCCCGGCGTCGGCTTCGGCGCGTGCCAAAACGGCACAAGGATTCCACAGGCATATACGAGTGCGATACGCTCCATTTCAGTGTTCCAGCCTGAAGTGTGGCTAATCCTTGCGGGGCTGTCATAGCATCACCGCCCGGTTGGCCATGCAGACGCGGAAGCCGGTGCGCGGCTGCGGCACATCCTTTGGAGTGGCACTTCCCATGGCCAATCGCGCTGCCCATAGAGGGAAATTAACACCGGCCGTGCAGGCCATGGCCAAACCGCCCGACATGCGCGGATTGATTTCCAGAAGCAGCGGATTGCCTAAAGAGTCTTCCTTGAACTGTATATTGTAGAGGCCTGTCAGTTTAAAATGCTCCGTTAGGCGGGCGCACCATTCCAAAACCGCTGGATGATCTTCAATCCACTGGCCAGGTTCACCACTGTTGCTTTTCCTGCGGACCACTCCACACACCAATCGGCCTTCATGCCCTAGGCAATCGACACTGCGTTCCGGGCCCGGAAGCAATTCCATCACCATCAAACCCCTGAAGGTGGGTTTTTCTCCCAGTGCGCGGCGGCAATCGTCTAGCCCTATGTGGGTGGAATCGCCAGAGAACAGCCGGTGTTGCCTTCCACCTGCCCCCACCAGAATCTTGAATCCAAGCCCATAAACAGAAACAGTCGGTTTGATGCAAACAGTGGCGCCAGTGGCGGCCAATTCCGCATGGGCCAGATCGAACTCCTCAAGCGTTCGGCAGCATCGCCACTTGGGCAGGGGGAAATCGGGTGGGCAGGCTTGGTACTGCTTCTCTTTGCTTTCCATGAGGTCGAGAGTGGCGGAAGATGCGGCCACCATTAAGTGTGTGCCCTGTTGCTCGAACCGCGCCCGGTGCCTTGCCATGCCGTTTGTGTGCTTTCCCGGCAAAAATAGTTCTACTTGGTTTTTGAGACAAAAGTCGAGCGCGAAAGGTAGGTAGTCGGCAGACCTGAGAATGGATGGCTCCAGTTCCGCATGGTCGGCAACGGCCCCGGCAATAAAACCTTTCTGGGTGTGCGTGCAGATCACGCGCAATGATTCATGAGGCTGTGTTTGCTTAAGAGATTCCACCACGTTGAAAGTGTTGGAATAGCTCTTGTTGAGCCAAAGGGTTGCCTTCATGAATGTCTCGCGATGGGCCGCTGCGCAATCTTGCATAAGTAGCTTAAGAAACTGGAAGCTGGAAGGGTATGCCCTGTTTTGAAGGTTGGCGCGCAGACCATGAAGTCGGCTCGTCTGGTTTCTACAATCGAACAGCAGACGGGATTTGAATCAGCCAATTCCATTTGCTGGGAGTTTCACGTGACTTTCTTGAAGCCTTGGGCTGTCCTTTGGGACATGGATGGGACTCTTGTCGATACAGCGGAGCTGCATTTTGACGCGTGGGTCCGTTTATGCGCCTCATTGGGACGCCCGTTCACACGGGACGATTTCAAGGCAACATTTGGCCGCCGTAATCCCGAGATTTTCCAATACCTTTTCCCCGCGGGCATGACGGAAGCTGAAGCCGCGCGGCAGGGTGAAATCAAGGAAACAATGTACCGTGCCGCCACGCGGGAACGAGGTGTAGAACTCTTACCGGGGGCACGCTCTCTGATGGCAGGCTTGGCGCAGGAAGGGGCGCTTCAAGCCATAGGTTCCAGTGCTCCCCGGGGAAACCTCGAGCTGATCCTTGAGCTCACCGGAGTAGGCAATTTGTTGGGTGCCTGTGTGGGCATGGAAGATACCCGCCGTGGCAAACCCGACCCCGAGGTATTTCTTGAAGGGGCCCGCCGTTTGGGGGTTGAACCGGCTCACTGCTTGGTTTTGGAAGATGCCGTGGCAGGGATCGAAGCCGCCACGGCGGCCGGTATGCGAAGCATTGGTGTCACCTTTGTGGCACACCATTCAGAAGCCTCACTTATGGCTGCTGGTGCCGCAAAGGTGGTGGGCAGCCTTGCTGAAATCTCTGCCCGAGATGTCAGGCATCTTATTGCTGGTTAGCGACAGATGCGTACCGGCCCGGTAGAATACTCAGTAGAGGGTGCGTCCAGCATTCCTCACCAATTGTGAGCCGGGAACCGTTCATGCGCTGGCCATCCGCGAAACAGTATGCTGTAGCTTGGCAAAACCCGGAAGCTATTCTGCGCGTGAAAGCTTTGGCAGGCGGTACCGTCCGCTGCGACGATGCCGGCATGCCCATCGCCATGGTGGGTGGATTTGGCGCCGTGTTTGATTACACCACTCCCGACGGCCAGCGATGGGCCATCAAGTGCTTTCATAAAAAGACGCCCGGCTTGCGTCGCCGATACCGTGGAATTGCCGCTTACTTGGCCAAGCACGATTTGCCGCAGTTCGTGAAGTTTACCTGGCACGAGCACGGCCTTGAGCCGGGCAAACAGGTGCTGCCATTGGTGCAGATGCCGTGGATCGAAGGCTACTGCCTGCACACGTTCCTCCAGAAGCATCACGACTCCCCAGAGGTATGCGAAGCCCTTTACAAGATTTGGCTGAAACTTGTGGGGCAGTTGCGCGCGTCCGGTATCGCCCATGGCGATTTGCAGCATCACAATATTATTCTGGTGCCGGAAGGCCATATGAGGTTCAGCCTTAAACTGGTCGACCTCGACGGTATGTGGATTCCCAGTGTGGCTGATTTGCCTTCATATGAGACGGGGCATAGGGCCTATCAGCATCCATATCGCATGCGTGAACCGTACCACCAGTATCTCGACCGGTTCCCTACGCTGGTTATCGCGCTCACATTGGCTGCCTTGCGTGAAGAAGGTACGAAGTTGTGGCCCAAGTTTCATATCGGTCGCAACCTTATTTTCAGGGCTCTCGATTATCTGAGGCCCGATCAGTCGAGGCTTCTCACCTACCTGCGGGCCCATCCGCGCCCGGAAATCCAGCGAATGGCCAATGCCTTGCTGCAAGCGTGCAGCCAGCCCCCCGACCAGATCCCATGGGTCGATGAACTCCTCAAGGATTTTTCCTCCGCACCCCAAACCTTTGGTCGTTCGCCGGAAATAAGCCAGATTTCAGGAGAAGGGGCACCCGATCCTGTTAGTCGCCCACCACTCAAGCCTCCATCCAGAGAAACCAAGGCGGTCGCACCAGCAGCACCACAAACACTGGCCGATTCTCCTTGGCTGGGCACCATGGCAGGGGGCATTATCGCATCGATGGTTGTGTTGGCTGGAATCACATTTGAACTGCCTTGGATTGTCACAGCCGCGCTCGGGCTTGTTGTACTGCTTGTGGGCACATTCACCCCTGCGATTGTGAGGCGCCAATCGGAAGCGGCATTGGCGGTCTTGCGTGCCATTCCTGTTGCTGTCAGCCGTCAAGGGCGATTCGTTGCCACGGGTGTCGATAACAATCTTGAACTGCGCGAAGTTGGCAAATCCAAACCCGACTGGACCGTTATCGGCCACGAAAAACCAGTAACTGCCATCGCTTTTCATCCAGATGGAATGCGCTTGGCCACCGGTGGAGCCGATAATCTGATTCATATCTGGAACGCAGGCACAGGCGAACGCCTTGCCACTCTGCGTGGGCATACGTGGACTATACGCGCCCTGACGTTCTCTCCCGATGGCCGCCTGCTGGCTTCGGCGTCTGGAGATCGGACAATTCGCTTATGGGATGTCTCATCCACGTCGCTGGTTGCTGTTCTGGCAGGAAGCGAAGAGCAAGTGGCATCGTTGGCCTTTGCTCCGGATGGCGCCACATTGGCCAGTGGCGCCGCCGACCGCCAATGGCGTATCTGGAATCTTGAAACGAACTCTCAGGAGAGCAGCCGCCCGGGGCACCGACGCGAAGTCTCGTGCTTGGCGTACGCCAGCGACGGGTACAGGCTCGCCAGTGGCGGCGACGATGGCTTGGTCATGCTTTGGAATCTTCAGTCGGGTAAATTGATGACAAGTTTTACAGGCCATTCTGGAGGTGTTACTGGAGTCATGTTCAGCCCTTCCGGAACACGGCTGATATCGATTGGTCGCGACGGTTACCTACGTTCGTGGGATCCTACGACCAAGGAAGAAACAGCCTCTCTCAGATTGGGCCGCTCTCCGCTGACTGGTTTAGCCGCTCCCGATGGGGCAGGCACCTTGTTTGTCACATCCGGATCCGGACGCTTGTACGAGGTGGACGGTCTTCGCCTGCGCCTGAAAAACACGCGTGTGTTGCTGTAATTTGCGGAGAAATCGGGAATGAAATGGCGGTTGGCTGCGGCCGTGGTTTTCCTGCTGGCAGTGTGCGGCACTGCCGCATGGTTCTTCTTGCGTGTTGCACCATCGCCTCAGGCAGAAATTCTCTCAGGCGACACGCCAACTTCATTGGCCACCAGCGAAACGGTTGCTGATCCCCGGTTGTCGGCACAAGCGCCTGCCAACGCCAAACCGGGTGTGGCTGTCGCTGGCGATGCTGCCTGTGCCGTTTGCCATGCTGAAATTGCAACGCGCTACCGTGGCCATGCCATGGCTCAAAGCATGGGTAGGCCGGGCGTGTTGCCTTCGGTGGAAAAAATGGATGCAGCATCGCGCAACCCGTTCGATGCTGTGGGCCTCATTCATGAAGTGCGAGCCAAAGACGGAAAAATCGAACATGCCGTATCTGCCCCGCCCGGATCTGCGGGAGGTATTTGCGAAATTGAATCGGTATCATGGGTGTTGGGGTCGGGCAAACGTGGCCGATCCTATCTGGTTGGCGAAGGCAGGCTTTACCAGTCTCCCCTGAGCTGGTTTTCGGGTAAGGGAATCTGGGATCTCTCACCCGGATTCCACGCCGAAAGGCAGTTCACGCGCGCTATTGTTGGATCGTGTCTTTTCTGTCATGCGAATCAACCTGAACAAGTACCAGGCACCTTAAACTCGTTCCGCATGGATGGACTTCAGGGGATAGGTTGCGAGCGATGCCACGGTGCCGGGAGCGAGCATGTCGCTCGGTGGCAAGACCACTCGCCTTCATCCACTTCAGAAAAGGGCAAGCCTGATAACACAATCGTCAACCCGGCGCGCCTTCCTGCTGAAGCACGAGATTCCATCTGCCAGCAGTGCCATCTTCAGGGAATCCAGCGCACAGACAGGCGAGGCCGCCATCAAGATGAATTTCGTCCCGGTCTGAATCTTGCCGATTTCTGGTCGGTAGCCTTCTTGTCTGCCGGTGACGATTCGCGCCAGAAGGTGGTGGGTCAGGTCGAGCAGATGGAATCGAGCAAATGTTATCAAGCCAGCGCAGGGAGCTTGTCGTGCTTTTCCTGCCACGACCCGCATGGCGAACCAAGTGCCGATAAAAAAGGCGTGTTTTATCGGCAGAAATGTATGACGTGCCACGAGCCAGCCAAAGGAGGCCGCGACTGCACCGAAGGGCAAGCCACCCGCGCGACCAAAGGTGACCGCTGTGCCGAGTGCCACATGCCCAAGGTGGGCAATACCGATATTGTGCATGCTTCCATTACCGATCATCGCACCTTGCGAAAGCCCGACAGTATGCCGCCATCCAAGGGCCCGTCTTTGCGTGGGCCGGATGGATTGTTTTTGTTTCGAAATGGTCAGGGCATTCCGCAAGCCGACAGGGACCGCGCCACAGGTCTTGCCATGGTGCGGTTGGGGCGCACCATGCCGGCTCCGGGCAAAAAACAGTTTCTAGAGCGTGGGCAACCGCTGGTGGAGGCGGCGTTCCAGGCGCATTCCGACGATATTCCTGTGGGAATGGAGCTGGTGGCACTTTGGCGGAGTCAGGGCAAGACTGAGGAATCTTTATCGTTGGCGCGGGCGCTGAAGTTGCGCGAGCCTGAAGATGAGACAGTTCTTGCCGAGCTGGTTCAGTCGGCCATTGCGGCTGGAAGGCATGAATTGGCAATCGACGAAGCGAAAAAGCTCTGGTCTGCCAATCCCAAGGCCAACGACTGGGGCATGCTGCTTGCCGAAGCCCAATCGGCTGCAGGCCAGTGGGATGAAACCTTGGCCACAGCGACGCGGATCACGCAATTGCATCCGTTTCTGGCAAGACCGCGGATGATGGCCATCGAGGCGCTGACACGTTTGCGACGCGATACCGAAGCGCGCGCCGCGTTCGATGTGCTGCTAGCGATGCGGGTTCCGGAGCGGGAAGGCTTGATAGGCTGGTTCCACGCCATGAAACGAGGCCGCTAGGGGCGAGAGTTCTAGCGGTCTAGGGCGCTTGGGGAAATTGCGCGTCTGGCATTCATGAGCCCCCAACGTGAGTTGGGGGGTGCCGCAGTCGCTGGCGCACGATCGTTGGCGCCTTACAGCCGACTTAACATCACCGCGACTTGGTCTTCGAACAGTTTCTGCCAGGCTGGTGCCAGCCTGCAATCGCTGTCTTCCTGGGCTCCGCCGATGTTTTTCAGTTGTTCCGCCGTTGGCGAGTAATACAGATAGCCGTTGGTGTATCCGGCCACAAAAGTAGGCTTGTGCGGCGACGCCTTCTTGATGTTCAGGCCGATCTCCACGGTAACCTCACCCGGGAAGGTAACCATCACGAAATTGCCGATCCTCCAGGCCAGCACTTCCGCATCTAGCGTGTCTGTTCCGGCCTTCAAACCCGCTTCTTGGTGGCGGCGTAGCAGGGCCAGATTGGTTTGCAGGCGAGTCAATTGTTCCATGGTTAAGATATTGTCGACGTAGCTCTTTATGGCGGCACGGTTGGCTTCGTCGAGCTTTTCCAGATTGTTGCGGCCTGCGGCCTTGTCACTCATGTAGGCATGGGAGTAATTCGCTGGGAAATTAGGGTCGAGCTGGTACTTCACAACAAGAGGCAGAAACGTTTTCAGATTCAGCGTTGTTCCACGCAGCGATTTGACCAGTCTTTCCTGTTCCTGCTCCAAGTCTTCTATACGTGCCTTGTTGTCGGCGCGAGGCAATCGCATCACTTGGCGTAGCAAGGTCAATCGGCCATCGTCGGTGCAGACGATACTGCGGAGTGTTTTAAGAACAGTCAGTCCCAGCAGGTTGCCCAGCGGTTCGGCGTCGCGAGGTTGGTTGACGTCTTTGTATCGCAGCGGGTTGATGTCGCCACCGCAACCCTGAATGAACAATGCCAAGGCCCCATCGCTGAGATTGTTTTCGATGGTTTTCGAGGCATAGCCGACATAGTCTGCCGTGTTTCCGCCTCCGGGAAGGCCCATGATCGGGTGGCAGGCAAAGTTGTAGATCACCGCCAGTGTTTTGCCATCGATCTTGTCCAGCTTCAAGACGCCAACTTGCGGATCGATCGGCCCCATACCAACGACTTCATCGTCTGCTGGCAAAGAATAAGCATGCCTGACATCGGCTTCGCGGCCATTTTTCAGCTTCAAACGGCGGTTTTCTTGAATTCGATTTTCCAGTCCTGTCCCTACCCCGGTGCGCACGGGCACCATGGCCTTGGCAGCTTCCTTGACCACCTGAATGGTCTTTTCGTCCACATCCGCGCAGACGATGCCATGGCAGTGGCTGGCATTGATCATCACCCGTTCCGGAGCGATGCCCAGATCCTTGGTAAGGCCGGCGCGTACCTTGGCTAGGTAGTCGTTGCGGATGGGGCCGATTTCACCAATGGCCACAGCATCTACAGTCACGATAACTGCCGTGGTGTCTCCCTGCTTCAGAACCAGGGCCTTGGCATAAAGGGTGTCTCCCGGGGGCAGGTCGCCTTTGCCGGTGATGTCGATCCGCGCCACGCCGGCGAGTAACTGGCCGGGTTTGGCGGCAGGAGTTTCAGCGGTAGCTTCGATGGGTGTGGGTGACATGCGGGTAGCCGACCATGCGACCCCGGCAATGAGAATGACGACAGACGCTTTGAGCAGAAGGGAGAATTCGCGGCGCATGGTGGGTGCACTCCGTGTCTGTACAACCTGAACGGTGGAGGGGACCATGTTTGTAAGCCACCAGAGTGGGGCCGTCAAATCTAGTCGATTGTGTGGCGAAATTGCGCGAAGTTTTGGAGGATTGGGTGTTTTGGGACGAAGGCATGATTGGGTGTTTGGGGCAATTGCGTGTGAATTGACGCCGGGCGTAGAGAAATGACGATCCCATGCTTGAATAGCCGTCTTCGCTGCCATACTTTAGGAAGACTCAGCTTCGCAGGCTGAAAAAACAGGTTTTGTTCCTTCCCTGGGAATTGGATTCCGCCATGCTTTTTCGCAGTTCTCCCCGACTCGGCTTGATGGCAGTTGCCTTCATTCTGCTTATTTCATTGATTCCCCGGACGTCGATTGGCCAAGACGGAACGTCTGGTGCAGCCAAGGCTGTGGCGCCAGAGGTCAAGACTAGCGGTGAGCATGGTGCTGCAAAGTCCGCAGTTCCCGCAGAGCATGCCAAGAGTGCAACGAAGCATGTCAGCGAAGCGGATCTGGTCCTTCCTGATCTGGATAACTCCACCTTCATTTTCGGCCTCATCAAAGGGAAAATGCTGCTGTATGGCGGGTTGATCGTTTGCTTCGGCGGGCTCTATTTCGGCTTGATGATCTATCAGGAACTGAAAGCCATGCCGGTCCACCCCAGCATGCGCGAGGTTTCCGAACTCATCTATGAAACATGCAAAACATATCTGATTAGTCAGGGCAAATTTATCGCGATGCTCTGGGCGTTTATCGCCGTGGTCATCGTGATGTACTTTGGCTGGTTGCTTCAAAAGTCCACAGAACAGGTTTCCATCATTGTGCTGTTCAGTGTGATCGGCATTTTGGGAAGTTATGGGGTTGCGTGGTTTGGAATCCGTGTTAACACGTTCGCTAACTCCAGAACAGCTTTTGCCAGTCTTAAAGGTCTTCCGTACCTCGTTTATGCTATTCCCCTAAAAGCCGGAATGAGCATTGGCATGATGCTCATCAGCGTGGAATTGCTGCTGATGCTTTGCATTCTCCTGTTCCTGCCCCGCGAATATGCCGGCTCTTGCTTTATTGGTTTTGCCGTGGGTGAAAGCCTTGGCGCCGCGGCCCTGCGTATTGCCGGCGGTATCTTCACCAAGATTGCCGATATCGGATCAGACCTGATGAAAATTGTTTTTGACATCAAGGAAGACGATGCGCGCAATCCGGGCGTGGTGGCCGACTGCACAGGCGACAACGCTGGCGATTCCGTTGGGCCTAGTGCCGATGGTTTTGAAACCTACGGCGTGACGGGTGTGGCTCTGATCACATTCATTCTGCTGGCTGTTAATGAGAAGACCGCTGGCAAGTCGTTCGAAATGGTTCAGGTTCAGTTGCTGGTATGGCTGTTTGTCATGCGCGTGATGATGATCATTGCCTCTGCTGGCTCCTACTTCCTCAATGAAAAGCTCACATTCGCCAAGTATGCCAACGCGGCCAAGATGGATTTTGAACTACCTTTGACCAGCCTTGTGTGGATCACCAGCATTATTTCCATCGCGTTGACATATATTGTTTCTTGGCTGGTTATCCCTGATTTGGGTGGCAATTCTAAACTTTGGTGGCAACTGTCCACCATCATTTCCTGCGGTACATTGGCGGGTGCGGTTATTCCTGAACTGGTTAAGGTTTTCACCTCAACATCTTCAGCGCATGTTCGGGAAGTGGTCGATTCCAGCCGTGAAGGCGGCGCTTCGCTGAACATTCTTTCGGGTCTGGTGGCTGGAAACTTCTCGTGCCTTTGGTTGGGTCTCAGCATCACCGGCCTTATGGCGGTTGCTTACCTGATGGCCAACATGGGGCTGGAAACCTTGATGGTGGCTCCGGCAGTATTTGCCTTCGGCCTTGTAGCCTTCGGGTTTCTGGGAATGGGCCCTGTCACCATTGCGGTTGATTCGTACGGCCCGGTGACTGACAACGCTCAAAGCGTGTACGAGCTGTCGCTGATTGAGCAGGTTCCCAATATCGAACAGGAACTCAAGAGCGACTACGGAATTGACGCGAACTTCGAAGCCGCCAAGCATCTTCTGGAAGAGAACGATGGCGCGGGCAATACCTTCAAGGCAACGGCCAAACCCGTGCTGATTGGTACTGCCGTGGTGGGTGCTACCACCATGATCTTCTCCATCATCATGGGCCTTACCGACGGTACTACCGACAAGGCCGCAGTGGAGAAGTTGTCGCTGCTGCACGGCCCGTTTGTGCTGGGACTGATCATTGGTGGATCGATTATTTATTGGTTCACGGGTGCGTCGATTCAAGCGGTAACCACGGGTGCTTATCGCGCCGTTCAGTTCATCAAGAAGAACATCAAGCTTGATGGCGTTACCAAGGCGTCGGTTGAAGACAGCAAAAAGGTCGTGGAGATCTGCACGCAATATGCCCAACTGGGTATGTTCAACATCTTCATGGGCGTGTTCTTCATTACCCTTGGATTTGCGTTCATCGACCCGTTTTTCTTCATTGGTTACCTGTTCTCCATCGCCATCTTCGGCCTCTACCAAGCCATCTTCATGGCCAATGCCGGTGGTGCTTGGGATAACGCCAAGAAGATTGTCGAAGTGGAATTGAAGGAAAAGGGTAGTGACCTCCACAAGGCTACCGTTGTGGGCGATACCGTGGGCGATCCGTTCAAGGATACTTCCAGCGTCGCGCTCAATCCGGTCATTAAATTCACCACCCTGTTTGGCCTTTTGGCCGTTCAGTTAGCAGTTAAATTGCGTGAATCACCAAATGCGCATTGGGCCAACTGGTTAGCTATCGCGTTCTGTGCTGTTGCCGCGCTGTTCATGTGGCGTTCGTTCTATGGCATGAGGATCCGCAAGGATCAGGCAACTGCCTGATGCCTCGTTGAGCGTGAAGTGGAACAACAAAAAGGAAGCTGCCTGTGTGCAGCTTCCTTTTTTATTGGATTGGCATAGCCACGCGTTTGGCAAAAGCGATTTCAATGGCTCGGGTGATTGGCCCGGGCCAATTCAGCCTAAGCCCGTCGAGGTTCGATACCCCAGCCACACCGAAGCCTGAACCTACAAGCAGAATTTCATGCGCGGAGGCGAGTTCGCTCCAGTGAAACAACCGTCGCTCCCATGCGTAGCCGAGTTCAGCGGCCAACGCGCGCACCAATTCCAAAGTGATTCCGGGCAGCACCAGGTTTTCTGGTGGCGCGGTTAACACTGGTTGGTCTGGGGTTCCAAAAATCGCCACAACATGGCCAATAGCGGTTTCGGTGATGCAGCCATTTGCGCTTTCAAGCACGGGAATCCCGTTCGATTGCTGGCCGGCCAGAAACCAGTGCAACCGGCTGCGATGCTTCCAGTGGCTGGGAATCACATTACTGGGTAGGGCGCCCACAGCAGAGCGTGTGAGATGCGCGCCACTGGTGCGGAATATCTGGTGCAGCCGGGAATCGAGCGGGCGGCCATGCACCACTAGGGTTGCCAGAGGCTGGCTGGGTGAGCCAGGGGTGGCCAGAAAAACAATATGCCTGTCGATAGACGATAAATCGGGTGGTAGTTTGAGTAGATATTGGTTCGCTAGATCTGCAAGGTCGTTTTTGCCAGAAACCGGCAGGCGCAGCCCCATTTCCCCGGCAGCGCGTAGAAACCTATCGATGTGTCTGCCGAGAAATACCGGCCGGCCAGACCACGTGCGGGCGACTTCCACAAGGCCGGCACCATGCACAACCATGGCATCATCGAGAGGCAACCGCACATCGGCCTGATTGGCCCAGGTGCCGTTCATCCAAGCCATGGGACCTTCTGGATTCATCCGGCACGCCTGCTTGTGGAGGCTAAAAGTGGTAAGCGTTCGGCCAGAAAATCGAGTGTGCGCTGTGTGGCCCCCTGTTGGGTGGCCACAAATGCACGCGCGGCTTGGCCCATGCGTTGCCTATCTGCTGGGTTGGCCAACCATTGGCGCAGGGTGGGTTCCAGATCGGCGGGACCTGAAAGCATGGTGGCGCCTCCACGGGCAACCAATTGTTTTGAAATATCTTTGAAGTTCCAAATATGCGGCCCGAAGCAAGCCGGTACTCCTCGCGCCGCCGGTTCGATCATGCTTTGGCCGCCACGCTTGCCATCGAGACTCCCGCCGACAAAGCCAAGGTCGGCTAGAGTCCAAAGCGCGCTGAGTTCTCCCAGTGTATCGAGCAAGACAACGCTAGCCGGTATATTGGCGGGCTGAACGAGCTGGGAACGACGGGAAAATGTTACCTGTTCCGTTGCCAGCCATTGGGCAACCGATTCAAATCGTTCGGGGTGCCTTGGAACTAAAATCAGCCGCAGGTCTGGATAATCGGGGACCAGATATTTCCAAGCACTTAGCAGATGCTTTTCTTCGCATTCCTGAGTGCTGCCAGCCACGAGAATGGTTTGGTTGGCGCGGATTCCAAGCAGTTGCTTGAGTGCCTCCGCTTGTGACGTCTGGGAGGCGAGGGCGCCATCGAATTTGACTGATCCGGTAACCTGCACCGCATCTGGGGCGACACCGAGCGTGAGCAGTGCGTTGCGGTGCTCCTGATCTTGCACGGCCCAAGAATGGACACGGCCAAAAGTGGCTCGGGCCAAAAGGGCTACGCGCCGCCAACGGTTGGCACTGCGTGGGCTCATGCGGCCGTTGATGACCGCAACAGGAACTCCGCGGCGCTGGGCTTCGGCCAAGAAACCCGGCCAGAGTTCACTTTCCGCCATTACCACAGCAGCAGGCCGAATGGCATCGAAGGCGCGGCGGACCTGCCAGGAAAGATCGAATGGAAACGGCGCAACGACAGTATTAACAAATCGTTTGCGCGCCTCGGCGAGGCCTGTGGGGGTAGTGCTGGATATAGCCACATCAAAATGAGGGAATTGCTGCCTGAATGCGGCAACGACAGGGCCCAGCAAGTGAACCTCGCCCACGCTGACACCATGAAACCAGACAACAGGGGTGTCAGTTGGAGGTGTTGCCGGGTATTGCGGGCCGCGCCAAAGCTGCCATGGCCCTGGCCTTCCTGCCCGGGCCCGCCACAGCAGCCATGGGCTTGCTGTGGCAATGAGGGCGGTCAGCGCCGCATCGTAGGCAAATCCCATGGGGCATCCTTCCCCGCATGTGCCGTCAGTTGGCGGCTGATTTCATGCAGCAGTTTTTGTATTTCTTGCCACTGCCACAGGGGCATGAATCGTTACGGGATACAGCGGGTCCGATTTTTCGGGCCGCCGCAATTTTCTTCGGGGCTTCAGCGCTGTTGGTTGCTGTTCCCGGCGCATTGGCCGAAATAGGGGCCGCCGCATCGTGACGCACCTGGTCGATGACCCAGATGCTGTCTTCCATGCCGCCTACTTCTTCCATACCAAAGGCCATTTCACAGATGCGGTCGCGTGCGACGCCCAGCATCTTGTTGAATTCCTGCATACCTTCGCGTTTGTAGATGGCCTTCGGATCTTCGCCCGAGTTGCCTCGCAATCCGATGGTGCTGCGCAATTGGTCCATCACATACAAGTGTTGCTTCCAATGCTGATCGATCATGTCGAGCAGAAGTCCGCGTTCCATCGACTGCAATTCAGGGCGGTACCGGCTGTCGTAAGCATTCAGTACTACCTGCAGCGCCGTTTCTTCGGTCGCGTCGGTCAAACCTTCCGCGTCGATCTGCAGGCTGAGTTCCCGCGCGCACCAATCGGCAAGCTCGACCGCGTCTTCTCGCTCGGCAACGTTGGTGCCGGCAAAGATTTCGGCAATACGGTCTTCCATCGCTTCGGGGGGAAGGGGCGCCACACAGGCGAGGGCGATTCCTTCAAGGACCAATGCGAGTTGGTCGCGTGACAATGTGCGGAAGTCGTCTTCCGTGATACGGTCCAATGCCTGGGGAAACCGGTGTCTGGACCAGATGTAGAGACCTTCACGGTCGTACCGTGCGCCTCCTTCTCCCTTGTTCCCCGATTTCATGAACTGCTCGAGGCCTGCGCGTACCGGGAAGGAGGCATCTTTGGCACGGTAAAGCTCGAGAAGTTTTTTAAGCAGAGTTTCGCCTACAGATGCCGCATCATCTCCAGAAATATCCTCGACCGAGAGGCGTGTCTGGTAGTCGTGGTTGACCCAAGCAACGAGACCGTCCCGGCCGAAACCCGGATCAAGCAACAGTCCATCTTCCGCCATGCTGATGGTTTCACAGGCTGAACGCGCCAATGTATTGAGGTGATCAGACATCTCAACACGGTCCAAACGACGCAGTTCTGTATCGGTTACCTTCAGGTTCCAGCGGCGGTTCACGCCCTGAGCCAAGGCCTGAATATTCCATTCGCTGGAATCTTCTCCGGGCAGGTTTTCTTCCATCAGGTCGTTCACTTGGCTGCTGACAGCGGCGATTGCGCGTCGCCTGACAATGTCTTCTGCCGTTTTCAGATCGCAACGGGCAAAGTCGCGGGCGCTGAATTCAATAAAAGCCTTCCGGGCTGCCGATTCCGCAAAGCACGATGGACCGTAGTCTGGCGCCAAGAAGCGCGCCGCCTGCTCGCGGATCACTTTTTCCAACATCTGGCGGATGGTCCGGCGCGGGTTGGCATCGTTAAGCAGTTGCTGGCGCATGCCGTAAATCTGCTTGCGCTGGGCGTTCATCACCTCGTCGTATTCGAGAAGTTCCTTGCGGCTGTAGAAGTGGTTCTGCTCGACGCGCTTCTGGGCTTTGGCAATCTGCCACGAGAGGAATGTCCCCTCGATGGCATCGCCCTCTTTCATGCCCATGCGCGTCATGACATTGGCGACCCATTCGCCGTTGTAAAGGCGCATCAGGTCGTCATCGAGCGCCATAAAAAACTTGCTCGATCCGGGATCTCCTTGGCGACCAGCGCGGCCCCGCAACTGGTTGTCGATACGCCTGGATTCGTGCCGCTCGGTGCCGACAATATGCAGGCCACCCAGATCGGCGACTTTCCGGCCTTCCTCTTTCATGTGCTCCTTCGACTCGAGTTCATCGACAAGGGCTTTCCACTCGGTCTCGGGCACGTCGAGGCGGCTGGCGTAGCGGCCTTTCAGTTTGGCCCATGCCATGGTTTCCGGGTTTCCACCCAGAACAATGTCTGTACCACGACCGGCCATGTTGGTGCTGATGGTAACCGCACCCACGCGGCCCGCCTGTGCCACGATTTCCGCTTCTCGGGCGGCATGTTCGGGCAGGGCGTTGAGCAACTCGTGGCGGATCGACCGCTTTTTTAGCAATTTTGAAAGCTCAAGTGACTTGGCGACGTCGGTTGTGCCGATCAGGATCGGTCGGCCTGTCTTGTGCACCTCAACCACTTCTTCCACCACGGCCGACCACTTTTCGCGTCCAAACCGATAGACAACGTCATTGAATTCTTTGCGGATCATCGGGCGGTTGGTCGGGATCGCCACCACTTCGAGCGCGTAGATTTTCCAAAACTCGCCAGCCTCGGTCATGGCTGTGCCGGTCATACCTGCGCGTTTGTGATACAGCTTGAAGAAATTCTGTAGCGTGATGGTGGCCAGTGTCTGCGTTTCTTCTTTAATTCTTACGCCATCGCGTAAGTGCTTGGCTTCCACCGCCTGATGAAGGCCATCGGACCATTGCCGGCCAACCATCAAACGACCGGTGAACTCGTCGATGATAATGACCGACAGCTCCTGCGATTCTGGATGGGGCATGACCGCATAGTGCCGGTTTTGGCGATACAGGTGGTGCGACTTGAGAGAGTTGTCGATCAAGTGCGCCCATTCGGTGTTGCCTGCGGTGAAAAAACTCTCGACACCCACCAGTTCCTCGGCCCGGCGGACGCCCTTTTCGGTCAGAAAAACCGTGTGTTCCTTCTCGCGGACTTCAAAAAGAATTCCGGTTGAGACGGGCGGATCGCCCGGGCGGCGTTTTTTTCGCGGCAGGATCGGCAGATTGGAACCTTCAACGCCATCGGGAGTGAGTGACGAGGGATCTTCGTACTCGTCTTTATGTTTTTCCGCCTCGGCGCGCAGGGCGCCAAGTTGCTCTTGTCGTTCGCGGCGTTCTTCTTCAGTAAGACGCACGGCCACCAGATTGGCCTGTTCGTACCGCTTTAGGTCTGAAAAGGCTTGGCCGGAAATAATGAGCGGGGTGCGGGCTTCATCGATGAGGATATTATCGACTTCGTCGATGATAGCGTAATTAAGGCGGAATTCACCTGTGCCGGAGTCCAAAAGCATGCGCATGCACTGCTGTTGGTACGGAGAGAAGCGGTCGTCACTGCGGCGGGCGCGTTTCATGTTGTCGCGCAGATAATCGAAGCCGAACTCGCTGGCTGTGCCGTAGGTGATATCGCGGTCGTAGGCGTTTTTGCGGGCCAGTGGATCCATGTCGGACTGGATGAACGCGGCATCCATGCCCAATCCGCGGTAGATGGGCAGCATCCATTCGCAGTCGCGGCGGGCCAAGTAGTCGTTCACCGTAACGACATGCACTCCCTGTTCTGTCAGGCCGTTCAGGTATGCAGGCAGCGTGGCGACAAGCGTTTTGCCTTCACCCGTTACCATTTCGGCGATGTTTCCCCGGTGCAGTACGACTCCGCCAACCATCTGCACATCGTAATGGCGCATTCCCTTGAAGCGGCGGCCGGACTCCCGCACGGCTGCGAATGCCTCGGGCAGCAACTGCTCCAGAGTCTGGCCTTCTGCTAATTTGGACCGCAGGCGTGCGGTGGTGTTGCCCAGTTCTTCGTCGGTAAGGTTTCGGTAGAAATCCTCAAAGCCATTGATGCGGTCGAGGATCGACCCTTTGGTGACCTGATGGACGGCTCCAGCACGGTTGGCTCGGAAATAACCAACTCTGCGGATAATGCGCTCGTTGCTTGATCCAAAGACCCGCAGCAATAGCCGGTTAAATCCGTCCGTCACGCCCGCGCTAAGGGCGTTCCAACGGTCTAACCACGAGGTGCCAATCTGATTGCTCGTCGTGCTCATGCCAGCGTAACCCTTTCGCGTCAGCAGAAATCCGGACGGAGATCCTCAGGCTGAATGTAAGATCGGACTCTAGATCCGGTCTCAGGGTCAAGGCAGCCCGCAAATCCGTCACACTTTATCTTGATCATTATACAGATCTGCTGCTTGTTTCGTCCCATTCAGTTCGGTGATCCCACTAAGTTGGATGGCCTGTCATATGCGAAAAATGTGATTCGATCGTGTTGGAGGAAGCGGAACCTGCTAAGGACGAGGGATTGCCGCCGTATAATCATTAGAATCGATCCATTTTTCCTGTAGCTGCTGTATTGCCTGGAATGTAAAGCTTGCGCCGTTCTATTTATTTGATGTGATAAGGTATCTCCCGCCCCTGACTAACCGTTATCTTGCACCCAAGTGGACTGCCACATGAATCGCAACTGCATAGCCTTGTGTTTCTGGGGGGCCATCAGCCTTCCCCTGCTTGTTGCCCAAACACCACCGGGTCGACCCGGTAGGCCAACTGGTACGGCTCCACCTGCTGGGGCGGTAGCCCCCAAACCGCCTGCCGCTGGTGAACCAAAGAAGTATGACGATGTCGTGACAAAAGACTTCACCACTCAGGCTGGTGTGTTCGCGGTTCACCGATTTGAAGAAAAAGTCCTGTTCGAAATCCCCCAAGAGAAATTGGGGAAACTGTTCATGTGGCGTGCCGAAGTGGCCAAGGGCCCGGGTGGAAGCAGTTGGGGCGGCGCCTCGCTGGGCGAGGAAGTCCTGCGCTTCGAACGCCGTGGCAACAAGATCTACCTTTGGAAAAGCCAGTTCGGCAAGCGTTCCGATGGCAAGGCGATTCAATCGTCGATCGACGCCAGCAATACAGGATCCATTCTGGCCGTTTTCCCAGTTGAGGCCGAGGGCAAGGATCGTTCCGCTGTTATTGCCATGGGCGATGTATTCATCAACGGCTTGTCTGACCTGCCCATCAGTGCGGCAGCGGGAACACCCGGCGCCAGTGCTGATGCTTCGCGTTCCTACCTTTCGGATGTGAAGGCATTCCCGACTAATATCAATGTGAATGCCACCATTACTTTCCGTGTTGGGGCAGGTAGTCCTGGCGCCAAAAGTGTCACATCACTGGTGCACCATACGCTGGTGCAGTTGCCAGAAGTCCC
>CAMCLK010000053.1 GCA_945875585.1 Candidatus Kuenenia stuttgartensis | reverse complement strand
GATGCTGCAGGATCATTTCGGTCGATCCGTCTTCCGCAAACAAGATCGATTTCTTCTGTTGCCAGTACGTTGAAGAATTCGCCTACGAGTTCGGTAGGTTCCTGCAGGTCTGCGGCCATGACGGCGAAATATTCGCCAGAGGCCAAGGCCATACCTGTGCGGATAGCTGCAAATGAACCGAAATTGCGAGCCAGTTGAATGATCTGGGTTTGAAAGGGGCACGATGCCAGATGGTGCTTCAGAAGCTTGTAGGAATCATCCGGGCTGCCATCCACAACAAAAACGACTTCAAGATTTCCCATCAAACGGGTTGCCAGTGCGCCGACTGCTGCAACCAGCGGTTCGATCGTGTCGGCGTTCTTGTAGACTGGAACAATGAGTGAGTTCATGGGACTTGCCTTGGGTATCATCCTCAGTTGGATTCCACAGCGGTTCTGACGGCTGTGGCAATTTGAATTACTTCGGTATCGGTGAGTTCGGGAAAGCATGGAAGTGTGAGGGTTTCCCGGCACCACGATTCCGTTGCGGGAAGCGATGGCTTGGGAGTTACTTCAAAACCTTCCTGAAGATAATCAGGAATGGGATAGTGAATATCGGCTCCGATGCCGGCGGCGGCAAGCTTTTCCTTTAGGGCATCGCGTTTGTGCGAGCGGATGACATAAAGGTGGACGACGTCGTTGCTTCCTTTGTACCGTGGAATCAGCAGGTCTAGTCCGGAAAGGTGCTGCTCATAAATGGCGGCGATTTGTTTTCTGCGGTCATTCCACCCTTTAAGCAGTGGAAGCATGGTGCGTAGGGCAGCGGCTTGCAGTTCATCGAGGCGGCTGTTCCTTCCGCCTGGGCGGGTCGTGTTGTATTTGGTGGACCATCCGTATTGGCGAAGTTCGCGCGCTGCCTGAGCAATGCTGCCACGATTGGTGGAGATGGCTCCACCGTCACCAAGGGCTCCCAGATTTTTTGTGGGATAGAAGCTGAATGCTGCTGCGTCTCCCCAGCTTCCGGCTGGTTTTTTGTTCAGAGTGGCTCCATGCGATTGAGCGCAATCTTCCAAAATGGGTACGTTAAATTCCTTGGCGATTTCCACAATGGCGGGCATGTCTGCCATGCGGCCATAGAGGTGTGTTGCAACAATAACCTGAACGGGAGTTGTTACCAGAACCCTTGCCAGCGCTGTGGGATCCATGGTTAACGTGACCGGATCGATTTCCACATAAACGGGAACGGCTCCAATAGAGCGAATAGCGACTGTGGAGTAGGCACCGGCGTTGGCAACGGTAGCAACGTGGTGGCCTGCCTTGATTCCGAGGGCGCGCAGGCCAATTTCCAGAGCATCGGTGCCATTGGCGACTGCAACAATATGATTTGTGCCAGCGCAGGACGCGAATTCCGCTTCAAAGGCTTGGACTTCAGGCCCCAGAATGTACCAACCACGTTTCAGAACACGATCGAATGCTGATGCAAGATCCTGTGTCAGTGGGCCGAAATGTCGATGCAGATCATTGATTGGGAGCATGAAGTCGAGGACCTCGCGAGGCGTGGCCGAAAGGATTCGGTACTAATGAATGGCAATAATCGAATGTGGGGCTTGATTTCAAGGCAGACCGGGGCGCCGGAGTTGCCGGAGGAGATTTAGGCTGCCTGTTTCAGTGGAATAGAGGTAGGCGTATCCAACGATTTGGGTGTTGTGGTGTAGGGCAAAAAACGCTTGAGGCTTTGAATGGGCTTTTCAAAAAAATGCCAGGTGAAGGCTCCGCCTGCTATCGACAGGAAAACGCACGCATAGGCAGATGGAATAGTAACCCAAGGTAGCCAATGCCGGGCCTGATTCCATAGGACCGGAGCGAACATATGCAGAACATAAACCCCGTAGCTTATTGTTCCCAGATATCCCAGCCATCGCATTCTTAGTATGGCGCCATAATCTCCGGGGAGTGGTTGAGTAGCTTTTCCTACGGCATAGGCAAAGAAGACAGCCATGGCCAAATTCCCGACAAGCCACTCGATACCAACCTTACCCCATAGCAGTGGTGGAGCTTTGATGCATGCGATGGCCCAAACAAGCATCAGGATCCATCCCAGAGGGCGGGAAATGGTGATGAAACGATTCCAGACTGTAGGTCCTTTGAATTCACACCATGCCAGAAATGACCCTGCTGCTAAGCAATCAAGACAGGCAAAGGACGAAAAATACATGGGCATTCTGCTGGTGCCTGCAAAAAAGCACCCCAGCCTCCAAAGAGGGCCAGTAATGAAGACGGTTGCAATCATCCATGGGAGGATTCTGAGTGGGCAGAGCAAGATCAGCGCGGGCCAAACCAGATAAAATTGTTCTTCAACGCAGAGACTCCAGAGGTGGCCCGGGCCAATAATATTCCCAGAGGCGAGCACCATATTATATGTGTACGTTGCAAGGGGCCATTTTACCGAGCTTGCCTGATTCAAATTCCAGTAACAAGCTATGACTACTATTCCATAATAAAGCGGAAAAATTCGAAGAGATCTTCTGGCGTAAAATATACCTAGGGTTCGCCATAGACCTCCACCGGCTCCACTCATAACGGACTTCTGCATAAGCAGGATTCGGGTGATTAAGAAACCGCTTAGAACAAAAAACAGGCTTACACCCATCCAGCCGCAAGAAACAGACCAGGAGAATTGGCCGAAGTGATTCATGAATACGCCAATTATGGCAAGACCACGGAGGCCATCGAGTTGGCGCATCCTGTTCCCGTCTTGTTCCCCGGCTGCGGCACAATTGCTCATAAACGGATCCGTTTTTGAATTATATGGAGGCGGAACATATGGATAGTTGCCATGGAAATCGGAAGCAGCAGGGCATTATCAGGCCCATGAACGGGAATCAAGCCCAAGGCACAAATAGACAAAGGTTTGGCGCAAACGATTGGCTTTCCGATAGCCAATCCCCTTGACCCCTTAAGGATGAAGTGGATAGGGCCTCCGACTATTGCCGTGTGCGCCGTTGGAGGGATATATGTATGCAAACCAGCCAAGGAGAGGCCAAACCACACGGCGCACTGGCATATCGACCCGAAATCGATGGGCTTAGGGCTTTGGCGGTAATCCCGGTACTTTTGTTCCATGCCAATCTTGGAATACCGGGTGGATATGTCGGGGTGGATGTATTTTTTGTCATTTCCGGGTTTTTGATCACATCGATATTGCTGCGAGACATTTTAGCGGGCAGGTTTAGCTTTATTTGCTTTATAGAACGAAGAATTCGTCGGATTGTGCCCGCAATGCTGACAACAGTTGCGGCAACAATGATTGTTTCATGGTTTGTGCTGTTGCCAGATGATTATAAGCGTCTGGGCAAGGCAGCTATTTCCCAAGTCTTTATGGTTTCGAACGTCTACCACTGGAGTGTCGCTGGATATTTCGGCCAGCGTGCTGAATCACTTCCACTGTTGCACACATGGTCCCTTTCGGTTGAGGAGCAATATTATCTGCTCTTGCCGGCCATGCTTGTTGCTGTTGGGTGGTGGAAAAAATCGTTGATTCCTGTGTTCATTGTTCTGGTAGGCGTTGCATCGTTTATGGTGTGCTGTTGGTCAACACCCAGATACAGGGACTTTTCATTTTACATGCTGCCTATCCGCGCATGGGAACTGCTATTGGGTTCGATCCTGGCAACCGCTGGAGCACGTTGGTTTTCAAGCCAGAGGTGGGTGCGCGAAACGGTGAGTTTGTGTGGGTTGCTTGCCATCGTTGTGGCGATGGCGACATTCAAATCCACGACATCGTTTCCCGGTTACCATGCAGCTTTGCCATGTCTGGGGGCGGTAGCGTTCATCTGGGCGAACGGTAGTGGTCTGACAGTGTGTGGCAGTGCTCTCGCAAGCCTTCCGATTCGTTTTATTGGCAAAATCTCCTATTCGCTTTACCTTGTTCATTGGCCCATATTTGTTCTAACAAGATATTGGATTGGCGAAGAATTGACGCTTGCTGGAAGCATGTCGATGGTGGCAATTTCATGTGTTGTCGCGGTTTTGCAATGGCGAATGGTAGAGCAACCGTTTCGCAGCAAAGCTTTATTCGACAGCCGGCGCGCCCTGTTGATTGCCACTCCATCAGCAATTGGCGTGATTGTGGTATTGGGTGTGTTGTTGATTTGGCAAAAAGGATTTCCAAACCGGATCAATGCGGAAGTCATGGCGGTGGTTGCCGCCAGAAATGAACGGGAATACGTGTTGGAATTGACATCCAGCATGGTCAAGAACGGAGAGTTGGGATTTTTTGGCAAAGGCAATGGAGAGCCTGAATGCATGATTTGGGGTGACAGCCATGCTATGGCTATGGTTCCTGCATTGGACTGCGTTTGTGGCGAGATGAAAATGGTTGGCGTTCAGGCGACACATTCACGCACACCCCCTTTGGCTGGATTCAAGTGCATGTTGTCAGACTCGCTTCTTGAAGATGCCGAGGAATTTGCTGATTCTGTAATCCAATATGCCCTTGAGAAGAAAATCAAAAAGGTCGTCCTGACAGCGTCTTGGACGGGATACGGCCATCTACCATCATTCGAGCCCTGTTTGAAAAGCACAGTGGAATGCCTGACGACAGCAGGAATTGAAGTGATAATTGTGAAGGATGTGGCTGGCCTGAATGACGATGTTGTCATGAAAATGGCCAAGGCTGCCATGCAGGGCAAAAACACCAATTCAATCGGCGTAGCCTACAACGCGCATGTGGCTGCCAACAGGAAAGTTAACGCAATGTTCGACAAATTGGCTGGGCCGATGGTTCTTGTGGTCGACCCTGCACCATATTTCGTGGATGAAAATGGCATGTGGAGAGCTGTTTATAACGGCAAGCCTTTGTACAGGGATGCCTCACACTTGACGGTCGCTGGTGCACTTCGCCTTGTTCCGCTGTTCAGGGACATCCTTAAATAGTGAAACGATGCTAAACGATATTGATGGGAGTGCGGGTGATTATGAGACTCATCGAGAGTTTGGTTTGACGATCAGCTGCCGAGTGATGGGAAGCACCATGGTTTCCACCATGTTTCATGCCAACTTTTGGTTGCATTTCCTACAGAGAGCGCATAGCATTAACCGATGAATCGATAGCCCGCCTCGCACCTGCAGAACCCGCCAATGAACAAGCGCATTGAACCCCTCTGGTTCCTCCCGTTACTTGCGGTATTTGCCGCGGGTTTGCGTGGGGCGGATGAACTGGTGTTACAACCGGCCTCGATGTCGATTCCTGCTGTAATCGATCAGGCTGTTGAAGCGGGGTGGAAGGAACGTGGCATCAGGCCTGCCTCACCTGCTGATGATCATACTTGGTTGCGCCGAGTTACCCTCGACCTGACGGGTCGCATTCCTACTGTGCCTGAGGTGAAAGCTTTTACGGAAGATAAAAGCCCAAACCGACGCGAAATCCATATCGACCGGCTGATCTCTTCGCCTGCTTATGTGCGCCACATGGCCCATGAGCTCGAATGGTATCTCATGCGCGAGAAGAGCAATTCACTGTTGGCGTATTTGAACCGTGCTATTGGCGAGAAGCGTGGTTGGGACAGGATCTTCCGCGAACTGATGGTTGCCAATGAGTCGGATGCGGCCACGAAAGGTTCGAGCGCTTACCTCAAGCCGAAAGTTCGGGATCTTGATCGCTTAACCAATGATGTGAGCGTGGCATTTTTTGGAGTGAACGTTTCGTGCGCGCAGTGCCACGATCATCCGTTGGTGCAAGACTGGAAACAGGATCATTTTTACGGATTGAAGTCGTTCTTCTCCCGCACCTTTGAGGTGGGTGAACATCTGGCCGAAAAGGAGCACGGAGTTGTCCGTTTTCTTCCTAACAAAGGCAAGGAAAAGGAAGCCGGGTTCATGTTTTTGACAGGCACCAAAATCGCCATGCCTGGCTCCGCTGAAGCGACCAAAGATCAGCAAAAGGCCGAAGCCAAGAAAATTGAGGAGTGGAAAAAGAGCAAGACTCAGCCACCAGCTCCAACCCATTCGGCCCGCGCCCGGTTGGTGGAACTGGCTTTATCTGCGAATGACCGCGATTTTTTCAACAAGGCGATGGTGAATTATCTGTGGTACCGGATGTTTGGTCACGGTCTGGTGATGCCGCTCGATCAGATGCATTCGGAAAACCCGCCCAGCCATCCCGAATTATTGGCTTGGCTGGCTCGCGATTTTGCAGCCCATCAGTACGATATTTCGCGTCTGATCCGTGGGATGGTGGCGAGCAAAACATATGCGCTATCCAGTCGGTACGAGGGGGGATCTGCTCCCGCAGCCAATGAATTTGCCGTGGTGCGCCTGAAGCCGCTGACTCCCGCGCAGATGGGTACCTCGTTGCGACTGGCGGGAATGGCCACTGTGAAGGGCGACCTCGATAAGAAAATTGAAGAGGCTGAACGCAACGGCCGTGGTCTGGCTGATCAATTTCCCCCGCTTGCGGATGACTTTCAGGTGAGCGTTACCGAGGCGTTGTTCATGGCGAACAGCAAGCGGTATTCGGGTGAAGTATTCCCCGAAGGGGATGACAAGCTGCTGACAGCCATGATGAAGGCAGCTACAGACGACGTTCGCGCAGGTTTGGCCGTTCAGTCGGTTTTATCGAGACCTGCTCGGCCCGAAGAAATGTCGTTGATATCTCATTATTTGAAAAGACATGGTGGTGACCCCAAGGAAGCTTCCCGGCAAGTGATCTGGTCTCTCATGGCCAGCCCGGAATTCCGATTCAACTATTGACGCGACCGGAGGAGAGTACATGACAAGGCGATCTGGAATTTGCACTCCTGAAGATCACGCGGCGTCGAGGCGTCAATTTCTGGGGGCTGCCGCAGCTTCGGGAATTACGGCGTTTGGCGCACAGGCAAGCGCGCTGGCAGGCGAATTGAAGAAACAAGGGAAAAGTGTGATTATGCTTTGGCTGGCAGGTGGAGCCAGCCAATTGGAAACGTTCGATCCTAAACCGGGTGCTGTTACGGGCGGGCCATTTCGGTCGATTCAAACCTCGACAGCGGGCGTGCGGATTTCTGAATTGATGCCCAAGCTGGCGAAGCGCCTGCACGATACCTGTATCATTCGGTCGCTCAACACCAAGAATGCCGACCATGGTGGCGGCGCCGACCTGATGATGCGCGGCCGGCGTGACGACGCATCGTTGCGTTTTCCCGATTTGGGTGCGGTATTGGCGCGTGAATTGGGCGCATCCGACAGCAAAGTCCCAGATTACGTTTCATTTTACTTGCAAACCGAAGGCCGCAATTTTGCAGGGTCAGGTTTTTTGGGCGCCCGATTCGGCCCGATGCAGCTTTCCCAAGGGATGACGCCTGAAAACCTTTCTAAGCCGGACAACATTTCAGCATCCGATTTTGCCGACCGCATGGCACTGAGAGACTCTTGGAGCCGTGCTTTTGAACAGGGACGCATTTCGTCGTCGCTGGGAAGCCACCAGCAGGCGTTTGCTCGCGTGGGTGGATTGATGGAAAGCCAGAAGCTCTTTGATCTGGCTGGAGAATCTTCCAAAACGCGCGAGCTGTATGGCCCCACGCAGTTTGCCGAGCAGGTGTTGATTGCCCGCCGTTTGGTGGAAGCCGGTGTGCCGTTTGTGCGAGTAGGGCGGGCTTGGTGGGACAGCCATGGCCAAAATTTTGAAACCCATCAGGAAATGGTACCAGAGTTAGATCACGTCATGACCACGTTGCTTGAAGATCTGAAGCAGCGCGGCATGCTGAGGAACACGCTGGTTCTGACGCTTTCGGAATTTGGTCGCACCCCGGGTATCAATTCAAGTCTGGGTCGCGATCACTTCGCATCGGCATGGAGCTGCTCGCTTTCCGGTTGTGGTGTGATTGGCGGATCGGTTTACGGCAAGACTGACGATCGAGGCGATAAAGTGGTGGATGGCGAGATTGGCGCGGCGCGTCTGTTTGCCACCATCTACAAAGCCTTGGGCATCAATCCGCAGAAAAACTACTACGTGGGTTCGCGGCCCGTGCCACTCACCGACCCGGGCACCGAGCCTGTGAAAGAAGTACTGGCCTAAACAGGAATACCGCCATGAATGTCGCCAGCATCAAGCTCGAAAAAAGTGTCGGCCGTCAGGATATTTTGTTTGGCGTGGCTCGTGTGCCAGGCACAGGCCGCGCCTATGTGGCGGGATCTGATTTCAAAATTCATGAAATCGATATCGATGCCCCCAAACTGGAGGTGCGCACGTTTCCTGGCCACGACACCTACGTCACCACGCTGGCGCTCACGGCTGACCTGATAATTACAGGCGGGTACGACGGAAAACTTGTCTGGACGAAAGCATCTGCTGGTACCCGAGTACGGGAAGTTGCAGCCCACAAACTGGCTGTGCGACGTGTGGCAGTATCGCCCGATGGCAAAACAGTGGTTAGTGTCGCCGACGACATGGCGATTCGATTCTGGAATGTGGCCAATGGCCAAATGGTGCGCGAAATCACGGGCGAGCACACCCCACTCACGCCGCAAGGTTTCCGGTCGATGCTCTACGCTTGCGCATTCTCCGCGGATGGCAAGCATTTGGCGACAGCCGACAAAACGGGGCATGTGGTCATCTGGGAAGCGGCTACCGGCAAAAAGGTGAACACGTTTGAAGTGCCTGTGATGTACACATGGGACCCCAATGCCCGTAGGCATTCGATTGGTGGTCCGCGTTCGCTGGCCTTTTCACCGGACGGAACACTGGTTGCCATTGGTGGCACAGGAAAAATTGGCAACATCGACCACCTAGAAGCAGACGGCCGTGTCGAAATATTCCGATGGCAGAAGGCTGAAAAGTTGCATGAATTTGTGACGGATGGCAAAAAAGGATTGGTGGAGCATTTGGAGTTTCACCCGAATGGGGAAATAGTTCTTGCCGCGGGCGGTGCAGGCGAGGGTTTCCTTTCGTTTATTGACCTGAAACAGAAGAAGATTGTGCATCAGGAAAAGGTGCCCATGAATGTTCATGCCGTGGCCACTACCGATGGCATGAAATCAATTCTCGCAGTGGGGCACCAGCGCGTGGTGCGCTTCACAGTGGTGTAGGCGGATCCCCATCCGTCATTTTTGTGGTTTTAGCGCATAGTCGAAGAATTGATACAGCAGCTCGTTATCGTGCGCGTTGGGGCTGTGGTCTGGCCGATTGGTCATGGCCACGCGGTTGGTAGCCCCTAGAAGGCGATTCACGGCCACCGCATGGTTGAGTGATTGCCACCTGCTGGGTGGGTCTTCCGAACCGCCTGAAACAAAGAATGGGCGGGGCGCCATCAGTGCGTGCAGGTCGGTCAGGTCCCGGCCATCGGTTATCATTTTTTTGTAAGGTCCGGTGCGAGGGTTTTTGGCATCGGGTATCCCTCTTTTTCGCTGATCGTTCAGGGCCGGGTCGTATCCGAGGTACCAAGGCTCCCAGTAATTCACGTTTCCCTTTGTTTCATCGAAGACGATACCGGGATCGGACCATGCTCCACATGCAAATGGATCATGCAGGCTGGCGGCGAACATAGCCCATTTCCCGCCGTACGAATGGCCAACAATGCCAATGCGTTTGGGATCGACTTCCGGCATGTTGGCCAAGGCTGTATGGCAGTTAGCTGCCTCGTAAGCATGGAACGACAATGGCTGAATGCGACACGTTGCCTTGTCGGGGTAATAGGTGTTTGGATCGCCTCCCAGTGAAAGCGTGACATATCCACGGTTGGCTAATTGGATGGCGTAATCACGAAATTCAGTTTTGGAGCGGCCGACAGCGGTTTTAGCCTCGTAATAAACCACAACCACAGCAGGAAACGGGCCTTTGCCGGTTGTTGGTTTCAGCAGGTAGGCATCGTCCACGAACCGTCCGGGTGCTGTCTCAATACGAATTCTGGTTTCGAGGACAGCCCCGCGTTTTTCGTGTTCTAGAAATTCAATTTTAGGGTGCTGAATAAGTGGCGGCCATTGCCCCATCAGGTTGTGCCAGATGGTCTTGATTTCGGCCTTGCGTTTGAGCCAATCCTGCGCCGATTTCACGGCGGAGCCATCCTCGAATACCAGCGGCGAGCGATGTTTGCCGAGCGAGTCTAAAAACTCCTTCGGTGGATTGAAAGCAGGCGCCAGTGACGCTGGGGGCTCTGCAGCCAGCGTGATTGTGGCCATAAACAGGCATACAAGGAACACACTTTTGCATTGGTAATGCGGCATGGCTGTCTCCTGATGTGAGTAGAGCATAGTTGGCCGTGATTTGAAAAGGAAAACAATGCTAGGTCGGGTTGTATTCTTGGGAATCGTTGAACTGCTTGCCTTGTAGCCTTGATTGGTTAAAATGCCGATCTTGCTTTGTTGGATTCTGCCGGAGCCTGCCGTCGATGATGATCGCTCTCCCCTGTTGGTTTGCCTGCCTGTTGATGCCGGCAGCGCCCACGCCTCCTGCTGTTGCTGCATTTGACCGTTATCACGCCAAGGGTGAACAACCGGTAGAAGGCGGGAAGTTGCTGCTAACCGAGCTTAACTGCGTGGTTTGCCATGCTGCTGATGGTGTGGTTGCCCGCAAGGGCCCAGTGCTCGATGCGGTTGGAAGCCGTGTCAGGCCTGCTTGGTTGCGGCAGTTTCTGACCAATCCGCAGGCAACCAAACCGGGCACAACCATGCCCGACATGCTGGGTGGCGTTGCAGATCGAGGTAAGGCGGTAGAAGCGTTGGTGCAGTACCTTTCCGTAACGGGTTCCCCCAAGTTTGAGGCGATCGATGCCAAAGCTGTCGCCGCTGGCCGCGATCGCTACCACAAGGTCGGTTGCGTTGCTTGCCATGGTGAACGGGATACGCAAGGAAATGCACGGTCGTTGCCCGCTGGTGGCATTCCGTTGCCCGATTTGAAAACCAAATACACATTGGCCAGCCTGACGTCGTTTCTGAACAATCCCCACGAGATTCGGCCAGGTGGGCGAATGCCCAAATTGCTTAATGGTAAAGAGCCGCGTGAAGTGGCTTGTTACCTCCTTCAGGGTAGCAAGGGACGCACAACTGCTGGCACAGTCAACTACGCCACCTACCATGGCCAATGGGATAAATTGCCCAACCTCGCTTCGATGAAGCCCAAGGCGACTGGTGTTGTGACGGGCCTTGATCTGGGCGTGGCCGGGCAAAGCAACGACTATGCGATTCGCTTTACTGGTGTTTGGAAAGTGGATCGTGATGACACGTACAAATTCGCCATATCCAGCGATGATGGATCTCGCTTGGTCATTGATGGTGTCAAGGTTTTGGATAACGATGGTATTCATCCTAACACCACCCGGGAGGGGACAGCCGAGCTGAAAGCTGGCCTGCATAAGGTCGAGGTTTGGTATTTTCAGGGGGGTGGAGAAGCAGAGCTGGAACTGACTGTTCAGGGCAGGCATTTGCAACTGGTCGATATGGGGCAGTTGCTGGCCGCCAGCGAAAAAGACCTGATCCGCAAGCCGAGCCAAACAGAGCCAGATGAAGATGTCATTTCCCCTAATCCGGAACTGGTGTCAGAGGGGCGCGCTTTGTTCATGTCGCTGGGGTGCGCGCAGTGCCATTCCATGAAAGAGGGAGGCAAAGCAGTTGCTTCTAGCCTGAAAGCGCCAAAGCTATCGGCCCTGAATGCTGGTTCGGGCTGTTTGGCCGATGCCCCCAAGGGTGCCATTCCCAGTTATGCGCTGAATCAGGTGCAGAAAACCGCACTCTCTGCGGCCATGAAAGTCTCTCTGAAGCCCGCCGATGACAAGGAACGAATTCGGCACGACCTTGCAGTGTTCAACTGTCTAGCGTGCCATGTGCGCGATGGTAAGGGTGGACCGATTGAGGAGTTGAACAAGGCCTTCCAAACCACGCAACCGGAAATGGGCGACGAAGCCCGCGTGCCGCCATGGCTTAATGGCGTTGGCGCCAAAATGAACGCGGATTATCTGAAAAAGGTTCTTAGCCAAGGCGCTGATGACCGTCCCTACATGCACACGCGCATGCCAGGTTTTGGTGCCGCGCTCGGCAACCTCGATCATGTTTTTGCCAAAGTGGACACATTGCCAGTCATTCCTCCGGTCAATCTTGCAGAGACGGAAAGCAAGGTGAAGGCTCATGGTCGCATGCTTGTGGGTGGTATGGCCTTTGGTTGCATCAAGTGCCACACGTTTGCGGGAAACAAAGCTGAAGGTGTTCAGGGCATCGATATGGCCATTATGACCAAACGCGTTCGCCGCGACTGGTTCTTTGCCTATGTGAACGACCCGCAGGCTATTCGCCCGGGAACCCGCATGCCTGCCGCATTCAGCAAGGGTAAAAGTGTTATTGACGATGTCCTTGGCGGCACGGCTGTCAACCAGATCGAAGCGATTTGGGTTTACCTTTCCGAAGGCAACAAGGCGCGTGTTCCATTTGGCATTCAGAAGAAGTCGATTCCCCTGACGGCTACTAAAGGTGCTGTGATCTACCGCAACTTCATAGAAGGTGCCGGTGCCCGCGGTATTGGCGTTGGATACTCTGAAAAGGTCAATATGGCGTTTGACGCCAACGACTTGCGGTTGGCCCTCCTTTGGCAGGGAGGTTTCATTGACGCTGCACGCCACTGGACCGACCGCGGCGTGGGCTTCGAAGGCCCCATGGGGGACAATGTCGTGGCATTGCCTTCAGGGCTGCCATTTGCCCGACTGGAATCGTCTAGCTCGGCATGGCCAACCGTTCCTGCCCGCCAGGCGGGTTGGAAGTTCATGGGCTATTCCTTGGACCCCGAGGACAGGCCTACATTCCGTTATGGATCCAGCGACACCACTGTTTCAGACAGATCCATGCCTGTAACCACTGGCAAGGAAGTGGGCTTGAAGCGCGAAATCTCAATCAGCGGCAAACGCGATAGCCTTCTGTTCCGTGCCGCCACTGGCAAGTCGATCGATGCGCTTGAAGGTGGTTGGTACAAGGTTGAAGGCGGATTGAAGGTGCGTTCCAGCGTGCCTGTCCAGATCCGGCGGCTGGGTGGCACCACCGAACTGGTGATTCCAGTTCCGGCAGGTGGAGACGCCGGCGTTATTGTCATCGAATACCAGTGGTAATACCCCAAACAAGGAACATGATCATGAAATCCAGCACATCATTCCGTTTGATTGGTTGTCTGACCCTTGCATTGACATTGTGCGGTCTGGCAGCGGTTTCAGTTTCAGGCGCGCAGGCGCAAAACAAACCCGCGCCTGCACCCACAGAGGACGACTATTACAAAATTCTGACGTTCACGCCTCCAGGTGGAGAGGTGCTTGAGGCCGGGGCTATGGAACAGCTCCCCGGTGGTAAAATCGCCCTAGGAACCCGCCGAGGAGAGGTGTGGATCCTTGAAAATGCTTACGATCCCGATCCGAAAAAGGTAACGTTTTCACGCTTTGCCCACGGCATGCACGAAATTCTGGGCCTCGCTTGGAAAGACGGTTGGCTCTATGTCACCCAGCGACCAGACATTACACGCATCAAGGACACCAACAACGACGGCAAGGCGGACCTCTTCGAGGTTTATTCCGAAGGCTGGGATGTGAATGGCGACTACCATGAGTATGCATTCGGCTCCCGCTTCGATGCCAAGGGAGATCTCTGGTTCACGCTGTGCCTGACTGGATCATTCAGCAGCAGCAGCAAATTCCGTGGGTGGGCCGGCAAGGTGACTCCCGAAGGGAAATTCATTCCCACCACTTCCGGCGTGCGGTCTCCGGGTGGCATCGGCTTTAATGCTTCTGGAGATGTTTTTTATACCGATAACCAGGGGCCATGGAACGGTACTTGCGGGCTGAAGCAGATTGTGCCCGGCGGATTTGTCGGCCACCCGGATGGTTTCAAATGGTATTCCGAGAAGGAAGCCAGCTATTTGGGTAAGGCGCCTGAACAGCCCAAAAGTGGTAGCCGCATGGTGGTCGAGGCCAAGCGCATTCCAGAATTAGTCCCCACCGCCATTTTGTTCCCCTACGGCAAGATGGGGCAATCGGCGAGCGGCCTCGATTGTGATCTCTCCAAAGGCAAATTCGGGCCATTTTCCGAGCAACTGTTTGTTGGCGACCAGACCCACAGCACTGTCATGCGCGTTTTTCTGGAAAAGGTGAATGGCCGCTATCAGGGCGCCCTTTTCCCGTTCCGCCAAGGATTTGGGTCAGGGGTGGTTCCAGTACGCTTTGGCAATGATGGTTCCATGTTCGTGGGCGGCACCAACCGTGGTTGGGGGTCGCGTGGACCCAAACCATTTTCGGTTGAGCGGCTTGTTTGGACGGGCAAGACGCCGTTCGAAATTCAAGAAATGAAAGCACTGTCCGATGGATTCGAACTCGTCTTCACAGCGCCAGCTGACAAGGCAACATTAGCGGCGTTGGACTCCTACAAGATGACTACATATACATACATCTATCAGTCGAGCTACGGGAGCCCCGAGGTCGATCACACTTCTCCCAAAATTGTCGCTGCCACACCATCGGAAGATGGTACTCGGGTGCGTCTCAAAGTAGAGAGCCTTCAGGAAGGCCATATTCACGACCTTACTCTGCCGGGGGTGCGCAGTACCGACGCCAAGCCGCTGCTGCACCCACAGGCTTACTACACGCTTAATATCATCCCCGGAAAATAGTCGGGGTCAGATAAAGGCGTACGACGCCGGTGTGATGACCAGTTCGGGCACCAAAGCCCGTTCTGGCAGTCGGGCAATAAACATCACGGCTTCGGCCACGTCGTCTGGTTGAAGGATGGCCAGACGGTGCTCATCGGTTACAGGATTGGGCCGTTGGTCGAGAATCGGCGTGTTCACTTCACCGGGATAAATGCTCGAAAAACGGATGCCCCGGGCCTTTTCTTCAGCAGCAGCGGCAATGACAAAACCGTGAAGCCCGAACTTGGCGGCGACATAAGCTGCGCCTCCCAATGGATTTCCACGTTTGCCAGCAACAGAATTGATGACAATGATCAGGCCGCGCTTGCGCGTGCGCATGCCTGGAAGAGCCGCGGTGATGGCGTGGAAAGCCGCGTCGAGGTTGCTTCCAAGCATAGACTGCCACCGTTGGGGCGTCAGTTCCTGAAGCGTGCGTTCTTTCAAATTGGCACCCGCGTTGGCCACCAGAATATCGAGCGGCCCTACGCCCGCCTCAGCAGCGGCGATAATCGCCTTGGCCTGTTCTGGGTCCGACAGGTCCCCAACGCACACGGTTACTTGAAAAGGTGCCAATTGAGCGGCGGCGCGCTCCAGGCGGGGCAGGTCGCGGCCTGCTATGGCCACTCTGGCTCCTGCCTCCAGCATCCGTCGGGCGGTTGCCAGACCGATGCCACTCCCACCGCCTGTTACCAATACGCTGCGTCCCTTCACGTTCGCCATTGCCAGCTCCTTGGTTATGGTTGCCGTTGGCCCGTCATGCTTCCGTCCGTTAGGGTACACTGTATGAGTGGTTGCAAGGAGATGCTTCAATGATGCTGATGTCAGAATCCCAGAACATGATCAACGACATGATCACCCGCTTGACCTTTTTACGAGACTCTCTTTGACATCAGCACCAAGCGCAAGGAGCGTCTCAAGTTCAATGCACTGCAGTCTGAAGCCACGTTCTGGGACAACCCGGAAAAGGCCCAAAAACAGATCAGCGCCTACAAGCCCATCAGTGAAATGCTCAAGGCTTACGAGGAGGTTGAGAGGACTCTCAACGATCTGAAAGCCCTTGAGGAATTGTGCGCGGAAGAACCTTCGCTTGAGGCTGAACTTTCTACAGAAACCACCAAGGTGATTCCGCTTCTCGAAGCATTCGAGTTGCGTAGCATGCTTAGTGGTTCGCAGGACACATCCAACGCGTACATTCGTGTTCAGGCCGGTGCTGGCGGTACCGAGGCGTGCGACTGGGCACAAATGCTGGTCCGCATGTACACCCGCTGGGCGGAAACCAAGGGTTACAAAATTGAACTGGTGGATGAGCTTCGGAACGAAAGTGCCGGGGTGCGTACCGCCACGCTCTACATCATTGGCGATTACGCCTATGGCAATCTGCAGTCGGAGACTGGGGTTCACCGTTTGGTGCGCATCAGCCCGTTCGACTCGAATGCGCGTCGCCAGACGTCGTTTGCGGCAGTGGACGTCACTCCTGAAGTGAATGGTGATATCGATATTGTCGTGAAACCAGACGACCTTGTTCGCCAAACGTTCTGTTCGGGTGGCCCAGGTGGCCAGCACCAGAACAAAACACAATCAGGCGTGCGTTACATCCACAAGCCATCAGGGATTGCCGCTGAAAGCCGCACGGAACGCAGCCAGCACAAGAACGATGACAACGCCATGAAACTGCTGATTTCTCGACTGTTCAAGGTGGAGGAGCAGAAACGCAAAGCCGAAGTGGAAAAGGCATACGACGAAAAGGGCGAAGTTTCCTGGGGCAACCAGATTCGCAATTATGTCATGCAGCCGTACACGCTTTGCAAAGATGTGCGGACAGACCAGCAGACGGCGCAGGTCAACGTGGTGCTCGATGGCGATCTGGATCCTTTCATCCAATCGTATTTGCGAACCAAGGCCGCCGGCAAGATGCGCAAAGCAGCAGCGGCTGCCGATGACGACCTATAAAATGTGGCGATCTTCAGCAATGGCATCCATGGTTGTCGTGGTCGGGGGGATGGCCCCGGCCCATGAAACCGCAATTGATCCGGCATTGCTGATGGTTCAGTCTGGTGATTGTCCCATTGTTATCTCGGCGCCTCATGGCGGCAGCAAGCCAATACCCGGCGTGCCGCCACGGCATGGTAAGGATGCGCGCAAATTTGTAACTGTTCGCGACGATGGCACGGAAGTTCTGGCTCATTTGCTGGCAGACAGATTGGAAAAAAAGCTGGGTAGAAAACCGCATCTGGTAGTGGCTTACTTCCATCGCAAATGCGTCGATGTCAACCGGCCGGGTAACGACGCGTTTGAATCGGATCTGGCCAAACCGTATTACGACGCCTACCACCAAGCGTTGGCAGCAGCTCATGCTGCTGTTGTGAAACGGTATGGCCGTGGGATCCTAATCGATCTGCATGGTCAGGCAGCGGATAAAGACGCTATTTTCCGTGGAACCAACAATCTGAAATCGGTGTCCCATCTGGTCAATCGTTCCGGCAAAGGAGCTCTCCTAGGCAAAGGCGGGTTGCTGGGTGAGCTTGGCTTGCGTAATCGTACCCTCATTCCGGCAAATGATTCCGACAGCACGGAAGATCCACGATTCACCGGGGGGTATATCACTCAGACCTATGGCAGCCGGCAGGGGGGCACGGTTGATGCCGTGCAACTTGAGTTGGGATCAAGCCTCCGTCGTGCGCCTGGACGCGATGAATTCGCCAACGACTTGGCCGAGGCGGTGGCCGCGTTTTCCGCCAGGTATTTGCCCGGGAAAGATTGATTTCCCCGCGAATTCCATTTGTGCCGAAATTAGATGGCGCCAATAGGGTGTTCCAGAACGCATCATCAATATGTGATATTCTAAAGGATGCACGCCATGTTGAAAAGCAGTGGGTTCTTGGTGCGTGAAATCAGACATGGGTATGGCGGTGTCATGCGGTTCCTGTGTCGTAGCCGTCGCGTCTGGTTCGCTTGGGCCATGGCGTGTACTCTAACGCTGATACTTCTGCCGATATCCATTTCTGCCGCCGAAATTCCTCAAAATGTGACGGAACTTTGGTCCAGCTTTTCAGATATCGACAAAACAACTCCAATTGCTGCTGAAATTCTCAAGGAGTGGCAGCAGGATGGTGTTGTCTGCCGGATCGTGCGCTATCAGGTCGGTATCTTCAAGGGATCACCCTCGAAGGTCGCGGCGTTTTATGCTTTTCCCAAAGGCGGAACCAAACTACCTGCCTTGCTTGCGATTCATGGAGGGGGCCAGTCTGCCGGTCTGGAAAACGTGCTATCTGACGCGCGGAGTGGTTATGCTAGCATCTCTATTAATTGGGGAGGCAACAAGCTTAATTTCGGAAGAACAAAAATGACATGGGATGGTCCCCAAACCGATTGGGGCAAGCTTGATGCCACGCATCCTCCTCAACGCAATAAGATCAATCATTTCATCAGTGGAGCCGTGGCTCCTGATGACTATACCATCGACAGCGTTGAATCGCCTCGCAACAGCAATTGGTATCTTGTGTTGATGGCTGCCCGCAGGGCCATAACATTTTTGGAACAGCAACCGGAAGTGGATCCCGCTCGTATCGGTGTTTATGGCCATTCCATGGGAGGCAAACTCACCACAGATCTGTCGGGAATCGACAAACGAGTGAAAGCTGCTGTGCCATCGTGTGGTGGTTCCGGTGACATTCTGACAACTCAGACCGAGCTGTCGGGCTGTTCGAAAACCAATCCTAAACCGATGGAACTGGCATGTGTGTCCGACAACGCTTACATCCCCCTGATAACCTGCCCTATCCTCTGGCTCTCGCCCACCAACGATTTTCATGGCAACATCGACAACATGGCATGGAACTGGCGCTTACTGCCCAATAACCGCGTCCGCTTCAGCATTTCGCCGCACCTCAATCATCGTCATGCCGACGAACACGCGCTTACCCAGCATCTATGGTTTGAGGAGCACCTGAAAGGCGCTTTCAAAATGCCGGGAACGCCACAGATGGCTCTAAATCTGAAGTCTTCCGATGGTGTTCCCCGCGTTTCTGTCACGCCCGATAGCGAATTGCCCGTCAAGCGGGTGGATATTTACTGGTCTGTTGACCCGCATACACTGACACGTTTCTGGCGCGACGCGGGCGCTGCGCGGTTGGGCCAGCAGTGGCAGGCATCGTGCCCGGTAATGTCCTTTAGTCAGCCGGTTTTTGTTTTTGCAAATGTTGTGTACGAGACTCCTCTACAGTATCGTCGTGTGGCACAACCTCAGGGGCAGGATAATTCCGACGTATTTGCCATCAGTTCCAGAGTTGTTTCGGTATCACCCGGCCAATTGCGGGAAGCCGGTGTTAAGCCTACGGACAAAGTCGAACGGCTTATCGATGATGGCGCCCGTGGCTGGCACGATTGGTATCGGCTTAACTGGGCGCACCAGCCGTTGTGGACCGCGACAACTCGAAAACTCAAGGATGTGAAGTGGCGTGGCCCAGATGGGGCGAGGCTGGTATTTGAAATACAGACGGAAACAGACAATACCTTAGTGCTCAAGTTCAACTGCAATGCGTGGGGTGCTGTTGAACCCGGCAAACCTGCCATCGACTACACGGTAGTCAAGGAATTGAAGGGTGCCAGTGGTTGGCAAGTGGTTTCTGTGGGCTTGAACGAACTCGTGGCGACCGATCCCAAGGTGATCCTTCCGCTGGCAAACTGGCAGTCGGTAACGGAATTCAGTATTTCCCCCAGTGGTGAAACTGTGCGGGATGGTAAAAAACAGTCCTTAGCGGGGAAAGCGTGGCGTGGTCCCAGAGAGATCCGCCATTTGCGTTGGGAAGGCGGGGAGTACAGGCAGCCTTGAAAGGCCAGTGTTGAATATTCCTTCTCTACCAGGTTAACGCAAGCCATTCATCTAGTCTGTGAAATTCGGTTTTGTTATTGAATGCCTAGAAGCATTCGATTCATTATGATGTCATGAGTTAATGAAAACACAAAATCATCAATGAGCCTGCCGCTGCCTAATGTTCTGGTGAGAAGGCGCGGAGTGGTACCAGTGGTCATCTTGGAAATAAAGCGATTACCGTGAAAATAGATCATTTTGATCGAACCCATGGCCGCCAGTCATTACGGGCAAATGGTTGACAAATCTTATGTTTCCAAAATTTTTCGGTGGTAACTGCTGCTATAATGGCATCTGTAATTGTATCTAACATGCTTGCCAAACGCGGAACTTTTCTTAACAATTTCAAAAGCTGGCCTGCAGGTAAAGCTGGATTAATGAAGCGGTACCTGGATTGAAGCTCTTCCACTTTGTCATCCAATAGTAATACTCGAGGCCAATCACCACTCCCGGATCGAGCACCAGTTGGCTTGAAGCCCAGTAGACAAGATTGCGAGTACGTCCGCCGTCGGGAACTTCATCGCCCATCGGTTTGTCTAGGCCAGTGCCAAGGCTGAACCTGTTCCACTTAGTTGGTTGGCCCACGAGCTCTCCCCATCCGCCGGAGGCTTGAATCGTCTTGCCTTGAATTGGGTTGATTCCTTGTCCGATACCACCCCGGAAGTCGTTCAGGTTGTAACCTGTCCAAGCTTCTCCTTGAAAGCTAAGCCATTCATTGATGGGAAAACGCAGGTCCGCGCTGATCCCGCGTATTGGATAAATGCGGGCTCCGCTTTTTCCGATGGCAGCACCCGCGTCGTCATCTGCCATGACCCCGCCGACTCCAAAGATCAATGGTTGTAATTCATTCGCCTGCGAAGGGATAATAAACCCAAGTCTGGTTTGGTATCCGGGTAGGCCGTAATCTTCATTGTCGCGGATACCTGTGCCACCTTGATCGGATTGGTCGATAGCGTTGGCCAGGCAAATACCGTTCTGAATCTGTATTCTGAAACCATCTCCAAAATCGTGGTCATATCCGACATAGGCGCATGGGCGTCGGTCGCCCAAGTTGCCCGCGTAGGCCATCTGTGTCCCAGCCTGAACGACGGGAAGCAAAGGCGAAAAAATATCCCAATCTTGACCAATAACAAAACTCCAGTCAGCTCGTTGGAAAGCCGCGTATGCGAGTCTGAGCCGCATTAATTCTCGCGAAGGAGGATTGAGTGGGGAGACTTCCGTGGACCGCACCAGAAAATCTGTTTCAATGCGTCCCCACACATGCATGGGAATATCCCAAGCATCGAATTCCGGGTGAAAGTATTCAAGACCAAGACGGGTGAGGCGCGGATACATATTGTAATTGAAATCGTTGTCTGTGTCGATGGGCACCTTGTTGGGACCAACCTTAAAGTTCGGATCAACCGGTAACACCCATTGTGGGATCTGGATGTCATCGAAGCGTTGCGAGGCCATGGCGTAGTCGCCCCTAATAAAGCCATAGGCGCGCAATGTTCCCTTGCCCCGCATCCGAACCGACAGATAGGGGGCTAGCCAATCTGGCGGATGTTGCTGGCTAGCGCCATCTTCCAGCTTGATTGGGAATTGTCCCATGATCGCGTTGGGCGGTAATGGGGGAAATGGTGCCGGTTTGGCGATCGATCGCGCAGGCGAGATTGTTTCCAAGACTTCTGGGGGGGTGTCGGTCGGAATGTCCTGGGCATGTGCTGTAAACGCGCATGTTGTTGCAAGAATTAGCTTTAGGCATATTTGGCGCATAAAATCGCCTACCTCTTTCCAAAGGTAATCCTTGTAAAGGTGGGTTAGATAACCTGATGCGCGCCATAAATCCATGAAGAATAGAAGAAGAATGGTGGAAAGGAGATGCTGCTGTTTTGGGTGAACTTTTCGGCGCATTGATAGCGAATGGCTTTGCTTATATATTTGATTGTGTTCTTGCTATTTATAGTGGGTGTTGGCTAGTTTTGGGCTAAAGAATATTTCAACGTTGATGTTGTGCGACATGAAAAATTCAGCCCGTTAAAAAGGTTACTCCTCCAGTGGCAAATGGGACCATTCAGCATGGTGCTGTCGTTTTTCTTGGGCAAGTCTTACCATGTGCCAAGCGCCCCAAGTGGCTAAGAATGTCATAAGTGGAGTCAGTAGCAGTATTGTCCAGTAAATTTTGGCAGATGATAAAGCGTTTCTGTTTGCGGTAAATAAAATAAAGAGCAGTGTTGTGTTTAAAATAAACCAAGCTTGTATAAGGGAGCGTCTTGAATTCTTTTTTAGCAATGCTGACCAAAAGGATGAAGCGTTTTCCGGCAGAGACCCATCTAACTGTTTTTCGAGGTAATGAACTGCCAGTACAAAACCGGACAAAACAAGTGCTGCATGGAACATGCAAAGGGGTAGGTGTTCCGGACCAGTGCTGATTGCCCACAGTTCTTGTAAAGCCCAAGGCCTGTTAAAGCCTACAAAGAAAAGGGTAACGATCAAAGCGGCTAATGAAAACAATGCAACCACAACGACGAAGCCCAATGCGCTTCGCCATGCTGGTTTATTAGGATGGCCTTCCAGAATCTGTTCGAGGCGGTCGATGGGGGAAACGGTTGCTTGCAATTGGCTTGTTAGTTTTGCTGGATGGCCTAGGTTTTGGATTGTTTGATCCAAAGCAGCCAGTGGGCATTCGCTGGTTCCCCTTAGGTCTGTAAAAGTTTTCACAGCTTTGGCCAAAAGCGCTTCTCTCATTCTCCGCTTGCACGAGAAGCTGGCGTGTACGGGCCTTACAGCCCGTTCCACATGGATTTTCAACGTGTTTTGCGTGGCGTCGTTCATAGCGGTATGCATTGCGTTCGTTAATGGGTCAACCTGTTGACTGCATCGGCTTTGTATTCCGAGGCTGCAATTTGTCTTGTCGGATACTGTTGGGCCTAGATGAATAAGTTTACAGTCGTTTCTGGGTAATATTTATTCTATCAGCTTTTTTCGTATTTTACATTATCGCAAAGGCTGGCCGCCTCCGAACGCAGAATACCACTCAAGGTTTTATGTTCACTTTGCAACCATGTCCAAACAGTATGCAGCATAAAAATTTCAGCAGCAGTGAATTGCTACTACACAGTTGTCCGCTCATTTTGAGCATGAAATTATTATGGTTGTAGTGAAAAGTCCTTAGCCAATTCTGGTAAATATTGCAATGAGGCATTAGGTGATATTACCATTGGAATTCAATGGTTCAATTCATTTTTCAAATAGATGTCGCATTCGCCGCTTTCAGCGATACAAGCAACCATTTTCATGTCGAGAATTAACTCAAATGACTGAATGTATCGCCCTGGAATATCAGGAACTCCATGAGAATTACCGAAATTATGAATCGTCACTCCCTTTGCAGAGACAAAAAAAGCAGCAATGGTTTCTTTGCAATTTACGCCACTATTAATAATGCCTGAAAAGGATTTTATTTTTTTATTGCTCGTGCCACAGTTTGCGATATATTTTTCAGAACCGTCCTGTCTTTGCATCCAGCATTCGCCGGTAGCAGCATTCCATTGGAATTTTTCAACCTTGTTGGGGTTGCCGAACAACTCATGGATAACTTTCCAATTTGGCCCGCTCCACATTTTGACAGTGCCATCGATCGATGCCGAAGAAAGCGAAAGACCGTCTGATCCTGCGGACAAAGCAGTGATTCCTCTTGTATGTCCTTCCAAAGTCGCAATGCAAATCCCTTCATTCAAATCCCAAATTTTAACAGTGTGATCATCTGATCCGGAAGCAATTAAGTTAGCTGATAGAAAGGCTAGACAAGATACACCCATTCGATGTCCATCCATTCGCTTAAGCGTTTGTTTTGTTCGAAAATTGAATAGTACGAGCGTGCAATCTTCTCCTCCTGAAACGGCCAAGGTGTTGTCGGGCGATATGGCGACGCACCTTACCGCAGATGAATGTTGGCTTAGCACTGCCATTGAAGTCAAAGTGGACAAATCCCAAATCCTGACCGTGGAATCCCTTGAAGCTGAGCAGCATATCATCGCGTCGGAATCAATGGCTACCGAAAGCACAGAATCGTCATGTTCTGACAAATCCCCAACAATTTTTCCTGATATCCCGTCCCAAACACGAATCATGCCCTTTGAATGCCCGGCAATTATTCGTTGACAGTCACTGGATGCAGCCAAACAGTAAACATATCCTTGGTTTGCTGTGAGAGACAGCTTGCTAGATTCAAAAGGTTTTTGCCAAATTCGAACCAACTCGTCATAAGATCCAGAAATAAGAGTGTCACCAATACTAGGAGCTGTTAGTGCAAGAACATAACTGCGATGCGCTCGAAATGAATTAATGAATTTCCCGCTTTCCGTTTCCCATACTTTTACGGTTTCATCAGTCATGCCAACCGCTAATTGTTTTCCTTGGTTCATGATAGCCAAGGCTTTAGGAGTTGCAGTCCGTCCCCTAATAGCTTCACCCATGTCGGAAGAGTCTATAGACCAGATCTTGATTAAAGCATCGCGAGCTCCGCTAACGATTAATCGCCCCGCGCATGCAACAGAAACCGCGTGGTCCGAGTGCCCTGAAAAAGTTTTCTTAAGTTCACCAGACCGGGTGTCCCACACACCGATTGCACCTCCGTAAGCCACAGTTACCAGAAAAAGTCCATCGCTTGAGAAATCGATGTCATAGAAATATTCTGATTTGCACTGGATGACCAACTCACATTTGCCGTTCAAGGCGTTCCACAGTTTGGCGGTACCGTCTTGGGAAACAGAAGCAAGCTTTGAACCATCTGGGCTGATAGCTACACCAAATACCATTGCCTCATGATCTGTAATTCGAAGCAATTCCTCTGCAGTTGCAGTGTCCCAGAGCGCAATACTTCTGTCACGTGATCCAGAAATGAGTCGATTTCCAGATTTGGAAATTTTGAGGCACATTACACGGGAATTATGGGCCTTAATAATATTTATTTGATGGCTATCAACAGAGTCCCAAATTCGAATTGTAGAGTCTTCTGAACAGGAAAAAACAGTGCGAAGGTCTGGTGAAATGGCGACTCCAAGTACATACCCCTCGTGATAGTTGTGTTCTGATAGAAGCTGTGCTGTTTGTCCATCCCAGACCTTCACCGTTCGGTCGCCAGAACCTGAAACAACTTTAGATCCATCATTTGATAATGCAACTGCAAACACTTTGTCGCCATGTCCTGTCAAGGTGAACCTGCACTCGCCAGTCAATCCATCCCATATTTTTATTGTCTTGTCGTCAGAGCACGAAGCGATAATGCGACATTCCGCCGCTACCGCCACACCGGACACTGAATCATGGTGACCATGAAGCGTCAATTGACATGCTGGTTTAAATTGGTGACTACAGCGGTTGATCTTTTCGTAAAATGAATTTGGAACACCATAAGGCTTGCTACCAGAGTTTGATAACCTAAGTCCATCATTCCATAAACCTTCAGCTGTAATCGCAACTGGGTTATTTTGCGCTTCGTTAAAGGCGAGTTGGAAAAATGAACTAGGATAGGACGCAAGCGTGCCTGCTTGGGAACGAATAAAATGGTGCCATGGTTCGTATTGCTCTATCAAGGAGGCAGGTATAACCGAAAGTGCTCCTACACAGTGACGTGCGGTTTCAAAGGAAAATCCTGCCTCTACACACTTACGAAGGTAATGAAAATCTGTTAAAAGCGTAAATAAACGGTTTCCATTACCTATTTGTTTTAAATGGTGAGGAAGGTGGTTCAAAAAATAAACACTTAATCTTTCGGGATCTAATTGATAAAAAGCCCAACCTGTTTCCGCTAGCCGAGCATGCCCCGCTATGGTTTCGATACCGAATTCACTGTACTGGACAGTTTCTGTTGCCGTGAGCCAGTCGACTAATGACTTGTGGAATGGACGATATACAGTCTCATTGGCTCCGTTCATACTCGCTGGGAGAAATTGGGCAATCAATCTCCAATCTTTTGCAAATTCAGCAATCCTTTTATACCCTGCAGCATCTGCAAGATCTGAACCAAGCATTGGTTCCTTAGCTGCACAGACAACTTCCAAGATGCGTCTTGCGCGTTCTAGTTCATCTGGTTTATTACTAAATTTTCGCTGAAAAAATTGTTCATAAACACCTGCAAGACCATCAGGCATTGTTTCAATTATATCAAAACCTTCAATATTAAATCCTTTTTCTTTCAACCTTTCAGATAAACCTAAAAGAGCTTGTGTAATATAGAGGAAATTTCCACCACTTTTTTGGATCAGTGTGGAACTTATTTTATCGATGCGATCATTTGACCAATCGGTTTTTTTCTGTCCGTCCGAAAGTGCAGAAAATTCATCCGAATGCAGCCTATTAATGATATAATTTCTAAGATCACGAATATTCGCAGGATCCTCAGCTCTCAATTCTTTAGACGGCAATCCCTTGAGTTTGGTAAGCACTGCCGGCTCTTTTCTTGTAGTGGCAACAACCTTTAGCCAAGCAGGAAAACGGGCAACTCTCGAAGCCAATAGTTCAACAATATTGCTTTCTGGATTCCCATCAAGAGATTCATCGAGAGCATCAATAAGGATGTACCGACTACCACCGTCCGGTGGGGACATCCCCGATAGAGGCGCCATTATTCCACGCTCGAGTGCACTGCCAGGGTCCTGACGGCATCTTTCCTCACCGAGTATTTCCCTAATAGCTGGCGATTCCAATAGCTTGGCATAATTAGGCAGCCTGCTTGCAAGCATTGCGGCAATGCTTCTTACAAATCTCCAAGGTTCGAGTGTGGCCCGGGTATCAGCTTGGCAACAATGATAAGCCACCACCTGACCTGATAAATTGTGATGCACGAGATGGGCAACAATCGATGATTTTCCTACACCAGGATCTCCTGTTATTAGCAGTAAGCGGCTTTCCGATGTGCTAAGCCTCCAGTTGTCAATCTCGTTGAACAACCATTCGCGCCCAGTGAAACCTTTCATTTTTTCATGAAGGAACGCCGCGAAATCCCAAGGTTGAAGGTAATGGTACCAGTTTCGATAGCGTGGCGACCGTTCAACTAGAGTTTCTCTAAGATGGACAATAAGCTTTTCTAGACCTGACTCATATTTACTTTCAGATTCCTCCCATTTCGTCAAATCAATATAATCAAAATGATAAATTGCTAGTGGTGGTTCGCATTCCATTCCCATTACAGGGATGACCAATTTTCGTGGATGACCAAAAAGAGCGAACGTTATTTCAGAAATACAAACACTATCGGTTGTTTCTTCCCCATCGCGGTCATTTCTTGTGCGCACTGAATGCGGAGTCATTACCGCAATGACCAACCGTGAAGAACGTAATCCTTCAGCTATTTCGTGCTGCCAACTCTCGCCGGGCCTAATTGCACCTGTGTCGATCCAAACTTGGTTACCCCTTTTCCTTAGATCCTCTGCCAGTTTTTTTGCAAGGCCAGCGGCATCTTTCCTACCGTAACTTATAAAAATACTGGTAGACTGTTCGATTTGGCTATCACGAGGTGGTGATTGTATCCTAATTTGCCACTTGTGGTCGCACTGGTCGCAGAACCAATCATGCCGAATTTCTCTAAAACGAATATTTGTTGATTTGCAAACAGGGCAATTTTTCGATTCATCTGACATCGCGCACCTTCATGTTCGAGAATTCATTCATATTTTACACTTGTTTTAATTATAACACAGCGTTGTGGCCAAATGTGTTTCCAACAACTGTTGCAAAGCATCGGTTTCATGCTCCGTCATACCGGCAATCATCGCCCCCACCCGCGTGGCTTCACGTGCTGCGATGGAGCAAATAGAAGCGCGGTCGGCAGGATTGAAGTCGGATGCCATTCCAGCCTTTGCGAGCAGTTTGCCGATGGCGGGTGCATCTTTGCCGCAGGCGGCGACAAGACGGTGGAGATTGTCGCGGTTGTCGAGGAAGTGGGGGATGCCGGCGAGTTTGAGGGAAAGCTCGGCGCGTTTGTCCTCGGCGGAGAGTAGGAACAGGATTTCTGCGGCTTGATCGGCTTGTTGTGCCTCAAGATGGTGGCTGGCGATATCAGCGAGCAAGCCGTCGCGAACCAGCGTGGCGCGGATGCGCATGGCATGGCGAAAGGCTCCTGGGGCATCGTTATGGCCAAGGCGATGGTTGCCGAATTCTAGGAAGACGGCATCAAGGGCTGTGGAATCATCCGGATCGGTGAACCGCGCGATCCATTGGTCCAGAAGCGCATTCTCGCCAAGGCAATGAAGTGCCAAGCACCATGGAGCCGCCACGGGCTTCAGGAATGAGGGATTGCTTTCATGTTGGGCGCTAGTGGCACGCACCCAGACGGCGAACCATTCGTTCTCATCGGCCAGCGTGATCAGTTGTTCCGAAATGGCAGACAGTCCGCCAATGGCACCCCTTGGCCATGAGCCACCGGCAATCGTACTGGCAAGATTTTGCAGGAAGTTGAACCCCATTTGCCGAAAGACGCCCAGAAACAGATGTTTCCAAGGCCGATAATCAAGCAACGGATCGGTTTGCAAGATCTGGCACAGGCGTTCACAAAGTTTAAAGCTTATGTGGGGAAACGCGATTGCCAGTGAAGTGGCGAGGTCAAATGCTGCGGGATGGGCGTGTTTGAATGCTGATTGAAGTTCAGCAGTCCAAGATTCCGTTTTTTCATTGATAAATGCCCAGTCTTCACGGGACAAGGCGCAGTGCGCCAAGATGTCGGCCACTGCTGTTGGATGAATGTATGATTGTAATACATAGAGGTGCTTAAGTTGTTTGAAATTTGGGAATTGTGTGAGTCTTAAGCAGCCTATGATGTCGATTGTTTTTATTTGATTAAGAAATTGAATGGGGTATAGATTAGAAATTGAAGTGCAATCATTAAGTATAATCCATGAGACTTTTTTCAGGTTTTCGAGCGGCATGATGTTGAACAGGGACTCGCACCCTGAAAGGTTAAGTGAAGTTATTTGTGTTAGGTTTTTGAGCGGCGTGATGTCTGAAAGGGACTTGCAGTATGAAAGGTCTAGTGAATTAAGTTGTGTAAGTTTTTCGAGCGGTGTGATGTTGGATAAAGATTTGCAATCTGACAGCGTAAGTGAATCAAGTTGCGTGAGTTTTTCGAGCGGTGTGATGTCTGAAAGGGAATCGCTGTATGAAAGGTCAAGTGAATTAAGTTGTGTGAGGTTTTTGAGTGGCGTTATATCTGAAAGGGATTTGCACTGTGAAAGATTAAGTGCCTTGAGTTGTTTAAGTGCTTTAAGCGGTGTGATGTCTAATAGAAATTTGCAGTCTAAAATACAGAGTGAATTAAGTTGTGTCAGTTTTTCGAGCGGTGTGATGTCGGACAGGGATTCACAACATGAAAGGTCAAGTGAATTAAGTTGTGTGAGTTTTCTGAGCGGTGTGATGTCAATTAAAGATTTGCAACTTCCAATTATTAGTGAATTGAGTTGTGTGAGTTTTTCGAGCGGTGTGATGTCAATTAAAGATTTGCAATCTGACAGCTTAAGTGAATTGAGTTGTGTGAGTTTTTCGAGCGGTGCGATGTCAATTAAAGATTTGCAACTTCCAATTATTAGTGAATTGAGTTGTGTGAGTTTTTCGAGCGGTGTGATATCCAAAGAATCGCAGCAATAAAGTTCAAGTGAATTAATTTGCGTAAGGTTAGCCAAGGGGCTAAGATCTAGAACGTCTTCATTATAAGAATCAAATTTTAATGAGATAAGTTCGTTTAGGTTGGCTAAGGGTTTGAGGCTGTACCAGCCTCTACAGTATAAGTTATTCAATTTATCCGGAAGAAATTCGATGACACCGTCCTCGTCCGATTCTGCCCAAAAGGGTTGATTGTTAATCCTAAGAAGACATCCACCTTTAAAAACTTTAAAAGCGTAAAACCATTGAGAAGCTATCTTTAAACAGTCCGGTATATGGCATGGCATTTCTGAAAATTGCAGGCTTACATGTGTGTCTATCTCAACCTCGTGCACATCTTTCCAGTTATTTAATTGGCTTTTGGAAATACCTATTGCTTTCAATAAGTTTTTTGCCAATTCCCGTGCTTTACGATTAGCTCGGATAAACCCGATATTTTCTGGATCTGGCAGAACTGTAATTTTCATGAGGTATATGCCTTGTTCTTCAAGAACTGTGTTATTAAATCGGATAATTCACCAACATAGGCCGCATCCAATCCTGTGCGGATAGATGCCATCTTTGCAGCATCTTGTGCCGCGCGTTGGCGTTCATCATCAGCGTCGCTGGGAAATACAGTTTCGTCCATTCCAGCCTTTGCGAGCAGTTTGCCGATGGCGGGTGCATTTTTGCCGCAGGCGGCGAGAAGACAGTGGAGGTTGTCGCGGTTATCGAGGAAGTGAGGGATGTCGGCGAGTTTGAGGGAAAGCTCGGCGCGTTTGTCCTCGGCGGAGAGCAGGAACAGCAGTTCTGCGGCCTGATCGGCTTGCT
>CAMCLK010000052.1 GCA_945875585.1 Candidatus Kuenenia stuttgartensis | reverse complement strand
ATTCAAGAATTTGAGCCATGGTGGCGCTTCTTTGCTCGTGGTCTGTAATGGTGCTGGAAAGTCGATTAATGGTGCGCGCTTGTTGTTCTGCTTCTTCCTCGGCAACACGAATGGTGTCTTTTAATTTCTGTTCTCGGGCTAGGGCTTCCGTCTCTACTGCTTGGCGCGCGGCTACTTGCCCTGCAAGGAACTGTTCGCGGGATAGATCATTTCGGGCTTTTGAAAAGCCGGAGTCGAATCCTTGAAGGAAGCTTTCTTGATTGGATTTTGCAGCATCCTTTGCGGCTTTAACGAGTTCTTTTGCATAGTCATTTGTCTGCGCGTTCAATTTTTCCTGTAACTCGCTGATGCGAGATGACGAATCGTCCAATCGGATTGGTACAGCAAAACAATGGCCAATAAATAGGCACATAATGTGACCGCATGCGTATGCGAAGAGGGCAATCAGGTATTTTTTGCTGCGAACAAGTAGCTCAAACGCCAAGCCAAATACTGTCTGAAGAATTAGTTCAATAGCTTTGGTGAGTTCGGGCATGCGGACTAGCCTCAATGATGTGAAACTAGTCTAAAATTCTTTTTGGCGAAATCAAGACCCTGTTTGGATTGGGTAGGGCGGAAAAGCGTTAAACGAGCCCCAACACCTTATCCATGCGGGCAGCGATGTCGCGAAGCTTGGCTTCAGGCCCGCCGCCCACTTCCGATGTTGCCCAGCCTGTGTAGCCTACTTCAGCAAGAGCCTTCAGCACTTCTGGCCAGTTTTCGTCGCCTTCGCCGATACCAACCCATTGTTTGGTGTTGCTGTATCCTTTGAAGTCGAACTTCATCATCCGTTTGCCAAGGGTCCGAATCCACGTGGCCGGTGGCACGCCGTACTTGATCATGTTGCTGATATCGAAATAGGCGCCCACCCAAGGGCTCTCGAACTGATCCACGTACTTGACCAATTGTTCCGGCGTGGTCAGGAAATTGTTCCAGACCACTTCGATGGCAATTTTAACCCCGAGTTTTTCCGCTTCGGGCAGGACTTTTTTGATTTCTGCCGTTGAACGACTCCAGCATGTATCGAAATCAACTTCTTTGTTGACCACGCCCGGTACCAGCAGAGCCGTGGTTCCGCCGTACCGTTTGCAATCGGCCATGGCCGTGCGCAGGCCGGCAAGGCCGCGAGCCCTCACGGCTTCGTCGGGGCTGGAAAGCGTGTCTTTCCAGTGGATCGAATCGACCACGCCGTGGATGACAATTCCCGATGCGTCACGGGCGCGCACCACCTCGTCGCGGTCGATGTTGGCTGGGCTATCCATTTCAACGCCATCAAACCCGCATGTTTTGGCGAGTTTGAATTTCTCTTCAATCGATCCCTGAATACCGATCATGCCAAACTTCAGGGCTTTGCGAAGCCGCGGCCCTTTTTGTTCAGCCAACGACACTCCTGCCAAAGCGGTGGCAGCAGTCAGGGCGGTTGCATGAAAGTGGCGGCGATTCAGCATCGGTGGCATCCTGTTCTCAGCGTCTCTTCAGCCTGGAAATAGGCTTGATAGACTTTATTTCAGCTACTGGTTCCGGCTCCGGTTCGGGTTCCGGCTCTGGTTCAGGGATTGGTCGGAGCGGTTGCTCCGGGTCAACCATAAGAATGGTGTATCCGCGGTTCATGATCGCGTCAAATTCGCCAAACGATTGAGCCATCGCTTCACCGGGTTCATCTGGCTGGCGGGTCACCAGATAAAACCGGCCACCTGGACGCAACAACCTGCTCCCGGCTTCCGCGAACATACGGCTAATGGTGCCGGCGGCAAAGTACGGAGGGTTCGCCAGAACCACATCAAAACCGCTTTCTGGCAAATACGGATCGTCTTCAAAGGTGTAGGTGAGAACCGTATGGAAATTGCTCAAACCAGCAGCGGAGGCATTGCGGCTGGCTAGTTCCAGCGCGCGTGGTTGGCTGTCGGCAAGCACCACTGTGCCTTTGGGCCCTGCCTGCAATCCGGCAAGAACGCCAATCGCGCCGTTCCCGCATCCCATATCAAGAACTCGGTCTCCGGGGCGAATATCGGCAATTTCAGCCAATGCACGCGCACCGATATCGAGTCGTCCATAGCCGAAAACACCGGGACGTGAAATAAAGGCCTGAGATGGCACTTCCTTCACCCGGGCACGGTACATGCGCTCCCGTTTCCGGCGGGGTTTGTCTTCGCCGCGCACACACCAAATCACATGGCCTTGATCGGTTTCATGGGAGTGGATTCTGCGGAAAACCTTTTTAAGGAGGTTCGGAAAGAACCTGTCTTGGCTTTCAGATGACCACACCACAAACTGCCCATCTTTAGGAAGTATTTGGTAGGCCTGCTCCACAAGGTCAATTTTGAGGTCGCGTTCACCTGCGCGGGTGGGCAGGTAAATGGCGGTCTGTGGCTTGTCTGTGATGTCCCAAAGGTCGGCAAGAACTTCAACCTTCGCCTCAATGCCTGCCTCCGCGAGCGCATCAAATACGGCCTGTCCTTGGTGCATGTCCATTTGAAAGCAGGTGGTGGGGCCAGCAGGCACTTGACGCAGAAGGTTGACAACTTCTGCGGGGGAACCCATGACCACAACACGTGGGCATCTGGCATGTTCCAGCAGCGGGCCAGGAACCGTGCGGCGACTGAGAGGGATACGTTGGCGAGAACTCATCCGAATGTCCATTCCATGATCGAGGTCCACGAGGCTCCAGGTTTCAATTCCATCCAGCCGGAAGGCACCCCGTTGTGTTCGAGGTTGGCCGCGTCTGTCAGGCATGTGTACGGTTCAATACAGAAACTGGCGCGGTTTCCCGGCGTAAAGACCACCATATGCCTGAACGATTGATCGCACCTGACGCGCAGAATAGCGTCAGGGTGCCCGGCTAGTCCCATGATGGCGCCACGTTCCATAAGGCCATCTGGGTCTGCCTTATAGTCGGGAAGCGCTGTCAGAATATCATCGAGTGACCGGTCTTTCAGATCGGTCCAGTCGTTGAGATCACGGCTAGCATCTACCGCATGTGTACGCCCCGTTGGCAGACACGATTCCAGTTCCCAATATTCAGCCGCAGGCACGCGAACCATGCAGCCCGCTTGGCCGCCTGTGCCAGCAAAAGGCGTGGAAAAATAGGGGTGAAAGCCCAAACCAAAAGGTAAGGTGTGGCAGTCGGGGTTTAGAACTTCCGTCTCAAAGCGAAGGCGATTGGCGTACAGGCGAACGGTCATGCGAATGGTGTGGTCTGCGGGCCACAAGGGAATGGTTTCAGGTGCGTCTTTGTGGCCGTGGTATTCGCCCGTGACATAGGCCTGATCTGTTGCACACCCTTGGTCTACCACCCGCCATGCCTGCCGGCAGGCAAATCCATGAATGGCTGTTGTGCCGTTGTCTCCGGTAAGAGGCAAACTAAAGTCACGTCCCGCATGGGAAAATCGACCGGCCCGGATTCTGTTTGGAAATGGGAACAGAACAGGGTTGCCACTGCGAGTTGCTTTGCCAGTTTGAAAGAGGTCGTCTTCTGCATGCAGCAGTTTCAGAAGATCATTCTTATGGCGGACAGTCCAATCGAAGCAGTTGAAACCCATGGCTGGCCAAATGGTGGCACTTGCGCCATCCGGTCCGCTTAGGCGCACAAGAGCTGGATCGAATCCAAGCCGTGCATCCGGTGCGAGCGCCTTCTCTACTTGAAATTTCATGGCGCATCCTCCTGCTTGAACGTGACGCATGGGCTAAACATCGTTATACTTGCACAGCGGCTAGCGCGTCGAGTTCTTCTACGATAACGCAAATCCGCGTGCCGGTCACTTTCCATCCCCGGAATCCACCGATGAATTGGCGTATTGCAGTCATTGCTTTCGTGGCCATAACTGTCAGCGGTTGCTCACGCATGCCCGATCCATGGCGAGACCAGCCTGGACATCCTCGAATTTTGGTGACTTTCCCACCGCTGTACAGCATGGCGAAGTTAATTGGGGGCGATGAAGCAGCGGTAAAATGCCTTTGTGTCGCTACTGGGCCGCACCACTACACATACAATCCCCGCGATCTGGGCCTGATGTCTGGAGCCGACGCCTTTTTTAGCGTCGGCCTGACGCTCGACGATCACTTTGTCAACCGCATGCGTGAGGCCGACACGCGCGGTAAGGTGCAGTTTGAAGCCCTTGGCGAAGCCGTTAAAGCTCTCAAGCTTTGCCTTGAGGGGGATGGTCACGATCACAGCGCGCATGAGGCGGGACACGATCATGCGCATGATCACAGCCATGGCGATGAAGACCCGCACGTGTGGCTAGGCATACCGCAAGCATCAGTAATGGCCGAACAGATGGCTCTAAAACTGGGTGAAATCCAGCCCGAAAAAGCATCGTTGTACAAGGAGCGAGCTCAAGCCCTGATCGAGCGGTTGAAAGAGCTAAGGCGAGAGGCTCGCTTGAAGCTGAAAGACAAAAATGAGCGCAGGCTTATCAGCTTTCACGGTTCATTGGCCTATTTTGCCGACAGCTTTGGTTTGCAAGTTGCCGCCACCATGCAGCTGAACCCCGGTAGCGAACCAAGTGCGGCGCGTTTGACCCAATTGGCTCGGCTTTGCAAGGAAGAACGCGTCAAGGTTCTTGCCGTGGAGCCACAGTATTCCACAGGATCCTCAGCCCGACTTCTCGCCGAATCTCTCAAACGCGATGGGGTGGAGGCGCAGATGGTGGAGATCGATCCCATGGAAACGGCCGATGCCGCGGTTCTTGATGCTGGCTGGTATGAACGGATCATGCGTAACAACATCCAAGCCTTGGTGGACAATCTGCCGTGACGCACCCCGAAGTACATCCGTTTATCCAGTTGGCGAATGTGCGCGTGCGCCTTGGGGGAACTGAAATCCTTCGTGGCGTTTCTGCGGGCATTCCACGTGGTCGTATGACGGCCATACTTGGTCTGAACGGTGCGGGAAAAACGACGCTTCTTAAGGTGCTTTTGGGCGAAATTGCTTTCGAAGGCGTTGTTGGTTTTCGTTGCGGGCACGACCACAGTCACCCGTCGCCACGGAATGTCGGGTACGTGCCACAACGACTCCGGGTAGAAGCCAACCTGCCACTGACAGTGCGCGATCTTTTTGCGTTGGCCCTGAATGAACGCCCCATGTTCATGGGCACCAAACGAGACCAAGCCAAACACTTGGCAATGTTGACTGTCGTTCGGGCCGGACACGGCCTTCTCGACCGCTGGGTTGAAACCCTATCGGGGGGGGAGCTTCAAAGAGTGATGCTGGCGTTGGCGCTTGAGCCGCATCCCGAACTGCTGCTGCTGGACGAGCCCGCATCGGGCATCGATTTTCTCGACAAATTACGTTATTATGACGACATCGCAGCCATCAATGCCAGCGAGGGCACAACGGTGGTGTTGGTTTCGCACGAATTAGAATTGGTGAGGCGCCATGCCCACCATGTGATCGCCCTCAACAAGGGCGTTGTGGCATTTGAAGGGCCACCCGATCAGTTGCCTGCAACGGGCGGTCTTGATAGCCTTTTTGTTCGCGGATAAGCCAATTCGCTAGCGTTTGGCTGAATCAAAAAAGACCCATTACCCCAGAATCCGGTTCCAGCGTTCGCGGTGGTAGGCCACTTTCTGGGCAGCGGTCATGGTCTGGAAGTCGGGCTTGGTATCGTCGCACGCGCAAGCATTCGGTTTGGTTGCCGTGCAACCGCATGAGTTTTCAGCAGGTTTTGCTGGCGCAGGTTTTGCGGCGCCTGCCGTGAGCGGAATCGAAATCACCTTCCCGGTGCCCGCGTAGTTCATCACGCCGGTATGTAGCTCCATGTCTTGCGCCAAGGGGCGTGTAGGAGCAATACCCAGGGCCTGCAAGGTTCCATGGTAGGCGTGTACTGCTTCTTCAGGGCCCACTTCGCCATCGGCAATCAAACGGAGGAAACGGATAAAAGCGAGTTGATGCTCTGCATTGTTGATTTTGCGGCCGAAAAGGGCGACGCGTCCGCCATATTTTTTGGCCTCGGCCAATAGTTTGAAGGCGTCGTAGGTGGTGCCTGCCGCGCCGCCTAAAATGCCAACCACCAAATGCGGATCGTAGCGGACCAGTTCCTCCATGGCGCGAGGGCCATGGTAAACGATCTTCAGGAAATCTGGTCTGCCTCGACCCGTTACCCCGCCAAGAGCGCGAACAATGCAGTCGTTGATGTAACCGGGCAACTGTTCAGGGCTCACGACACCATCGATATTCGGGTCGAACACCTCGAGGAAGTGGCGGAATCCCTTGGCTTCTGCCTCCAATCGGAATGCCTTGTAAGCCTCCAGATTGGCTCGGTCGCGTTCCGCGTCGTTGGTGAAGGTGATGCTGTAAAGCCCGAGATTCGCGCCCAAGGCGCGCTCTTCTGGCTTGCACGAGACCTTGCCACACTGAATATGGTCGAGGGTGGCGGTTCTGAAAGGCAGGGATGGTTGTGAAGCGTATCTGCCACCACGGACAATGTGGATGTCCGTGGTGTCGTTGGCGCGTGCCGCGGGTGTCACACGGCTGGAATCGAACAGCCTTTGCTGAATGGTGAGCAATTCGCTGGTGCTGGCAGACATCAGCATGATGTCGACCATGTCCTGTTCCACGATTTCCACAATCAGATTGCGGAATTCGGCGAGGGTACGATGGCGGATTTCGCCATCAGGCCATCGTTCGGGTGACCTGCCCGGCGCGCCAATCGATAGCGCCATGTCCGCATCCTTGGCATCGGCCAGAATGAAATCGGTGGCGCGATGCGGATCGGCATGAATACGGGCGAGTTTTTCGTCCAGCGATTTGGTCACAGACATGGAGCCATTCTCCGGGGAATATCAGGCGTCGTCATCTTCGCTATCGTCATCGTCAACCGGGGCCAGATCTGACCCGAGTTTCATGGCCTTGCGGCGCTCCACAAAGAAACGAGCTGCCGCGCGAGGATCGCGGAATGTTTTTTCCCGCCATTCGCGTTCGCCATCTTCCGTGGGATGATCGTATTCCACGGTGTAGTGGTCTTCATCGAGGCGGCACATGGTCAGCCCGCCTGGCAGTGTGATTTCAAATTCCGCGGGATGAGCGACTACCGCAGTCAGCAATTCCAGTTCGTCCATGACGCATCTCCCTTCATCCTGTTGAAGTCAACGAGCCTGCCATGCCTGACGGGGCACGGTACGTTCCGCGGAGGCCTGTGGAGCCGACGGAGTCTGTGCTGGCGCCGTCGCTGCGGCAGCAGGCGCGACCGCCACAACGGGTTTCCCGGAAAGTCGGGCGCGTACCTGCTCGAGAATATCGCGCAGAACTCGCGCCGAGTTACCGAGTGCCACATGTTCGCGTGGGCTGATGGCCACTTCCACCTGATCGCGTGCCCCTCCGCTGCCAACCACGGTTGGAACCGAAAGGCAGATGTCGCGGATGCCATAAAGGCCTTGCTGCAGCGAGCTGACTGGCAATACTTTGCGAGAATCGAGCAACAACGACTCAACCACCTCGCGGATCGATACCCCCACCGCGAAGCCCGATCCACCCTTAAGTTTGATCATGGTGGCGCCAGCGGTTTTCGTTTCCTCGAATACCTCGCGTTCCAAGGTTGGTGTGTAGCCGGGCCAATGGGCCAGCGGTAAGCCAGCGACAGTGGCGCTCGACCAAATGGGCACCATGCTGTCTCCGTGTTCGCCCAGAATAAGGGCGCGCACTTGTGTTGCTGGCAGACTCAACCGCCTTGCAAGGTGGCTGTTCAGGCGGGCCGTGTCGAGTTGGGTCCCAAGACCAATCACTCGGCGCCAATCGAGCCCGGACCTTTCCACAGCCAGATGCGTGAGAATATCGACAGGATTGCTGACAACCACAAGGTTGGTGGTTGGTTTGAGACCAGCTGCTTTGACTTGCGCAAGCAGGCCAAGGAAGAGGTCGACATTCCGGTTGATCAGATCCAAACGGCTTTCCTCGGGTTTGCGACGCAAGCCTGCCGTGATGACAACTGTATGGCTATCGGGGATATCTTTTTCAATGGTACCGGCCGTAACGCGCTGGTCTGCAACAAGGCTGGTGCCCTGAAGAATATCCAAAGCGACGCCCTCAGCCACTTGGGCATTAGCGTCGAGTATGCAGATGTGACTGGCGATTTTGCCAAGGTGCAGGGCATAGGCTGCCATGCTTCCCACAAGACCACCACCACCAATGATGCTGACTTTCATGAGTGTTTCTCCTTACCGTTACTGATTTGTTCGCCGGATTCTTGCTCGGCACGCCTCTTCTTCACCATTTGGTATCGAAAGATCCAGATTCGGATCAAAATGGTGAACACGAGCAGTGGCCAGCAGATGCCAAAAACAATTTTAATGGCAGGGCTGAACTGATCCGGCTGACCCATAAGTTGGCCAATGATGTACAGCGTGGCTGGGACCACTGCCAGCGCCAACAGGAGTGGTACCGTTAGCAGCGTGGCAAAAAAACCAGCTTTGTCCTTCTGAAAATTGAACATCTTGGTCCCAACCTTCTAACGTCAGATTCTGGCAATGCGAAAGCGCAATGTCAGGCTCCTGCCAGATTCCGCATGACCTGCTCAGTGATGGCGCGAACCAGCGTTTCAAGGGCTGGATCTTCGGCATCGGGCACGCCGCTGACGCTTTGACCATCTTGACCCACTCCCGTGGGTTCATCGAAGCGGAACGCGTAGGGGCGGGGGGTGAATTTCTGATAGCGGCGGTCGAAGCTCGATTCGCCACAGATCGGGTTGCTTTCGTCGCGGAAACGAACATCGTCGTAGCCAAGGCGTTTTTTCAGTGCCAGAAGTTCCTTGGTCTGCTGCTCGGTGAAGTAGTTCACCCGGCCCAACTGCCTCGAGAGAATCAGGATGCGGCAATAAGCATCAATGATTTCTGTATTGAAGTAGGCGTTTTCGAGGTCGGGCCCGAAAGTAATCGTGCCGTGGTTTGCCAGAAGAATGGTGTTGGCATCCTTGGCAAATGGGATCACGGTGTCAGCGAACGATTGGCCGCCCGGGGTTTCGTACACGGCGATCGGAACTTCACCAAGAAATACTTCCACTTCGGGAAGCACGCATTTTGGAATTGGCTCGTGGGCCACGGCGAACGCTGTGGCATGCGGTGGGTGGCAATGCACGACACCATTGATATCGGGACGCTGGTTGTAGACCGAAAGGTGAAGCATGACTTCGCTAGTGCGCTTGCGTTTGCCAGCAAGCTGCACGCCTTTGGCATCGACGCGGCAGATATCTTCAGGCTTCATGTAGCCTTTGGAAACCATCGTTGGTGTGCACAGGTATTCGCGTTCATTCAGGCGAACGGTGATGTTGCCATCATTCGCCGCCGCGAATCCGCGGTTATAGATGCGGCGACCGATTTCGCACATCTGTTCCTTGAGTTCGTATTCGGTCTTGCCATTGTGTAACTGGGCCATTTCCAACTCTCCTTAGGAAAATTCGTGGCTTATAACCTTCAAACTATCAAGAAGCACGCCGGCATAACCATCTACCGGCATTTTCACAGGGATGTAAGGCATGGCGGCTTCTCCGCCCTCGCTGTATCCCACCAACTGGCCTCGGCCTGGGCCTACGCCGTCGGCCACAATCAGTTCTTCGCCATCGCCGCGCACGGCACCCTGCTCGCCGGCACGGTCGCCTGCTTCTGCAAGGGCTTTCAGGCTGCACGGCGCGACCACAATCCACCGCACACCGGTCAGACTGGGGTGAACCCGCGACAATGTCACCCTGCCGATCACTTCACCAATTTTCATGCTGCCCTCCCCGCCGGATCGGCAAGTCGGAGGATTTGACGGATTTCAAATGGCGTTCTTCCGGGCATCTCTACGGCAAGAATCGGCCTCTGCATGGTGGCAAGGGCCCGTACGGCTTGATGCACCGCGCTGACAGCCGCGGCAGGAATGCCCGACAATCTGCCTGCTTCATACGCCACCATTTCCGGCAGGCATGTGAAAATGACAGAGGCGCCTGCCGCATTTTCCTGACGCCACCGCGCCGCTTCGGCAGCGAGTGCGGCCGGGTCACTTTGTGCCAAGGTGTTTTCAGGAGCACTTCCAGCCATTCGCAAACCAAGACCAAGGAAAGGATAGTCGCGGTCTTTGCCAATCCATAATTGGCCAGCATAGGTGGACACATCGTTAGAGCTTGCAACCGAAACATTATGACTAATAGAGATGCCGCGTTGCGACAAATCCTCGCGAGCCAACGGTGTTACGATGGTACCGGGCCGCACAATGACGCGCGTCACGCCCACCAGACGGCGGGGCAGATGCTCCGCAGCCAGGACCCGTCCATCAAAACTCCAGTCGGTGCTCACCCGTCGAGTACCCCCACTACCAGCCAGCGTACTGGCGAATTTTTTGCGCCCACGGCTTGCCGGGCTGCCTTGCCATCGCTGCTGATAACCACTTTCATTCCCGGTCCCGATCCAATCTGGTCGATGGCCAGAATCGGATCTCCATCTACTTCGCCATTGCCTTTCAGCGGTTGAACAATCAGCAATTTCGACCCGACAAAGCCAGCGTGCTTTACCGTTGCCGTCGCATAGCCAACCACTGCGCCAATCTGCATGTGTCTTCCGTCTCCCTTAGACCACGCGCAGGGCGCGTACCGTGGTGCTGCGGCGTGTACGGCAGAACGTCGCGGGCGTTGTCACGCCTTCGCCCGTTGGCGTGGCAATGCTGAAGCTGACATATCCTTCGCCACCTGCCCCCAGACCCGCCATGCAGGCACCATTCTGAACGAATAGTGTGGTGTTCATCACCTTGCCCATACGTGTGATGGTTTCAACATTGCGGGAGTGGATAATGCTTGTATGCCCGTATCCGTGCTCGTGCTTTAGAGCCAGTTCAATGGCCTGATCCACATTCCGGCAGCGCACAAATGGCACGAATGGCATCATCTGTTCATGCCCGACAAATGGGTGGTCTTCGCTTGTTTCCGCGTGCAGCATCAGTGTGTCTGCTGGAACTTCCAGACCAGCATGGCGGGCTAAAGTGGTTGCGTCGGCCCCAACCAGATCTTTGTTCACAACCAGTTTGCCACCATCGCCAGTCTTGAAAGCAATGGCTGTCAACCGATCCACCTGAGCTGAATTCAATAATACCGACTTGTGGTTAGGCAGAAGGCTGAACAGCTCGTCAAACACTTCAGCCACCACGAACACTTCTTTTTCAGCGATGCACAGCAGATTGTTGTCGTATGTGGCGCCAGCCACGATGCTGCGCGCGGCATTGTCGAGGTCGGCAGTGCCGTCCACAACCACAGGTGGATTACCCGGACCTGCTACCACTGCCCGCTTGGGACTGCGCAATGCCGCGCGAGCCAAAGCAGGACCGCCTGTCACGCAGACAAGCTTCACGTCGCGGTGATCGAACATGGCCTGCGCGGATTCAATCGTTGGATTCTCAACAATGGTCAGAAGGTTTTCCAGGCCTGTCGCCTGACGAATGGCATGATTGAACAGGCGCACACCCTTGGCGGCAATTCGCGCTCCCGATGGGTGGGCATTGAACACAACCGTATTACCGCCAGCCAGCATGTTGATGGCGTTGCAGGCAAGCGTGGGAAGTGAGTGTGTTACGGGAGTTACAGCCGCGATCACACCGAATGGGCCGTATTCTTCAAGAGCGATACCGTCTTCACCGCTGAAAGCACGGGTTGAGAGCCATTCAACTCCCGGAATGCGCGATGCCACCACACGCAGCTTGTCGATTTTGTGTTCGAGCCGGCCGATTTTCGTCTCTTCGAATTCTTCCCGACCAAGGGGTTCCGCCTGTTCCCGGCAGATGGTGCGGATGACTTCAATGGCAGCACGACGATCGCTTAATCCACGCAGGGCATAGGCTTTCTGGCCTGCTGATGCTGCCGAGATGGCCTCATCTGCCGTGGCGAATACGCCTTCAGCACCGGATCGGGCTGGGGTATTGGTTTTGGCAGGAACGACTGGTGCCGAGGCGCCACGAACTTGCGATACCACGCGCTCAACAACCCTGCGAACCATTTCGTCTGTTGCTTGAAGTCTGCCCGACATAATGAATTACCCCGTCATGGTCTCCGGTATTACGACCGGCCGTTGAATACTTCGACGTCATCAATTTGAACTGTATCCACGATGCCTATCACCGCGGTATCGATGGGGAGTTTGTCAGTCTCCGGCATCAATCGGGCGCTGCTTCCCTGAACAATGAGCACCAACTGGCCCATGCCAGCTCCCAATGGATCCACCGCAATAAAAGTCCGGCCCGCGTTGACAAGGCGGCTACGGTCATTTGGATCCACCCGCACGGGTTCAACGACCAAGAGCTTTTGCCCGGTCATTGTTTCCGCTTTTTGGGTGGCGACCACTGCGCCTGTCACGCGAGCCAGGAACATGAAGAACTCCGTTTGGGTCAGGCTGTTTTCGCCTTCAGGCCATTGATGATCGTCACAATGTCCGCATTGGCTGGGAACCTTCCGGTATCCCACTTGCTGTAGACCTTGTTTCCGTCGATCACCACGTCAAACACCCCGCCCGAACCAGTGTGCGCTTCGACATTAACGTCGGCGTGCGCGTTGCGAATCGCTTCCACCAAACTGGTGGCGAATCGCCTGTAGCCTCAGGACGTGCAATACGTAATGTCCACTTTCATCGATTCGGTCTCCTTAAGCCTGACTCATTCTCGTTGTCAGGTTGTTGCCTCGTTGCCGAGCAGTTCACGCGCCTGCCTCGCAACAACGATCTCTTCGTTTGTCGGCAGAATCCACACCTGAGTCTTGCTCGAAGTAGCATGAATTGTAGATTCTCCCCGAGCAGTGCTGTTGGCGGCGGGGTCGAGCACAATTCCGGCCCATTCAAGACCCCGGCAGACCTCCTCGCGAATCAGCGACGAGTTTTCGCCAATGCCACCCGTGAACAAAATGCCATCGGCTCCGCCCAGAGTCACCATGTAGGCACCCAAATAGTGTCGGATGGAACCTACAAATACGTCGAGTGCTTCTCGCGCCCGGGGCTCGCCCTCCGCCGCTGCTTTTTCAATATCGCGCAGATCGCGGTAACCAGACAGCCCTTCAAGGCCAGACCGATTGGCCAGATCGTCGAGAAGTTGATCGAGCGAGCGGCCTGTTTCGTTCATGAGGGCTGGAAGTGCAAAAACGTCGAAGTCTCCCACACGGTTGTTGTGTGGAAGTCCGCTCTGAGGACTCATGCCCAGGCTGCACGCAACTGATTTACCTGCAGAAATGGCGCATAAAGAACTCGATCCGCCCAAGTGGCACGAAATCAGCCGGGCTGAAGGATTACCAAGAAGCTCACTGCCTCGGCCCGCCATAAAGCGGTGGCTTGCGCCGTGGAAGCCCCAGCGGCGAATACCGTGTTTTTCAATCCATTCCCTGGGGACGGCATAAAGACCTTCAGCGGGCCCGATCGTCTGGTGGAAGCCAGTTTCAAAGGCAGCTACCAAGGGAATCGATGGGAATTCCCGCGCCAGAAGTCGCATGGCAGCGACATAAGGCGGATTATGCGCCGGGGCTACTGTGTTGTAATCTTCCATGGCTGTCAGCACCGCATCGCTCACCCTATGGGCGCCGCTGATGCCGCGGGCATGAACCGCCTTGAAGCCAATGGCTGATAAGTCATTACCGGATGTCAAGCATCCACGTTCAGTGAGTTGAGCCAAGCAAGCCCTAACGGCAGCCGCATGGTCTGGAGCAGCTATGGCCCCTTCTTCACGTTTGCCACCGGCCTCCACCGTAAATGGAGATGATGCGGCGCCAATGCGCTCAAATCCGCCTCTTGCCAGAAGCGTTTCACGCTCCATCTCGAAGAGACGGTACTTGAAGCTGGTGCTTCCCAGATTGGCTACAAGAATTTTCATGGCGTTACGGGCTCCCGGGCGGGGCTCGATATCGAACCCCGCGCCACGTGCCTGGGCATTATTTGCCTAGGAACTTTTCCAGTACTGCTGCCTCGGGGCGGGGAATGACATGGGCGCTGATCAGTTCGCCGTGCTCGCTGGCTGCTTTGCCGCCAGCATCCACTGCCGCGCGCACGCTGCCCACATCGCCACGTACAAAAATAGCGACAAAGGCATTACCGATTCGCTTTTGTCCGGAAAGGGTCACATTGGCCGACTTGCACATGGCGTCAGCGGCTGCAACGGCGGAAATCAGTCCCTTTGTCTCAATGATGCCAAGGGCTTCGGATCTGGTCGCGGTGCTCATGTTCGAATCTCCTTCTTGGGTGTTTCTGAATCAGACAGATGACTTGGGAAGAATGCACTGAATGTCGCTATGTGGGCGAGGAATCACTTGGATTCCTACCACTTCGCCAACCCGGCTTGCTGCAGCCGCGCCAGCGTCGATGGCTGCTTTAACAGCGGCCACGTCGCCTACAACCATAGCTGTCACCAGACCGCTACCGATCTGTTCCCAGCCCAAAAGGGTAACATTGGCGGACTTGAGCATGGCGTCGCTCGCTTCCACCAAGGCTGTCAGCCCCTTTGTTTCGATCATTCCCAATGCTTCCATATTGGCCATGTTCTTGCTCCTCGAGGAATCCTCGCCTGTGGTCGGGGTAGAGCCAGTCTCCTGCCCGATCCGTCGTTCTCCATTGTTCTCCGCAGCGTTCGCACTGCGGCGTCGTCGTCCCGAAGGCCCGGTCACGCGAACAGCTCCATGCCAGTCGCCCGGCCCAGATTCACGGCATTGCCTTCGTCTGTATCGAGGTGAACCTCGAGCTTGGACGCTGGGCTATACCGCACCAACAAACTCTCCAGCACCGCCGGACAGTCGCCCCGCACGCGCAGGTTCAACCGGTCACCGTCTTTGACGCCGTAAAAAGCGGCATCAGCAGGACCCATATGAATGTGGCGTTCATGGCGGATCACGCCCCGCTCAAGCTTGACCATGCCGCGCGGCCCTATCAGGTAGGCGCCCGGTGAATCGCGGTGATCACCACTTTTACGAACCGGAATGTCCAGACCCATCATGATGGCGTCGGTGAACGACAATTCCACTTGGCTATGATCCCGGCATGGCCCAAGAATCCGCAAGCTGCTGATAATTCGCTGGCGTGGCCCGACCAGTGTCACCGACTCTTCCGCCGCGAAAAAACCATCTTGATAAAGCATCTTCATAGGGCGCAGTTTGTGGCCCGGGCCAAACAAGCGCTCCAAGTCTTCCTGAGTCACATGGCAATGGCGCGCGGATACATTCACCACCAGCTTGGGTGTGGCAGGTGAACTCACCGCTGCCGGCGTGCCGGCGGCAGGCCGACTGGGAACCAGCCCACGCAAGGCGTCGCGCACAAGGCGCTCCACGCGTGAACGATCCAGACCACCACCCTCAACTCCACCGCTCATGTTCCACCCCCAGTTGCCCTTCCGTCCACTCTGGCGACGTGAAGGCGTGCCCCAGACTGTTCCAGCCATTCAGGCCGTGTATCGTGTTCCGTTCCATCCACTACCAGATCGTCAATGTCTCCAAGCGCGCAAAGCCAGGCCAAGGCAGGATGACCAACTTTGGTCCGATCCGCCACCACCATGACTTCGTCGGCGCAGCGCATCATGGCGCGTTCAGTTTCCACCAGCAGCAGGTTGCTATTGAAAAGGCCGCGATCGGTGATGCCTCCCACGCTGAGAACTGTGACGCGCACATGCAAATCATCGATCATCCGAATGGTGAGTGGGCCAAGCGCCACGCCCGTACGCGGATAAACAAATCCACCCAAAACCACCAATTCATTGGTTTGACTGGAAGCAAAAAGCTGGGCAATCGGCAGACTGTTGGTCACGATCTGCACAGGGCGACCAATAAGGTATCGCGCCACTTCGAGAGTGGTGGTCCCACCATCGAGCAGAACGGTGTCGCCATCACGGATCATGGCTGCCGCCAAACGGCCAATCGCAGCTTTTTCGTCGCGTTGGTGCGTGGCTCGCTCGTCGAGGGCCGGAAAAGCCGTGGCCTCGCCATCGAGAACTGCGCCACCGTGGGTTCTGCGCAAGTGCCCCTGCAAATGCAAATGCTCAAGATCACGCCGGATGGTCGATTCAGAAACCTGAATACGTCGCGCCAAATCCGCCAGACTGGCGAATCCGCTTTGCCCGACTAGTTCGAGCACTTTGTGGCGACGTTCCTCGACCAACACTATTGGGAGCTCCTGATGGAAGAAGTTGGTAGTTTTGATACTTGATCTTCCAAAGTCGTTCACTCAGTTTCAGGTTATGACCGAAAAAGGCCATCGTCAAGCAGAAACATCCAAGAAATACGCAAACCTCCCAGTTTTTGACTGGAACAGTCTGACTCTGCTCCTATCGGCTTGAAAGGACGTTTCTCTTCGCTCGAATCAGTGCTCTTATCGAGGAAGTCTTTGCTTTGTGGCGGCACGATCGTTACGTGATTGATTTTGGAAGGGCCTTGGAAATTCGTTGGCGATCACATTGTCAATTGCCGATAAATTCCGAGACAGCTCGTTGAAACAGCCGGATACCCCGCATGGTGCCAGGTTTTTTCCCCGCTTGGTTGCTGATCGGGGCCATATTTGCCCTGGAAGAGCCTTCCAAGGCTCTTTTCGTGGTGGATGGTGCTGGTGGATTTTTCACCTGTTCCAATTCGTATCTGCGCGGCACGGCTGCTGTTGCCCCCGATGTTGACGTGATTCCATTCTTGTGGTCGCACGGGTTTCGCCGCTATTTAGCTGATCAGATGGACACAGAATATGCCCAGAAGAAAGGGCTCGAGCTCGCCAGCCAGATCATGAATTGGAAAAATGCGCATCCGGGTGGGCGTGTTTGGTTGCTGGGCCATAGTGCTGGCTGCCATGTGGCACTTCATGCGGCTGGCGCCATGCCTCCAGACACTATTGAAAAAATGGCCCTTTTGGTGCCTTCATGCTCAACAAAGGCTGATATTGCCGGTGCCTTACGGGCATCACGTCTGGGTGTTCATGTGTGGTACAGCGAAGCCGATTGGCTGATTCTTGGCATTGTGATGAAGGTGTCCGGTTGCGGCGATGATTATTCAACGTCCAAAGCCGCAGGCCGATTCGGGTTCCAGCCTATTCCCAAAAGCCCGGATGAAATCGATCTGATGCGTCGCAGGCTCAGGCAGTATCCGTGGCATCAAGTGCACAGCACCTTGGGCCATAACGGTGGACATTATGGCGTTTACAGGTCTCAATTTTCGCAGGTGATCGTGCTGCCGATTTTATTTAGCCCTGTGGTGGATTGACGCGAGATAATCAGTGGGCTTCGCGCACCATATTGCGGCTCCACGCTGGAACTTCCACAACCATCTCGGTGCTCCCGTCTGGAACGCACTGGCATGCCAGCCTCGATTCCATGGTCACACCGCGCGCCTCGTCGAGCATGTCCTGCTCGTCTTCCGTGGCTACGTTGCAGCTTTCCAGTCCTTTATGAACAATCACATGGCATGTGGAACACGCTGCCACGCCACCGCAGGCGTGGTCGATATCGACACCAGCACCAGCTGCAATATCGAGCAGGCTTCCCGGTAGCCCTGTCCGGTCGTAGGGGATCTTCTCGGGCGAAACTTCAAATGCGGTTTCCATCGGTTTGAACGTGATCTTGAACCGGCATTTTGCTGGTGGAGCATCCACTTTTTCGATGTACGGGTTGATGCCTGCCATGTGTCTACTCCTTTGAGAGATGCTTACCTTGGAATCTTAGGGGTTTTTAAGGGGCTCGTGATTCAGCAGCCTGATTCGCCAAGCCGGAGGCATATCCTTCGAAACCGTGATGCTGTTTCCCTTTAATCTCTCCACGCTACCAGATGGTTGCTCATCCAGAAACTCATCGGGAGGAAGCAGGTCTTCGTAAACCTTGCAGCCGTAGTGCATTGGCAAAATCAGGCGGCGAGGTGCCACCTGCGTTGCCACCGTTCGGGCCTCGGTTCCGTTCAGGGTGTAGACGCCGCCGACCGGAATCATCAGCACATCGACATCTTTGAGGTATTTGAGTTGCGCCTGTGTGAGAACATGGCCTAGGTCACCCAGATGAGCGAATTTCAGGCCATCTGCTTCAACCACCCAAATGGTGTTCTGGCCTCGTTTCAGCCCGCCCTGATCATCGTGAAACGAGGGAACGCTCAGGATGCGAAGGTCTTTAAACGGTTGGTCCACTGCGTTGAAGACGGTGCGCTGGGCTGAACCTTTCTGTTCTTTCCAGCCGCGCACAACTTCGAATTTTCCCGCGTTTTCCAAAACTTCAAGACGTGTATGGTCTGTGTGAGGGTGGCTGAGAAGCACCAGATCGGCGCTTGCCGGTTGTTTCCCAAAATTTTCGATCGCATGGGGATCGAAAACCACCCGGGTTCCCTTGCTGGTAACCAGTTCAAAGTAGGACTGCCCGTGCCAAGTTATGCGTGGTTCCGCGGCCATGCCCATGCTGAAAGCAAAAAAAAGTAGCAGCATTGGTGCGAACCTGAATACGTTCATGGATTGGGTCCTGTGACTGCCAGGCAATCAATAGAATATAGCGTACGGCGCGGCGAATGGACCTTGTTGATCCAGCGGAAAAATGTGGGGCACTGTTGTTGAATGGACATATTCGATCTGGAAGAAGAATCGCGGACCCAAGGCGGGGCCCAGTCGCGCCTTTACGAGCAGGTCGGTTTGTTGGCGCGTCAGCACGGGCTGGGTGGCGGAAAACTCGGACCATGGACGTTGCTGGGCCCGCGCGCCCCTCAAGATGCTGTTTCAATTCATGAAGTTGTGCGGCAGGTTCATGCCATTGAACCTTCCTTCAGGCGCCAACACCCATCGTTATTTCTTTACGCGGGCCTATTGGCAGGGCATGCAGGAGACTGGAACGATGGCGTGGACATGCTGGGCGATGTGGCCCGGTGCGGTTCGCCATCGTCGGATCAACCGGCCGTGTGGGAAGGTATTTTGCGTCTTTCGCTGGAATCGGGGCTGTTTGATCAGGCTCGCTTAGCGCACAACCGTTTGCGCGAATTGTCGGCAGCTCACCCGGAAGTTTGCCCGCAAGATTTGGACGTGGTCGATTGTCTGGTTGCTGATCTTACAGGGGTTATCTGGTTGGTGCGTGATCGTGCCACGGGCTTGAAACGAACGCTGCACATGGTGCGTTTGGATCATGTCGATCAGGCGGCTTTAATGTTATTGGTTCATGGGACAGCGCTAGGAACTAAAGACCATCCCGCTGCCGAAAGGATTGTCCGGCAAGGTGAAATTGAAGGAACGGGTCGCTTCTACCGGCTGACTGAACCGTGGCAAGGCCATAGCTTGTCTACCGAAATCGCACTTCGCGGGCCGTTGCCGCTGACCGAGGTTGCTGGATTGGCTTGGACCCTTGTTTCTGGTGTTCAATCCATGCATCGGCGGGGTTCTCTGCACCGGTCTGTCATGCCAGACCGGGTTATGGTTTGGCGGGAAAATGCGAATGAGGAAACACCCGGCCCATGGCGTTGCCGCGTGATTGGCTCTGATCTGATTCCCAAAAAGGCCGTGCTGCATGCATGGACATCACGCGTAGGCTTTCCGGAAAGTTCAGCCACGGAAGATTCGGCGCGGCAATACGCCCGTTGGCTTCCGAGTGAAACGCAGGGGCGCCCCAAAGGCGTGATTTGGCAAGGCCCCATCCAGGATGTTTATGGCATTGGCAGAACGATCCTTTTTGCATTGACGGGTGGAGATCGTCTGCGCGGAACCATTTGGGATAGTCTGCCTCAGGATTGGCGTGATCTTATTGCCGATGCAGGCGCTTGGTTGCAGAACAAGCGGATTGCCACGGTGGAGGAATTGGCCGTTCGCCTCGCCGTAATCATTGGCCCGGAAGAGCGCGCCCGCCTCGATGCGGAGATTTTGAAATGGCGTCAGGAGGAGCTTGAGGTCATTGTTCGTGAAGAACCTGACAATGCCGAGGCTTACCGAAGTATTGGCCGCTTTCAGCAGGGAAAAGACGATTTGCCCGCGGCTATCAAATCGTATTGCCGCGCCATTGAACTCGACGACACCGATGCCGCAACCCGCGTTGGTCGTTCCCAGTGCTATGTGCAATGCAATCGCCCGGATCTGGGAGAGATCGACCTCCGGCGGGCGCGTGAACTTGAGCCAGAGCGGACCCCTGTTCTTGTAGGCTTGGTCGGCTTACTGCGAATCATGGGTAGGGAAACAGAGGCACTGGCGCTTCTGGATGATGCCATTTCAAAAAATGGAAGGGACTTTTCATTGCATATGGAGCGCGGGCTGACGCTCCGAGTTTTGGAACGCCATGAAGGCGCGGAAGAGAGTTTTGCCCAAGCCGGGCAAATTCAGCCTGATAGCCCATACCCCGCCATTTTTCGTGGCCGCGCCTTGGTGATGGCCGGCCGCTACCATCAAGCCCTGAAAGTTCTGGAACAGGTTGTTCCAATGTCTATTCTGATGGTAGATGATGAAAAGGCTGCGCTGTTCCTCGACCTTGCGCGCGTCAAGTTGGAATTGGGGCAGCTAGAAGAAGCGCTGAATGCGGCGAATGAAGCAAAAGAAGCGGCGGATGCGTCAGATAACCGGTCCCTGAAAGCTCGGTCCAAGCTGGCGCAAATCAATGCGTTTGTTCAACTCAACAAATTAGACGAGGCTATTGAATGTCTCCAACTGGTTTGTCCTACCGTTGATGAATGGATAAGCCCCGAGAAGGCACTGCATGCGGCCAACGATTCGGGTGCGTCCTTCGATGCCCTCATGAACACCATGGATGCGCTGCTGGCAAAGCGCCCAGACCTGGCAGGTTTGCGCCGTTTTCAATCGATGGCGCGCTTGGGCATGTTCCGTGATGGGCACGGTAAAAAAATGGTTCATGGAATCATTGAGAGCATTTTGAAAGAAGGGGCGCCGGAAATGTTGCCCCCCACCGTGGTGATGGCCTTGGTGGAACTCCTTCAGGTGCAGGCAAGGTTTGATGAGGCGCTAAATGTGGTTGAGCGTCGTATTGCCACCCATCCAGATGAGACAGATTGGCATCAGGAGCGCCAGCGCATACTTGCCAAACTCGGAAGGCAGGCGGAGGCACTCAAAGGCTGCAACGATATCTACGACCGCGCGAATGTCTTTTTGGCAGCAGGGCAGCGAGCGGAACTGCTTTCAATGTTGGAGAAGGCTGTGGCAGGCAGCCCTCGCGATGAACGCTTGGCCACAACATGGGGCGATGCGCTGGCTGCATGTGGCCAATGGGAGCGTGCTCGAGGGGCCTATGAGGCGGCCATGAGGCTCCAGCCGGAGCAGATTGGGCCACGGATAGCCATGGCAACAACACTCAATGCCTTGGGCCGGGGGGATTTGGCACTGAAGAGATGCCAACCGCCGGAAATTACCTTGGCTGATACCCAATGGGTTCCCGTGTTGCTGGAATCGCTCATTCAGGCAGGCCATTGGCGGGAGGCGGCGGACCTGATTGATCGCGCGGAAAAAGATGGTGCCGATCCCGTATGGTTGGCAGGCCGCGGCATTGCACTCATGAAAGCTCAGGGCGATGTGGAAGGGGCGCGTGAACTCCTTTACCGAACCGTCAATCTTTCCCATGGTGATCCGCGGATGCTTGAGATTCAGGCCGATCTTGAAGCCGCCGATGGACACGCCTCCCACGCGCTATGCCTTGTGGAACGAGTATTAAAGGTTTGGCCCGACAGGGCGACTAATCTGAGCCGAAAGGCTTTGCTCCTCGCGCAACTATTACGGTGGCAGGAGGCGCTCGCTTTGCAGGAACGTGGTGTGGCCGAAGCGCCGCTCAACCCGTTGCCGTTGAATAATCTCGCTTGGATGCTCGCTGTGGCTCCGGCAGAAAGCGGGGGCGATACCGGGCGTGCCCTCGTTTTGGCCGAGGAGGCCTGCCGATTAACCCTTGGCGAAAACCCGAATATGCTCGACACTTTGGCAGAGGCTGCGGCAGCCTGCGGCGACACAAAGCGCGCCCGCACCTTGCTTGAACGCGCTATGGAACTGAAATCGGCGCAGCCTCGGCCCAATTCGTCTGGCGGGGCGACGCTGGATGCCATGAGGCAGCGGCTGGAGCGGATTCACGCTTTAGAGGATGCTAATAAGGAGCAGTCGTTATGAGTGGTTTGCCTATCCAATACGACGAAGGCTTTATTGAAGGACCCGGAGGAAGCCGTTTGCATGCCTACTGGCGGCAAGGGCGATCCGACGCGCCACTTCTTTGGAATGTTCATGGATTCCAGGGAGATGGAATGGGCAACAAGGCCATCGCATTGCTGGAAAGTGCCGCCCGGAACAACCTTTCGTTTATTTCCGTCGATTTTCGGGGGCATGGGCAATCTTCTCCAACCCATGCCAACGGTCGGCTTCTGGGGCTCTGCCATGAGTCGCTGCTGAGCGATATGTGGGCCATTCGCACATTCATTGCCACATGGCATCAGGGGCCACGGGTGCTTGTGGGGGCGAGTATGGGCGGTTATGCCTCGTCTTGGTTTGCAGCGGAGCATTCCGAGGCGGTGCAAGGATTGGTCTTGGTGGCCCCTGCATTCCGATTCGGGTCAACCATGCTGGGGCGCATTCATGGATTGACTGTGGAATCGTGGAAGCAGCAGGGAAGTGCGGAATACCAAGGGATGACAGGGCCTGAACTTTTAGGATGGCCGTTGTACGAGCAATCGGTGGGCCGCAGCGAGGAAAGCGTGGTGAGCTGGCTGAAACCCGAGATGCCCATCCGCATTTACCACGCGATCGACGACGACGTTATCCCGTACACCACTAGCGTTGCCTTCACGGCCAGATCGGGAGATCAAACGGAACTGGTGTTGTCGCGACGGGGAGGGCATCGCCTTCAAGAAAGTGCCGGACGGATTGCCCAGTCAGCACTCGAACTGGCACTGGGGCTCATGTAACGTTTTTTGAATAGGTCATGCTGGCGCGGTTGCCATCACATGCCAACCGTAGGCCAGCCAACTTTTGCCGGTCGGGCCGTGAACGGGTGCAACCGACACGTTCACGAATCCGTGCGCTCTTAGAAGTGTGGTCAATTCCTTGCGACCGTAATGGGCCAGTGTTGGAGCGTGGGCCGGCACATCCGGATGACGAAAATAGCCTGCCTCAGGCGCTGATCGGAACCGCATCCAGCAATCACGCAGCAACCAGTGCCTGCCTGCGGGCGTTCCCAGATGCCACCATCTGTTGTGAGCATGTACCAGAAAGCGGCCGCCCGGCTTGAGAATGCGCCGTACATGGCCAAGAAACGCGCTTCTTGAATCATGGGGCGTAATCATACCCAGCGTACTGAAGAGGCACGCGGCCACGTCAAAGGCGCCGGTAGAAAGCGCATTGAGCTCCGCTAGATCGGCGCGAATCAAGCATGAAGCCCTGTTGGTTTGGTCCATGCGCTCTTTGGCGCGTTTCAGTCCCGGCCACGAAACATCTACGCCGGCAACCATGGAGCATGCGGGCGCTGCCTTTTCAAGCAATCGCCCGCCTCCGCAACCTAGATCCACCAGCCTGTCACCCGGTGACAATTGGCCTAGTACCCAAGCAATGTCGGCATTGTCGAGGTCCGCAGCGGCACGCTCGTCGCGTAATACAGCTTCGGGGTCTGCCGCCCTGTCCCATACCTGCCGGCTGACTCCACGTGGGAGTCGCCAGCCAATATCGCTAGGTACCGAATCTGGTTTCATCCTTTGACCTTCTTCAGGGCATCCTTAACGGCACCCAGCAAGGCCTTGTCGCGGCGGTTTTTCTTGTCTTCCGCAATGGCGCTCAGAGCTTTTTGCGATTCTTTCGCCGTTGGTCCCATTTGTGATAAGGCGCCAATGGCCGCCATGCGCACTTCGGTATCGCCCAGTGCCTTGGTTAATTCGGGCACAGCAGATCCAGCACCTGAACCGAGCAGTCCGAGGCCTTCAGCGGCTTTGGAGCGAACCGATGGGTCAAGTTTTTTATCCTTGAGGGCGCCAATCAGGGCGGGCAAGCCATCGGTACCGATGTGGCCCAAGGCAATGGCTGCAGCTTGCTGCACTTCTTTGGATTCATTGGGCTTGGCCAAAACAACGGAAAGCCCCTTAACGCCACCCTTGGCGTCAGGCCCGATTTCACCCAAGGCCTGAGCAGCGAAGCGGCGGACAAACTTGTCCTGATCTCCCAGTGCTGTCACCAACGCGCCAACAGCAGGCTTGGCATCGCTGGACATTTTGCCCAAGGCAGTGGCTGCTTCGCGTCGATCTTCGGGGTTGGAGCTCTTGAGTTGCTTCACCAATGCTGGCACATCAGCAGCGATGGCGAGGCCTCCCAACATGATGGCAACGATGGCTGGGGAGAGGAACTGGCGCATGATTAAACGGTCTCCTTTAAAAAAAAACGTCGCGTACGCAGAATCATTGTGGTCTATCGTGTGGCGGACGCAAGGGGAGCAAAAGAAGCATGCGATTTCATGGCATGCTTGATTAGCACGAGCCAATACAATTATAAAAGACATCCGTTAAATGTAGGTTGTCGCGGGGGCATTAGGATTAACAGGATCCGGATTGGTATTTCGGCGCGGATTTATGCCGTTTCAGCCCAAGACCGGTCTTGTTTTTATCAACCCCATCGTTAACATCTTGCGCATGACCGGAGGGCTTCTACCCAGCTGGGTTTTGCCCTCGCCGCGATGCGGCCTCCGCCGGTCACTCATGGATGAGGCCAACAGGCGCATGAGCCCTCAAGACGTTCGACTTGGTACACCACCCGTTGCTTCGCGCCCGTCCATCGACGAAGATGAGCCCCCAGGGAAACCCCTGCGCCATCCTATCTGGCGCGACGTCCCCGAAGCTCAGTGGAACGACTGGCGCTGGCAATCGCAAAATGCCATCCGTACCGTCAGGCAACTGCGCGACCTTCTTCCGTTTTCCGAAGCAGAACTACTTGCCATCGGCGAGTTGGAACGCGATTACAAGACATCCATCCCTCCCTACTATTTCTCGCTTATCAACGCCGCGGATGCAGCGGATCCGATTCGCCTGCAGTCGGTGCCTTCTCCACTGGAGACGGAAAATCCATCGGGCTATGAGCTGGAAGATCCTCTCGAGGAAGACCTCGACTCTCCGGTTCCCGGCCTAACCCACCGCTATCCCGATCGCGCCCTGATCGTGACAACTCACGTTTGCACCATGTACTGCCGCTTCTGCACTCGCAAGCGCGCCACCATGGTCCGTGGTGGTTGGGATGCCATCACCCGCGATGACGAGCGGATGGTCGATTACGTCAGGCATCATCCTGAAATCCGCGATGTGATTATTTCGGGTGGCGATCCGCTTACCCTGCCTCTGAATCGTTTGGCGTTCTTCCTAGAAAACATTGCTGCTATTCCGCATGTCGATGTGGTGCGTATTGGAACGCGCGTTCCAGTGACTTTGCCAATGCGCCTGTTCGATCAGGAACTACTCGACCTGATTGGTCGAGTGGGCAAGGTGTGGATTCAGACCCACTTCAACCACCCTCGTGAAATCACACCAGAAGCTGCCCGTGCGGTGCGTGGGTTGCTGGCGCAGGGCGTGCCAGTCAACAACCACTCGGTGCTTTTGAAGGGCGTGAATGACGATTTAGGCACCATGCGTAGCCTTTTACGTGCCCTCATGCGCATCAAGGTGCGGCCGTACTACCTGTTCCACTGCGATCCAGTCATTGGTGCCGGTCACTTCCGCACCTCTGTGTGGAAAGGCATGGAAATCATGGAAGGTTTACGTGGTCATATCTCGGGATTGGCCATTCCTACCTATGTGGTTGACAGCCCGCATGGTGGTGGCAAGATTCCCGTCATGCCGAACTATCTGATCAGCGCCTCCGACGACGCCGTCATCCTGCGTAATTTTGAAGGGATGATTGTTCGCTATCAGGCGCAGGATACCCCATCGACCACTACTCCCACACCCACGCGTGGCGTAAGCTCGCTGCTGCATGGGCACCGTAGCGCGCTGATTCCCGAAAATAATGAGCGTATGCGTCGCCGAGCCTTGCGGATGGTTTCCGAAACTCCCTCCCGTGGCTATACCAACGAAGAAGAGTCTGCATCCACATGCGAAGTAAAGACTGCGGGGAACGGATCTCCCGGTTGCGACGCTGGGCCATGATGAACCAAGCATGCGCATTGGCTTAAGCTTTGACGCCAAAGAAGACGGAATAGCCCCGCCCGGAGCTCCCGACGACTGGCAAGAAGAGTTCGATTCCCCAGCCACCCTGAAGGCCCTTCAAGAGGCACTTCAGGGGCTTGGGCACGATGTGATTCTTTTGGGCAACGGCCCGGCGCTTGTGCGCTCCCTTCTCGAAAAACGCCCGGATCTTGTCTTTAATATCGCCGAAGGTCGCGGCACCAGCCGTAGCCGCGAATCCCGTGTTCCAGCGGTGTGCGAAACGCTAGGTATCCCTTGCACCGGATCAGATCCTGCCACACTCGCTGTTGCCATGGATAAAGGCTGGACCAGATGCCTTGTGCGTGAGCACGGCGTTATGGTTCCCGCAGGGCGCGCCGTCAGCAAAGTGGATGAATCACTCGACGATTTACCTTTGCCCGCCGTGGTGAAACCGGCTTGGGAAGGTTCAAGTAAGGGAATTCGCTCCACCAGTCTTGTGACGACCCGAAGTGAACTGAAAGAGCGCGTGGTGGAAATGTTGGGCATGTACCAGCAACCCGTGCTGGTGGAAGAGTTCATCGACGGCGATGAAGTGACAGTCGCTGCCTTGGGCAATGCGCCGTGGTGGCTGGGTGCCATGCGTGTTCTGCCGCGTACCAGCCAAGGCCCGTTCATCTACAGCCTCGAAGTGAAACGCGACTGGGAGAACCGGGTGAAGTACGAGGCACCCGCTGTGCTTTCGCCTCAGGCATCCGATGCGCTCATGTCGGCATCGCTTCGTGTACTTGAGATACTTGAAGTGCGCGATGTGGCGCGCATGGATTTCCGAATCCGCGATGGCGTGCCTTACTTCATTGAAATCAACCCGCTCCCCGGGCTCGACCCACGTACTGGCGATTTATGCATTCTGGCGCGCGGCCATGGTCTGGACCATGCTGCCGTGCTCGACCGAATCGTGCGCGCCGCTGTGGCACGCTACCCTGGAACTGCCTGAGTCGAACCACCTAAACCATTGCGGCAATCAGTCGCGGAAGGCATGAATCCATGGCTGATACCGATCAAACGACAGCCATCCATGTTGTGCTGCTGTTCAATGAGCCAGTACTGGCAAAAGATGATCCCGATGCCGAGTCGGAGCATGAAATCGTTTACACCGCTCATGAGGTGGAAAAATACCTGGTGAACGAGGGGTTTCGCGTGTCGCTGCTGGGTGCCCGCGATCCCGGTGCAGTTCTGAAGGGATTGCAGGAACTGGCGCCCGATGTTGTGTTCAATCTGTTTGAAGGAATTGCCAGTCACTACGAATCGGAAAGCACCGTGGCGGGCCTGCTGGAATGGCTGGGAATTCCGTTCACCGGCTCTCCTTCCACCACGTTGAGCCTTGCCCGCGACAAGCCCCGAACCAAGGCGCTGCTGCGCGGTATGGGATTGCCCGTAACAGAATGCCTAGTGATTCGTGATCCGCGTGTGCCGACCTGCCCGTTCGACTGGCCGGTTATTGTGAAGCCTGGAAACCAAGATGCCAGTATCGGGGTGGATCATGGCAGTGTGGTGTCGTCGCAAGAAGCATTGAGCCGTCGGGTTTTCGAGTTGCTGGAGCGTTATGGCGCGCCGGTGCTGGTGGAGCCTTACTTGGGCGGCCGGGAATTCAGCGTGGTGGTTGTGGAGTGTCCGGAACTATCGGTCATGCCGCCATCGGAGATTCGCTTTGAAAAACGAGAAGGCGGTCTGTGGCCGATCTTCACGTACGATGCCAAATGGCATGTGAAGTCGAACGATTTCAATACGACACCGGTCGATTACCCCGCCATAGTCGATGCGGATTTGCAAGACGTTCTAACAGACCTGTCGCGCAAGGCCTTTGCCGCCTTGGGTTGCCGCGACTACGCGCGGGTTGATTACCGGTGCGACGATTCCGGCAAGCCCCATATTTTGGAAGTGAACCCCAATCCAGATTTCAGCCCGCTGGCATGTTTGGCCAGCGCGGTAGAGGACATCCGGTTCATCACCCATCAGGAACTGACCGCCCGCATGGTAAGGCAGGCCCACGCGCGCGGCCTACTGGCGGCTCAAGCCCGATAAGTGGCGTGACAGGACTCTGTTTCCCAAAGTTTGACCTCGGTGACTGGAAAGCCTGCCTCGCGAGTTTTTTCGAAGATCAACTGCGCGATGTTTTCCGCGGTCGGGTTTATATCCATAACAAAAATTGGCTCGCCTTGGCCTTGCAGATAGGCTAATGCTTGGTCGTCGCGATGCAGCAACATACGATGGTCAAGATTCGTGTCGATCCACACGCCGATGCTGGCCTTAAGAAGGCTAAAATCCACCACCATACCCAAATCATCGAGTGAGTCGGATTCCAGCGTGATAACAGCGATGCCATTGTGCCCATGCAGGTTCCGGCACTTGCCCGGGTAGTTGAGCAGGCGATGTCCGTAACAAAAATGAATTTCACGTGTCACGCTGTGCATGGCGGGCTCCCTGGAAAATTCGCATAGATGGTTGGATCGGGCATATCGGCACTGGCGAACGCGGCTTGCCTCTCGGCGCACTTGTTGCATGCCCCGCAATGCAGGCCTCGGATTGGCCTGATACAGGAAAAAGTATGCTGAAGCGGCATGCCCATTCCTAACCGCATGACATCGACTTTATGCTTGTCGAGAAAAGGCAATTCGACAGAAACATTGCCATTCACCGCCATGTTCACGGTGCTTGACAATGTTTGGAAAAACAGCGGTGTGGCATCCGGGAAAGGATTAGAGCCCAACGGCGCCAGTCCCAGCCTGCCAATTCCGCGCAAATGGCACAGCAGCAATGCTTTTGCAAGCAGCAGCACGTTGCGGCCGGGCAGGAACACCGCTTCATCGGGCGTATCGTGCCCGGGAACATTCGTGCCGGAAAGGCTCCAGTGCGCGCCATACAAATCGTTGGCGGGTTGATGCAGTTCAATCAGCGGCAAAACATGGGGCGATGAAATCGCCTCAAGAAAAAGTCGGCAATGACTGATTTCTTCCTGTTCCCAGAAAAGTCCGCAGTGAACGTAAATGGGCTGGATAATTCGTTCACGGGCCCAAAGCCCTGCAAGAATAGCACTATCCAGCCCTCCGCTGATTAACACGGCGGAATCGGCAACAGGAGTCGGCAATGATGGGTGTGTCATCATAATTCCATGCTAGTCATCGGCGTTGGCAAAACGCCGATTGAGTCCACAATGTATAAACTGATCGGGTTGCAAGCGGTCGTTGATGACGGAGGTTCCAGGTATGGGGGCATTGGAGGCGTTGACGGGATTGGTGCGGAAGGGGGGCGACTTGTCTCCCTACCTGCCAATGGGCCTGACAGGTCGTGCGGAATTCTTGGCAGCTCCACAATCGCGTGCCGACCTCGAGCGCGTGATGGCTGCGGCCAAGGCAGATGAGATATCGCTGCGCGTTCTGGGCTCGGGGCATCATGTGATTGTGGCTCGGGAAGAAGTTCCCGGCTTGGTCCTCGTGCTTGCCGCCGAGGCATTTACCAAGGTTGAAGTGCGGGGCGAGTGGATTGTTGCCGGAGCAGGCGCGCCATTGTCTGCCGTGATCGAAGTGGCGGCACGGGCGGGCCTTTCCGGTTTGGAGCATTTGGTGGGTGAACCCGGCACCGTGGCTGGTGCCTTGCGTTTGCGTGTTCCTGAAGGCGAGGACGCGCTGATCGACCATGTCCAGCGTATCCGCGCGGTTTCAGCCTCGGGGCGGTCCGAGGAGCTGGATGCCGCCATGCTGAGGCAGGGCAACAACTCACACGACCCGTTTCTGGGTGCCGTGATTGTGGAAGTGGAATTCCAGTTAGATGTCCAAGATCAGGAGAGCATCGACCAGCGTTTGAAACGCTGCTGGATTGAGCGCCGCATCAAGGAACCACTCCGCAACAACACCGTGGGCCCCGTTTTCAGGGGCGCGGATGTGACCGACCTGCTGCGCAAGTCGGATGTGGCCCGCCGGGGAGAAGGCTGCGCCGAGGTGTGCGACCGCAACCCCAATTACATCGTGGTGCGTTCGCCGGCCAATGCCGGTGAAATCATCGGTTTGATCGAGGCTATGCGCCTGCGGGTGCGTGAACGGTTCCATGTTGATGTCGAACGACAAATCAACATCTGGTGACGGGAAGGCGCGCCGCCCAAGGCCGCCGTCTCCAGCACCTGTTGCTGTGGTACCCCCGGCGCGGCCTGCGCGCTCGCCGGGACGTTCGTATTCGTATGCCGGTGTTTTTGTGATGTTGGGTCTGGCGCTGGGCGGCTTGGCTTGGGTTGGCCTGTGGGGGCTCGACTGGCGCGTGCGCCGCGACCTCGACCGTGTTGGCGCCTACCAAGTGTCGTTTGACCAGATCGACGTGGCCCCGCCGCGCGGCATGGGCCGTGACGCGTTTTTGGCTGAAGTCCGCTTCCTGTCAGCCCAGCCTGAAACCATATCGCTATTAGACCGCAGCATGCCGGCGCGGCTGTCTGCGGCGTTCAGGGCCCATCCATGGGTGGCCGAGGTGAAGTCGGTGGCGGTTGGCACGGGCGGCACGGTGCGAGTGGACCTGAAATTTCGTGAGCCTGTTCTGCGCATTGCCGATGGGGAGAATGGCACGGAGCGTTTGGTGGATCCAGCGGGCATACTGCTGCCGCGTCTTGAAGGCCGCCGCGACTGGCCCGAACTGGTGGGTGAAGCGGTGGGTCCACCGGCATCTCCCGGCCAGCCATGGCCATCGTCGGTGGTGCGCGATGGTGCGCGCTTGTCGGGCATTCTGGTCACAGGCAACTCGGTTAGCCGTGTGAAATCGATTCGCCGCATTGGAACCAGTTGGGTGTTGACAACGGTTTATGGCGATGTGACATGGGGGCGTTGTCCTGGCCAGGAAACCGCGGGTGAACCTGTTGCCGCGGAAAAGTTGGCGCGCCTGCTAGCATGGCTCGACGCCCCCGGGGTGAACAGCCCGCCGGATCTGTTGCAGGCGAGGTAGGCATTTGCTGTAACTGGCGCAAGAGACTGCGCACCCCCCAACTGACGTTGGGGGCTCATGAATTCGCAATTACCACGAATGTCCAATTTGAATGAAATAGACGTAATTTCAAGAGCCCCCTGCGTCAGCAGGGGGGTGCAACAGTCGGCATCTCACCCACCGAACTGGCGCAAGAGACCGCGCACCCCCCAACTGACGTTGGGGGCTCATGAGTCGCCGCGCCGCAGGCTCGCTTTTGATTTTTGTTGCTGCTGAACCGCTTCAAACCGTTTCAGGGGCAGTTCCGGACTGTCCAGCCCGGCTTGGCCCTCCATCAGCAGCCGTGACCATGTTTCAAACTGGTCTGCCTTGGCTCGCAGCGAAGCCAAGGGCTCCAAAATAGGATTCACCAGTGCCAGATCCGCGCACATTGGCTCTTCCACAACGTCGATCAAGTACGCCAGACCCAGATGCACCGCGCCCACCTCGTTGCTGTCGTCGTTGATCAGGCCTAGAAATTGCTCCGTCGTTGGGCTGGATAGGTGCAGTTCTTCTCGTAGTTCCCGCATCATGCCCAACAGCAGCGCATCGCGCGCCGGGCCGTCGCACGGCTCGACATGCCCGCCCACGCCGATCGATTTCAGCGCATGCAGACGCGTTTCGCTGCCCTTTTTGCCTCGGGTGTAGGCCAGAAAGTGGCTGCCGTGCCGGATCACCATGTAGGGAATCAGTTGCTTGAAGTTAGGGTCGCCTTCGGCGGCATCGCGGTCCATGAAGCGAAGTTCTGTTGGCTCGAGAATCTGTTCGAGCAGCCCAGGCCGGTCGGGCAGGAAACCTTGAAACGTGGCGACACGTTCCAGATGAGCCCGAGGAATCACCAGTACCTGTGGGCGCGGGTTCATGGTGCTTTCTCCTGAATGATAGGTCGAACAAGCGGAGGCGGCTTCCAACCGGTGGCCGCCAGCATGATTTGGCCGGCGGCCAGCACGGCGAGCAGCGCCAGCCCGAGCATAATGATATCCCATCGGCTGCCACGGCCAAGCAGGCGGGCGATGGTGTCGTTGTCGTTGAGCGTGGCTGCCTGATGCAACGACTTTTCGTAGTCGCCTTCGGGGTAATCGCCCACCTTGTTCCATGTCCAAGCGTGCTCCGGTGCGGTGGGGCCAGCGGCAAGGTCCATGAGCAGGCGGGTCGAATTCAGGTAGGTGGCTATTTTCAGCGTGGCGCGTTGCCTCGAGGGCAGCAGATTCCAAAGGGGTGTAAGCCGCTCCATGGGTACAGGCTCCTCAGCCTGCAGGTGGATTTTGCCACCGTCCACCAAGGCCTGAGCAGCGCCCAGCAATGTTGGCGCATCGCCTTCGGCGAGAATTGCGGAAATAACCTGTGCCGTGCGTGTCAGCCCCGAGATTTCAATTTGGTCTAAAGGGTGGCCTTTGGGAACCGATTCCAGAGCTTTGATGATGGCCGTGGCATCGCCGTGGCAAGCGCGGTAATCTGTGGCCGCAAGGGCATAGACAACAATATGTGCCTCGCTGCCATCGCGATGGCAGCGGAGAAGGGCGGTGAAGCCAGCTAGGGGCAGAACGAACCAAGCGGGCTCACCGCTGTTGCATTCGGCTGGCAGGGGTAAAAGTGTGGCAAGGGTGCGTTGTTCGGATGGTGTCAGCAGGCAATGGGTTGGCAGCCACTGGTATTCGCCAGACTCCTGTACCCGGGCGGTAGCAGTGCGTATGTTAATGATCATGCGATCTTCAGTCACCATCATGCGCCAACACCTCCCCCATCAGGGTATGGAAATCCGTTCTCGCAGCACGTTGCTTGGCTGGCCGCGAGTCGCTGGTTTGTTCATTCTTCTTATCTACGTCATTGTGGGGCATGGTTGCCACAGTGGCGGTCATGATGACGACGAAGAACTTGTGTATCGGCCCGCTGCTTTTCAGACACCCAATACAAAAGCCCCGAGCCAGTAAGGCTCGGGGCGCGTTGATAGAAGCGGATTCGTGTCGGCTCAGCGGTCTGGCCTTGGGATTTCCATGGGAACTGGCTTGGTGTTCAGGTCGAGCGGCCCAAGGTTGAGGCGAGCTAGGTGCGCCGCGACCTGCTGCATTTTGGGATCGTCTTCGCGGTCGAAGCCGCCAATGGTAACCATGCTGTTGGTTCGGGTGTGCAGCACATAGGCATCGAACTCAAGCTTGCGCAGCACTCGGGCAGTTTCGTGGGCCTGCATGCCACAGGCATTGAGGGTATCGCTGTTTTTGGCGAAGCCGATCTTCTCTAAAAATCCGCTGGAAGGCGCGCCATTGGCGGTGGGCTGCACCATTGTGGCGCCACGGTAATCCTTCACCACTAGCGTCCACTTTTTGGAACTGCGCAGCAGGCTGTAGCTTTCTTCGCTGTTGAGTTTCTTCAAGAACGGATCCACCTTGGGCGCTGGGGGCACCGTGTTAGGAACGGTTGGGTTGCGCGTGACAAAGCTGCGGGTGAACGGATTCACCGTTTCGCGGCGGATTTCCACGCCTTTTCCAGGCACCGGCACATAGAGGCTAACCACGTCGGAATTGACTTTGCCTTCGCTCAGTTTGATTTCCGGTGCCGCTAGTTGCTTGATTTTGTCGAGCGCGGTCCGTGCCGCATCGATGGTGGCAAAACCACCTACCACAACGGCGCATTGATCGGGAATGCGGGTGGTGCGGCGGGGCATGCGGGCATCGGGGTTCAGCTTGAGTTCCTGCTCGATTTCCGCGGTGCGCTTTTTGCGTTCCTGTTCGCCATAGTTGATCACATAGGCGGGAAGGTGATCGCGCGAGCGGATAATCATGGCGCATTGGTTGGCCATGTCGACGGCTTCAGGGCCGGTGTAACTGGCGCAGCACACCAGCCAGTTGCCTGATTCTGGCCCCAGTGGCGGCACCTGTGTTGTTGGCAGTGCTGGCGCAGCCAAGCCTAGCCCTGCGGCAGTAAAAAGAATCAAACCGCATGTGAATGCAAATAACCGTGGCATTGCCTGAAACCTCCCCAGTCTTTGGCGCGCGCTGCGCCTTCGACGGGGGCTATATCGGGGTTCATTGGCCCCGTCCAGACAGGTTTAAAACTTGAGTGAAAATCCAATCCGCTCAGGATTGAGCGATATGGTTGCTCAACAGCCAGCACAGGAGCGCTTTTTGAGCGTGCATCCGATTTCCCGCTTGCGGGAACACCAAGCTGGCGCGGCTTTCCATAACCCCGGCTGATACTTCTTCGCCTCGGTGGGCGGGTAGACAGTGCAGGAAACGGGCATGGGATGGTGCCAGTGCCATCAACGCTTCATCCACCTGAAAGCCTTTGAAGTCGTGCAGGCGTTTGGCGGTTTCTGCTTCTTGGCCCATGCTGGTCCAAACATCGCTGTAAACCACATCGGCTTCTGAAACAGCGCGGCGCGGGTCGGTCTCGTGGCGGGGCAGGTGCCCGGGAAAAGCGGCGCGGCAGGTAGATAAGAACGATTCGTCAAACGCGTAAGCAG
>CAMCLK010000051.1 GCA_945875585.1 Candidatus Kuenenia stuttgartensis | reverse complement strand
GGTAGCCTTAGGTACTGCACGCACTTGATAGGGGGCGCCGCAGCGAGCGGCACCAGCTTTTAAGTGATCGAGAACATGAGGGTTGATGTTGGGACCACGGAACAAAACTGGCCCCTGCCCCAACCGAATGTCTCCAACTTGTTTCTTGTCGTTGCCTGGGGTGTCGGTGGCGTGACAAACATCGACCGCAATGCCAACCGTTGGGTCAATTCCAAAAGCGCTGGTAGTGGCCCCACGCAAGCCAATCTCTTCCTGCACCGTTGAAATGAAAAAAACATCCACAGGGAGTTCGCGGCCTTTGAGCAAGCGCAAGGCTTCGAATACTGTCCAAACGCCCGATTTGTCATCAAGACCGGGCCCGGTGACCAGATTGTTCCGCAACGATTTCAAGCCAAGTACCGCTGTGAGTACGTCTCCTGGTTGCGCTAACTCTTCAGCTTCCTTGCGATCCCGTGCTCCGATATCAATCCACAAATCGTGCCACTGCGGCAGTTTGTTGCGTTCTTCCATGGTCATCAAGTGCGGCGCCTTGCGTGAGCAGACGCCGGAAACCGGACCGGAAGTTGTCCATAATGTCAGGTGTTGCCCCAAAATGATCGCGATGTCCCAACCCCCAACGGGCTGGACATAAATGAACCCCTGATCATCAATGTATTGGACCATCAGCCCCAGCTGATCGCAATGGCCCGCAAGCATCACACGTTCAGCAGCCTTGCCCCTGATTGCTGCGGGGCTGGCACGGCGTTCAGCGATTAGATTCCCATGGCTGTCGATGCGAACATGATCGGCAAGTTCAGCGGCCCAAGTACCTACAACCTGCTGGATGCGAGACTCGCTTCCAGACGGACTAGGGGTTTCAATGAGTCGGACCAGAAAGTCGAAAGATTCCTTTTCCATAACGCAATCGTGCCTTCCGTAGATGGAGTGTGATCAGCGAGCACAATAGTCAATAAGCCGTGCCACTTCGGTTCGAAGGTCGCGACGATGAACGATCCTGTCAACAAAACCGTGTTGGAGCAGGAATTCACTGGTTTGAAAACCTTCTGGCAGTTCCAGACGGACGGTATTCCAAATCGTGCGTTTGCCCGCAAAGCCAATCAAAGCGCCCGGTTCAGCCAGAGTGATGTCGCCCTGAAGCGCAAAACTGGCAGCAACGCCACCCATTGTTGGGTTGGTGAGCACAGAGATGTAGAGCCCTCCAGCCTTACCAAAGCGCCCCAAGGCTGCTGAAACCTTGGCCATTTGCATGAGGGAGAGAATCCCTTCCTGCATTCGGGCCCCGCCTCCAGATCCTGAAATGATGATCAATGGAAGGCGCAATCGTGTTGCTGCCTCAACAGCTCTGCAAAGCTTTTCACCCACAACAGAGCCCATGCTTCCTGCCATGAATGCGAAGTCTGTGATTCCAACCACTACCTGCCTGCCTCGAATATAGCCACGACCAGTTACGGCGGCGTCAGGCATCCGGGTGCGTGCCTGTTCCGATTCCAAACGGTCCTTGTAAGGAATGCGGTCCTTGAACTCCAACGGGTCGCAGGGCATCAGGTGGCTGTCCCATTCCTCGAAGCTTTCTTCGTCCAGCATTTGCCGTATGCGGGCTTCAGCGGGAAGGTAGAAGTGATATTGGCATTCTGGGCAGATATTGAAGGAATCTTCGGAATCCTTGCGGAAAACAGTGGCTTTGCAGCCGGGGCATTTGAGCCACAATCCTTCAGGGACGCCACGCTTGGGGCGTCCTGAAACGGCGCGACCTGAATCTGGTTCAATCGGTTGCCTCTGAGGCTGGGTCATGACAAATACCTGATACCTGTGAACTAGTCTCTTTCCCTATTGTCGTAAGTGGGCGATACGCTGCAAGGTCGAAGCTTGGAAGCCCACATGAGGTTGCGCTTTAGAAGAGGAAACGGTAGCAGAAAAAGCCTAGAACTAAGACATGTTGACCAATGCGATGAATCTAGTCATGATTGGGCGATCGAGTGGAGCCATCTGTGAACGCGCTGTTCAAATTTCTGACTGGTTCAGCAGTAGCATCAGCATGTTTGCTGGCTCTTCTCCAACCATTGGCTCCGCGGCCTGCTGATGGTCTGTTGCACGTTTCATTTGATGCTACACGGGAAGTTTTGTTGGAAATGGCGGAATCTTTTTCAGCTTCATGCACTCGCAACGGTATCGCTGCGCCACGGATGGTTCACTCTCATGGAAGTTCGGGAAGTCAGGCGCGAGCCGTTGTTGCTGGGTTGCCGGCAGACATAGTCTCCCTGGCTGTTTGGCCAGATTTGAAAACAGTAGTAACTCAAGGCCTGCCAGGCTTGGTTGAAGCTGATTGGCTTAAAAAACCAAGTCCTTGGTATACAACCATGGTTTTTGTGGTGCGGCGCGGAAATCCCAAGGGCATCCAATCGTGGCAGGATCTGGATCGTCCAGATGTTCAGGTGATGCTGCCTAATCCCAAGGTTTCAGGGAACGGCAAGCTCGCCTTTCTGGCCTTGATGGGTGCTGGGAAACTTGCTGGCCTTTCGGAAAGTGAATTGGAAGGCTATTTGAGGCGTGTCTTGGGGCGGGTGCCCGTTCTGGAAAGTTCATCCCGCGCAGCCACTCTTAGTTTTGCTACTAAGGGGTTGGGCGATGTTCAGATTACTTATGAAAGTGAGGCCGAGTTGGTGCTGCGGGAGGGCCTTGACCTCGAAAAAGTCATTCCTGAAGTTAGCATCATGGCTCCATTACCTATGGCGCCAGTGGTTCGCGCCAGCCAGACAGCGGAGCACTGCGAATTTGTTGGAAAATACATGGATTATTTTGTCTCGGAGGAGGCGCAGGAAATTGTTGTGAAGCATGGTTTCCGGCCAGTGAATCCCGCTGTGATTGCCCGTCACGCAGAGCGTTTTGCGCGGCCCAAACGCTTTTTCACGGTTGAGGATGTCGCGGGTTCTTGGGACGATGCAAGCAAGAAAATTTTTGGACAGGATGGTCTTTTTGACCGGGTGATGGCGCCATGAGTTCACGGGTTCCGTTACCGGGCTTCGCCCTGTCACTTGGTTACACGCTCACATTCATGAGCTTGATTGTTTTTCTTCCATTAGCTGCCATAGCTTGGAAATCTGCAGACCTTTCATGGGAGCAATTTGTTCAGACAGTGAGCCATCCGCGCGCACTCGCTGCCATGCGTCTGACGTTTTCCACGGCTTTGATTGCAGCAGCAATTAATATTGTTTTGGGGCTGATTGTCGCTTGGGTGCTGGTTCGTTACGAATTCCCGTTCAAACGGTGGGTGGACGCTTTAATCGACCTACCATTTGCATTGCCCACGGCGGTTGCGGGCTTGGTTTATGCGAGCCTGTACATGAAAGACGGTTGGATTGGGCGTTTCATTGTTCCGATGGGAATTGAAATTGCCTACACGCCTGCCGCCATTGTGATGGTTTTAGTCTTTACTGGTTTTCCATTCGTGGTTCGTGCCGTTCAACCGGTATTGGAAGAAATTGACACGGACCTGGAAGAGGCTTCAGCCATACTAGGCGCGACCAGATGGCAGACCTTTTGGATGGTTTTGTGGCCAAATCTTCGGCCAGCGGTCGTGACAGGTTTTGCATTGGCCCTTGCCCGCGGGTTGGGTGAATACGGGTCAGTGATATTTGTTTCCAGCAATTTGCCGGGCAAAACGGAAGTGGCGCCAACCCTGATAGTGGCGCGAATCGAGGAGAACAAGTTTGCGGAAGCGACGGCTCTGGCACTTGTTCTGTTGCTAAGCTCGTTTGCACTGCTCGGTTTGATCAACGTGTGGGAAAAGTGGAGCCGCCGACATGAAGCCTGATACCAGCACTGCGGCACAACCACGCCGTCAACGTGCGGCTCAGGATCCCTTGTGGCTCAGGGTACTCCTTACGTCGATCGCATTGGCTATTGTTGGGATTCTGATTTTCCTGCCGATACTGCATGTGTTTGTCCATGCTTTTTCGGAAGGGCCATTTCGTTATTTTGAACACTTGTTTGGCGATTCCGCTAACAGGGATGCGATATTGACGACATTGAGTGTGGCTCCCCGCGCTGTCATTCTGAATCTGGTGTTTGGTGTTTCTGCGGCATGGCTCATTGCCCGCTTCCGATTTCCCGGAAGAACGCTCCTTTTGACCATGGTGGATTTGCCTTTTGCCATCAGCCCTGTTGTGGTCGGATTGGCTCTTGTTCTTCTGTATGGCAATCAGGGCCTGCTTGGACCACGTTTGAGTTCTGCTGGAATAACAGTGCTTTTCAATACACCTGCCTTGGTGCTTGCAACTACTTTTGTGACGCTTCCGTTTATTGTTCGAGAACTGATTCCCCTGATGGAATCGGTAGGACCGGACGAGGAATTGGCGGCACTCAGTCTGGGTGCCAGCGGTTGGCAAATGTTCTGGTTAGTGACATTGCCCGGTCTAAGGCTCGGCCTGCTTTATGGCATCATACTCTGCTCTGCCCGTGCTGTCGGCGAGTTTGGCGCAGTTTATGTGGTATCTGGGCGCATTGCCGGTCGGGGCCAAACAATTCCCTTGCGAGTAGAGCAGCTTTTTCAGCAATATCAGTCACCTGCTGATTTTGCGCTGGCAAGTATTCTCACTGGAATTGCCTTGGCCAGTCTTTTTGCCAGACGATTGCTGGAAAGCGCCAGTGGGCCGCGGAAAATCCAATCGGCAACAACCAGCGGAGATGCCGCATGAGCATTACAGTTCAAAATGTTTCCAAGTCATTTGGTTCATTCAAAGCGCTTGACCGCGTGAGTATTGAAGTGCCATCCGGCTGTTTGGTAGCTTTGCTTGGACCATCAGGGTCAGGGAAAACGACATTGCTGCGGGTCATCGCCGGATTGGAATCGGCGGATGAAGGTATGGTTCGTTATCGTGAAGAAGAGGTGACAGAAACCCCGGTGCAGCACCGTCAGGTGGGATTTGTTTTTCAGCATTATGCACTGTTTCGCCATATGACGGTTTTTGAAAACATTGCATTTGGTTTGCGTGTCAGGCGTTGGGCCAACGATAAGGTGCATCAAAGGGTGCGAGAACTTCTTCACCTAATCAGGCTCGAAGGTCTCGATCAGCGCTACCCTTCCCAACTTTCGGGTGGCCAGCGGCAAAGGGTCGCATTGGCGCGTGCTCTGGCATCTGAACCAAGAGTTCTGCTGCTTGATGAGCCGTTTGGAGCTTTGGATGCCAAGGTTCGGCTTGAATTACGCCAATGGCTCAGGCGCTTGCATGATCAAATTCATTTGACAAGTATTTTTGTCACCCATGATCAGGAAGACGCATTTGCTGTTTCCGACAAGGTTGTTGTCATGAGACAGGGAAAAATCGAACAGGTAGGGGCACCCGTGGAGGTGTTTGAACACCCGGCCAACGCATTCGTGATGGATTTTCTCGGACATGTCAATGTTTTCAAGGGGCATTTGCGCGATGGGCGTCCGGTTTTAACAGGATACCTTCCCCATGGCGTGGCCAATAATTTCAGTACTCCAGGGGTGGTCTTTGTACGCCCGCATGAACTTGAAATTCGCCATGAACAACCTGAGGAAGGCGCATTGCCTGCCAAGGTTGATCACCTTCACCCATCTGGTTCCGCCATACGCATACACTTGCGTTCACCTTGTGGCGAGTCATCGTGTTGCGTTGAATTGGGTGTTGATGCTTATCAAAATCGCCCTTTAGCTGTTGGCACATCTGTTTGGGTCGCTCCTAGGCGAGGCCGGGTTTTTGAACCGGAATACAGCATTTGAGACGATGGGCTATTTGGGATCAATGTGGTGTTCTTTTGCCCATTACCCCGCCACTGGCTTCGTTGACTGACAGGACCACAATAAAAGCATTGGCATCAATCACTTTGACAAGCGTTTCCAAACGTGTGATTTCCAGTCTGGTAACCACGCACATGAGCACCTCTTGGTCAGCTTGAGAGTAACCACCTGTTGCCTTGAATGCCGTTACGCCTCGTCCCATTTCGTTAAGAATTGCCTGCCGGATCAAATCATGCTGGGTTGATGTGATCATGACGCCATTGTAAGCCTCTATACCATGAATGAGATAGTCAATGGTTTTGGATGCCGCGAGATATGTCAGTACCGAGTACAAGGCGGGTTCCACCCCAAGAAAGAGTGCAGCAACAGCGAAAATAATGACATTAAGGCCTAGGATGACCTCGCCAACCGTGGCAAAAGTTCTCTTGCTGAGTATTACAGCTAGGATTTCGGTTCCGTCGAGCACTCCACCATGGCGGATTGCCAGTCCAACGCCAGCACCGATGAAAATACCTCCAAAAACAGATCCTAGTAACTTATCTTCAGTAGCAATTGGAAAAGGGATCAGCCCAACACACAAAGCTAGCGCGGCAATTCCAATGCCGGTTTTGATGGCAAATTCCAGACCTAGATGCCGGCGGGCAATGCCGATAAACGGTGTATTAACCAACACAAGAACGATCGCCAGCGGAATTCCAGTGAGGTTTGCCAGCAGCATGGAAATGCCGGTGGCCCCTCCGTCAATAAAATGATTGGGTAGCAAAAAGCATCCAAGACCAGTAGCCGCCAAGCCTGTTCCGGTAAGCAGGCAAACCAAATCAATAATTCTGTTAATGTGTCGATCTCGTGAAGGAGGGAGTTTACATAATGCATAGAGGCTGGTGGCTTGATTTTACGCCGGCGTTTGGGAAAGTTCAATTAATGCGTTAGATGTCAGTACTTTTAGCAGGAAATTACCAAATCTTGCGGCCGATTATAAATCTTCGAATTTGAATTCGACCAAACACTTCGCCATTCCATATGATGACATTATGGAACTTGCCATTTCGTGTCGTAATCTTTGCAAAACATACCCGGGCAAACCTCCAGTTGTTGCGGTTAAAAACCTCAATCTGGAAGTTCGCTCAGGTAGCTGTTTTGGATTGTTGGGGCCCAACGGCGCTGGCAAAACCACAACTTTGGAAATCCTGGAAGGAATTATTACCCCAGATTCTGGTGATGTTCAGGTATTGGGACGATCATGGTTGACCGACGCCAAGTGGTTGCGCTCTCGCATCGGTATTGCGTTGCAGGAAACCAAATTATCTGAACGGCAGACTGTTGGGGAAACCGTAACACTTTTCCGAAGCTTTTACGATCGTGGAATGAGTCCCGAAGAAGCCATTGCCTTAGTTTCCCTCGAAGGTAAGACGCATGCCCGATTGAGTAACCTGTCTGGCGGACAGAAACAGCGAGTGGCTTTGGCCTGCTCATTGGTGGGAGACCCGGATCTTCTATTTCTAGATGAGCCTACAACTGGGTTGGATCCTCAATCGAGACGCCAAGTATGGGACATTGCAAGGTCCCTAATAGATCGTGGAAAAACGATTCTTCTGACAACCCATTATATGGATGAAGCTGAACAACTTTGCACTCAGGTGGCTGTAGTTGATCATGGGGCAACCATTGCCACCGGAAGTCCTCGCGACCTCATTCGCGCCCACGGCGGCGATCATCGGATCGAGGCTCAATTCTCAGGCGTTGCTCCCCAATTGGATGCTTTTTTGGCATTACCAGGTGCCGTTACGGCCCGCGTAGAAGCAGATCAAGTTTGGTGCGGAACGGAGTCACCTCATGCAACCTTGCCAGCATTGTTGAAATTGCTTGAAGTTCAGGGCTGTACTCTAATTGGATTGGGAACCCGGGCCGCAACTCTCGAAGACGTTTTTGTGAATCTTACTGGGAGACATTTACGCGAGGAGTCCATGCGTTGATTGGTGTTTCCCCTGCTTCATGGTCCTCACGACTGATCCATCACCCTCTTGCGCAGCTTATATTGGCGCGTGTGCGAGACTTTTTTCGTGAACCCGAAGCGCTTTTTTGGGTTTATGGTTTTCCATTGCTGATTGCCTTGGCTTTGGGAACCGCATTCCGAGAAAGACCAATTGAGCATCTCACAATTGATACTGTTGGGGATGTCGAATCAGGCCTTTTTGCTTCTCTTTCTGCGAATCCGCAGTTGGAATTGCATAAGGGTATCGATGCTAATGAAGGCGAACAACGGTTGCGTACCGGTAAGTCGTGTCTGTTGATTATCCAGAATGGTTCTGGACCACCCGTGCTTCGGACCGATCCCAACCGGCCTGAAAGCGCCTTGGCCATGGCCTTGGTGGAGTCCGCGTTGATGAGATCTGTGGTGCCCGATGATAAACAGCCTTTGATTCAGCGACAGGAAGTTCAAGGTGCACGATACGTTGATTTCTTGATTCCAGGCCTTATCGGGATGAACCTGATGGGTGGCGGGCTATGGGGTGTTGGGTATGTGACTGTAGACATGCGAGCACGCAAGCTATTGAAGCGACTAGTGGCTACCCCCATGAGCCGAGTTCATTTTCTTTTAAGCCTGTGCTTGAGTCGATTACTGTTCAACAGCATTGAGATTGCCTTATTGGTGATGTTTTCCTGGATAGTATTTGGAGTTTCCATTCAGGGCAGTCTGTTTGCATTGCTGGTAGTAATTCTTGTTGGTGGAGCCACTTTTCAAGCCATAGGACTGCTGGTGGCCTCACGCGCAAACACGTATGAAGCCGTAAATGGGCTGATGAATCTGGTCATGCTCCCTATGTACATCCTTTCAGGGGTGTTCTTTTCGTCTGAACGCTTTCCCGATGCCATGCAGGGAATTATTGGTTTCTTGCCGTTGACTGCTTTAAACAAGGCATTGCGGATGATCATGAACGATGGCAGTGGCGTTCTGGCTATTCTGCCAAGCCTCGGAATCTTGATTGTGTGGATGGTTGTATCGTTTGTTTTGGCCACGCGCTTGTTCCGTTGGCGCTGACAAGGCCTTGGAGCATGGTATTCGCTTGGTAAACTAAGACTGGAAAACCAGTTGTCTCAGTTTGGCGGAGGTGTTCCCTTGGGTCTCGTCGTGCAAAAATTTGGCGGTTCCAGTGTTGCGACGGCCAACCGGGTCATGGCTGCGGCTCGAAAGGCCGTTCGCGCCCGCCAAAAGGGAAACCATGTTCTGGTGGTGGTCAGTGCCCGAGGTGACACCACAGACGACCTCATAGAATTGGCTCACGAAATCACGGAAGATCCACCCGCTCGTGAAATGGACATGCTTCTGGCGACTGGGGAGCAAATCTCCATAGCCTTAATGGCAATGGCCATTCAGACATTAGGTGAGAAGTCCATCAGTTTCACAGGTGCACAGGTGGGGATTGTTACGGACAGTTCGCACACACGCGCACGAATTCGCAGTATTTCGGCAGGTCGGATGAGGCAAGCGCTTGATGCGGGCCAGATTGTGATTGTTGCAGGATTTCAAGGCATTGATGAAGATGGCAACATCACAACATTAGGACGCGGCGGTTCAGATACAACTGCGGTAGCACTTGCGGCTTGCATGAAGCAGACATCACCGCCTGAGCCGGTTGAGTGCGAAATTTACACCGACGTTGATGGCATTTACACCACAGATCCCCGCATCGTTCCGGAAGCACGGAAAATGGATGCGATCAGCTACGACGAAATGCTGGAATTGGCTAGTGTTGGCGCAGGGGTCATGCATAGCCGCTCGATTGAATTCGCCAAAAAATTCGACGTTCCGCTGATGGTTCGTTCATCCTTTTCCGACTCGGAAGGGACGTGGATCGTACCCGAACAGGAATGGATGAGAGGTCAACCAGTCTGTGGGGCCGCTATTGTCCGGGACGAAGCCCGGATCTCTGTGGAAAACGTTCCAGATGTGCCAGGCGTTAGCCATCGATTATTCACGGCCATGGCAGGCCGTGGAATTGTTGTGGACATGATCGCGCAAAACCCAGGCAGCGATGGGCAGGCGAGTATTGGCTTTACGGTTCCTGCCAGTGATTTGCGCAGAACACTGGAACTGTTGGAACCAATCGCACGTGAATTGGGGGCGATGGTAGAACACGACGGACAGGTGAGCAAGGTTTCTGTCGTGGGCTCAGGTATGCGCCATCATACTGGTGTGGCCGAGAAGATGTTCGAGGCCTTGGCGCGGGAAAAAATCAATCTCAGGATGATTACGACGGGAGATATCAAGATATCTGTTTTGGTTGATAAGCTTGATGGCGTGCGTGCATTGAGAGTTGTTCATCAGGCATTCGAGCTGGGAACCAAGCTTGCATCGAACACCACGGTGGATCGCGACTCCCAGCCGATGACACCGATGGCCATGGCAGACCTCACGCATCGATTGGCTCACATGGAAGATATATTGGTTTCAGAAGTCATTACGCAATTGAATGAAGGCCGAATTGCGGTTTACGGATTGCCCGATGCCCCTGGCCATTGTTCATCAATATTTCAGGCTGTTGCCAAGGCTGGAATTGTCGTGGACATGATTGTGCAAAACCTCGCGCGTGGCTTGGCGGACCTGAGTTTTTCCGTTCCGTTGGCAGATCTTGAGCGGGCACGTCTGGTAACCAATGCGGTGGTTCAAGGGATTTCGGCAACCACACTCGTAGATAGTGACCCTAGCCTTGCAGCTGTGCATGTGGTTGGTGTTGGTATGCGGACCCACACCGGGGTAGCTAGCCGGGTTTTTGGCGCGCTGGCCGAAATCAAAATCAACATCCTGATGATTAACACAAGCGAGATGAGAATTAGTGTTGTTGTTGATCGGGACCGTGTTGAAGAGGCTGCCACAACCTTGAGAAGGGCTTTCGGTTTGGTTTGATCTGGGGCGGGGGCTTGCCTGCGATTTACACCATGTAAATAAGCAACCCGAAGGTTTATTTCCTCCGGGTTGCTTTGTTGAGTCATTCAACTTGGAGTGTTATCAATAGCCCCACTCTTCAGTTCCCGCATTTGCGGGGCGGCCACCGAATTTTTCGCCGTATCGGAAGTGCCAGCCTTCTGCGGCGCGCAGGCCAGAAATCTGGTCCTTGCTAATGCCGTACCAGTTGAACCATGATTTGCCCTTGGATTGAACAATGGCATCGATCTGGCGCACGCGTTCGGTGCATTCACCCTTGGCAAATGCCAACTGTGCGGCAGCGCCATCCTGAAGGAAATATTCTTTCCAGAATGCGCGACCGCCAAGAATTCCGCTGGCTCCAGCTTCAACGGCCATTTCAACTTGTTGCTTATATTCAGGGAAATCCACCCCGGCACTCAGGAGAACCCAAGGCCGTGCTGAAGCTTCATTCAGCGCCTTGAGATTGTCACGCAATTCGGCATCAGACTCCTTGCCGATATAGCCAGGAAATTCAGCCTTGAATACATCGCAGAAGGGACTGAGTTGACGGGCACTTTCAATAACAGTGGCAGCTTTTCGCTTGATCAGTGATGGGCTGTCTTTCTTCTCATCACCAAAGGGAAACGCAACTGGTTCCAGCAAAAAGAGGATGTCGTGTTTTTTGCAGTCTTCGTAAACATCCTGAATGAACGCGAATTGATGCTCGGCGCTTTCTGGTTCTGTTGGTTCAAATTGTGCCAACAGTTTGACGGCATCCACACCCAATCGCTTGAGTTTGCCAACTGAAAAACCTGGTTCATATTCGCCAAGTGGAGCATTTACTTTGCTCTTTTTGCCTCCTGATTTTTCGACGCGCACAAGAATACCAACATCGCGAGGAACCGAAAGGCTCGCCATGGAATTCCAAACACCGTAATAACCGTCCACCAGAACGGCTGACGCATGCTTGGTGATTGTGGAAGCAAGAACCAGCTTTGCTTCCACAATTTCCTGATAGGTGGCTTCGCGGGAGTCGCCGCTCTTTTTCAGGCTTTCCTTGATCATGGCAATCATGGAACTGTTTTGGTCCGTGGCCACCATGGTCAGGGTCCCATTGGCATTGCTAATGCGCTGAAGCCCGCGCAGTTTGCCCGGGGTGAGTCCTAGACCCAGCAACTTGGTAGCGGTGAACGGCGGCGTGGCGGACATGGGCATTTCCTCGGAATCTGAAGTGTCAATTGCGTGCCACACGCGAACGCGTCTGGGCGCAAAACCTACCTTAAAGGCTAGTCGTGGCAGCAATCCGGGCAAGGGGTTGGATTTTTCGCAGCAAGGATTGGTGGCCGAATGGCCGGTTCCCTTCTATCTAAATCTTCGGTCATTTGTTTAAACGAATTAAGTCCGGAGGAGTCTCTTCATGTCCATGCATATCGGCGAAGCACTTGTGGGTGATGGCAATGAAATTGCCCACATCGATCTGTTGATTGGTAGCAAGGAAGGCCCAGTTGGCACGGCATTCGCGAACGCCCTGGCAACTCAGTCTGCTGGTCACTCCAGCCTGTTGGCCGTTGTTGCTCCCAATCTGCTTTGCAAGCCAGCAACAGTGATGATTACCAAAGTAACCATCAAAGGCATGAAGCAGGCTGTTCAGATGTTCGGCCCAGCTCAGGCTGCCGTAGCCCGTGCTGTTGCTGATAGCACCGCAGAAGGCGTCATTCCTGCAGCCGATGCAGACAAGCTGGTTATCGTGTGCGGCGTGTTCATTCACCCAGCAGCAGCCGACGACACCAAGATCTATGATTTCAACTACGCTGCTACCAAGCTGGCTATCGCCCGCGCTATGAAGAATGAACCTGCGGCAAGCGAAGTAACCGAAAAGCGCACCACCACAAAGCACGTTTTCTCTCCAAAATAATGTGGGTGCTTTCTAGTTAAATTCAGGGGGTGGCGGTAATACCGCCGCCCTTTTTTAATAGCGGCGGAGATAGGGAAAATGTCCAAGCGTTCTGTGTTGCTGCATCTGGATGCCGATGATCATCCCAGCGTATTCGACCGCGTTGTGGCGGTGGATGCTGGTGTTGATGTGTTGTTGAGTCATGGTTCGGTCAAGGTCGGCCAGGTGCGCGATTTGGTTCATGGTGCGATATTCACCAGGGGCCCGAAAGATCTGAATCGTACGGCTTTATTTGTGGGCGGCTCCAATGTTGAAAAAGCTGAAGAGCTTTATTCTGAAGCGCGAAAACATTTACTGCCACAATACGGGCTGCGTGTGTCAATGATGCTAGACGCCAATGGGTGCAACACCACCGCTGTAGCCGCCGTCCGAGCCGTGATGGCATCAGTACCCTATTCCGGAGCCCGTGCTCTGGTTCTGGCCGGAACAGGTCCAGTTGGCCAGCGGGTGGTTAGTTTACTGGCTCGACTTGGTTGCGCTGTGCGTTTGGCGTCGAGGCAGTTGGATCGGGCCGAGGCCGCTGCACGTGCCATTCTGTGCAAGCGACCTGGTGCAGTCATCGAAGCCGTTGCACCGGCTAATCCGTTTGATATGTCCCGTGCACTGGAAGACTGCGATATCTTAGTGGCTTGTGGAGCAGCTGGGATTCGCTTGGTGGATCACGGAATCTGGTCGAAAAAGCGGCTCAAGGTTGTGGTCGACCTTAACGGTGTTCCGCCCATGGGTATCGAAGGGATTGAACCGTTTGACTCTGGTGTGGAACGAGAAGGCGCTATCTGCCACGGCGCGCTTGGCGTTGGTGGGTTCAAAATGAAATTGCATAAAGCATGCATTTCTAGTCTTTTTGAAACCAATCAACTGGAGCTAGAAGAGGATGCTATTTTCGACAGGGCTGTGATTCTAGCTGGTGGCTGACGAAGCCAACGCTTCATCAAGCCTCATGCCAAGCAATTCCTCAAGCATGACATGAGGCCCCAAAGGTTTGGCCAAAATAAATTGCACGTCTGGAAATCGTTCTGTCATAGCATTGCGAGCTTCGAGTAGATCTTCCACCACGTGGATACCTGCCGACAGGAAGTAAGGGAGCATTACAACACGGCGCGCCCCCTTCTCCACGCACTTGGCTCCACCGTCTTCGATAGACGGTGGAGCCATTTCCAGAAAACATGGCTCCGCTATGGAGTGACCTCGTTGTAGAAAGCGATTGGCCAAATCGACGATATCCTGATTGGCACGTGGATTTCGACTACCGTGGGCGATCAGCAGCAGTGCAGTTTTATCATCAGGTTTTTGATTCATGACCGAGGCATTCCCTGTAGTTGATCATTCTTACAACGCATCTTAGGATAAGCTCTGATTAGTGTTCCACAAACGGGTGGTATGGAACGGAAAATCCGGAGACAGGATTGCCATGGCGGCGCGAGTCCCGGCGGGTGATTTGACTATCCCCAATATTTTTGGCTTGCTGATCCGCAGCAAATTGGTGGGCATTGAGCAGGCGCGCTCACTGATGGAGCGCTGGGAAAAGGAAAGAGCAGGCAAACCACAAAGCATCCGTGCCTTTGCTCTTTATCTGGTTGAAAATCGACATATTACCGAATACCAGGCTGGCCTTTTGTTGCGAGGATATGCTGAGGGATTTTTTGTAGGTCCTTACCGTATTCTCGACAGGCTTGGCAGTGGGAAGATGGCTGGTGTTTACCGTGCCCAACATGAATTGGGGCAGGTTTTTGCTCTTAAAGTACTCCCACCTTCCAGCGTCAAAGATTCCAGACTTCTAGCTCGTTTTCTGCGCGAATCCAATCTTGTCATTAACTTCAACCATCCCAATGTCGTCCGCGGTTTTCAGTTAGGTGAAAGCGAGGGCTTGCATTATTTGGCAATGGAATTCCTTTCTGGTGAAACCTTGAAGGATCACCTGAAGAGAGGAGTCATTTCTTCTGGTGATGCTGCACGCGTCGGATATCAAATTCTTAGGGGGTTGCAGCACCTGCATGAAAAGGGAATTGTTCATCGGGATATCAAACCTGAAAACTTGATGTTGGTGAACCGAACAGAAGGTACGAAAGCTGACCTTGCCAAAGCCACTGTAAAAATTCTGGACATTGGCCTTGGCCGAGCGGTTATGGGCGAAGGTGAAGATTTAGAAGACCAAGTGACTGAAACGGGTGTCTTACTGGGGACACCGGATTACATGGCCCCCGAGCAGGCGCGTAATTCGCGAGGAGTGGATATTCGTTGCGATTTGTACAGCACCGGCTGTGTCATGTACCACATGCTGACAGGTCAGCCGCCATTTCCTGACAGCAGTCTGCTCAATCAAATGATCCGCCATGCCACAGAATCGCCCCGCCCCCCTCATGAATTGGCGCCGGGCGTCCCCATGGGGTTGGAAAAAATCGTTCTTAAATTGATGGAGAAAAATCCAGAAGACCGTTATGCAGACCCTGCATCGGCTCTCAAAGTGCTTCTGCCATTTGTTTCGGGAGATTTGGAAGGATTGGAAACCCCCGAATCAGATGCGAAAATGAGGCCATACTTTACATGGCTGGAAGGTGAAAAGCGGAATACCGCCCTTCGATTGGCTGAAAATGTGGCACCTGTTTCCCAACCTATTGTGGAACCGCCTTCGTTTGATCTTCCACTGAGTCCAGTGCAGGGGCCCGATCCAACAGCAAATGTCGCTGCTGATGAAAATGTTGAAGAGGGCGTGACTTCACGCGAGCTTCTGTTTTTTGTCGCTGGAACCATTGCTGGAGCATTGGCTACGGCTGTCGGGTGTTTTTATGGATTGAAACGGCACGAAAATACTGCGGAAAACCATGAGAAAGATACGCGTTTACCAGCATGATAGTTCCAACCAATGATGAACTGATTTCTGCTCGTTTAGTCGGTTCAGGCCGCCTTGTGCGGTTTAAAACAAACGGCGAAACAATTGGGGAAATGGAACCGTTTGAGGATTCTGGCACACAGCCATATCCTTGGATCACTCCCGGGCTTTTTGACCTTCAGGTGAACGGTGCGTTAGGTATCTCGTTCAATGATCCAACCATCACAGTTGAGGGAATTCGCCGCGTTGTGGACCGCGTCCTCAACCACGGAATGACTGGAATTTTGGCAACACTTATCACAGCAAGTAACGACGATATTGTTGGGGCTTTGGAAAAAATTGAATCAGCGCGAAGTGCCGATCCGGTCGTACGCAAAGTAATTGCTGGATACCACATTGAAGGGCCTGCAATTAGCCCAGTTGAAGGTTACCGGGGAGCGCATCCGGGTCGCTGGGTCAGGGTTCCTACAGCTCAGGAATACAAGACGTGGCAGGAATCTGCCCATGGGCTCATCAAACTTATAACAGTGGCGCCGGAAATACCGGGGGCATTGGCATGGATTGAATTGCTGGTAGACAACGGTGTTACTGTCGCGCTGGGACATACTGGTTCTGATGCTTCAACCATTCAGGCCGCAGTGGCATTGGGAGCACGCTTATCCACCCATTTGGGCAATGGGTGTGCTTCAAATATTGACAGGCACGCCAATCCCATTTGGCCGCAACTAGTAGACAATAAATTGCTTGCGTCAGTCATTGCTGATGGCCATCATATTCCAGAAGCTTTTTTGCGCGCAGTGCTGCGTTGCAAGCGACCTGGAAATCTTGTCCTTACATGCGATTCCAGTGCCTTGGCTGGTTGTCCACCTGCTCTGTACCACATGTGGGAAAGGCCTATTGAAGTAATGTCCGATGGCCGGGTGACAATCCCGGGCACTCAATACCTTGCGGGTTCTGGGCATTTTCTCGATCATTGCCTAAGGCATGCTTGGATGCTCGACGAATGGACGCCTCAAGATATTCTTCACGCCGCAACCGATGCTCCTAGGAGGCTTCTTGGATTGCCGTGCATAGGCTTGAGGTTGGGTGATCCTGCCGACCTGGTTTTATGGAGCGGAAATGCTTTGTCTGAAGCCAAGCCCACCGCTGTTTGTCTGGCTGGTTGCTGGAAAACAGCTGTTTCGTGAAACTTTGGGTCTCAACTTGTAGGATGAATATGTCTCCCTGCGAATTGTCTCATGGCAGACGTTGGACCTTGAACGGGTCGCGGCAATGAAAAAGTGTCCTTTTTGTTATACCAAAAACGAAGAAGTCGCTCGTTTTTGCGTGCTATGCAAGTCGGATATCAGCATTGCTGAGTCTGCATCCGAATCGGTTGTGGATATGGAGCTGGTGGTGGACCCACCTGAAACCAATCAGGCCCCCAATCCGCTGAAGCCGCCTGAACCAGCCTTGGTTAAGCCGCCAGAACCCCCTCCGATACAGCAAGTGCCACCACCAAAGCCGGTAGTTGCTGCATCGGCCAAGCTTGGACGCAGCCAGAATTTCCGATTGGTGGTGCTCCGAGGCCAACGCCGCGAAGTGGATTATCCGTTGCTTCCCGGGCCCAATATTATTGGCAGAAGTGATGCCAAACCCGTTGATGTTGATCTGGAGTGTCAGGAAGATCCCAAGCGGATCTGGGTTTCACGCCAGCACGCTGTCATTCATGTAGCAGATCAGGTCAGTATTGAAGACTTGAATAGCTCGAACGGCACTTACGTGAATCGTGAACGCATTTTTCCAGGCCAGAAGCATCCAATTGTTATAGGTGATATGATTCAAATAGGTGGCGTTCAGTTGAAACTGATGTGACTTTCAGCTTGTTTTGTTATTTCGGTTCGGAGTTAACATGGCCGCTGCAGTAATGTGTCCAAGATGCTCAAGTCCGAATCCAGCGGATGCCCGTTTTTGCCATCATGATGGCGTTTTACTTGAAGGGGTTTTGCCCCGTTCCACCGCGCGCGTCGGGTTCCCTACCCCATTCGTTTTTAGTTCAGGCCTTTCGTGCGATGATTTTCCTGGACTGGCCAAAGGAATTCTATCCGAATGGAATGCCTCGCGTGACATGCTTGCCTTCGCCGAATGGGAAGGATTTTTCTCGGGACTTGGCCGATTAGACCTTGTTCAGGCAGCCGCTCAGGCTCGCCTATTCCCCGATCCGGATCGGGGTCTTGATCAATTATTGGCTGCCTTGCCGGGTAATGATTTGAAGCCAGGTGCTCTCGAAGTTATCAGCCGTGAAATTGATTTTGGTATCCTTCAGCCCGGGGAGCCTGCCCGTGTTGTTGTTTCATTAACTAATGCCGGGCAACGTCTGGTTTGGGGTGAAGCCTCATTGCGCGATGCGCCGTGGTGCTCGCTTTCTGTTGAAACCTCTCTGACCGATCGATCATTTCAATTTATTGGTGACGCATCGCTGGAAATATTTATTTCAGAGGGGCAGATTCGGCGCAGTGGCAGGAATCTTGCGGGCACCTTGGTCCTCTCCACAGAAACCGGAACAATTGAAATTCGGTTGTCGGCTCGCGAAGCTGATGTCCTTCCTTTTGTTGGTGGATTGTTCGATGGGGCCACCAGCCCACGTCACATTGCTGAAAAAGCCCGGACTAAACCTAGGGAAGCCGCACCTGTTTTCCTCAGCGGAAAACTTGCCGAATGGTACAGTGCAAATGGTTGGGACTATCCAGTCAATGGCCCTGTAGCTCCGGGATTGGCATCGGTCCAGCAGTATTTCGAAGCTCATGGTTTTGCTCCTTCTCCCAAGGTGGTTGCCGAACCATTGGCGATAGCACTTTGGGCTGTCCCGGGTGAAAAACTGACAGAACGTATTATTCTAAAAACGGATGAGAAAAGGCACGTTTATGGTTACTTAGCTTCGGCAGTACCCTGGATCACTGTTGGTGAACTTGAGGCCAATTACCAATCAGCCGCATTGCCACTCGAAATCGATACCAATTCGCTGACCGAAGACGCGCCACTACGCACAACCTTGGTTGTTGTGGCCAACGGGCAGCAAAAATTTGAAATCCCTGTCGAGGTTGCTTTCAGGGTTCCAGAGGCAGCACCCCTGCTTGACTTGGATGCATTGGCCCCAATAGTTGAAGATGAATCCGAGCAATTTGCCCCGGTGGAATTACTGTATGGTGAATCGATAGAAGAAGCGGGAGTTCTTGTCGAAGCTGAAATGGTGCATGTGCAACAGGTTGCTGCCCCAGAAATCCCGGCTCCCAAAAATACTGCAGCCTCTCCAGTTTCTGTTCCTGTTATTCAGCCTATTAACGCCACTCCACCTGCCCCTATCGCAGTTCCATCTGCAGTGATTTCTTCTCCCGAACCATTAGTAGCGGTAGCTGTTCCTAGTGAAGTGCAACCATCGCCATCGGGCGATCCTTTTGCCTCGCCTGCGTTTCAGCCGACTTCTACCAAGAAGTCGAAAGTGATTTCCGCTCCTGTAGCTTCAGCCAGTTCGGATGCTGTTATTCCAGCCAAGGGGAAAGGGCGAATGCTCATTCTTGCTGGAAGCGGCTTGGGGATTCTGGTCCTGCTGGTGGTCGGTTTGATCATGCTCTTTGGACGTGGTGGAGGAAGCAGTGCTGGAGGTAAGGCGTTGGTTAAGCCTGTCATTGCTGGCAGTGAAACCAAAGACCTTTTGGCATTTACCGTCGAAACTACCGATCAAGACCGGGTGACGTTACTGGCTACAGATGGTTCTGACAAAGGTAGCCATTTCATGCTGAAAACCCCGCGGGGCAAAATCGGCGCGGTAGGCTCATCAAAGTCGGCAGCCAAGACTGTCTCCAAGTGGGAAACCAAAGATGATTGGACACGCCGCGAAATCGATTTGTCAGTGGATGGAGTTAAGTGGCGAGTGGGACAGTGGATGAGGGTATTGCCAGAAAACCCAAAGCAATGTGTGGTCATTTTTGAATTGTCGCCAAGTGAAGATTCGAAAATTGGCGCGCGGTTGGCTCTTCGCCCTGGCACAGGAACTGGGTCCACAGTGCATTTTGCGGTGGGGGACAAAGACGGAGTTGTCCGAAAACCGACATTTTACAAAGCCGACAAGCTTCCAGAGAAGCTTCTCATCAAGATCGACAAGCCTGAATTGACCGGAGCGATTGGCCTCGATGTGCCTGAAGTCAAGCTTCCTGGTCGAGAAAAGTCTTCGGCAGTTGATAAAGCATATCAGGTAATGATTGGTCAGGGACTCGATGCTTTCGGTTCATGGGACTGCACATTTCCTGATCTGATGGGTGAGGAACTCGAAGCCGTGGTTCCCGCAAACAAGGGAGCAAAGGGCAAGCCTCCTGCACCTTTCGACCTAAAAGATCCATTTGCTGTGCTTTATTGGGAAGATTCGCCTGTTCGAAAGGGAATGAAGCGAGTTATCGGTTTCACCCTTGGGCTAGACGCAGGTTCAGAGGGCGCGCCATGACCACCATGATGAAATGTGCCTGCCCCGGTTGCCGCAAGGTTCTCGACGCCAAGTCCGAGCATGCTGGGCGAGCAGTGCGTTGCCCGGGTTGCCAGAAAGTTTTTAAGTTGCCAGCAGCCAAGGCGGCGGTGCAGGTTCCTGAGCCTCCTAAGCTTGAATCGTGTCCGCTCTGTGCGGGTCCATGGTCTCCGGGCGCGGTGGCGTGTGGCGATTGCGGATTTATGCCGCAACCTGTGGCACCTCCGGCACCCCAAGTCCCTCAGATTCGATGTATTCATCCGCCGTGTGGCGCTTCCAATGATGTCGGCCGTAAGACATGCCTGCGGTGTGGTACCCTACTCCCCTGCCCGCCCGGAACAGTATTGGAAGATCGTTACCGGGTAGATGCTTTGTTGGCCCTTGGCGGGTTTGGCGCGGTATACAGGGGAACGGATCTTGCTTCAGGTGCTACTATTGCCATCAAGGAAATGCTTTGCGCGGACAAGGCCCAATTTACGTTGAGGTTGAATTTCTTTAGGCGAGAAGCTAAAATTCTGAAATCGTTGGCTTCCGAATCGATTGTTCCAGGACTGTTGGCATTCATTGAGCAGGAGCATGCTGCCTATCTGGTGATGGACTTTATTGAAGGCAAAGACTTGCTGAAGGTCCTTGAGGCTTCCAATAACAGGCCTTTTCCAATTGAAGTGGTAGCCGACTGGGGTGTGGCTATTTGCCAGGTGCTCGACACCATGCACCGTCACGATCCACCGCTGATTCATCGAGATGTCAAACCGGACAATCTCATGCTTTTGGATAATCGCACCGGTATCCGCATGATTGATTTTGGAACGGCGCGCGATATTGGCCCTTCAGGTCCCGATGGACAACGCGCAAAAACCCGAATTTTTACAGAGGGTTATGCCCCTCCAGAGCAGGTGGTGGGTCGCCCTGAAATTCGCAGCGATCTGTTTGCTCTGGCTGGAACTCTTTACCATCTGGCCACGGGTAGTGTGCCGGAAGGCACATCTACCGGTGCTGAAATCAAGGCGCGGTTGGCGGGTCAAGGAGTGCCATATCCGGAATGTGACAGGTGGTTTTGGGATTTGATCCGTATCAACTTGAGCGAAGACCCTTCAGACCGGTATTTTTCAGCACGCGACCTTGGCAAGGATCTTGTCGGTCGTTCCTTGGCTACCCAAGTGGCATGTGACGGGTGTGGCGAAACCAATGCCGTTCGCATTCCGTACTGCGCTGGGTGTGCTGCCGAGCTAACAGATGCGGCACATGCCTGCCTCGATTGTGGAAAGCCAAGTCGCATGGGGTGCAGGTATTGCATTCACTGTGGCGGAAGAATGAGATGACCGGTTGAATCCGGCGAGGAACTGTTCCATGTCTTCAGAATCACAAAACCGCCATTCGCAAGAGAACTGGGTATTGCCTGTTGGCGAAATCCTGACGGACACCGTTCCGGAACCGGGATTGGTGACACGTTTACTCAGTGCATCTGAGATAGCTGCCCATGGCTGGGAAATTGCAGCACCAAACGGTCACATGGGTGAAGTTCCAGTTCCACCATCTTTTTTGGTGGAACGATTCGGCATGTTGAAGTACCAATCGCATCGTGATGGGTTCACGCGATTTGGCACGCTCGCTGCTGATGGGCCGCAGCTTACAATTCTTGTTGGGAAAATCGATAAGCCAGCCGTTGAGGTTCCCGAAGCAAAGAGTGAACCGGATGATGGTTTTGACAATCTTCCGGATCTCGATTCCGGCAAAACGACGAACCTTGAAGCCGAAGAGGTGACACCTGAAGAAGGATTTGAGGATTTGCCGGACCTGAACTCTAACAAAACTGCCGAAATCGATATCCGTTGGCCTGGCTTCCTTCGCGAAAAGATGACACTCACCGAATTAGGGCCTGTACTTGGTGTCGTGTTCCACTCGTCTGATACGTTTGAAGACCAGAAATTTATTGCTGCCGAAGTTATGCGTGGTATGCCTTTAATGACTGCATTTGCAGCAGCGGATCCTTTTGGCAAACTCATTCTGGCGCGTGAACTTGTTCGAGTTGTGCGGGAGTCTTTCCAAAAAGGCATGATCATCGAAGCAGCGCGTCTCTCAGATTTTGTGACTTCGGGTAATGTGGTTGGTCTCGCGCATCTTGGGTGCCTAGCGCCTCGATTGAACCCAGGCCCGGCAGATGATGTCGCTCACTTTTTGCTGGCTCCAGAAACCGTGCCCGGAACAGACTGCCGATTACAAAATGCCCTCTACTCGCTGGGTTCGATTTTCATGGCACTGATTCGAGGAGCCGAACTGACTCCGGCCGATATGTGTGACCATGGAAAATCTTTGGCTTGGTGGCGAGATGGCGATTCTTTCGGTCCGGAATGTGGCCGTTTGCTTGGATGCCTGTTGGCGGCAGACCCCGAAATGCGTTTGGGGCGTTATCAGGGTTGCTCGGAAACTGAAACGTGGGACCGCATCGACGCCATGCTGGTTGATTGGCTTGGACGTCCGCCTCGTCCTGAATTTCGCTTTGTCGGGAAAACTACCACTGGCGTGTACAGGGAAAACAACGAAGATTCTTTTGGCATTGTCCACAGCCTCAAACGCGGTGTTGGCCATGGACGGCACTTGTTCCTTGGGGTTTTGTCCGATGGCATGGGTGGCGGCGCGCTTGGCGAGATCGCTTCCACCATTGCCGTCGAGTCTATGGTTCGCTCCTTCGATCGCGCTGTCGAGTTATTCCCGAATATCGGGGTAACCTCTCTGAAGCTGGCACCGGATGGGGGCTATGTGGATCAAGGCCCCGCAGAAGTGCCTTTTAAACTGATTTCCGATGGCATGGGCGATTGGCTGACCATTGCGCATTTTGAAATCCTCGAAGCGGCCCGCAAAGGCGGGGAATCGTGTGAGGGCATGGGTGCGACTGCTGTCGCTTTCTTTTGTTCGGAGTGGCGTGCTGTTATCGGCCATGTAGGTGACAGTCGAGCCTACTTGATCAGGGCCGGGACGATCCGACAGCTTACCGAAGACCATTCAGCTGTTCAGCGTCTTGTCAAGTCAGGGCTCATCTCAAACGAAGAAGCGGCTCACCACCCACGGCGCCACGAGCTTTCGCAAGCTCTTGGCGGGCATACAGAACCTGTTCCTGAGGTTTTAGAACTGATTCCACTGCCGGGAGACGCCATCCTTCTTTGTTCTGACGGCGTCACCAATGTTCTGGCAAATCAAGAACTGTTATCGATTCTGGGTTCTCCCGATCAGGAACCTCACCTGTTGGTGAACCGATTGCTGCACGAAGTGAATGCCCGTGGTGGTCCGGATAATGCGACGGCGGTCTTGGTGCAAATCAGGTAATTCGGGGGATCTCGGCTTGAGATTCCTAGACCAGTTGGACTAGAGTGAGAATATACGACCACAGCGGTAAGGTTCTCACGCATGTCCGATCTTGTTGTTTTGCGCCGTCAGCAGATTGTCGCAGCGGCGGAAAGCGTCATTATCGAACGTGGGCTTCAGCATCTTTCGCTTGCAGAAATTGAAAAAAAAGCCGGTATGAGCCGGGGACAACTGACTTATTACTTTCCAACCAAAGAAGAGATACTTCTGGCCGTTTTTGATCGGTGCGTTGAAAATATTCACCGCCGAATTGCCGGTCCGCTGGAATCGATCGCTGCCAAGGGCATCAAGGGTTGGCCCCTTGTCCGTGAAATTATGGCCGCGGTGGTTCGTGATATTGTCACGGAAGACCCGTTCTACCCATTGGAATACACATTTCTTGCACAAGTGGGATATCGTAAAGATTTTGGCAAACGCCTGAACGAGCTTTATTCCCATTGGCGTTCCTGCATGGCAGCGGATCTCGATTGCGACGCTGATCCAGCAGTCATTGCCAACCTTATGGTCGTGCTGCAAGGGTTTCTGCATGGCCTAGCCATTCAGCGCCTGGTTGACCCTGGAATGATCGATTCCGGCGCTGTCACGGAAACGTTTCTTGTCATGGTTGACCTTTATTTGGAACGCATTCTGAAGCATGGAACCGCTGTCAGTGGCGTTAATCAGGCAAGTGAATTCAATTCCACGAGAACGAAAATGTTGGCGGAGGTTGTGCAATGAGTCCGGAACTGCTTTCAATGCCCGCCCCAGCGGTCGATTCGGCGCCCAAAAAACCATCGTATTCAGACCGTGTGAAATCGTTGCGGCTTGGTTCCACCGAGGCGCGCGAAACGTCTGTTCGCAAACAGTTTCTTACCTTGTTGGGTTGGTCGGTGGCACTGGCGGCCAGCGGCACCTCGCTTTTGCTCGGTTACAAGCTATTTCGTGAACCAGCCGTTGTTACTGTTGTCGCGTCTCCGGATACTCGGCCTGCTGGTAATACATCCAGAACGTCGTCAGATCGGCCCGTTGCTGGTGCAACCGCTCCTCCAACAGTGGCTCCGCCCACGTCACCAGAAGCTCTGGTGCTTGAAAACAAGGGATATGTGATTCCTGTGCATCTGATTCTTGTCAGCCCTAAGGTTGGCGGCATGGTTACGCGGATGAACTTCAAGGAAGGTGATCTGGTACCAAAAGATTTTGTTTTGGCTGAACTGGAAACCATCGACTATCTTGCTGACGTTCAGCGAGCCGATGCCATGCTCCATTCAGTTTCCGAAAAGTATGCGGAACTCCGGAATGGCGCCAGAAAAGAAGAAAAAGACCAAGCTGAACTCGAACTGCAGGAAGCACGTCGGCAGCTTACCCAATTGGAACTCGAACTGGTGCGCAGCAGGCGATTGTCTGGCACTGCAGCGGTGCTATCAGCCCGCGAAATGGAACAGGCTCAATACCAGTACGAAGGCCAAGACCAGCGTGTGAAACGCCTCACGTCGGTTTGGGAACTCATCAAGATTGGTCCAAGGCCCGAGCGAATTCGCGCAGCCGAGGCAGAAGTGCGCCAATACGAGGCGGAACTCTCCAAGGCCCGTTGGAGATTGTCCAACTGCACAATCAAGGCGCCTGTTTCGGGAATGATCCTCAGCAAGAAAGCCGAAGAAGGCAACATCGTGAATCCTGGGGCATTTAACGGTTCTTTCAGCCTTTGCGAAATGGCGGACCTGAGCAATCTTGAAGTGGAACTCGATATTCAGGAACGCGATATCAGCAAGGTGCGCGACAACCAGCTATGTCAGGTGATGCCTGAAGCTTGGCAATCGGATGCAGGATTTTTGGCGACACATCCCCGAGGTTATGTTGGGTTTGTCAGTCGCATCATGCCTCAGGCCAACAGGTCGAAAGGCGCCATTCCTGTTCGCGTGAAGATTGTCATTCCCAAAAATGAACAAGGTCGTTATCTGAAGCCAGATATGGGCGCCATGGTCACATTTTTCAACGATGTTTACCGTGATGCGCCAGTAACAGTCAGTGCGCCCAAGGAGGCCGCTCAGCCATGATTCCAATTGTGCGCGTGACCAACCTGACGAAATCGTTTAGCCGCGGTTCTGAAAAGATTCAGGTGCTGGATAACCTTGTATTGGAAGTACCCAAAGGCCAGTTTTTGGCGCTAATGGGCCCTAGTGGATCTGGGAAAACCACACTATTGAACCTGATTGCTGGGCTCGATTCTCCCACATCCGGGTCAATCGTTGTGGGCGATCAGGAAATCGGTGCGATGTCTGAAAGCCAGTTGGCACGCTGGCGCACGCGCCACGTGGGCTTTATTTTTCAATTTTATCACCTACTTCCCGTGCTGACGGCCTACGAAAATGTCGAGCTTCCTCTGCTTTTGTTGCCCCTATCGGCTTCAGAAAGAAAGCGGCAGGTGCTGACCGCGTTGGATCTGGTCGGCCTGAGCGACCGAATGAGCCACCGCCCCGGTCAACTGTCTGGTGGTCAGCAGCAGCGCGTGGGCATCGCCCGTGCCATGGTCACCGACCCCGATCTTATTGTTGCCGACGAACCAACGGGTGACCTCGACTCGAAATCTGCTGAAGAGATTCTCAACCTGCTGGTTGAACTCAAGCGCAGCCTCGAGAAGACCATCATCATGGTGACACACGACCCAAAGGCGGCCTTGTACGCCGAACGTGTCTTGCACCTTGAAAAAGGCCGTCTCGTTCAGGAAGTGTTCAATCCACCGTCGCCCCGCCTCGCGGGAAGCATCGCCTGACAGGGAGGGATCGCCATGTTTTGGGAACAACTCGACGGCAGTCTCCTGCCACTGGTGCGCACGCCGGGCGCAACTCTGCAGGTCACTATTTATGAATTCCTGATCGCGTTTGTTGTGCTGGGTGGATTGGCGATTATTCCGCAGTCGCTGTTTTACTTGGGTTTTATTCTGCGCAACTTATGGCGCAACAAAATCCGTACAGCTCTTACCGGTTTTGCAACCATCGTGCTTGTGTTGGTGGTGACGCTTGTCTGGACGGTGCTGGTCTTTTTGGCCAATGTCACCAGCGAGAAAGCCAACAACTTGAAAGCGATTGTTACCGAACGGTGGCAAATTCCCAGCCAAATGCCTTATTCCTACGCGGCCAGACTGACCGAAGGGGCCCCTCGGGAACCCGGCGACGTCCGCATCGATCCGGCCAACGATGCCATGACATGGGCCTTTTTTGGCGGCACGCTCGATCCTCAGAATCGAACCCGAGAAAATAGCCTGTTCTTTTTTGTAATGGAACCCGACAGGTTCCTGACCATGATGGACGGCATCGACGAAATGAGCCCGACAGATGTTGAGCGTATCCGCGCTGCCATTGCCGTGATGGAAAAAGACGTGACTCAAGTCATGGTGGGCCACGACAAACTGGTTGCCATGGGCAAAAAGGTTGGTGAGTCGATGAAAATCAGCGGACTCAACTACCAGGGTATCGACATGGAATGCACCATCTGCTGTGAACTCCCGGAAGGCAGGTATGGTCAAGCCGCCGTGATGCCCCGCGAACGCCTTAACCGCGCCCTCGACGAATACGAGCGGAAAAACCGCAAAGCTCATCCGCTGGCTGCCAAGTGCCTTAATCTTGTCTGGCTTCGTGTTCCAGATACCAAAGCGTTTCAGCAGGTCGAACGCCAAATCACCACCTCGGCAGAATTCAAAAGCCCCGCTGTGAAGATTGAAACGGCGTCTTCTGGTGTGGCTGGATTTCTCGACGCTTACAAAGACATGCTTTGGGGGCTGCAGTGGATTTTGGTTCCGTTTATTCTCGCCACCATGTCGCTCATTATTGCTATGGCCATCAGCATCAGCGTGCGTGAGCGCCGCAAGGAAATTGCTGTACTCAAAGTTCTGGGTTTCAGGCCCGGGCAAATCCTCATTCTGGTGTTGGGTGAAGCGCTCATGGTGGGTGGAATCTGTGGCATCATTGGCTCTGCTGGAACCATTGCCTACTTCAACCTTTACCTTGGCGGATTTAAATTCCCCATCGCCTTTTTCCCGGCGTTTCTCATTCCTAATGAGGCACTATGGTGGGGGCCGGCTATTGGTTTGGGCACAGCCCTTATCGGTAGTCTTACTCCCAGCCTGTCTGCTTGCAACATCCGGGTGTCCGAGGTGTTTTCCCGCATCTCTTGACCTGCGTGAGGCTCATTAATCGTGCACCCAACTTTTATCATGCTTGCTTTCACGGCCCTGCTACTCGTTGTGGTTGCCGTGGTGGTTCCACGCTTGGGCTGGATCGGAAAACTTCTCGCCCGGTACAACGCCCGCAACATTATGGTGCGCTGGCCCATCACTCTCATGCTTCTGGCTGCTTTCACCCTTCAGGTTGGTATTGTTGTGGTCATGCTCTCGTTTGTGAGAGGACTTCAGAATCTAACCGCTGGCAGCAGTGTGCCTGGTAATGTGCTGGTCCTTTCCGAAGGTTCCACAGACGAGCTATTCAGCAATCTCGGCTACCGCGATGTTTCCGATGTGGAACGCCATCCACTGGTGATGCGCGATTCCGATGATCCCGATGGCAAACCTCTTGCCAGTTGGGAAGTCTATGTGGTTGTGAACCAGCCACTTCCCCTCCCCATCATTCATGGCCGTCGGTTGGGCTGCCGTTTCGGAGAGGAATCACTCAAACTGACTTTGGTTGAAGCAGGCGGTCCGTTGGCGCGAGCCGGTGTCAAACCGGGCGATTCGCTCTCTTCGTGGGCTGGAATTCCGCTTAATTCTTTAGAAGACATTCGGTTGCTCATGGCTGGTAAACAAGCCGGTGTTATTGATATTGGCTACGTGCGTAACGGCGCTCAACTATCCGGTTCACTCAACCTCGATAACTTGATCAACCTCGAGCGGTCACGCCGTTTCCTTCAGGTCCGTGGCATCGACGATCCTGCCCGTTCCCTCAAGGTTCATAACCTCAAATTGGTGACCGGTGAGCTGTTTTGTCAGGCTGGTGTGCGCGCCTATGGCGAGGGAGACCAGCGCCGCACGGCAGTTGAGGCGGTACTTGGTGAAGGTATTGCCCGCACTCTGGGTTCTGATATCAACAAGACTTCATTGGAACCGGGAGACATGTTCAGTTTGGGGGACAGTGCCCAACCGTTTATTGTGGCCGGGGTCATGGGATCTTCCGGTTCCACGTTCGATTCCGAAATCTGGTCGAAACATTCATTGGTGGGCCGCAAATTTGGCAAAGACAGCTATTCAACCATTGTTTTGAGGGCCGCTGGGCCTATTGAGGCCGAGGAACTTGCCAAAGACCTCACGAATAATTTCAAGAAGGCCGCGCTGAAGGCGCAGACAGAAACCGAATATTATTCCAGCCTCAACCAGACCAATCAGCAGTTTCTTTATGCCATTTTGTTTGTCGCGGTTGTGGTGGGTATCGGTGGGGTTCTGGGCCTGATGAATACCATGTTCGCCGCCATCAGTCAGCGCATCAAAGATATTGGCGTGCTGCGTATCCTTGGCTACTCGGGGCCACAGGTCATGTTGGCCTTTTTGTTTGAGGCGTTGCTCCTGGCCGTATTGGGTGGACTCCTTGGTTGCGCCGCCGGCGCCATCGGCGACGGATGTACCGCCAATAGCATTATTTCCAGCGGTGCGGGTGGTGGCAAAAGTGTTGTTCTGCGCATGACTGTTGACACACCCATTTTGCTGGCAGGCATGGCAACCGCCCTCACCATGGGTTTATTGGGCGGGCTTTTGCCCGCCATCAATGCCACCTTTATCCGGCCTTTGGAAGCGCTTCGCTAACCTTCAGATCGTTGGTGTCAGCGAAGCCTGCCATCGGTCGCGCAGAGACCGGGGTTTTTCTGAAGGCAAGGCTTCAACCCGTTCAATAAAATCCGGGTTCGACCAGCGGCAGACATGAATGGCCACCCCTTCACCAGCAGCCAAACCTGTCAGCCGGGCATAGGCGCGCTGGCGGGCCAAGCGTGGCAGCATGCGGGCCGTTGTGCCCGACGGCAACTGCGTGATCGGGCCGAAACGGTATTCCGCCATCATCCGGGCACCGTCTTCTGTTCCCAGTAACTTGATGACGCGACCTTGAGATCCTTCCGGCAATGCCAAGTAACCCGCTGTCACCTGATTGATTCCGTGATTGGTCAGTGTCCGCAATAGCGGTACCAGTCGCTCTTGCCGGTCGTGCCAACCCATAACCATCGGGTCGAGACTCACAAGCGTTGGAACCCCCGCTGCTCGCAGACGGTCTACCTGCCGAAGGCGTGCGCGTGGCGATGCCGTGCCCGGTTCAAAACGGCGAGCCAGATCTATGCTCAATCCAGTCATGGGGACCGTAATCCGTACCCGATCTCCCAATGCTGCCAAGCGATCGCGCAACCGGCAGGCGATGCGGCAGCGCGTGCGGATCCATGTGGTGATACCGCGGCGGGCCAGAATTTCCGCGCAAAGCACAGCATCCGACTGCGCTTCCTCGGGGCCTTGAAACGGATCGCTTGTGGGGCTGAGAAACACTGCTCGCGGCGGCAATGGAATCCGTTCGAGTTCCATTTCCAGCCGGGCTGGGGTGGCGGCAAACAGTTCTACGGCGTGTCCCGCATCTGAGCGCGCATCCAGCCAAAGCAAACCAGCAGAACGGTGCTCTTGCAGGTCCAGACCAAATGTCCGTTCAAGGCCGTTGTTCTGCCACGGCGTTAGCAGAGCGCCTGTTCGCCTGACCATGCACAGCGCCTTGGTCTGTGGGTTGGGAAGATCCCAGCGTAATAGTTCTGCTGTTTCGCGGCGTGCCGTGCGTGGCATGGTGATATCCCTCCTGGATGGCCAAGCCTATGACTGAACACATGTTCATGTCAATGGGCATGGCGCGGATGCTCGCAACCTGCGATCTCCATCCTTCTTGCAACGGGCCTGCGTGAATCTTGCAATGACGAGAAATTCGATATATTCTACTCCACTTCCCGAAACTGGGTCGTTCCGCAAATCGGAAATTCGCTTAATTTTCGCAAAATAGTGGCAAAAGCATGAGCGGGGTGGAGTCAGCTTGATCGTTAAGCCTTTCCGTACCCCCCTGTTCTTCCTATGGTGAGTGATTATGGAGATTTGAATATGGAAGCGATCCGATCATTGTTGTCTCATGTTCGGACAACCGGCATCGCCCCGGGGCATTTCCCGGGTCTGCTGCACGTCCTCATCGGGCGAACCATCACCCAAATGAATGGTGAAGTGGTCAGCCGGGGTGTCACCTGGCGCGAATGTGCAGCCCTGCTCAAAAATGCGCGAATCGATCCAGATCTCGTGCGTTCACTGGGGCAGGACCCAGCCGATTTGCCTCCGCGCGACCGCGAAAAATACTGGTATATCGCACTCACGCGCTTTCCTGTTGGCGGAGAAGCCGCTCGCTCCAGCGCGGTTGCCATGGGACCATGGTTGTCCAAGGCTGGACTGCTTGTCTCCGACCTTGGCTGAAATTAACATTTCTCCGGACTTCTTCTTCCGATAGAGTCATGGTTTGACGCTGTACTCATTCTCAACTGGGATGTGATCCACCATCATGGACGATACCCGCACACCGCTTCCCGTCATTGAAGGCGGCGCCAAAGCTTCCGGCAATGGCGTGCCAGTGCCCGCCGTCATTGCCATTCTGGTTATTGGCGTTGCTGCCACTGTGTACCTTCTTTTTGGAGCCTACACGTCGTCGCAAACGGGTAGACAGGGCGGCCTGTGGCTCGCTCTCGACTCCGCCAAGGACGAAAAAGAAGTCGCCGAACTCGCCCGCAAAAATCAGGGAACCATGGTTGGGGCTGTTGCTCAACTCGATATGGCACGCGCTCAGTTGGCCATGGCGTTGCGTGAATACCCCGCACCTAGCAAAGAAAACCCTGTGGTCATCCCTGCCCTCGACCCAGCCAAGGACAAAGACAAAAAAGACGCACCCATCGACATCAAATCGAATCTCGAACAAGCGGTTCAGGGCTTTGACCTTGCCGCGAAAAAACTCAGATCCATTCCTTCCTTGGACCGCGAGTGTGCCATTGGCGCTGCCCGTGCCCTCGAAGCACTTGGCCGCTTCGACGAAGCCCGAGCCCGGTACGATGCTATGGCCAAAAACCCGGCCAACAAAGATTCCGTTATCGCCATCGAAGCTGAACGCAGGTCGCGCAAGTTGGCTTCATCCGACTACGTGAAACAACTGGCCACACTGCAAAATCAGCTGCGGCCAACCACCCCTTGATACCAACGAGGCCCCGCATTTGAGCCTCCACGAAGACGACGACGTCCACGATCCGGAAGCAGAAGACGATATCCCTTTTGTGCTCCCCCAAGCCGAGGGGGAGTGGGTGGATCATGTCGCCCTGATCCGCAAGGAAAATCTCCGTCTCGATATGTTCATGCTCACCCTGCTTCCGGACATCACTCGGTCGCTGGCGCAAAAACTCATCGAAAATGGCCGCGTGATGGTCAACGACCGGATCGCCAAGGCCAGCACACGCATCCGCCACGGCGACAAACTTCGCTTCTCCCCGCCACCACCGCAGCACCCCGAGCCCATTGCCGAAGAGATCCCTCTCGACATCCTGTATCAGGATGAATTCATAGCGGTTATCAACAAACCACCCAACATGGTGGTGCACCCCGCCAAGGGAAACTGGTCCGGGACCCTCGTTAACGCCTTGCGGTTCCATTTTCCCAAGTTGTCGGGAATCAACGGCGATTACCGCGCCGGCATTGTGCATCGTCTCGACCGCGATACCTCGGGCGCCATCCTCATTGCCAAAGAGGAAGGAACGCACCGTGACTTATCGATGATGTTTGAGACCCGCAAAATATTCAAGGAATATGCCACCATTGCCCAAGGTGTGCTCGACCGCGACAGCGACTACATCGAAAAACGGATCATGCACCACCCCACCGATAGGGTCCGCATGATCACCACCGACCGCGATATTCCCGAAGCCAGAGAATCGGTCAGTTTCTACGAGGTGGCTGAGCGATTCCGTGGTTTCACCTACGTGAAATTCCAGCCCCGCACCGGTCGCACCCACCAGATCCGCGTGCATCTCGCCAGTATTGGCTGCCCGGTTCTGGCGGACAAACTTTATGGTGGCCGCGACCAGTTCAAGCTTTCAGATCTTACGGATGTGCCGCCCGAGGAAGACCGTGTGCTGCTGGCGCGTCAGGCATTGCACGCCCACCGACTCCGCTTCCTGCATCCACGGCTTGGTAAAGTGATGGAATTTGTGGCCCCCATCCCGCAGGAAATGGAAGACACACTCCAAGCCATGCGCCGCCTGAGACCATGGCGGCCTGTGAAATAACGTTGGAAAGGCTTTGAGCGGCTCAACCACCATCGCGGTTGACTATAAAAATGCAAAGCCAGTGCGTTAATCGTTAGTTCTGGTGGGAAGTTAGTTCCGGTGGGACCGGCGTCCCGCCGGTCTTCTTTTTTCAGAGAATCTGGGCCGATAAAAAATAAGGCCGGGGCATATCAGCCCCGGCCTTGAGTGTTTTTAATGGTGTCTGAAATCAGCGGGTCGCGGCAATTTCAATTTTCGCTGTTGTCCGCAACTGCTTGGCCATCTGCTCTTTCATTTTGTCGGCGAATACTTCGCGGACTTCTTCCTTCACTTGGTCGAACGTCACAACCTTGCCCGGTTTGCGCTCGAGAACCATGATGATGTGGTAGCCGAAGGGGGTTTCCACAACATCGGAGAGCGTGTAAGGCTCGAGGCTGAAGGCGGCGCGTGAAAATGCCTCCACCATGCTGCCATCGCGGGCAAAGAAACCAACATCTCCACCTTGGGCCTTGCTCGGGCAGGTGGAAAGGTCGCGCGCCGCTGCCGAGAAAACTTCATCGAGCGCTTCGGTGCGTCGCTTCTCTTGAGCCAGCTTGTCTGGGCCACCTGGATTTTTCGCGATCTCCTGCATCAGCTTCTGGTCGATCTGCAGCTTAGTTGCCTTGGCCAAGGCCATTGCCTTTTGGCGTTCTTCAGCCGAGGCTCCCGCGCCAAAGAGAACATGGCGGGCGCGCACGGTGCTGCCATCGAACAGTGTCTTGTCAGAATTGAAAAACGTTTCCAACGCCTTGTCGGTACCCTGCTGGGCCATGAACTTTTCCCAGCGGATTTCTGCTGCCACGTGAACCAGCAGTTCATCGGGGGTGAGGCGCATGCCTTCGAGAATCTTGTCGAATTCACGATTTTGTTTTTTAGCTTCTGCTTTCATCTCTTCAACACGCTTCGCCACCTCTTCAGGCGTGGCGGGTACGCGTGCCTGAAGCAGGTACTGGTCTACCAGCATGGTGTCGATCAGGAACTGAAGCAGTTCGCTACGAACTTCAGCATGCCGGGCCGGGGGGAACCTCTCAAGGCCCCGCTGCACTGCCGACTCGAGAATATTCTGCCCGTTCACACGTGCCACAATGGTGTTTGGTGGCAGCTGAGTTGCACCTGCCAGTGCCATCGGCGCCGCTGGCGCAACTGGCACCGCACCGGGTGCCACAGGTACTTGCATAAAAGTCAGCCAGCATCCCACTGCGGCATTCATCAGCATCAACATGGTTTAGTTTCCTCCGTTTGGCTCAACCGGCGGGCACCATATGCCGGACCCGCCGTTCGATAAAAGAGGAACCCGATTCGGTTGGCTTTTTAACCCCGTCTGCCTTCCACCATCGCGTGTTTCATAGCCCTTACGGCTTCTACCATGCCCACCAAAATCGCCCTGCTGATGATGCTGTGGCCTATGTTCAATTCCACAATGTCAGCAATGGCTGCCACTGCCTGAACATTGTGGTAATCGAGTCCATGCCCCGCATGCACCCGCAGGCCGCATTGGCGCGCCAGACGTGCGGCTGTTTTCAGGTCGGCCAGACGCGCTTCACGGTCTGCTGCGTTTATCGCTTCGCTGTAGCTGCCTGTTTGCAGTTCAATGGTGTCTGCCCCCAGAAACCGCGCCATTTCTACTTGCCGCGCGTCCGGATCGATAAACAGTGACACGGCCACCCCATGCGCCTTCAGAGCCTTCAGGCACTGTCCTATCGCATTCTGATGCGTTACGACATCGAGGCCGCCTTCGGTTGTAAGTTCTTCTCGTTTTTCTGGTACCAACGTCACGCACGCTGGTAAAGATGCTATGGCTATCGCGGTCATCTCCTCGGTGGCTGCCATTTCCAGATTCAGCGGCACCGTGGCCACTTCACGCAGCAGTCGCAGGTCGCGGTCTTGAATATGGCGGCGGTCCTCGCGCAGATGAATGGTGATGCTGTCAGCGCCTCCCAGAACGGCCAGGGCTGCGGCATGGATGACTTCCGGCTGAGCGCCCCGTCGAGCCTGCCGAACGGTTGCCACGTGATCGATGTTCACGCCTAGATGAATCATGGGATGTTTCCTTGATTGAGAACTGGCAGCACCAAAATCAGTTTACTTTACTAAGAGCAAGGCGTCGTATGCCTTCAGCCAATATGTTCAGGAGCCCCCAGCGCTAGCTGGTGGGTGTCACCCGGCGCGATGTTGAGTGGCGTGCGAGATTCTGATGCACCCCCCCGCTGACGCGGGGGGGCTCTTGAAACCCCGATGAGCAATATTCAAAGGATCGCCCCGCACCGGATGTTTATGAGCCCCCAGCGTTAGCTGGTGGGTGTCACCTAGCGCGATGTTGAGTGACGTGCGAGATTCTGATGCACCCCCCCGCTGACGCGGGGGGCTCTTGAGATCGCGATGAACAAAATAGTCAAAGGATCGCCCCGCACCGGATGTATATGAGCCCCCAGCGTTAGCTCTGACAGTTCATGCCATTTTTTGTATTGACAAGTGGTATCCGATAACGGGCTGTATGGTTTTCCAACCTCGCCAAAGTGTGATCCATCCGGGTGGATGACGCTTTGGGTTTTTGAAATATCCGCCGAGTTTGGCGAGATTGACCCAGA
>CAMCLK010000050.1 GCA_945875585.1 Candidatus Kuenenia stuttgartensis | reverse complement strand
CCGGCACCGGCTGGGTGGAAATCACCAGCTCGGGCACAGCCTTTACCGCCCGCAAGAGCGATGGCACGCTCTATTCGTGGGGCTCATCCCTAGCTGGCGGCACCGGCGCACCCACCGGCAGCTTCCTCACCGTGCAGTCGCCCACGCTGTCGGCGCCTTACCTGCCAATTTCCGCCGGCGCGCCGGTTTTCTTGCGTGTCAAACAGACACAGCAATCGCAGGTGTTTTTGGGCATTCAGGGCGACGGCCTCAACTTCACCATCACCAGCGGCACGCTGCCCGTCGGCTTGCAGCTCGATGCCGCCACCGGCTGGATTTATGGCAACCCCGCCGAACCGGGCACTTTCCCGCTCACCATCAACGCCACCGGCGCCGCCGGTAGCATCACCCAGAACTTCACCCTGAGGGTGGAAAGCTCGCTGCTGCCCAACCAGCGCCAAGGCGCGGGTGCCGTCTACTATGTCGGCTCGGGCGCGGAATACCCCAACGGGGCCTTTGCCGGCCTTACTGCCAACGGCGGAATCCACGCCTGGGGCGGGGGTAATAGCGCCACCGGCGAACCCACCGGCACCGGCTACACCCAGATCACCTCCAACAGGGAAGCCTATGCCGCCCTTAAATATGATGGCAGCATCGAAGCTTGGGGTAGCAGCAGTTACGGTGGCACTGGCGAGCCCACTGGCAGCGGTTACACCAAGATCTACGCTTCAGAATTAGCGTTCGCCGCCCTCAAGGCCGACGGCAGTATCACCGCATGGGGAAGTAGTACTGGCGGCGGCGCCGGCGCGCCCACTGGCAGCGGCTACACCAAAATATACTCGCATATGGATGGGTTCGCCGCCCTCAAGGCCGACGGCAGTATCAGCGCCTGGGGGAGCACTTTACTTGGTACTCCTCCTACTGGCAGCGGCTATACCAGCATTACTCCCAATGGCTTTGCCTATGCGGCGCTCAAAGCCGACGGCAGCATCACCGCATGGGGAAGTAGTACTGGCGGCGGTATCAACGCGCCCACGGGCACCGGCTTCACCACCATCTACTCCAACAGAGATGCCTTCGCCGCCATGAAAGTCGATGGCAGCATTGCCGTGTGGGGCAACAGCAACCATGGCGGAACCAACGGCCCAACAGGGATCGGCTTTGTCGATGTCTGGTCCACCGAGAAAGGTTTTGCCGCCATGAAAACCGATGGCTCCCTCGTCTCGTGGGGCGCCTCGGGCACCATTGGCGCCGGCACACCCACAAACACCGGCTTTACCCGGGTCTTTTCCACCTTCGGATCTTTCGCGGCGATGAAGGCCGACGGATCCATCGTCTCGTGGGGCACCACCGATAGCGGTGGCACCGGCGCGCCCACGGGCACCGGCTTCACCACCATCTACTCCAACAGAGATGCCTTCGCCGCCATGAAGGCCGACGGCAGCATCACCGTTTGGGGTAAAGCCCTTTCGGGTGGCTCCTTCAGCCCCACCAGCGATCTCTCGCCCACCGGCACCGGCTACACCCAGATCTTCAGCCGCCAAGCGGGCTTCGTTGCCATGAAGGCCGATGGCACTGTTTCTCTTTGGGGTACAGGTAGTCTCGATGGCGGCTCGTCTCTGTTGGCGTACGCATCCATTCAAAACGCCACCGCAGTGGTTCCCGCCCGCCAGTTCGGCGTGACCGGCAGCCTGCCGGCTGCCCGACTCCTCACCCCGCTAGCCACCCAGGCGGCCGGCCTTAACGGCGTGGCGGGCTACCAGGTGGGCGCCAACATGGGCCTTGGCCTGGGCAGCGCCATCACCAGCGGCAGTCTGCCTGACGGACTCACCCTCAATGTCGCCACCGGCTTTTTGGAAGGCACGCCCACCAAATCCGGCACCTCCAACTTCACCGTCACCACCTACAACGGCACCGGCCAATCGAGCCAGGCCTATTCATTGACGGTAATGGCTGGCACCACCAACACCGCGGCGCCCACTTTCGACTTAACCAAGCCGATCGGCTACGCCAACTACGCCATCGGCAAAATCGCCAGCTACAACCTGAGCGCGGTTTCGACTACGGCCGCCTACTCGCATATTTTGGGTACCCTGCCCCCCGGCATGATTCTAACTACCAGTGGCGTTGTGACTGGCACGCCCACCACACCCGGCAACTACCAGTTCACGCTGGCCGCCAGCGACAGCAAGGGCATCGCGGTCCAGACCTTCACCATCAAGGTGAGTGCCAACACGCCCAACCAAAACATAGGCCAGTTCTCCACCATCGGTGCCATGAGCAGCGGCACCCAGGGGTTGAACGAAAAAGCCTATGCCGCCCTCAGGCCCAATGGCACCATTGTCACCTGGGGCGCCATCACCCATGGCGGCGCTGGAAATAATGGCGTGCCCACCGAGGCTGGTTATGTGCAGATCGCCCAGACTTCACAGGCCTTCGCCGCGCTGCGTTACGATGGTTCCATCAAGGCGTGGGGCAACACCGAATACGGCGGACTGGATACCCCAACCGGCACCGGCTTCACCCGGTTGTTTTCCAATGCCTACGCCTTCGCCGCCATGAAATTTGACGGCAGCATCTTTACCTGGGGAGCTACCTTTGCCGGCGGCACCGGCGAACCCACTGGAACCGGCTACACCCAGATTTTCACCAACGAAAAGGCCATGGTGGCCATGAAGGCCGATGGCAGCTTGGTCGCCTGGGGTAACACCGAAACCGGCGGCACGAACGCGCCCACCGGCACCGGCTATGTCACCATCACCTCCAACGCCAGAGCTTTTGCGGCGCTGAAGTCGGACGGTTCGATCAGCGCCTGGGGCAACACCACCAATGGCGGCCTGCTGCCCACCCTGCCCATCAACAACAGCTACACTGCCATCTATTCCAACAACTTCGCATTTGCAGCACTGAGGGCCGATGGCACCATCGCCACCTGGGGCTCCACAACTACTGGCGATAATCCGTTCACCGGCGGCAGCAACTTCATCAGCGTTGCGGCCACCGGGTCGGCATTCGCCGCGACGACATCTGATGGCGCCCTCACGGCCTGGGGTAATACCAGCAACGGCGGCACGTCCAACTTCCCCAAGGGCATCAACTTCACCGCCATCTATTCCACCCAAAGCGCTTTCGCGGCCCTAAGAAAAAATGGCACCATTGCTTCTTGGGGTAACACCGCCAGCTTTGAGGGCTCGCCAACGGCCACCGGCTACACCCAGATCTATTCCAACGAACAGGCGTTCACCGCCCTTAGGAACGATGGCTCGCTCGTCTCGTGGGGCAATCCCGTCTTTGGCGGCAAGGGTAAGGCGGCAACGGGCACCGGCTTCACCCAGGTCTTCTCCAACGGTAGTTCGTTCGTGGCCCAAAAAACCGATGGCAGCGTGAGGGCCTGGGGTAACACCGTAAACGGCGGCGCCGGCGCGCCAATAAGCACAGTCACGGGCCTGACGGTCAGCTCGGCACGGGCAGCGATCCCGTACCAGCAATCTGGCACCACCGGCGACCTGCCCACGGCCTACCTTCGCACACCGATCGGCCCCGACGGCGGCGCCGGCCCCACGGCGTACCAAGTGGGCGCCATCAGCCAAGGAGCCTATTACCGCATCACCGCCGGCGCGCTACCCGGTGGATTGTCCCTCGACCCGGCCACCGGGTTCCTGTTCGGCACCCCCTCTGGCTTGGCCGGCACCTACACGTTCACCGTCACCACCACCAACCTGATTGGTTCGGTGGCCCAGACGTACACGCTGGAGGTGAAAGATCCGCTGGCGGTGATTTTGCCGAATCAGCGGGTGGGTTCCGGGGCTGTTTACAGCGCGGGGTCCGGCCAGTCCTTTAAAAATAATTCTGCATTTGCGGCGCTCACACCGGATGGGTCGATCTCGGCATGGGGAGATCCTGGTAATGGCGGCACAGGCGCGCCAACGGGCACCGGCTTCACACAACTGTTTTCTACCCGATTCGCTTTTGCGGCTCTCAAAGCGGATGGGTCGATCTCGGCATGGGGAAATGGCAATAATGGCGGCACAGGCGCGCCAACGAGCACCGGCTTCACCCAACTGTTTTCTACCGATTCCGCTTTTGCGGCCCTCAAAGCGGATGGGTCGATCTCGGCATGGGGAGATGCCTCTTCTGGCGGCACAGGCGCGCCAACGGGCACCGGCTTCACACAACTGTTTTCTACTCAATCCGGTTTTGCAGCCCTCAAAGCGGATGGGTCGATAACGGCATGGGGAATTCCTTATTCTAGCGGCACAACGGCGCCAACGGACACCGGCTTCACCCAACTGTTTTCTACCGAATCCGCTTTTGCGGCCCTCAAAGCGGATGGGTCGATCTCGGCATGGGGACTTGCTGCTACTGGCGGCACAGGCGCGCCAACGGGCACCGGCTTCACACAGATATTTTCGAATGCTCGTGCCTTTGCCGCCCTCAATTCTAATGGGTCGATCTCGGCATGGGGAGAAGGCGCTTCTGGCGGCACAGGCGCGCCAACGGGCACCGGCTTCACCCAACTGTTTTCTACCGGCAACGCGTTTGCGGCCCTCAAAGCGGATGGGTCGATCTCGGCATGGGGATTTGGCCCTTATGGCGGCACAGGCGCGCCAGCGGGCACCGGCTTCACCCAAGTCTTTTCAACACAACAAGCCTTTGCGGCCCTCAAAGCGGATGGGTCGATCTCGGCATGGGGAAATGCCTCTTACGGCGGCACAGGCGCGCCAGCGGGCACCGGCTTCACACAACTGTTTTCTACATTGGGCGCCTTTGCAGCCCTCAAAGCGGATGGGTCGATCTCGGCATGGGGAGATGCCAATTATGGCGGCACCGGCGCGCCAGCGGGCACCGGCTTCACAAAACTATTTTCTACATTGGGCGCCTTTGCAGCCCTCAAAGCGGATGGGTCGATCTCGACATGGGGAGATGGCTCTTCTGGCGGCACAGGCGCGCCTGCTGGCACCTTCGCCACCGTGCAATCGGCATCTGTCAGCGACCCGGCGTTTGCCGCCTTCCCTGTCAATTCGAATCTGAGCTGCATAACGAATACGCCCTTCTTCGCCAACCTGGGCGCGCAAGGCGTGGGCGCGCGCTACGAAATCACCGTCGGTTCGCTGCCTGCCGGCCTGACTCTCGACCCCATTACCGGGGTGCTTTCAGGCACCGCCACCGCGTCGGGAACCTTCCCGTTTATTCTGTCGGCATCTAGCCCGGCGGGCACCGCCTCGCAGCCGTTCAATTTGGTGGTCGGTTCTCTGCCAGAATTTACCACCCCTAGTAGTGGCATTTTCATTACTGGTAATAATGGTCCCGCCATCACCGTGGCGGCGACTGGCGCTATGTCTTACAACCTCGACTCAACCACCCTGCCTACCGGCTTGACTGCCAGCGTTATCAACACCGGTACTAGAACTCTCAGAATTTCAGGCACGCCAGCCGCCACATCAGGCGGCGTGTACAACATCATTATCAGGGCCACCAACGCCATTGGCAGCACCGACCAGCTCTTCGCGCTGACGGTGAACCAGGCTCCCGCCATCACCAGCGTGTCCAGCACCACCTTTGAAACGGGCACCGCCGGAACCTTCAGCTTCGTAGCCACCGGCTATCCCGCCCCCGCCTTCACCACCAATGGCCCGCTGCCCACCGGCGTAAGCCTCAGCAGCGCGGGCGTGCTGAGCGGTACACCTGCGGTAGGCACGCAGGGAGCGTATGTCTTCACCGTTACCGCGACCAACAGCGTGAACGCCCAAAACCAGTCGTTTACCATGAACGTTAACAGCAAGCCGACCTTCACCAGCGCCAATTCAACCGTGTTTGTTGGTGGCCAGTCGGGCAACTTCCCGGTTACCGCCACCGGGTTCCCTACGACCATCACCTACGCTTTGGCCAGCGGCAGCGCCGGCTTGCCCGCCGGTATTACGCTGGATGGTTCCACAGGTATTCTCTCCGGCACACCCACAGCAAGTAACGGCACCTACAATGTCGTTATTGAAGCCACCAATGCCGCCGGTTCCACAACCCAGGCACTGGCCATCGATATTAAGGGCGGAACCGTATCGTCGTTCACCCCCGCGAACGCGCGGGGCGGATCGGTTATCACGCTTTCCGGCCAGCAATTCACCGGAGCCACCAAGGTGACATTTGGTGGCGGTATCGACGCCACCAGCTTCACCGTGGTTTCCGATATTGAAATCACCGCCACCGTTCCGGTGGGCGCCACCACCGGAATCGTTTCCGTTATCACGCCCGGCGGCACGCTCAGCAGCACCTCCAACTTCACGGTCAATGCCGTCCCCGCGCCGGCTATCGCCTCCATCGCCACCGATACCGGTTCTTCCAACTCCGATGCCATCACCTTTAACACCGATGTTTCCGTCTCCGGCACAGCCGAAGCGGGGGCAACGGTGAAGATCTACGACGGTACCGCCTTTTTGGGATCCGCTGTCGCCGATGGTTCCGGAGCATGGACCTTGGCCAGCACCGGTATTCTGTCGGAAGGCGCGCACACCCTTACCGCCACAGCCACCGATAGCGCAAGTAACACCTCGGCATTGTCCGCTGGATTTGTTCTTCTGGTCGACACCACGGCACCGACCGGCACCACTATTACCACAGTCGCCGACGACACCGGCATCAGCGCGACCGACCGCATCACGCAAGACACCACACCCACCCTTACCGGCACCACCGAAGCGGGCAGCACGGTGGAGATTTTTGCCAACGGTGTTAGCGTTGGCTTCGCCACGGTTGTGGGTGTGAACTGGAGCTTTGTATCAGCGGTATTGGCCGAAGGCTTGACATCGTTCACAGCTAAATCGACCGACAAGGCCGGTAATGTCTCCAGTGCCACCCTGCCCACGGGAGTGACGGTCGATACCATTGCCCCCGCTGTGCCGGTTATTGTGTCGGTTGCGGGTGCTTCACCGATTGTCACCGCTGGCTTTGTGAAAGACACGGCAGTCACGGTCTCTGGCACCGCCGAGGCGAACAGCACGGTGGAACTGTGGGACGGCGCGGTCAGCCTGGGCACGGTTACCACCAATGCCCAGGGGGAATGGTCGAAATCGCTCACCGGCCTTACAGAAGCCTCGCATGTTTTCAGCGCCAAGGCGACCGACTTGGCTGGAAACGCCGGCAGCACATCGTCTGGCACCACGATTATTATTGATATCACCACGCCCATTCTGCCCAGCTTTACCGGGCCTAGCCTTACCAACTCGACGTCACCAACGCTCAGCGGCTACGCGGAACCGTTCTCCACGGTCACGGTCACCATCGCGGGCAGCGATTATCTGGCCACGGCGGATAATTCGGGAAGCTGGTCGCTGGATCTATCCGCCGCCAAGGTTGCCTTGGCGGATGGTTCCAATGCCTTGGTGCTGAAAACCACCGACCGCGGCGGCAACAGCAGCTCCACCACCAGCGTCTCGCTTTCTGTCGACACGATTGCCCCAGACATTGTCTTTGATGCTGTCACAGGCGACGACCGCCTCAGCAAGGCTGAACTGGCCGGCACCATCACCCTGACGGGTACCAACGAGCTTGGCGCATCGGTTTCCATCGCCATTGGCTCTTCGGGGGCGACTCCCACCATCAACGGCACGTCGTGGACCTACACGCTGACTTCCGCCGATATCACCGCCATCGCGGCGGCTCCAACAACGACCATTGTTGCCACGGCAACCGATACGTCCGGCAACAGCACCAGCAGAACGCGCGTGGTTTCCACCAGCAACGTGGTGGCACCCGGCGCGCCTGTTCTGTTCGCCGCCGACGACACCGGCGTGCGCGACAACATCACCAGCAACCAGATTGTGCGCATCGACGTGGGTGGACTCGCCAATGTCGCTGTGGGCAACCTGCTGCGCTTGGTCGATGGTGCTGGCGCCACGCTGGCCGAATTCACCCTCGACGCCGCCACCATTGCCGCTGGCACCTACCGGTTCACCTTGGGGTCGATTGCCAATCCGTTCGATGAAGGCACCTACGCCATTTCCGCGGTGGCGGTCGACACCAGCATTAACGACAAAGCCACTTCGGTTACGGCGTTGGCGCTCACCATCGACAAACGCGTTCCCGGCGCGCCCAGCACGCCGAACTTGGTGGCTGCGCACGACACGGGCGCGTCGAACACCGACAACCTCACCAACAAAAACGCCTCGCTGTCGTTCGAGACCAACCTGCCCAATGTGATTCCTTTCGCCGCCAAGGGCGACACGCTGCGCTTGTACCGAGACCTCACCAACAACGGCGCGACAACAGACGACACGATTGTCGCCTCGCAGGTGCTTTCCTCCCTTACCAATCTGCAAACGCTGACACTGAATTCAACAGCGCTGGCGAACGGCACCTACTACTTCTATTCCCGCCTGTTCGTGGCCGCGACCAACAGTCTGGGAACCGCCTCCAACCGGGTTGAAGTGGTGATTGATACCCTTGCCCCCACCGTCTCCGGCGTGCCGGTTCTGCTGACAGCCGACGATTCGGGTGTTTCCAACTCCGACAACATCACCTTTGAGACGTTGCCACGGATCACGGTCGACTTGACCGGCACCGGCGCCGTCGCGGGCGACCGCGTCGATATCTTGCGCGGCGCCACCGTTGTGGGCGGCGCGGAAATCACCGCCACCGACATCACAAATAACAGTATCGAAATTCAAACCGATCAGCCTTTGACTGAGGGCAGCAACGCCTTGGTGGCCCGCGTGACCGACCGCGCCGGTAATGCCATCACCTCGGGCAGCACCACCATCACGCTCGACACCACCCAACCCGGCGCGGCCACCATCGATCTGGATACCGCGTCCGATAGCGGAGCCAACTCCGACAACCTGACCAACGACGACACCCCCACCTTCAGCGGCACCGCCGAAGCGGGGGCCACGGTTGATCTGTTCGACAACCTCACCAGCGTGGTGCTAGGCAGTTCTGTTGTGGCCGACAGCAATGGCAACTGGACCATCACCGTTTCGCCCGCGTTGGCTCAGGGTAGCTACTCCGTGGTGGCGCGTGTCACCGATGTTGCCGGCAATGCCGCGGCAGACTCGGCAAGCATCAATTTGGAAATCGATACCACAGCACCGGTCGCCCCGGCGGTGGATCTGCGCGCCGCCGACGATACCGGCGTTTCCAACTCCGATAACATCACCAAGGCCACGGTGCTGACACTTTCCGGCACCACCGACCCGTTCGCCCTGGTTGAACTGTTCGATGGCGCCACCTCGCTGACTACCATCATCGCCGACTCCAAGGGCGCTTGGGCCTTCACGGCTGGGAAAACCACGCCACTTACCGATGCCACGTACGCGTTCTCCGCGACGTCCACCGATGTCGCAGGCAATGTTTCCCTCGCTGGCGTGGTCCTGTCAGTGATTGTGGACACCTCAGCACCCGGAACGCCTACCAGCATAATGCTTGCCGATGATACCGGATCTTCCAACTCCGACCGCATCACCTCCGACAAAACCATCACGGTCGCTGGCACCACCGATGCGGGCGCCAGCGTGGTTCTGGTCGACGCGCAGAAACGTTCTGTTACCACCACCGCCAGCGGTTCGGGCGTTTTCAGCCTTACCACCGCTGATCTGGCCGATGGGGCGCAGGCCCTCGTGCTCACCGTTACCGATGTGGCTGGCAACACCAACAGCGGTACCACCATCAACCTGACGGTCGACACAACATCCACCGCGCCTGTGCTTTCCAGCACCTCGGCGAACCTACTTAATGGCTTATTCTCGGTCACCGTGACCTTCCCGGAAGACGTGACGGGCTTTGACGGCACCGACATCACATTGGCCAACGGCACGCTTGGCAACTTTGTCGCTGTTTCAGCCACTGTTTACACCTTTGATGTGACCCCCACAGCCGATGGCGCTGTCACGCTTTCCATTGCCGCTGGTGCCGCAAACGACACTGCCGGCAACAGCAACTTGGCCAGCAACACGCTGACGCGCACATTCGACGGCACCGTGCCCACGGTGACCACGTTCTCGACCACGGCACCCACCCCGACCAACGCGCCGTTCACGGTGAATGTGGTCTTCTCGGAAATTGTGACGGGCTTTGTGGCTTCAGACGTGACCGTCACCAACGGCGCGGTCAGCAACTTCACCGGCCAAGGCCAGAACTACTCGTTCACGGTGACCCCCGCCGCGGATGGCGCCACCACCGTTAAGCTGAATCAGGGCGTTGCCAGCGACCCAGCAGGCAACACCAGCACCGCCAGCAGCACCATCAGCCGAACGTACGACGGCACCGTGCCCACCGTGGCGCTCTCCACCACCGCGCCCAACCCCACCAACGCCGCCTTCACGGTAACCGCCACCTTCTCGGAGAGCGTGACGGGCTTTGGCTTGAACGACCTGACGGTGGTGAACGCTGCTGTAAGCACACTTACCGGATCGGGTACCACCTATTCGTTCCTGGTCACACCCACGGTGGATGGCACTGTCAGCATCACCGTGCTGGCAGCAGCGGCTATCGACGCCGCCACCAACGCCAGCACCGCCAGCAGCACGCTGAGCTTGGTGTACGATGCCACCGCGCCGGGCCTGCCGGTCATTTCCAACACCATCGTGGCTGATACCGGTTCCAGCAACACCGACCGCATCACCAACGACGACGACCTGCAACTTGCGGGCACCGCTGAAGCAAACGCCTCGGTGGCTGTTTACAATGGCGCCACGCTGATTGGCACCGTCTCGGCAGATGGTTCCGGTAACTGGACCCTTGCCAGCACCGGCACACTGTCACACGGCCTGCATGGCTTCACCGCCAAGGCCACCGATGCGGCAGGCAACACCGGCAACGCCAGCCTGCCGCTGATGGTCACCATCGACACTTCATTGCCGAGCGCGCCAAGCATCGATTTGCTGGCTGCGGACGATTCCGGATCTTCCGACTCCGACAACATCACCAAGACAACCGTGCTGCGCCTTACCGGTGCCACCGAGGCCTTCGCCGTTATTGAAGTGTTCGAAGGCAGCACGTCGCTGGGCAGCGTCACCGCAGATGCCGCCGGTATTTGGCAGTTAACCACCGGCACCCTGTCTGACAAAGCCTATGCCTTCACAGCGCAGGCCACCGACATTGCCGGGAATGTTTCAGCCAGCAAGAGCGGCGCGCTTACTGTTACTGTGGATCTGACAGCTCCTAGCGATCCGGGAAGTGTCACGCCTACCACCACCAGCAACCCGGGCGATACCCTCAGCGGCAAGGCTGAAGCCAACGCCAAGGTCATTCTCACCATTGGCGGATCGCCATATCACACCACCGCGGATGCCAATGGCGACTGGTCGCTCAATCTTTCGGCCAAAGGTGTGTCGCTTGTTAACGGCGCTAACACTATTGGCCTGCAAGCCATCGATGTGGCTGGCAACAACAGCGGCGGTACCGGCACAGCAACCGTCACCTTGACCGCGCCCAACATGCGGCTCGCCACCAATTCCGACACAGGTCGCAGCAATAGCGATGGCATCACCAGTAACACCACGCCTTCATTCTCGGGCGCTACCGGAGCTGGGTACAATATTGATCTTTATGAGATTATCTCGGGGGTCAGATACAACAGGGGAAGCACCAACGCCAACGGCAGCGGCGATTGGTCAGTCAACGTCGGCGGAGTGCTGACGCAAGGTCTAAGTGACGGCAACCACACCTTCATTGCCGAGATCACCCCTTACACTTCAGGCTCGCCTTCAGGCACCACGTTCGATTCCGCCCAAGTAACCATCACCGTGGATACCTCGGCACCAGCAGCTTCTTCAGTCGACCTGCTCGCCGCCGACGATACGGGTTCTTCGGCTACAGACGACCTCACCAACAAAACCGTGCTGCGCCTTACCGGCACAGCAGGATCATTCGATGTTGTTGAACTGTTCAATGGCTCCAGTTCGCTGGGATCAGTCACTGCCGATGGCGCAGGCAAGTGGACCTTCACCACCTCCACCCTGACAGATGCCACTTATCAGTTCAGCACCAAGGCTACCGACATTGCCGGCAACACGTCAGGCTTCGGAACAGCTTTGCCTGTTGTTGTTGACCTTTCGGCGCCCAACGCGGCCACGGGTGTGGCCGTCACCACCGACACGGGCATCAGCAGCAGCGACTTCATCACCACCGACGACACGCTCGACATCAGCGGCACCACCGAACCAGGCGCCATTGTCCTGTTGACCGACGATCTCAATCGTTCGGTGACCACCACCGCCGACGCCACCACCGGCGCCTTCACGCTGTCGAACGCCGCCCTGGCGGATGGCGCGCAAGGTCTCAAACTCACCATCACCGACAAGGCCGGCAACACCAATTCCGGATCCATCTACAACGTTGTTGTCGACACGGTGAAACCGACACTCAGCCTCTCGACGGCCGCCGCCGACCCGACCAACCTGAATCCGTTCACCGTCACCGCCACATTCGCGGAAGCGGTCACCGGCTTGACCTTGGGCGACATCACCGTCACCAACGGCACCGCCCAAAACCTGACCGGTTCCGGATCGGTTTACACCTTCGATGTGGTTCCCACCGCCGATGGTAAAATCGAGGTCTCCATTGGGGCCAATGCCGCGGACGATACCGCGGGCAACAGCAGTCTGGCCAGCAACAACCTTGTGCGCGTTTACGACGGCACAGCACCCACCGTGGCACTCGCCACACCGGCGACACCAGCCACCAAGTCTGCGTTCACCGTGACCGCAACGTTCACCGAACCTGTCACCGGATTGGTTGTGGGCGACATCACCGCCACCAACGGCGCCACTGTCGGCAGCTTCACCGCCGTGAGCGCCACGGTCTACACCTTTGTTATCACGCCCACAGCGCAGGGTCAGGTCGATGTTTCCATCGCCACAGGCATGGCCATCGACGCCGCTTCCAACGGCAACGTGGCCAGCGCCACACTCAGCCGCCTCTACGACACGGTTGCCCCGGGCGTAACGTTAAGTTCCACGGCGGCCGATCCCACCAACGGATCGTTCACGGTGACGGCGACGTTCACCGAACCGGTCTTTGGCTTCGACTTGGGCGACCTCACCCTGCAGAATGCCACCGCCAGCGCCCTCACCGGATCGGGCACCACCTACAGCTTCGTGATTACCGCCGTGGCGGACGGCACCGTCAGTGTTGATGTGAAAAACGTCGGCGCGCTCGACGCCGCCAGCAACGGAAACACCGCCACCAGCGCGTCGCTGACACGGGTTATCGACACCGTGCGCCCGCAGGCCACCATCTCCAGCACATCGGCCACGCTGGTAAACGCGTCGTTTACCGTTGATATTGATTTCTCTGAATCTGTTAGCGGCTTGGCGGCTTCCGACTTCACCGTCACAGGCGGCACGGCCGGAACGTTGACCGGATCTGGTAAAGCCTACCAGCTCACCATCAATCCTTCGGCTATTCCAGCGGGTCAGCCGTCTTCAATTGTCGCGGTGTCGCTGCTGGCCAACAACGCCTCCGACACGGCAGGCAACCTGAACACCGCCAGCAACTCGGTCTCGCGCACCTTCGACGATATTAGTCCCACGGCGGGCGTTGTGATTGGCTTCTACGATTCCAAAAACCAACTCTACCCGGCCACGGTCACCTTCAGCGAACCGGTTACAGGGTTCGCGCTTACCGACCTTACTCTCAACAACTTGGCTGCCAGCAACCTGCAAGGTTCAGGCACCACTTACACGTTCGACTTGGCGTTGACTGCCAACAAAAACAACACCATTTCGGTGAACGCCGCCGCGGCAATCGACGACGCTGGAAACAGCTCGCTTGCCTCTTCAACGGCTGCCATTGTTTCCGATATCATCGCGCCAACCGCCACCATGACGGCGTCGGCGCCTTACGTGAACATCGCCAACAAGAGCGGCGCCTTCTTCATCACCGTCACCCTGACCGACCCGCTGCCACCCACCGCGGGCGACCCGATCAGCGGGATTGCCTTGGCTTCGTTCCCAGCGACGCTGTCTTCCACATCGGCTGTCTCGATTACCTACAAAGCGGGAAGCTACGCGGTTCTGGCCTCAACTGGATCCACAACAACCAAGGCTTCCGCCAGCTACACCATTGTTCCCACCTCGCCTGCGGGATGGATGGATCTTAACGACACAACCATTGTCGCTAGCCTTATGTCGAGCGCCTACACCGATGCCGCCGGCAACATCGGCTCGAATGATGCTTCGGCAGACTTCAAAGTGGACGTTGTCGCTCCGGAACTGACAGATGTAACACGCTCCAGTCCAGTCATCAACAGCGAAGAGTTCAACCGAATCGACATGCTCTTCAGCGAACCTGTCTTCAATGTCACCAACGCTGGCTTTGAGGTGACGCGCACCACCAAGGCTGGAACAGCAACCACCAGTCTGGGCGCGCCACTGGTTCAGGCTGTTGGGAACACTGGCAACACCTTCAGGGTGACAGGCATCACGCAGCCCAACACGCGTGCTGGTGGAAGTTATGCCTTCAGCTTCCCTGGAAGCGGCACCATCACCGATGAAGCAGGCAACAAGGCCGTGGTTTCCAGTGGGGTTTTGCCATGGAGTCAGGTCGATGTTGATGCCCGCGCGAAAATCACAAGCACCTTGCCAAGCCTAACCAACAACCCGGTCCTGCCTATCACAGTGTCGTTTGGACGGGCTATGAAGAACCTCACGGCCGCGGGCATTGTGGTTCTGAATGTCAATAACCAGATCGTGCCTGTCACGATTTCCACCATCACCCGGTCCGCGGATGGCAAACAGTTCACGTTTAACGTCGATCTTGGATTGAATGCCCCGATGTTCTCCATGGGTACTTTCAGAATCTCGGTCGCGGACGGTGCCGCCGTCACCGATAATATCGATGAATTGCCTTGCGGATTCTCGGAATCCAGAATGTTCACCATCGACCGTATTCCGCCAGTGGCCACACTTGTGCCATGGCCTAGCCAGTTCACCGATGGAGGCAGGGCCAACCTCGCTTCCATCGACTACAAGGCGATCTTTGAACTGCCGGTGCAAAACGTGCCGCGCAATATGATCACCGTTAGCGGCGGCACCGTTACCTCGGTGTTCGCCATCGCCGGCACGAACCTGAAAGAGTGGCGCGTGACGGTTAAGCCCGCGCTTAATGGAACCTCCACGCAGAATGTCGCGGCCCAGTTGAATACCGGAATCTTTAAAGATCCGGCTGGTAACGCCAATTTGCCATCCAACACTGTCACGGTGGCCATCAAGCGCAACTTGGCCATCGGCAGCACCATCAATGTCGGCACCAACCAGGCGTCGGGTTACAACTTCGCGGTGGGCACACTCAACAACCTGAGTGTGCGATTCACCGATGTGGTTGATACTTCAACGATCACGGCGGCGGCATTCAACGTTGCGAACGGAACCGTTACCAACATCAGGCCGGATGCCGACAACAGGGGCGCCCAATTTGATCTGGTCATTGCCAATCTGCCCAATTCGCGGTTCGTAACGTCTGTTGCCTTGAAGGGAGGCGTGGTACGCGACCTGTTTGGCAATGCTGCCCGGGCAGGTACCGCCAAGGCTTGGACGATCGATGGATTGCCTCCAACAGCAATCATGACCGGCGCCGCGCGCATCCGACTGGGTGAAACGGCATCTGTAGCCATTAAATTCTCCGAGAATGTGCAGACGCTGAACCTTTCGATGTTCGACGTCACCTTCACGCCGCTGAATGGCGCCACAGTGACGCTCAGTAATTCTGCATTGTTATTGCGCGGGGCGAGTGCTTCTTGGAGCATCTCTTACAAGTCGGCAGTGCGCGGCACGCTGACGGTCCGCCTGAAAATCGACGCCGCCGGCCCGAGAGACCTGCTGGGCAACGCCATGCAGATTCCGGCCGGTTACCAAGTGGTGGTTGCGTAAGCAAACGGCGCCGTTCGATAAGTTTTTTGAGCCCCCAACGTGAGTTGGGGGGTGCGCGAGCGACTGGAGCACCCCCCAACTCACGTTGGGGGCTCATGGCAATAAAGGCATACGGCCACAAATCCAATCGGCACTTGTCCCCAAAAATTTGTCTTCGTGAGCCCCCAACTCACGTTGGGGGCTCATCAATATCGAATTGAACATGAAAAACAAAAAAGGCCGTATGCCTTCAGCATACGGCCTTGGAAAATAACGTTTACAATTGCATCAACGGCGGGTTGCAGGCCAAATGGTGGCGCCGTATACGGCGGTGTCGCCCAGCGCCTCTTCAATGCGCAGAAGCTGGTTGTACTTGGCAATGCGGTCGGTACGGCTGGCTGATCCTGTCTTGATCTGGCCCGCGTTGGTGGCCACGGCAATGTCTGCGATGGTGGTGTCTTCTGTTTCACCACTGCGGTGGCTAATGATGCTGGTGTAGCCGTGCAGGCGGGCCAAGTCGATGGCTTCCAGCGTTTCGGTCAAGGTGCCAATCTGGTTGACCTTGATAAGAATGCTGTTGCCAGCCTTCTTGGTGAAGCCATCGGCCAAGCGCTTCGTGTTGGTGACAAACAGGTCGTCTCCAACAAGTTGGACCTTGTCCCCAAGAGCCTTGGTAAGCTTGGTCCAACCTTCCCAGTCGTCTTCGGAAAGGCCATCTTCGATGCTCTTGATTGGCCACTTGGCGCACAGCTTGGCCCACATTTCAATCATGGCGTCGCTATCAACAACGCTGTCGGGCGCGCTCTTGAAGTAGCAGTAACCTTTTTTGCCTTTCTTGTGAGCTTCTTCGTAAAGCTCGGTAGCGGCCGCGTCGATCGCGAAAACAATGTCCTGACCCAGCTTGTATCCAGCCTTTTCCACAGCCGTGGCAATTGTTTCAAGCGCCATATCAGCCGAAGCCAAGTTGGGGGCAAAACCACCTTCGTCGCCCACCGAAGTGCTGAGGTGCTTGTCGTGAAGAACCTTCTTGAGGTGATGGAACACTTCAGCACCCATGCGGAGTGCCTCCCGGAAGGAGGGGGCTCCCAAAGGCATAATCATGAATTCTTGAAAATCGACTGTGTTGTCGGCGTGCTTGCCACCGTTGATGATGTTCATCATGGGAACTGGCAGCACACGGGCATTAACCCCGCCAAGGTAGCGGTAAAGAGGCAGCTTAACGCTTTCCGATGCAGCGCGTGCAACAGCCATGGACACGCCCAGAATGGCATTGGCACCCAGCTTGCTTTTATTGGCGGTGCCGTCGAGATCGACCAACCGCTTGTCGATACCGACTTGGTCGTAAGCGTCCATACCCTCGATTTCGGGTGCGATGAGCTCATTGACGTTTTCAACAGCCTTGAGAACGCCCTTGCCGAGGTAGCGATTCTTGTCGCCGTCGCGAAGCTCATAAGCTTCGTGAGCGCCCGTACTGGCTCCGGATGGAACAGCAGCCCTTCCATGTGAGCCGTCTTCAAGAATGACCTCGGCTTCGAGGGTCGGGTTTCCCCGACTGTCCATGATTTCACGTGCGACAATGTGTTCGATAAAGCTCATAGTAATGGTTCGCCGGGCGCCTGCGAGGCGGTCGACACGCGGAACGGGAACTGCCCTGCCCCACGGACCAGCCTTCAGATGATTGTTTTAGGTAATTGTTGACCAGCGTTCAACCTCGGTGCCGATATGCGTCACCAATGCACTTGAAGCGCAATCAGAGTAGGCCTGGCTCTGGATTCAAGCGTGAACAAAGAATATGATTGGCATATGCGTTTTAGGGGAGGCCTGCAGATGACCCGACTGTTGATGTGGTGGCGGCTTGCATTGCTGTTGACCATTGTTGCTGGAGTTCCGTTCCTTGCAGCCCAGGAACCTGGTGCAGCCAAGGGAGTGGATGCAGCCGCTGAATCGAAGGATGCGAAAAAAGACGCCACCGATCTCAAAAAAGATGCGGCCAAGGGCGATGTGAAAGACGCGAAAAAAGACGCCGCTGACCCCAAGAAGGGTGATGGCAAAGATTTGAAAAAGGATGCCAAAAAAGACTCTGCCGACCCCAAGAAGGGCGACGGCAAAGACACAAAGAAAGACGCGAAAAAGGACGCTAAGAAAGAGGAATCAGAAAAGCCCGAAAAGATGGAGAAGGCCGCGCCTCCAGTTCCTTACATCAAGCAAGGTACGTTTGTTGGTAAAATTGCCGATGTGCGAGAATCGGACCGCAATTTTGCAATCGACGTCGCGGCGGGTAAGGGCAGGAACATCAAGTTATCGTTTGCCATCACTGACGATGTTAAGATTCGCACCATGAATATGCCGCTGACATTCGACGACCGCGGTAACCTGAAACGCCCCTCGCGGGATGAAATGATTAAAGCCAAAGGTAAAGACAAAGACCGTTATCTTCCTGGTTTTGAAGCCGATTTTTCAACCCTGACCATGGGTCAGATTGTGCAGGTACAAGCGGTTACCACCAAAGAAAAAGCGATTGCGGCTCGTGATAAGGCCCTGAAATACAGGCCAATTCCCGGCCAACCGCCACCTCCTCCCGAAGATATTTTAACCAATATGGTGATTATCGTTCAGGATGCCCAGAAAAAACCTGGACAGGGCAGATGAACCTTCTGATCCCGCTTGCGGTTTTGGTTTCCGGTCAGGTTCCCGTGGAACCCACGCGGGATCTGCTGCTCTTGGGTTGGGCGCAAGGTACAGTCGTATCCGCACCCGACAAAAACAATAACTTGGTGGTCGAATGGAACCACCCGTTTTTACATCCCGATTACGCGATCATGTCGGAAGTTGAAGACAAGCGTAAACAACTCAGCATCATGCGCGAAAAGGGCCGCAAACTTCCCAAAGGTTTGGAACGTGACCAGATCACACAGGCCTTTGTGGACGGACTCGATGCCCTCGCTTCATTAAAAAACGATAGTTACAAAACCATTCCGGCCAATAATCAGGTTACCGTGCGTTTGGAACCGTGGACCCGGTACAGGCAGGAAAAGCTGCCTGTTGACATCTTCAACGACAAAGGCGACCTTTTGCCCGTAACTCCCTCCATGGTTCGTCGGTTGCGCGAACCGTTGCACTGGCCCGGTTACCAAAGCCAGAAAAGCCAACTTGAAGATGGCAAGGGTGTGCTGATGCACATGGCCATGCGCAAAACCGATCCAGCAGTCATTAAAGAAGGGCGCGCCGTGCAACTTCTGGTTCGGTTGGTACTGATCATGGAAAACGTACCGAGCATGTCGGGTGCAGACCCATTGGCAGCCCCCCGTTGAATTAATTGTTGGCAATTTTTTCCAAGGTCTTGTAACCGTTACAAATACCCAGCGCTTCCCTGTTAACGCTCTCCCATTTGCGCAACCGTTGCCACCATTCCTAAAACCTTACCCAATTATCACTTGCCTCTGAAAAGATGCATGTAGGCAAGAACTCTGGCCCGATGTTTGCATGGAAGACTACAGGAGTGTGCGCCTTGGCCATGGATGGCCTCCGTGATCACTTCTGCGAAATCTTCGGGGTGGACTCGATGCCACGATTGTTTTGGTACTGCCTCGTCCTGATGACGGGACTTTCAGGGCTTATGGGTGCCCAGTTCCGCACCCCCAATTTTATGGTGAACGCCCCCGACGCCAAAATTGCCGAGCGCATTGGCCAGTACGCCGAGTATTGGCGCGTGGTCAAAGCTCAGGAATGGCTTGGTTACGAAATGCCCGGCTGGCTGCAACCTTGCCCCATTCATGTGAAGATCACGCTCGGCGGTTCGGGCGGTGCCACGTCGTTTGTTTTCGAGCAGGGGCAAATTCTTGGAATGGATATGAGCATCGAGGGAACACTCGATCGCCTGATTGCCAGTGTGCTTCCGCACGAAATCACCCACACCGTTTTTGCCCACCACTTTCGGGGCCCTTTACCACGCTGGGCCGATGAGGGTGGTTGCGTTCTGAGCGAAGACGACCTTGAACGCCGCCGCCACGATCAGTTGGTTCGTGAAATTCTGAACACGCCCAACAGGCGCATGGCTCTCAGACGGCTGTTTTCCCTCACCCAGTACCCCGACGACGTGCTTGTTCTGTATGCCCAAGGGTTTTCTGTTGTCGATTACTTGGTGGCTCGATCCAGCAAAGCTGCGTTTCTGGCGTTTTTGGGAACAGGAATGCAAGCTGGATGGGATCAAGCCCTGAGGCAGCATTACGGGATTAATTCCATTGAGGCTTTGGAAACAGCATGGCTTCAGAGTCTGGCCCGCACCCGGCAAGACTCCGCCCTGGTGAATCGCGACAGGAATGCCAATACAACCAGCACAGCCTTGATGGCTGCAACTCGCCAGCCATCGTACAATCCGATTCCGGGTGCTGTGGTTTCAGCGCCTGCGCTAGGACGCCCACAGCCGATCGTTCGGGCCGCATCTCCCGAAACCCCCAGCATGGCTGCTGCTGGTCCACCCGCTATACGATTGGGCCAGCCACGCTTTGAAAATGGACAGCATGCCGTTCCAGAGAGCAATCGCTGACCAAGGGTCATTGGGGAACAGGAATGACCTTGGTGGGCTGTGCGGCAGTACCCACATAAATTCGAACGGCACCGTCTTCGCCAGCAGCGGCCAACAATGTGCCATCTGCCGTGACAGCCAAGGCATGCAGGTAGTCTGGAAATCCGGTCAGGGTACGCTGAGCGCCACCGTTGTCCGCATTCCATACCCGAACCGTAAGATCACCCGAGCAAGTAGCGATATTGGGTGTGGTGCCAACAAATGCAACACGGCTGACCTGTTTGGTATGCCCTGCCAACGTTCTAGCCTGTTCTCCCGCCTCGAAGTTCCAGATTTTGATCACGCCGTCGGCACCAGCACTGGCCAGTGTTTTACCGTCGGCCTTCCAGCTCACATCGAGAACATGGTGGGTGTGCCCCTCAAACGACTTGAGCGCCTTGCCGGAAGGGATTTCCCAAGTTTTGACAAACTTGTCCGCGCCGCAGGTCGCAAGCATTTTCCCATCCGCCGAGAAAGCCACGCCAAAAACCGTATCGCTGTGCGGGCTCTTGAGGTCGAATAAAGCTTTGCCCGTAGCCACTTCCAGCAGGCGGACTTCACCGTCCTCGGTTGGGGCGCCACCTGCTGCTACCAGCAACTTGCCATCAGGGCTGAACGCAAGGGCAACCACGCGGTCTGTGAATGGCGCGACCTTACGCACAATGCGTCCGGTTCGAAAATCCCACAGAATGAGTTCCTGAAACGACCCAGTGGCCAGATAACGGCCATCTGGACTGATCGCCATCGACTCCACCAAACCGATATGGGCGGCAACAACAGGCTTGCCATCGGCTGTTTTCAGCGCCGGATCTGTGAAGGCACGAAGGAATACCGCCGATGCCGCATCGTGGAGCAGCACCTGATTACCCCGCGCGATCGCCAATGTTCCTTTGTCCGGACTGAATGCAAGAGCACGAACCGGGTGTACCGAGGAAGGCGGCGGTGTCAAAACAATCTTGGGCCGGATTCGGGCAGCAGATGGGGCCTTCGCGCCTTGATCAATCCAAAGCTTGATGAGAGCAAGTTCCTCTGGAGTAAGAGGGTCTTCGCTTTTGGGCGGCATGGCAGGACGCATCACTTTGGCTGAAAGCTTGTAGAGAATGCTTTCGTCCGCTTTTCCAGGAATAATGGAAGGGCCTTTCTTCCCTCCCTTCATCAGCGTTTCGTGAGTGGCCATATCCAGTTTGCCTTCCTTGATGTTCCCGGAATGACAAAAAGCGCATTTATTCACAAAAATTGGCTCGATGTCTTTGTCATAAAGAACTGGTTCCTTGCGATTAAGAGCAACAATTTTTATGGGTGGTACACCCACTGGTGCCGCCGCGGGCGGATCTGCGGCAGGTACCGCCAGCCCGAAAGCCACCAACAAGGAAATCATGCAGCCATTCATCTTTGTATCTCCAGCGACTGACTCTTGAACCGCACAAAGCGTTAGGGATTCACCACCACGCCAAACTTGATTTCTACGGGAATGGGTTGGCCACCCGGCCAAGTTCCCGTCAGGCGTACGACAATATCGTTGCGAGCACCCGGTTTGGCATCTGGCAGGGCACGCACCGGCACTTTGAATTCCGTTGCTCCGGGTGGACAAACCCCCGGGCCAACCTGCACGCCCATGGCAGCAGGCGGAACAACAACATCAACTTGAAACGGACCGCCAAAACCGTGGAGGCGAGTGACTTTCACTACCAATTCGGCAGATTGACCGGCTTTCACAGGAATTTGCGGCGCCGATAATGCCACTGTGGCAAGGGCTTTGGGAAGTACCTGTAAAACCACTGGCATGGCCCAGACAACGTTGGATGTGGCAGGTTTCTGCTTGGCCATGGGGTCTTTGGCGAACGGCACAGCCGCTTGCCCCCGCACCATCAAGACCTGCGGGCCGGGAGACATGGTGGCAGGAACGGTGATATTCAGAATGCCTTCCGCTGCTTCAGGAGCCACAACCACTGGCTGGTTGTTGTTCACAAAATTCGCCGGCAGATCTATGGTCTGAATGTTGACAGGAACTTTAGCCTCGGGCACAACGCGCTTCACAGCCACCTTCAACTGACCTTTGTCTCCCTGAATGATGCCGGGCTTGTCCAGTACGGCAACCAGACTGATTGGAGCCGGATCCACGCACGCCAATACCAAGGTCTGATGCGCCCGCGCCGGGGGGACAATATTGGTATTGTTTGCCGAAACAGGCCAAACATAGCCCGTTGGCACAACCGGACGGGTGACTGCTTGGCCATTGATGGTGCCGCGCGCCACGAGCCGGATCACGACCGGATCGGCCGGTGCCTGTGGCTGCGCCTGAAACACCATGCGACCGCTGGTTTCACCGGCTGCGAGAACCAAAGGCATGGCCGTAACAGAAGCTGGCAGGCCTTCAGCCACAATGGTTACTTCACCTGCGAATCCATCGTCGCGGAATACTCCCGCCACTAACGTCCCCACTCCACCGCGAGGAACCAACAGGCCAGTGGGCCTATAGAGGTCACCTACCAACGCCACAGCAGAAAAACGCGGCCGTGGCGCGGCGATTTGCAGGCGGTAGTAGTGGCGCGCCCCCCATGACGTTTCTGAAATACGACTGCCAACGCGAACGAAATACTCACCATCAGCAGCGGCGGTCATTGTGTATGCAGGTGGATCGTCGTGCCGGGTCAGCAATCGGGGTACGGGGCCGCCCGCTGGCAGGTCATCTAGGTCAACGATATCGCCACCTTCAGCACCAAGGCGGACAGATAAAGTCAGGTCCGCCAAGGAACCGATGGCGTCGCCCAACGGAGTCAGCACAACGGTCTGGCCTTTTTTCAGCTTGAAGCGGTACCAGTCAATGTCTCCACGTTTGCCGATAGTTCCAAAGGTGTCTGTTTCCGGTGCAACCTCCTGCGCTGAAACAGGCAGGTCGTTGGGTTCTTTTTCTGGAACAATGCCAAGCGCGGTTACTCCGAGAATAGCTGGGGGCAAAGGACCTGATCCAACCTCAGCCGGAACGAATAGTGGAAGGCGCAAGCGCGAAGCGGCATGGTAAGTGAACCCTCTGGGAATTTCCTGAGAATAAACCTCTGGCGCAACTTTGACGGCTACCGCAGGAAGAGGGCCATCCGGTCCTACCGGAGTGACTGTGCCACCGGCGGGGCCGACTGCAGGGGGTAGCAGCATTTCAACCCAAGGTGTGGTGGTCACGTTGAGCCGGTAGAAGTGATTGGGGCCACCACGCTGATAGGTGAACGATGCCACACGGATGTGGTAATCGCCATCGGCTGGCAATTCAGCGCGCAGCGAGGTTTCAGTTTCAGACAATGGACGGGCGGAAGCCACGATTCTACCACGGATATCGTAGAGTTCCAAAAGCGGATTTAGCCGGCTATCGATACTAGACGCCATGCACGCCGCATATATTTTTTGACCACGCGTTCCCTTGAACACCACGTAATCGACGTCGGTTCCGGCTGAAATAACGCCATTAACGGTGGTATCGACCTCAATCCGTTGGGCTTCGGGTACGTCGTTGTTGGGTTCCTTTTCGGCTACCTCGGCCAAATTGCCCACGGCAAACATGCGCGGCTGACTTACCCCCCAACGGCCCACAATGCGCACGTCGTGAAGCCCCACGGGAACATCGCCGGCAATCTTCACCTGAAATTTAGTGACTGGCGGGGCAGGAACTGGTGGCTTGCCAGCCATGGGTGGAGGAGCAGGCACCACCACAGGCGTGGCGACCAAGCCCGGGTGATCGAACAGCAAGGCTTTCGGTTCTTCGAGGTCCGACCCCGCGAAAGTCACCTCAACCGTGGTGCCACGTTTGCCCCCACACGGAGTGATGGTCGCCAAAAATGGCGCAGGTGTGGCGGAATCCGGAACCTGGCCCTGAACAGGCAATGCGGCCATTACCACACCAGCCAGCAGCAAAAGTCCTTGAAACAGAGACATGCGCTTGAAGGGCATGGTGGGAAAGTCCTCAATCCGTACCAATGACGAATGAAACAGTGGCGGGCAGGCGGGGTCGGGACGAATCCCGTATCATCAGCGTAATGGCATTCCCCTGTTGGATCAAGCATGGAGAGACAGACCGGTGCGGATCCTATTTTTGGGCGATGTGGTTGGAGGGGCCGCAATCGATCTCGTGGTTTGCAGAGCCAAGGTGCTGCGCGCAACCCATCAACTTGATGCCATCGTGGTAAATGCCGAAAATGCCGCAGCAGGCTCTGGTTTGGTGCCCTCACAGTTCCGGGCACTAACACTTGCAGGAATAGACCTCATCACCCTTGGCGATCACGCGCTGCGCAAACGTGAAATTGTACCTATCCTTGAATCTGATCCACGCATCTGCCGCCCGGCCAATCTGGCTCCTCAATGCCCCGGCCGCAACTTTGCACTGGTCACACTGCCGTCCGGAGTTCGCTTGGCTGCATTTACTGTGCTTGGCAGAACGTTCATGAAACCAGCCGAATGCCCCATCGAAGCCATAGATCGTCTTCTCCAGCAGCTTCAACCTTTGGCTGACGTTGTGTTGGTGGATCTGCATGCCGAAGCCACTGCTGAAAAACAACTGTTGGCGCGCCACCTAGATGGTAAAGTCGCCATGGCCTTGGGAACCCACACGCATGTGCCAACCGCTGACGCGTGCATCATGCCCAAAGGGACGGCGTTCCAAACAGACATAGGCATGTGCGGGCCGCACGACGGTGTGCTTGGAAGGCAAACCGAAGCCGTGATGCGATCGGCTCGCACAGGTATGACAGAACCATGGCCATTGGCCACGGGCGACATGCGGCTGCACGGGACCATTGTGGAGGCCGATCCATCCACCGGTTTGGCTCGATCGATCGAGCCATTCAGCGAACGCGCACCTTGATACCGCTGGGGGTATCAGGGCCCCGGTGAACCGCATGTGTTTGTTTGGTAAAATCGGACTCGTCTGCGCTGTAAATATCACAGAATTTCTGCGGGTTCCGGTCCACCAGTGGAAACCAACTGGATTGAATCTGAATCATCATTCTGTGACCCGAACGAAACGTGTGGCAAACATCGGGCATGGTGAAGCGAACACGGGTAACTTTGCCCGGTTCAAATGGAACAGGCTTGCTGAAGCTTTCACGGAATTTGCCTCGAAAAGGCTCGCCCCTAATAAGCATCTGATAATTACCCATTCTAACCCCGGACGGGTTGGGATCCAGATCAGGATAATCCGCGGGGAACTGGTCTACCAATTTAACGACCCAATCGGCATCCGTTCCGGTTGTGCTGACCCAAAGATCGACTTCCACCGGGCCTGCCAGCGAAAGATCTTCGGTAAGAACAGGGGTCTGATACACAAGCACATCGGGACGGCGGGCGGCATGGCGCTGATCGGCTGTCATGTATTCGTAATCCATTTTTGTTGTCGTACGCTCCATGAACGGCACAGGCTTGGCCGGGTCAGATAGAAACGAGTCGTTGCCTGCGATCTTTGGGGTTTCCTGAGCCAGTCCCCCTCGCTCCTGAAACTGAAAGTGTTGCTCGCGAACCGATCGAGGTGGCCATGAATCGTATTTCCGCCAGATATTGGTTCCCGTCTCGAAAACATGAGCCTCGCTGGCGGATAACGGAGCAGAGCCTTTGAGGTGATGCTCAAAAAAGGGAAACTCGATCTTTTCGCGATAGTATTCCGCTGTTTTCGATCCAAATCGGGCATTGCCAAGGGAATCGCCGGTTCCTCGCGACCATCCACCATGATCCCATGGCCCCATCACAAGAACATTGTTGGCCCCTGGGCTTTGCTTTTCGATCGACTGGTAACAGTTCAATGCCCCAAATAGATTTTCCGCATCAAACCAGCCACCCACCGTCATGACCGCTGGCTTAATTCCCTTCAAATGAGGGCGTATATTCATCTGCTTCCACAATTCGTCGTAAGTTCCATGCCGCATCATCTCATTCCAGAACGAGATGCCGCCCTTCAGGTACTTGTTGTCCGCCTGTGCCAGTGGGCCCATATCGAGAAAAAATTGGTAACCGTCTGGAGTGTCGTGGTCGAAAGGGGTTCGGCCAAATTTGCGGTCCGGGTAGGGGCGTTCCTTGCCAAAGCCAGCCATGAAGTTGAAAGCGTGCGGCAAAAAGAAGCAACCGTTGTGATGGAAATCGTCACCAACAAACCAGTCGATCACCGGTGCTTGCGGGCTGCAGGCTTTCAGCGCCGGATGGGCATCAATCATGCCCGCAGCCGTATAAAATCCTGGGTATGAAATTCCAGACATCCCAGCTTTGCCGTTGTGCCCGGGTATGTTTTTCAGCAACCAGTCGATGGTGTCGTATGTATCCGTGCTTTCGTCGATCTGATGCTGTTTCTTATTCGCTTGGTGCGGTCGAACATTCACAAACGACCCTTCCGACATCCACCTTCCCCGGACATCCTGGTACACAAAGATGTAACCCGATTTTTGAAAAAACTCGGAAGGGCCCAGTTTTTCCCGGTAGTTGTCAACCCCGTAAGGCGCAACGCTGTATGGAGTGCGACTCAACAGCAAAGGATGGTTCTGTGAGTCGTCTTTCGGAACATAAACCGCGGTGAAAAGCCGGGCCCCGTCACGCATCGGAATCCGGAATTCGAACTTGGTGTAGTGAGATCGCACATGATCTTTGATGTTCCGCTGGGCATCCGTTGGCGCAGGTGGTGGCGCCTGCCCCATAGCAGAATGAACCTGCAGGACCAGAACCAAGATTCCAAAAACACCGCGACTGCTCATGAATCAGTTCCTCTGCAAGCCAGTCTCCCGGAAGGCTTGATGATCACAGCAACGACCCTGCCTTGCAAGGTTCAGTCTTTTGGTGTCGGAAGTGATTGATGTCAGGCGGAGAACGACGCAAGCTCGGTCCCTGTGTCACGGCGGATTTCTGCTAAAAATCGTTGCCATGCTGCTGCATTCCCAGGAACTTGGGTGCCTGCATGATCGAGTTCGGAAGCAAGATCCACGGCTGTGGCAATGGCTGGCCCCGATAGCGATTCGAGCCTGTCAAGAATGGTCAGCAACAAGGGAGGCAGCGGTTTGGGCTTAGGCCCGGATCTGTTTTCATCCACCAACCATGTACGAGCCAACCGGGCCAACGATTTCAGGTCGGCAGCAGGATCGTCATCCATCTGAGAACCGAAAATCCAAGAAGGCACTGCTGGGTCAAGTAGCTTTACCAAACCTGTGGGAGCCAGCAGCACATGGCTGGCATCAACCCTGCCATGAGTAAGCCCTGATGCATGAAGGTCGCGCAGGCCCAATGTTGCCTGAAGCACGAGGCGATACCAGACCCCTGGCACAGCTGCCAAAGCCGACCAACTGTCTGATCCACATCCCACAAGGGCTTCACGCAGGACAGCGGGCCTGCCATCGATTTCGAAAACTTCCCACGTGGCCTGAAGATTTTCCGATTCAATGGCGGCAACCGCCAAAGCGCGTTGCGTGTATTCATCTGGCCGCGCCGCGTCAGACATTTCAGCTTCCGCGAGGTGATGCAGCATCCCTTCGGCACCACGGCGTGGATCGTAAACAGAAAACAGCTCTTCGCGAGGGCCACTGGGCAGTCGGTCGAGCACAGCAACTGGTCCTATGACCAGTCCAGCCATGTTCCCGGATTCAAGCTGAGCCAACTGATACTTGGTCAACACGCCATCGCCTAACAGAATCGAACGTAACGGCCTGCGTTCCAAACGGGCTGCCGCAAGCAATCGCTCCAAGTCGGTTGAAACCGCTAATCCCTCGTTCAAAAGCACCCGGCTCAATGCCGCATCCGAATCGTCGATTCGGCCAGTAGCTTCCCAAAGTGCTGGGCCAACCGATTGGCCGGCACGGGCGCGCGCTGCCGCACTGAAACCAAGTCTGCACCATTCCTGAAGCCATTCAGGCAACTGACGCGCAATTTTCTTGTCAGATTCCGGCAACAGGGAGCGCATCACAGAAATAATTTCCGACGGCCCTGACTCCACAGCCTCATTACCCGGATCGGGCCGCTCGATTTCAACCGGCTCAGGGGCGATGGGAATGTTTTCGTTAGCGGGCCACCACGCTTCAGGAATGGCCGGAATAACTTGCGCCTTGGCGACAGGCTTCTCAATCACAACAGGTTGATGCGATATTGGCGCAGCAGGCTCAACCACCAATTCTGATAGGACAACTGGATCCGGCTTGGCTTCTTCCACAACAGATACAAATTCCACCGGTGGCACAACGGCTGGAACGTGAATGATTGCTTGTCGGGCAGCCAACTCCAATTCACGCGCTTCCAGATCCAAACGCTTCTTTTCCAGATCGTTCTGCGCGCTTTCCAGATCCAAACGCTGCTGGCGCAGATCTAGCAATTCCTGCTGCTGGCTCAAATGCGACTGGAACAGTTCCTGTTCGGAACGAGCCACTGCCGCTTCGCGCACAGTCACAGCATGATCGCGCGCCTCTAGATCTTCTGTTCGTTGATGATGCTGAAGTCTGGCCGTTTCACGCTCCACCCTGTCGCGTTCGATCTCCGCCCAGCGTGAAGCAACGAGCGCCCGTTCGCGCTCAAGTCGCACCAAATCGTCTCTGTGCTGCTCCTGAGCAACCCTTAGCATTTGCCATGCTGTTTCCAGCGCGGGAGACATGGATGGGACAGTATGTTCTTCACTCAACGGAACAGGGGCAACTGCGCCTCCCCCTGAAACGAAACCCCGCATCAGGCGCAGCAGATGGCGCGCCTTGCGGAACCAACGTTCTGGCCGGTCTTCTGCAGCAGAATGGAGCGGTTCCGGCAAAGCCGGATCGTTTAATCCCGTCAATTCAAGGGTTAAATCACCAAGCCGAACTTGAACTGGATAAGACACGATTCCCGACTGCCACAATTCACCATTCACCTCGACACGAACCAAAGGCGCCAGTTTACGCACCAAGATACCGCCCTGACACGGCACCAATAAAACCCAGACGGGGGGTGCCGACTGATCGAGCCGCAAATCGCAACCGGGCGCACTGCCCAGAATCCATCCACGGCAGTCGATCTGGTAGTCACTCGAGCGTCCAGACCTATCCGTCAGGCGCAAGCGCGCATCCAACAGTAGGTCCAATTGCTCCCCGCTCATGAATCAATTCCTGTGCCTTCTCGTGCTTTCAATGCGCTAGATGGCGAAAATCCTTGGCAAAAGAAAGGGCAATCGGCCGTCAGGTACGGCCAAACTGGCGCTCAAGGTCATGTTTAGAAAATACCAGAGCCGTGGGACGGCCGTGCGGACAATGGTGAGTATCTTGGGCGAGGTGACGTTGCTCAAGCAACGCCGCCATTTGCTCCTGCGTGAGCGGTTCGCGGGCCCGAACAGCAGAGTGGCAAGCCATGAGGCTCATGATGTCGTGTAGCAGGGCTTCGCGAGATGGAGGTCGCTGGCGCTTGACCAAGTGGTCCACCACCTGCATCAACAGCTGACCCGGAGACCTTTGCCCCAATATCCCTGGATAAGCCGTAATAGCCATGGCTGTGGCCCCCATAGCCTCTACTTCCATTCCCAGTTCTCGCAGGGCTTCGCTCCACTCCTCGATCAGGGCTCGCTGCTCACCCGTCAGTTCAAGCACTTCGGGCAAAAGCAATCTCTGCGCGGGAATGGCTCCTACGGTAAGCCTTTTTTTAATCTGCTCAAAAAGAATCCGTTCGTGCAAGGCGTGCTGATCGATCACCATCAAGCCATCACTGCTTTCGACCACCAAATAAGAATCATAGATCTGCAACATTCTTGGAGAATCGCCAGAGCTTGCTGCCGTCAGCTCCTGAAATACCTGAGGCGCTGCAACATTTGGGTTCCCCTGCGAATCATTTCGAGGCGGAGCGATATTGGGAGTGTCTTGCCGGGGCCTTTCGATTGGCCAAGAATCATGAACCGTAGGCGATGATTCCGCCCCACCTGCCTCATGCGAATGCTGATCACGAATGGAGCGAGGCGCCACTGGTGGAGGAGGCATCGGAAGTGATCGTTGCACCGGCGCTGGCGGGTCAAACCGGAATTCAGTGGCAGGCCTTAGTGGCGGCACCAACTCTTCCCGACGCAAACGATCCTTAATAGCACCGAAAATCAGTTGATGAATCGCCTGAGGCTGGTGAAACCTCACTTCGGACTTGGCAGGATGCACATTGACGTCGACTTCGCCAGGCGGCACATCCAAAAACAAAAAAGCAACAGGGTGACGACCAACCATCATCAACCCGCGGTAGGCTTCTGTTATGGCATGCTGCAACGACCGATCCTTGACATGCCTACCATTCACAAAAAGATACTGCATGCGCGCTGTACCGCGATCGCATGCGGGATCCGCCACTAGCCCTCGCAGTCGCATACCGTCTCGGGAACGGTCGATGGCGTGCAACTGGTGAGCCACTTCCGGGCCAAACAACCGTTCCACGCGATCCATCGCTTCAAGGGAACCCGGCAGATCCATCAGAGTTTTGCGCCCTTGCCGCAAAATGATGTGCGGGCGGATCTCCGCGGGTAGCGCACCGATTGCCAAGGCAAAACGAGTCAACACTTCATTGAAATGCGCCATCTCGGCAGCCGGGCTTTTAAGAAATCGGCGTCGAACTGGAGCATTGTAAAAAAGATGTTTCACTTCCACACGCGTGCCGGATGTGCCCAGCCACGGTTCAATTTTGTCCACTCTGCCACCATGGCTGCGAATAATTGCCCCCGCACCCGATCCGCGAGGTACCGAACGCAATTCCACCTGCGCGATGCTGGCAATGCTGGCCAACGCCTCGCCACGAAATCCCATGGTTGCAATGGTTTCAAGGTCGTTGGCGCTCGAAAGTTTGCTTGTGGCATGGCTTGCAAGGGCCAGTGGCAAATCATCTCCCGCAATGCCGCAACCATCGTCAGCGACACATATGCGCTCGATGCCACCCTGCTCAACTTCCACTTCTATGCGCGTGGCACCGGCATCAAGTGCGTTGTCGAGAAGTTCGCGCAGCACACTGGCGGGTCTTTCAACTACTTCGCCAGCAGCAATTTGACTGACCACGATCGGGTCAAGGGCACGAATCCGGGGCAAGCCCGAGGCTACCATCACACTCCCTCATCTTCCAAGGCATCGTCAGCCTCTTCGCCGCCCGCCAATGCTAGTTTTTTCAGCTTCCGCGCCAGCATCTTTTCTGACATTCCCAAATCGGCGGAAGCCTTAGCCATGTCGCCACCTGCGCGGCCCATGGCATCCTTGATGCGGTCCTGAATTTTCCAATCCTGAATCATCCGGTAAAGGGTTCGCTCCCCCACCCCCAGCAAGCGCGCCGCTTCTTCGCGGTTACCCCCTGTCAGGTCGAGGGCGCGTTCCATGTAGAAACGCTCAACCTCGGCAAGCGGACGGCCTACAAGAGTGTTTTCCGATCCCGAACCTGCCGCGGCACCACCTTGCCTAGGCATGATTTCACCATCCTGCACATCGTCCGTATCGAGAACTCCATCGAGGTCAAGAACGACCATACTTTCAATGAAATTGCGCAATTCGCGAACATTCCCCGGCCAATCGTGAATGGCCATGGCCCGACGCACTGGTTCCGATATCCCATTCACGGATTTACCATAAAGGGAGTTGCATTCTTTCATAAAATGGGAAGACAATAGAGGAATATCTTCCCGCCTCTGCCTCAAGGCCGGCAGCTTCACCTTCAAGCGGTTCAAACGAAAGTACAAATCTTGACGAAATGTTCCGTCTGCAACGGCAGCTTCAAGGTCACGGTGAGTGGCTGATACAACGCGGACATTTATCTTAAGCGGCTCATTGCTACCAATGCGGAACACTTCATTGTTCTCAAGCACCCGGAGCAGCTTGGCTTGAAGGTTAAGAGGCATATCCCCCACTTCATCGAGAAACAGTGTGCCTCCATTGGCATGCTCAAACCGACCTTTGCGAACTCGCTCGGCGCCTGTGAATGCCCCCGCCTCGTGCCCGAACAATTCATCATCCAACAGGTTTTCGTTGAGCGCGGTGCAGTTCATGGCCACAAAGGGCTTGTTCTTGCGCGGGCTGTTGGTGTGAATCGCTTTGGCAACAAGTTCTTTACCTGTTCCAGTTTCCCCATGAATCAGCACGGTGGCGCTGGTTGGCGCAATGCTTTGCAGCCGGGCAATCACTTCGTGCATTTTGGGACTTGAACCGACAACACCTTCAAATCCGAATTTCTCATTGATCTGGCGCTGAAGCTCGCGGTTGGTGCGGGCCAGACGTCGCTTTTGAGCAGCTTTTTCCACCAACACTCGCAATTCAGCCATGTCGAGTGGCTTGGTCAGATAATTCGAAGCCCCTTGCTTGATCGCCTCGACCGCGGTTTTCACATCTCCGTGACCCGTGATGACAAGTACTTCAGCATCGGGCTGTGCCTGACGGGCTTTCTTCAGGATCTCCATTCCATCAACCTCCGCCATGCGAAGGTCGGTTAGCACCACATCAAATTCATCCTGCTCTAATTGCCGGGCACCAGCCACCCCGCTAGTGGCCACCACACACTCGTAACCTTGGCGTTCCAGTGTTTCTGCAACCACTTGGGCATGAGCGCGTTCGTCATCGATGATGAGAACACGAATGCCCTCTCCGGGTCGGGGTGTGGTCATGGCGATGTCAACGTCCAGCACCTGAAGATTGAGCCAGAAGATCGTGCAGATCTCCCGGCGACAAGTTTCTATCCTAACAACGCAGCAGGGCAATAAACAGGGTGACCACGATGCATCCACCTTTCGAACCACAGTCGATGGTAACGCTCGACATCGTCATGGCGGCATGCAGGGCCGCGCAAAGAGGGTTGATGGCCGGGTGTGCTGTCATGGTCGGCACACCCCCTTGGACTATTCCTCCGCTATTGCTTGTGATCCACGGTTTTTTGGGATGGTACGATTCACGGTCACGCATAACGGCAGCACAAGCAGCGTGCGATGGCTTGCTTGGGGGCTTGGCAGGCATTGGATTGGCCCCCATGCTCTTTCAACAGACGGGCCTTTTTTCTTGGCCCATCGGCTTGGCAGTGGGTTGCGGAACAGTGGGGGGAATCATTGCCGCAGTTGAATGCCTGTTTCCGCATCAAACCTCATGCAAACCACCGTCTGTTGCAGAACCAGAACAGGGACCACCTGCTTGACGGACGCGACCATGACTTGATCAGCCTTGCGGTACGATTCACCGAAGGTAGAGATGTGGTGGCTCAGCCGGAAGGGTTCGAATCCGGGCTGGAAGCTGACTTCAGGCGTTCGGTGGCTCAAAGATCGCTGTTGACACGAATATTATGGTGCGCTTGTCGGTGGAGGAAAAAATCCGGTTAAACGGAACGGGTTAATCAGTTGTTTCACGAAGCTCATTGTCGAAACGAACCGGTCTTGATCCCCTTGGTATGCATTCTGGAATCGGTATGGGTTTGGGTTTGGCTCAGGGTTTACTGTTTGAAAAAAAATGAATAGTTGAACGGGCTGTCCAAGGAAACGGAATCAACGACGCAACCAAACAAGTTGATTGAGTGGTCCTCCGGTATTGAATCGCCACACGCACTCTTGAATGAACAATGGAAAGGCGCATTTGGGAACACCATTGGAGCGGACTTCATTTTGGCAAGCTTTTGACTGTTGAGCGAAGAGAGAGGCAAACCGAGCAAGAATCCGAATCCAAGCGGGCAAAAAGGGTATCAAAAACGTTCACTGCGGCGGCGCATAACGCCGGCGTGAGCGGGGTGATCACAGTTTCCACCCCGCTCGATCATCGAGCCGCGAAGACGGGCTCTCGGCGTGCAAGCCATTATTCCCTGACCGCGAGAGCCCTTCGCGCTTCGAGTGTCAACACCGCCGATCCCGCACCTTGAGCGTATTCCTTCAACATCCGCCGCGACTCGTCCGTGCCGATTGATTCCAGCACCTCAACGGCACGGACAGCCCGGCGCTCTTCCCGTGTCTGAATCTCAGGGTCTTCGGAATCGGCCAAGAGCTGCCTCAAGCGGCGATTTTGTTCCGGGTGAACGGCGGCACCAAGAGCCTGCCGCAATAACGGCTCAATCGTATGGCCATATTCCCGCAGCCGTTGTTGTGCCGCGTCGCGTTTAGCCAATTCTCGATCTGCTAGATCGTCAATGACAGGGGCAAGTTCCCGGGTCGCGGGAGCGAACACCGGCTTCAACCTCTCACGAAGCAACGCCATCGCACGGGCCGGCTCGTTGCATATGCCGCACAAGCCGTCGTTGACTTCACGCCATTGCGAAGATGCCAGAAAGTCCCAGGAATGTTCATTCATTCGTATCGCGGCAATGTTGCGAATCACGCGGCCACAATTCGCGCCCGTGGCGATGGCCTCCTCGGCGCTCCAACTGCGGCGGATCGTCAGTTGATGCGGCTTCGGCCTGATCGGATCGGCGACTTCGAAGTATTGATTCTTGGTGAAGCCATACCATTTTTTGGACTCGGTATCATGAATCAAGGCATCGACTGGCGGGCCTTTCCAGATTTCCTTCAATGGCGTTCCGGGCTTGACATTGCGTTCGGCCAGGAACACGCGACCGGTATCCGTTATGATGAAGCGCTCGTCGCCATTTGCCGCGACATAAAATGGCCCTTTCCAGTCGGTTTTCCATTCGACCTTTCCATACCATAAACTATAGTGACCTCTGTCGGGTTGAATTGGTCTTTTGGGGTCATAATCCGTTCGCGTGATGCGATGGCCACGATGCGGTTCCGTCACATACGCTTCACAGCCACCGTTCCCGTTGCACAAAAAATCAAAAAATATCTGATATTTTTCGAATCTGGTAGCATACCTACCAGCTCCATCTACCTCGAATCTCCTCGTGAGTGCCTCGTGGTCGGGAACAAGAGAAATAGGACGATCCCAAGATTCCCTGAATTCAGCCAGCCGCATGGAATCCGACATGGATGCATGTGCCGATTTATTGAATCGTTCAATGGCCTCCAGCGGAAGGGGACAAACACCAGCGGCTCGGAAATATTCATCGTGGGTACCGCCTCCCCAAAAGAAGGAATGAGAAATATTACCAACCCCATAGTACCTTTCGGCATCAAATTGCCAGCGATGAAGATAAATGGGGACGATCGTAGTATAGAGCGCCGTTGCCAACGGTGTCGGTGCAGATCCGCTGTGAAGTTCCATTCGATAAATCCAAAGTCGGCCACGGCCATCAACCCTCATCGAGGCGGATGGCTTTCTATCGCCATCCTTGGGATTTTCACCCTCCCCAATTGGAGCGACGGCACTGTTGTAAACACACGATTGACGCAAAGCTGCTCGAACAATCGGCGGTTCCACCTGGCCAAAAAGGCCAAGCAGCATTGAAGTGGCGCAGTGGATTGTTAAGCGGATTGTTAGCGGAAAGAATCCGTTCATCGCTCAGGTCTCCGTGAGGCATTCGTTGCGAATCTGCCAGATGATCTTGGTATCCCGGCGACTCCCAATGTCGGGATCCATGAGGTTTTCTCAACTTCCACCCCGCTCGATCATCGAGCCGCGAAGACGGGCTCTCGGCGTGCAAGCCATTATTCCCTGACCGCGAGAGCCCTTCGCGCTTCGAGTGTCAACAC
>CAMCLK010000049.1 GCA_945875585.1 Candidatus Kuenenia stuttgartensis | reverse complement strand
CCGTTTTTCCCACCGCTGTCAAGCTTCCCGATGTTTGGCGGAAACGCAAGCCTCAGCAAAGTGGCCACTCATCTGGGCGATCACGGAATCAACTTACCCAGCGGGCACAACCTGACTGAATCCGACGTGGACCGCGTGGCCGATGGGCTTCGTGCAGCGCTGCGGCCGACTGTCCGCTCTGTTGCCTAAACCAACGTCATTGTTGTGGAAATGGACCATGGTTGCCTCCTCACCTGCTTGTGGAATTCTTGAATCGGTGGCCCGGTTCAAGATGGCTGGCGCCCCGGGTATCAATCTGGCGGGCAATGCCGGAACACTGATACCTGTAAACTCTTCTGACGCAATGAACACATTGTCGATCGCGCTATTAGCACGCTGGCGCGAGCAGGCAGCCGATGCATATCTGGTTAAATTTCCCGTCACGCTGGAAGGCACACGGACATGGTTGGAGCGGGGCGTACTGGGCACAGCAGACCGTGTGCTGTTCTGGGTGGTGGATCCAACGGGTCGTAAGGTTGGACACTTAGGGTTGTTCCGCTACGATCTTGCAACCCATTCAATAGAACTCGATAACGTCGTTCGCGGCGAAGCCGATGGACCTGCCGGGATCATGATGCGGGCAACAGAGGCATTGTGCCGCTGGTGTTTGGAGCAGGAAGAAATCTCGCACGTTTACCTGCGCGTATTTTCAGACAATCAACGCGCACTGAAGCTTTATTCTAGGGCAGGTTTTGTTGAACTCTTCCGCAAACCACTGGTAAAGATAGAAACCAGCAACGGCTGGAAGTGGGAAGAGGCGCCGGAATTGCACCGGGCCCCTGTAAACAGACATTTCGTGACCATGCGGCTTGGATGCGACCGGGTTGCTCCACCAGTAATCAGCGTGGTAGTGCCTGCGCGCAATGAGGAAGGCAACCTGCCTCGCGCCTATTCTGAAATCACGCGGGTTCTTGAAGCGCTGGCGGAACCATATGAAGTGCTGCTGATCGACAATGCCAGCAGCGATAAAACCCAAGCCTTGGCAGAAGAGATCTGCCAAAGCGACAACCGTTGGCGCTACCTGCGTTTTAGCCGGGATTTTGGCGTGGAAACCAGCATGCTGGCAGGGTTGCGGGCCGCTCGTGGCGATGCCACAGTGATTCTATTCAGCGACTTGCAGGATCCACCCGAACTGATTGCCACGCTCATGGCTCGGTGGCGTGAAGGCCACGACGTGGTGTACGGAGTAGTGAATCAGCGTGGCGGTGAGCCTTGGTGGAAATGCCTGGGAGCTCGATTGTTTTACCGGTTGATGAGTGCCGCAGGCGAAACGCCTCTGCCGCCAGATGCAACAGATTTCCGTTTGTTATCTAGGCGAGCACGCGAGGCAGTGGCTTCGTGCGGTGAGCGCAATCGTTATTTCAGAGGCCTCAGTCATTGGGTTGGTTTCCCGTCGTGCGCCATGCCCTACGACAGGCGCCCCCGTTTGGCAGGAACCAGCAAGGCACCGCCTTTTTACATGATGGCACTGGCCGCGCGAGCCTTGACTGCCTTTTCTCTGGCCCCGGTTCACATGCTGGGTCTTGGTTTGCTGGCATCCGGATCGATTGCACTGGCCACAACAGCAATCTGGATTATCGGCCTTATTTCGGGGAACATGCTGTTCGACATGACAGCATCGATGGTTTTGCAATGGTGGACTCTGGCTGCGGTCATGATGGCAGGATGGACCTGTGGAGAATACGCTGGGCGAACTTACCGCGAGTCGCGTGCACGGCCAGAGTATCTGGTGGAATCTTCCATACGCTGGGATAACCAGCAGAGCAGCACCATGAAGGAAATGGTACCGACAGGGCAACAAAGCAATCGCTTCACCGGATATCACACACCTACTTCATCTACTTCCGATGCGCCGGCACAGCCGACGCGAACAACAACACTTCCCGGCCGGCAGAGACCCGCATGGGCTCCGGTCAGCCGACCCTGACCAACGCCAGCACCACTCGAGAAACACCATGAGCGACTCATTGAAAGCTGAAATACTGGAGCTGGTTCGCCGTCACACCGAGGCTAAGCACGCCCCCAAGCCATTTTTGCCTGGCGAGACCATGGTCCCGTATGCCGGGCGTGTTTTCGACCACCACGAGGTGGAAGCTGCTGTCGATTCAATGCTCGATTTCTGGCTCACGCTCGGGCCTCAGGGCGAAGCTTTTGAACGCGAGCTTGCCGCGGCCGTGGGAGTACGCGAAGCGCTGCTGACCAACTCTGGCAGCAGTGCCAACCTCTTGGCGGTTGCGGCACTGACAAGCCCATCGCTTGAAGGTCGGTTGGAACCGGGTGATGAAGTCATTACGGTAGCCGCGGGATTCCCAACCACAGTAGCACCACTGGTGCAGAACCGCTTAACACCTGTATTTATTGATGTGGATCTTGCCTCGGGCAACCTGCGCGCCGATATGCTCGAGGCTGCTCGTGGTCCACGCACCCGGGCAGTGATGGCGGCACACGCTCTGGGCCATCCATTCGATATCGATGCCGTAAAATCTTTTTGCGACAAGCACGATCTGTGGCTTGTAGAAGACAATTGCGACGCTCTTGGCAGTGAATGGAACGGCAAACGGACAGGATCGTTTGGTGACTTTGCCACCCAAAGCTTCTATCCGCCCCATCACCTGACAATGGGCGAAGGCGGTGCAGTGCTTACCAACACACCCAGGCTTCGGCGTCTGGCAGAAAGCTTCCGCGACTGGGGCCGAGACTGCTGGTGCCCCTCCGGCAAGGACAATACCTGCGGCAAACGATTTGGTTGGAAGCTAGGTGATCTGCCCGAAGGATACGATCACAAATATATCTACAGACACCTAGGCTACAACCTTAAGCCACTCGACCCGCAGGCTGCCATTGGCCGGGCGCAACTGCGGCGACTCGACGGATTCATTGCCGCCCGACGCGCCAATCACGCTTTTCTGAGGAAGGCATTGCAGCCTTTTGAGAATCTTATCCACCTGCCCGAACCCGATCCGCGCGCCAATCCTTCATGGTTTGGATTTCTTATTGTCGTGCGTGATCATGCTCCTTTCACCCGCACCGAATTTGTAAAGTACATGGAAGGATGTAAAATACAGACCCGGCCGCTCTTTGCCGGAAACCTCCTCAGACATCCAGCTTTTCAGGGAATCGAACACAGAGTAGTCGGCGACCTGCATACAACAGACAAATTGATGAACGACGCTTTCTTTCTGGGTGTTTATCCCGGCCTCACTCAACCAATGCTAGACTACATGGCAGATTGCCTAACACGCTTTTTAGAAGATCCAACACAACATAGGGCCCGAATTCCAATGCCTATAAGCGGATGCTGACCATGCCCAGCCTTTCGCCACGCACCATTCAACTGCTGTTGCTGGCCCTCATCACCATGGCGCATGTGGCCACCCGACTGGAATCGCTGCGGCAATACCCATTAGGGAAGCGGCTCTTTTTCCCCGAATCGTTCCGCTATTCCTTGGCGGTTATGGCTGGTCTTGGTCTTAATCCAGTACCATTTTCAGGCGATCCCACCTCGATTCCGCTTCAAGATTTTCTGGCAGTACAGTCGGAAGGTATTTCGGCCCAAGAATTTGAAGCATGGAAACAGTCCCGACTTTCCGCTGAAACAGTTCACGACAGTCCTTTGACATACGAAGACCAACATCTGACATGGCCCCTGTACACCACACGGGTGCTCGACCTGCTGGTGGCCGCAGCCATCTGGTCTGTTATGGGTATTCAGTGGAATTACTTATTCATTTTCTATCTGGTTCTCAGTGCCACAGGGCCGGCGTGCCTGTGGCTGATGACGCGAACGCTGACAGGAAGCGGTTGGACTGGTTTGGTGGCAGCCGTTCTTTACGTTTCAAATCCACTCGAAATGGTCTTCGTTTCTTTTTCTCCCCGCGACATCAGTCCGCTCTGGTTTGCGATTCCCGCGTGGACATCCCTAGCCTGCCTGATTGGCCAAACAAAAAGTTGGACGGGACATCTGGGTGCATGCCTACTGACAGGATTTTTGGCAGGATTAGGCCTTGGTTGGCGGCACGACGCACTGGTTACAGTGGTAGCCATCACATTATTTGCCGGCCCATTGGTGCTTGCTTCGGGTGGCTCATGGGCACGGGCCGCAACGGCGCCTATTTTCTGTTATCTTGGCACTCGACCTGTGGTGTTAGCCATTTTCCTCGCCTGTCCTGCACCGCCTCAACAATCGGGCGTGGGTTTTCATATGGCTTACTATGCCGAAGAAACACGCTGCTCGCTTTTTCATTTGGAAAACAGCTCCGGCATCAGCCGCGATGACTTGCAGGTGATGCAACGTGTTGCCCAGGTACGCGCCGATTCCGGATTGCCTCCCATCCCGTTCGATCCATCGCACTGCCACGAGCTTTATGGACCAGACCATGCGCGGATCACACAATCACTCCTGCTTGATTCTCTCCGTACCAACGCTTACGCATGGCTGACGCACGTGCCTGAATTTGCTTGGCGGGCCCTTGCCGCAACACGTCTTGTAGACCTACCAATTGGTGGGCACATTCGCCTTCAACCACTACGCGATGAACCCATTGGGGGAATTGGCAGGCACCTGCTGGCACCATTGTCTTGGGTCGCCACGGCGGTTCCAGCCCTATTTATAGCGGGTATTGTCCTTGTAGCAGGCTTAGGTTTGGCGCCTGGTCCACGCGAGCGGTTGCTCGCTGCCAGTCTATCTCTATTCTCGATGGCCTATATTGGCATTTTGTTTCTGATCTTGCCGGAATTCAAGCACACTGGTCTGCTCGTCGTTCCCATGGCTTCTTTGGGAGCCGCAGGCCTGGCGCAGATAGTAAAGCTTTTATCGGCTGAAGGAAGGGCGACTATTCAAGCCGGAATTCCGCTCCGGTGGGCACGCCTTACCGGTGCAACAACTCTGACTCTATTGTTGATCTGGGTGGGATTGCTCCCTGTGGCATGGTACATTTCAAAATCTGCTCGCGCCAAAACCGTGGCTACCGTTAATGCATTGGCTACTCAGGCAAATTGGCAGGTGAATGAAGGCGACCCACTGACCCAAGAACTGCGACGTAATAACGATGAACTGAACCATGCGGAGGTGTGGTTGGTGGAGGTGCAAACGGCGGAATCGGGTGTGAGACTTGCATGCCGGCAGGCACATCATGATGGACCTGAACCACTGATCCAATATTACAATTCACCTTCGACCCTATTTCAAACATGGCACAGAGTACCAAAAGGTAATCCGTGCATTTTCGCCCTCAGCCTGACAGCCCACGGAGCCTTTGGCGACAAGCGCCCCGACATGATACGTCTGGACATGCTTGGAAATGGCCGCATTGTGCGAATGGCGCGGATCGCTGCTCCCGAAGGAGGCTTACCATGGTTGCGTACTGTGGTCGCTCAGGGAGATTCGTCTATTGGTAATCCGGCTTTACGTACATTTTCACGATCTGGTCATACACTGCATGGTCTCGACACACGCTATCCCGTGATGGGACTGCGCCCCGATCATATCGAAAAACTTGACGACCCGGCACTTAAGCCTGCTGAAGACGACTTGACGGCTGCTTACGACCCGTTGTTGAGGCTTCCGCCAAAAGAAAAACGCGCTCCTTGATGGAACGCGTTTTTCAAATTCACGACTGCAATCTTACAAGCGGTCAGCCCAGTTTCACTGTCACGGTTTTCGTTTCCGTGTAATGCTCCAGAGCGCTTTCGCCGTTCTCGCGACCCTGACCCGACATCTTAAAGCCACCAAACGGTGTGGTTGTATCCACAACGTGGTAGCAATTCACCCAAATGGTGCCGGCTTTTACCGCACGCGCATAGTTGTGGGCCTTGTCGATATCCTTGGTCCATACGCCTGCTGCCAAGCCGTAGAACGTTTTGTTGGCTCGGTCGACAACTTCATCGAACCCTTCAAACGGCAGGACGCTGACCACTGGCCCAAAGATCTCATCCTTGGCAATGGTCATGCTGTCGGTGACATTATCGAAAATGGTAGGTTCAACGAAGTAGCCTTCGGAGCCTTTGCGCTGGCCACCAGCAGCAAGACTAGCACCTTCTTTTGTACCCAGATTCACATAGTGCAGGATCTTCTCGAGCTGTTCCTGCGAGACCTGTGGTCCCTGCTCGGTAGACGCATCCAGCGGATCGCCCACCCGACGGGACTTGGCGCGCGCAGCAAGGCGCTCGACAAATTCTTTGTGGATCTTCTTTTGCACAAACAAACGGCTGCCAGCAGTACAGCACTGGCCACAATGAAAGTAAATGGCATGGAAGGCACCTTCCACAGCCTGATCAAGGTCGGCATCGGCAAAGATCACATTGGGACTTTTGCCGCCAAGCTCAAACGTGGTGCGCTTGAGAGTATCGGCAGCAGCCTTCTGGATAATCTTCGCGGTTTCCACGTGGCCGGTGAAAGCAATTTTGTCGACATCGGTATGACGCACCAGAGCATCGCCGGTGATTTCGCCCAGACCGTTGACAATATTGACAACGCCAGCGGGGAAACCTGCTTCGAGGGCCAGTTCGCCAAGGCGCAGGGCTGTCAGAGGCGTCTGCTCGGCTGGCTTGAGGATTACCGTGTTCCCACAGGCCAGAGCTGGCCCCCACTTCCACGCGAGCATCAGTAGAGGGAAGTTCCAAGGAATAATCTGCCCGACAACACCCACTGGCTGGCGCAGCGTATAGCTTAGGAAGTTCCCACGCACGGGAACCGTGCGGCCTTCAATCTTGTCTGCCCAACCACCGTAATAGCGCAGGGTGTTCACCACACCCGTCATATCGCCACGGCTATCAACAATGGTTTTTCCGCAGTTGAGAGATTCGAGCGCTGCCAGTTCTTCGCGGTGCTTTTCCACAAGGTCCGCCAGCTTGAAAAGCAATACGCCCCTGTCGGCGGCATCCATTCTGGACCAAGGGCCAGATTCCAATGCTCGGCGGGCAGCCTTCACAGCCAGATCCACATCGTTCTTGCCGGCCGTGAATACGGTAGCAATGGTGGCCCCTGTAGCAGGGTTCACGGTATCGAGAGTGCCGCCGTCCGTTGGGAGCACCCATTTGCCGTCGATCAGCAGATGTGTCTGTGAAATGGCCGGGGGCTTGGCCCGGGTCGGGCTCGAAATAACGGAAGCCATGAGAGAAATTCCTCGAGGTTGAAGGCGCCATGAACAGTGACGCGACACGAGGTCATGGTACGGCTGTTGAGCGCCGCCGCAAGCATGGGAACCCCCCTTGCGCCAATCTTCACCGGGCGGGTACAGGCCGTCAGTTGGGGGTGGAGTGTGGTGAGTATGCGCCTTTCGGCACAAATCGTCTGGCTGATGCTCGTGACGATGGCGACAGGATGCGCCCTGTCGCCCCGTTTGCCAGATAGGTCGCTTAAAACACTTGCGGGTACCCCAACGCGCGAACTGGAACGCGGCTATCAGATTCATGCACCCGACGTTTTAACCATCAACTTCGACGGGCTTGACGATCTGGATGGATCCTATGCCGTAGCTGCTGATGGCCAAATCACCTTAGGAAACGGACTGCGCCTGCGGGTAGATGGCATGCCGATTGCGGAAATTGGCCGAATTTTGGCAGATAAGCTCGACCAGCAACCCGATCAGGTACATGTCCGGGTTGCTGAACATCGCAGCCAAGTCATATTTGTCGATGGAGAAATAGAAGGTCAGGCACGTGCCGTTCCCTACATTGGCCCGGAAACACTGCCCAGTTTTCTGAAACGTACTGGCGGCCTGACAGAAAGTGCCGCGCCCGAGCAGGTAGAAGTGCGGCGAAGCAACGCTGCTGAAGGACGTTCTCCCGAAACCATCAAAAGCGATCTCAGCGAATTCATCAAACACCCAGAAGCAGCGCGCCAAATCCGATTGATGCCGTTCGATCATGTATCTGTCGGTACAAGCCGGCAGTCGATACTCCGTCGCTGCTTGCCCCCTTGGTTATCAAAGCCTTGGTTGTCAGCCACAAAGCCGAAACCCACGGCCACACCAGCCGATGACCCACCATCTTCTTGATCGTTGGAATGCTCAGACAGATGGCCTTGTTCCCCGTGCCCCGGTCATGGTATGCGCCAACTTGAGGAAATCTTTCGAAATGTTTTGGGGGAGGAAGACCGATGCGCGTTGCTGTCCGTTGGAGTCTGGCAGTGTTGGGACTGGCAATGGCCGAGGTTGCTCAGGCGCAAATCGCCCCTGCGCCCCTGCCCTCCGGAGTGGCCAATGACCCCGGCCAGAGTCGGATTGTTGCCTACATCTACGAAACCATCCCAATTACCCGCGAAGAACTTGGGGAATACCTGATTGCCCGGTTTGGCACCGAGCGATTGGACCTCTTGGTCAACAAGCGAATTATTGAAATTGAGTGCCGCAAGGCGGGAATCGATATCACTCAGGCAGAGATCGATGAAAAGTTGAATGGCGACCTTTCCAGCCTGAATGTTGACCGGAAAACATTTGTGGATCAGGTTCTGGGCAAATACAAGAAATCCTTGTACGAATGGCGCGAAGACGTCCTTCGCCCGCAGATTCTTCTGGCAAAGCTGGTGAAATCACGCATCAAGGTGACAGAAGACGATCTCAAAAAAGCCCACGACGCGTACTATGGCGAAAAAATCGAATGCCGCCTCATCATGTGGCAAAAGGGAGAAGAGAAGGCTGCCATGGCTGCTTATGGCCGCATCCGTGACTCCGAAGAAGAGTTTGTGCGGGCAGCACGCGGCCAGAAATCGCCATCACTGGCGAGTGCCGCTGGCCGCATCCGTCCTATTGGTCGCAACACCACTGGCAACGAAGAGCTGGAAAAGGCAGCCTTTTCCATGCAGCCCGGCGAAATCAGCGCCCTTGTCGGCACCCCCGAAGGCATTGTCTGCATCAAGTGCGACAAGCGACTTCCTGCCGACACCACGGTTTCCATCGATTCAGTGCGCGAGAAACTGACCAAGGAAGTCTACGAGAAAAAGGTGAATGCTGAAATTCCCGTGGTCTTTGCAGAAATGCGCAAGCGCGCCAACCCCCGCCTGCTGATGGGTGGCAAAACCGCAGAAGACATCGGCCAGCAGGTCAGGCAGCTTTTGGATGAAACACCTGGCGAAGTAAAACCGATCAAACCCGCCTCGAACAATGCGGTGGTTCCCGCAGGTGCCACCTCTCCTGCTCCCTGATTCGTCGGCGCATTTTTGAACTCTTGTAAAGGCACCCGGCAGCTCCTGCCGGGTGCCTTTGTTTCCACTATATTTTACTTAACAGGAGGAAAATGAAATGAAGCGTTTCTGGATGGTTGTGTGCCTACTACTGACCCAGCATGTCGCACCGGTTGGCGCCGATGAAAGTCTGGCAGGCAAAGCTTGTCGATCTGTCCACCTGCAGTATCAGGCGCAGGAAGGAGAATGGTTCCACAACTCGATCGTGGTAGAAAAATCAGCGCCGGGTACCTACTTCTGCACCGGTGGGTTTTCCCAAGGCTATCTGGGAATCCAGCAACTGGATTCCGGCAAGCATCTGGCCATTTTCTCGGTATGGGATCCCTCGAGCGGTGACGATCCCAAGAAAGTCGACCCGGAAAAACGTGTCCGCCTGTTGGCCAAAGGGCCAGATACACGTATCGGCCGTTTTGGAGGCGAAGGCACGGGCGGGCAGTCGTTCATCGACAACCTGAACTGGAAGCCCGGACAAGAAGTGCGATTCCTGCTTCATGCCAAGGCCATGACTGCCGAAAAACGCACGGCCTATACCGCTTGGGTGCGCCTTCCCGATGGCCCATGGCAGCTCATGGCTACGTTCTCAACCCTGTCTGACGGACGGTTATTGAAGGGCACTTATGCTTTCATTGAAGACTTTAAGCGCAATGGTGCATCCGCCAAAATTGAGCGTCGATCCTATTTCAAAAATGCCCAGACCCGCAATACTAGTGGGGAATGGGTGCCAGTCACAAAGGCCCGTTTCACCGCGGATTCCAATCCCTCACTCTCCATCGATTCGGGCACCAAGGACAACGCGTTTTTCCTAGCAACGGGTGGGCCTGTCACCAACACCCATGTGAAATTGCGGGAGACCATGAACATTGAAGCTAAGGCTGTACCCGTGGAACTGCCGGAAGTCCCAGAACCAAAGCCACAAAAGCAGGGTTGAAACCCTGCTTGCTAGCCATCGGTCAACCAAACAATTTCAGAATGGGTTGACCGGTGCTTAGTGGTTTGGAAACGCCTTCTTTGGTTACCTGCGATTCAAACGGCACACCCAAGGCGTGATAGATCGTTGCGCTGAAGTCCTGCGGACGAACCGGACTGTCCTTCACATAAGCGCCGATTTTGTCGGACTCACCATAAACCGCGCCACCCCTGATGCCACCCCCCGCAAGAATAGCGGAGTAGCAATGTGGCCAATGCTGCCTGCCGGGAATGCCCTGATTCTGGTTGATTCGCGGTGTTCTGCCAAACTCGCCCGCGACAACAACCAGAGTGCTGTCGAGCATGCCTCGATCGCGCAGGTCGATAAGCAATGTGGAAAGCGCGTTATCGAGCACTGGCAGGCACCAGCCCATGCCGTATGACCCATTGCCAAAGGCATTTCCCATGCCCATTTCCGCGCCATGCATATCCCAACTGGAACTAGGCGGGCCTCCACCCATTTGGCCGGGCGACGGCCCTGTCCACCCATTCACGGTAACAAAACCAACTCCAGATTCCACCAGCCGCCGTGCCAGCAGCAGATTCTGCCCCAGCGGGTTGCGACCGTAGCGATCGCGCAAGCGAACATCTTCGAGATTGATATCAAAAGCCTTGCGCGGGCCCGTTGCCGTTGCCAGATCAAATCCGCGCTGGTGCAGTTCACGCCAGTTGGCGCGCTGACCGCTGGCATTGATCTGCTCGATATTTTCAAGCAAGGCGCGACGGTCATGCATGCGGCTCGCAGTTTCACGTTCGGCAAAGACATCGGGTGCCTTGAAGGTCGGTAAGGCAGGATGATTATCGGCACTGCCCACAAAAAGCGGCGCATACTGAACGCCAAGGGAGCCACCCGTACCAATATTGGGAGCGCAAAACACCGGATCCCCAACGCATTTGATCAACCATACATACGACGCCATGGTTCTTTCAGTGGGGCGCATTTTTGATAGGGTCGAGCCGATATACGGGGCGTCAGCAGGAGCTCCAGCCTGGCCACTCAGACTGTTGTGCATGGCATCGAAATGGTTACTGATATTGCCCGGGTGAGTCATCGACCGGATCAGGCTGAAATGCTGTGTGAGTTGAGAGAGGCGCGGATGAAGTTCGCTGATACGCATACCAGGCACACTTGAGGCAATCGGTTTGTACGGCCCACGGATTTCGTCAGGCGCACCCGGTTTCAGATCCCATGTGTCCAAGTGGCTGGGACCACCACAAAGCAGAATGAATATGCAAGACTTTTTTGCCATCTGGCCCGTTGGCGCTCCCCCGACACGGGCAGCCACAAGGCCGGGAGTGCCCAAACCAAGCATACTGGCTCCGCCGGCCTGAAGCAGTTGGCGGCGTGATAAACGCCCTGAAGTCACGCTTTGGTTGGCATGAAAAGTAGTGCCCATCAAATTCCTCCGATTTGGGGGAGACAATACAGGCGGGGAATGGGAACGGGCGGGAACCCAACCATGTTGCATCGTGACCGGTGTATGCCGAAAGTCAACAGTTTTCTGCGGTTGCGGTACGGAGTAAGGTTTTCAAGCCGGCACTATCATACCATCATTCGTTATAGACATGCATGGAATGGTACTAGGCCATGATTCCCTCCCCCGACCATCAGCAACCGCTTTTGCCTTGGCTTCTGGAAACATTGGGGGCCAACATGCCGCGTTCACGTGTCCGGCAATTGCTGCAATTTGGTCGTATTGCCGTCAATGGGTCTAGTGTCACACGCCACGACCACCCGGTTGGGCCAGCGGACCGTCTTTCCATTGTTGGGAGGGATGCCGCGGTTCGGGCGGGAGCAGGAACCCATGGCTGTGGCATTCCCGTGGTATACATGGACGATCACCTGATTGTGGTCGACAAGCCGGCAGGCCTGCTCAGTGTTGCCACCGACAACAACAAAACCGATACAGCTTTCACACGGCTGAAAGACTGGCTGACCCGAACCCGCTCGGGCAGACCGTATGTTGTGCATCGACTGGACCGGGATACTTCCGGTCTGCTGGTTTTTGCCAGATCTCCAGCAGCCCACGACCGCCTCCAGCACGATTGGGAAGATGTCAGCAAAACATACATGGCCATCTGTGAAGGATGTCCAGATCCGGCCGCAGGAACCATCGACACCTTTCTCGAAGAAGGTACCGACCTCCGGGTGCGTGTCAGGCCAACTGCCGGCGGGCATGCCAAGCGTGCAGTTACCTTATATCGCGTCACTTCATCGCAAGGAGGCCTATCGCTGGTTGAAGTCCAATTGCAGACAGGCCGCAAGCACCAGATTCGCGTCCACCTTGCAAGTTTGGGGTGCCCGATCGTTGGAGATCGGGTCTACGGGAACGGTGAAGGCAGGCGGATGGCGCTGCATGCGTGGCGATTAGAATTCAAACACCCTATATCTAGTGATACTACTACTGTAATCTCCCCGTGGCCTGACCTGTTCCAACGTTGGGCCAAACCGTAGCTCGACAGGTTCACCTTGCGTTTATTCCAGCAATTGGGCAGGGTATCCCGCACTTTGAATGACTGGGCAAGCCGGGGGATTGAAATGGCGTTCCTGGTAACAGGTGGATGCGGTTTTATTGGCAGCAATTTCATCAGGCTGCTGCGCGAACGCGAGCCATCAACCCGCATCGTCAACCTCGATGCCCTGACCTATGCGGGTAATCCTGCCAACCTTGCTGATCTGGAAGGTGACGTGCTTTACCACTTTGTGCATGGAGACATCACAGATCGCTCTTTAGTGGCACGAACCTTGACGGACCACTCGATTGAAGCTGTGTTTCATCTGGCTGCTGAAAGCCACGTCGACAGAAGCATTCTCGACAGCACCCCTTTTATTGCCACCAATGTGACCGGCACTCAAGTTCTCCTCGATGCCAGCCGGGCTCATGGTGTCAAACGGTTTGTTCATGTATCTACAGATGAAGTTTATGGCAGTCTGGGCGCCGAAGGGTTTTTTACCGAGCAAACACCACTGGCACCAAACAGTCCTTATGCTGCCAGTAAAGCAGGATCGGACCTGCTGGTAAGGGCCAGCCACCACACACATGGTTTTCCTGCCATCATCACGCGGTGCTCAAACAATTATGGGCCATATCAATTTCCGGAAAAATTGATACCGCTAGTTATCAGCAACATTGAAGCGGGACTCGCCATTCCAGTGTATGGAGATGGCCTACAGGTACGTGACTGGATCCATGTGCAAGACCATGCCGCGGGTATTTATGCGACCTACAAGCATGGTGTTCCCGGCGAAGTTTACAATTTTGGCGGCCGATGTGAACGCGCGAACATCGACCTGGTGAAAACCCTGCTGCAACTGATGGGTCGGCCGGAAAGCCTGATTCGGTACGTTGCAGACCGCCCCGGCCATGACCGCCGCTATGCCATTGACTGTTCCAAGGCGGAACAGGAATTAGGCTGGCAGGTGCGGGTTGATTTTTCAGAAGGATTGGCCGATACAGTGCGCTGGTACCGAGCCAACACTGGTTGGATTGAAAAAATCCGATCGGGTGAATATAGGCGCTATTATCAGTCCCAGTATGGGCACCGGGGCGTTTGAATCGGTGTCATGCTGTTTGTCTTGAAATTAAGGAAATGCACATGCCTTCAGCCCTTATCACTGGAATCACAGGACAGGATGGAAGCTACCTTGCGGAGCTTCTGCTGGAAAAAGGCTACACGGTACACGGTGTGGTCAGACGTTCGAGCACTGAAAATTTCGAACGTATCATGCATCTGCGCGACAAAATCCAACTGCACCAGGCAGACTTGCTCGACCAACTGTCGCTCATCGACGTCATCAAGACAACCAAACCAACAGAGGTCTACAACCTCGCGGCTCAATCGTTTGTGCCAACATCGTGGAACCAGCCGGTACTGACCGGTGAATTCACAGCACTGGGCGTCACACGCATGCTGGAGGCGATTCGCCTGCTGGACCCCAAGGGAATCCGGTTTTATCAAGCCAGCTCGAGCGAAATGTTTGGGAAGGTCGTTGAAGTTCCCCAGAAGGAATCAACCCCGCTGTACCCACGTTCGCCTTACGGTGTTGCCAAGGTTTACGGCCACTGGATCACCATCAATTACCGTGAAAGCTATGATATGTTCTGCACGTCGGGAATCTTGTTTAATCATGAATCGGAACGACGTGGCAAGGAATTCGTCACACGCAAAGTGACCGACGCCGTGGCTCGCATTAAACAGGGCAAGCAGAAAGTATTGAAGCTTGGGAATCTCGATTCGCGCCGCGACTGGGGATTTGCTGGCGACTATGTCGAAGCCATGTGGCTGATGCTGCAGCAACCGGAAGCCGATGATTACGTGGTTGCCACGGGTGAAACGCACCCAGTCCGCGAATTGGTGGAAATCGCCTTCTCCCACGTTGGTTTGAATTATCAGGACCATGTGGAAATCGATCCGGCATTCTTCCGGCCGGCCGAGGTGGATCTTCTTGTGGGAGACCCCGCCAAAGCCAAAGCAAAGCTTGGTTGGACCCCGAAGGTTAACTTCCAGCAACTGGTAGCGCGTATGGTCGATGCCGATATGAAACGCGTTGCCGATGGCGCAGCCTGAGACCCTCACCGTGGAGAATGAAACCAGCCGCTCAAGGGAGGTCCGATGAACGTCCTGATCACGGGGGCGACGGGCTTTGTGGGCGGCTGGCTGAACCAATGTCTGGCAGCCAAGCCCGGTTACCGAGTACTGGGAATATCGCGCAGCAATCAATGGCCCAATCGGCTGGAACATCTCGTTCAGGATGTTCCACTTGAATTGGGTGATTGCACCAACGCCCCCTTGATGGCAAACATCATTTCAAATTTTAAGCCCACAATCGTGGTGCATCTGGCAGGATTCACCAGTCCGGGGTTGTCATTCCGTAATCCTTCGGAAGCTTGGCACGACAACCTGGAAGGCACACGCGGCATTATGGCCGGGATAAAACAATCCGGCCTGCGTCCCAAAGTGCTCCATGTTAGCACTGGCTTGGTTTATGCCACCCCGAAAAACATTCAATCTCTCGACGAAAACGCTCCACTGGAACCAGCAAGCCCATACGCTGCCAGCAAACTGGCGGGAGAGTATTTGGCACAGGAAGTGGCCAATCGAATTAATATTCCGCTGATTATTGCCAGACCATTCAACCACATCGGCCCTGGCCAAGGCAGCCAGTTCGCCATTGGCAGTTTCGCCAAGCAAGTTGCGACTATTGCCAGATCAGGCAAATCAGGGGTTATCGAAACAGGGAACTTGCAGCCTCGCCGCGACCTGACAGACGTCCGCGATATTGTCAATTCGTACTGCGCGCTCATGCCTGACACTATTAAACCCGGCATTTACAACATTGGCACCGGAATAAGTTATTCGATGGCGAATATACTGGATCGCTTGATTGCTTTGAGCGGTGTGGAAGTAGAAATTCGCACTCGTGATGAGCATCTCCGACCGGGAGATCCGCTCGATTTCCGTGCCAATTGTGAAAAGATCAGACAGGAAACAGGCTGGATTCCATCGATATCACTCGACACGACCCTGAGAGATATCCTTGCGTCGTTTGATGAGGCATGACCAAGCAGAACCGAACCATTTTAATATAGGGAGCGAATCATGCGTTTAGCCATTGTCGGAACCGGATATGTAGGCCTGGTTACGGGAACCTGCTTCGCAGACTGTGGCAACACGGTTGTGTGCATCGACAAGGATGCAAGCAAAATCGATGGACTTCTTCAGGGAAAGATTCCCATCTACGAGCCAGGGCTTCAAGAGCTGGTGGAGCGCAACGCCCGCGAAGGACGCCTTTCGTTCACCACGGACCTGCCAAAGGGTATTTCCGCGGCCGAAGTTGTGTTTGTATGCGTTGGCACACCGCAATCCGCGGACGGTAGTGCCGACCTCTCGATTGTTTTTGAAGTCATCCGGTCGATTGGGGAACATGTGAATGGGCCAAAGATTGTGGTGATCAAGAGCACGGTTCCCGTGGGAACCAATGACCGCGCACTTGAAATGCTCAAGCATGCCAAGCACCCTGTCAGTCTGGCTAGTAATCCGGAATTTTTGAAAGAAGGAGCAGCCATCGACGACTGCCTCCGACCAGATCGCATTGTGGTTGGTGTGCGCGAGCAGGCAACTGCCGACACGCTGAAGACACTTTACGCGCCGTTCCTTCGCACCGAAAAACCATTTCTTTCCATGTCACCTTCCAGCGCGGAAATGACCAAGTATGCTGCCAATGCCATGCTTGCCACCAAAATCAGTTTCATCAATGAAATGGCCAACCTGTGCGAGCGGGCAGGTGCCGATATCAACGATGTCCGCAGAGGAATGGGACACGATGCGCGTATCGGTTTCCAATTCTTGTTTCCCGGAGCGGGATATGGCGGAAGTTGCTTCCCCAAGGATATCCGCGCTGTCATCTCTATGGCCAACAACCTTGGATCGGGTTCTTCCCTGATGCTCGCCGTCGACCAAGTGAATGAAGATCAAAAGCACGTTCTTGGCCAAAAAATCAAAAGCCAGTATCCCAATGGGATAACTGGCAAAACATTCGCCATATGGGGCTTGGCATTCAAACCCCGCACCGATGACATCCGCGAAGCTCCGGCCTTGGTGCTTGTCAACATGCTATTGGCCGCGGGCGCCAACTGTCAGGTGCACGACCCAGAAGCCATGCCTAATGTCAAACGGCTGCTTGGCGACCAGATTACCTACGCCGCTGGTCCATTGCAGGCGCTGGAAGGCGCCGACGCGCTGGTGATCGTAACAGAATGGAGTGAATTCCGGTCCCCCGATTTTGCCCTGCTGGCACAGAAGCTGAAAGACAAGGTCATATTTGATGGTCGTAACCTTTACGAACCAAAAAGTGTGGCCAGCGCGGGATTAACATATCACTCCATTGGCCGGGTAACCGCTCAAGCGGAACGTTGAGCAGTTCCGCCAATCCAGTTTCATGGTAAAGTGAGAAGGCTAGACCGTTGCCGCCTCCGGAGTTGGCAGCATGAATATTCTCCATGCCCTTTCAGTACCTACCCGGGCCGATGAAGACGCAGGGGCATGGATTGTTCTAAAAATCCGCTGGGTAGGCGTGATATTTGGTTACCTTGTTGTCAATCTGACTCCCGGGGCTCTCAATGCCCCTGTTCTCAATGGTCTTCTGGGATTTGGCCTGGCATTCACACTGTTAGACACATGGTACAGACGGCAAAACAGAATTTTCTTAGGGCAATATCCGCTTTTTATCTCGTTCATGGAAGCGCTATTCATTGGCTTGCTCTGCCACTTTGACACGGGCGCCACCAGTTCATTCCGTTATTATTATTTTCTCTCCGTGCTCTGCTGCGTGCTGAGGCATGGATCCATGGTTGGTTGGATCACATGCCTGTGCCACATGGTGTCGTGGTCTGTGTTGTGGCTTTCCGTCTCTGGCGAGGCAAGTGATGGCATGCTGGGCGCCGTGTTGGTTCCTTCCGTATTGGTATGGCTGACATGGGCAGGCCTGGCGTTGGGCCGCAGCCTGCGAGAGGCCCGCGATGAGTTAGGGCGGCTCAATGGTTCGCTTGTAAGAAGTCAGGCGGATCTTGAAGTGCGGTTCGCGGAACGCACGCGCCAGTTGCAGGAAACTCAGGCACAAATGCTGCAACAAGAAAAAATGGCTAATTTTGGATTGCTCGCGGCAGGAATTGCCCACGAGGTAGGCAATCCGCTCACTGGTGTGAGCAATATCGTGCAACTGCTCCAGCGCGGCGATCACGATTCTAAAACGCGGGAAAAACTCGACTTGATGGCAGGTGAATTGGCCCGCATGCGCGTCATTTTGCGAGAACTCACAGAATTCGGACGGCCAGCCAGCAGGGAGCGATCTGTCTGCTCGATTGCCGATTTGGTTGGGGAAGCCTTGCGCGTAGCCAAGTATCACAAGCGACCTGGGTCGAGGTTGAGGCAACCCATCGTGGCGGACAATCTGCCAAGGGTGTTGTGTGTGCGCGGACAGATCGCCCAGGTATTCCTGAACCTGATCCTCAACGCATTGGATGCCGCAGGTGAAGACGGTATCGTGGAGTTGCGTGGAATGGAGCAGGATGGCGAATTACTTGTCGAGATCGAGGACAACGGGCCCGGTCTTTCTGAATTGATCAAGGACCATTTGTTTGAACCATTCGTTACTACCAAAACCAATGGTACCGGCTTAGGGCTGTACCTTTCCCGCCGTATCGTTGATGACCATGGTGGCAGGCTTGAGATGGGATCTGGCAATTTGGGTGGCGCCCTATTCCGCGTTGTACTGCCATCCACCGACAAGACTCAATCAGGATCCCTACTAGGAATTAATTCATGACTATCAACCAGGCGCGGATTCTTGTGGTGGACGATGAACCCATCATTCGTTCAAGCCTGGCTGAATGCCTCGAGACGGAAGGATTCCATCCCATGGTTGCCGCCACGGGTGAGGAAGCTGTTGCCCGGGTCGAGATAGAGCCCGTGGATGTTGTGCTCTGCGATCTGCAATTGCCCGGCATCAACGGAATTGAAACGCTGGACCGGATTCTCTCGCGCGCTCCCGAGGCAATGGTCATTCTGATGACAGCGTATGGAACTGTAGAAACAGCGGTGGCGGCATTTCAGCGCGGCGCGCACGACTACCTCCTCAAACCGGTTCTTCTTGATGAAGTCTTGGCGCGTATCCGCAGGTTACTGGATCATCGTGAAGCACTCCGTGAAAATCGGCGCCTGCGACGGGTTCTTACCAGAGTGGAACAAGCGGGATCCACCGGTCGCTTGATAGGTCAAGGCAACGTCATGCGTGGGATTCGGGCGTTGATCAACAAAATCGGTCCGGCCCGTTCAACCGTGCTCATACTCGGCGAAAGCGGTACGGGCAAGGAACTGGCTGCGCGAGCCCTCCATGAACTTGGGGAAAAGGCGCGCGATCCTGAGGGTAATTTGCCCGGGCGGTTTCTCGCCGTCAACTGCGCGGCCATTCCAGGCGACCTGCTGGAAAACCAGCTATTTGGACATAAAAAAGGCGCTTTTACCGGAGCCGACCGCGATCAGCACGGTGTTTTCGTACATGCGGGCCCCGGAACCGTGTTTCTAGATGAAATTGGCGAACTCCCATTGGCTACCCAAGCCAAGCTTCTGCGGGCACTAGAAGAAAAAGAGGTTTTGCCCGTTGGTGCCAATGAACCGGTCCGCATGGAAGCACGCGTATTGGCGGCAACCAACAAAGACTTGCAGACAGAAGTGGAAAACAATCGGTTTCGATCGGATCTGTATTATCGGCTGAATGTCGTCAGCCTGCGCATGCCTTCGCTGCGCGAACATAGGGAGGATATTCCCGAACTGGCCGAGCACCTCTTAGCGCGTCACACGGCACAAATGGGCAAAAAGTTCGAGGGGATCGCCCGCGATGCAATGAGCGCATTGCGCGAAGCACGCTGGAAAGGGAACGTCCGAGAACTGGATAACGTTTTACAACGCGCTGTTATCCTGGGAGATGGCCCGCTTGTGGGGTGCGCCGATCTACCCGGCGACCTCACGGGAGAAATCAGCGACCCCTTGGCTATTGATGACCTTCCCGAAGCAGTTCGACGTTTTGAAAAACTCCACGTCGAACGGATACTTCGCGAATCGATCGACAAACGCGAAGCAGCCAAACGTTTGGGAATTGGCCTAAGCTCCCTTTACAGGCGCATGGCCGACCTCGGCATCATGCTCGATCAAGCCGAAGCCGAATAAACCAAAGCCTCATCAGCAGCAGCAATAATCCGGTCAATGATCGCCTCGTCGTGCAGAACGGAATTGAAAGCTGCTTCAAACTGGCTACACGGCAGATAAACGCCACGGTTAATCATTTCCCAGAAGAATCTCCCAAATCGAGCGGTATCAGCTTTTTTGGCAGATTCATAATCGGTGACTGGGTCTGGCGTGAAGAACAGCGTCCACATGCTTCCAGCACGGTTGATGGTTGCCGGTACCCCATGGCGCGCGCATGCCGCGCGCAAGCCATCCTCCAGCCTGCGCCCAAGAACGTCGAGACGAGGATATGGATTGGTTCTTTTAAGCTCTTCCAATGTGGCAATACCAGCCGCCATCGCCAGCGGATTTCCCGACAAGGTTCCTGCCTGGTAAACCGGACCGGAGGGCATAACCTTGGTCATGATTTCGCGGGATCCGCCATAAGCCGCAACGGGCAGGCCGCCACCCAAGATTTTTCCAAGTGCTGTCATGTCGGGTGCGTCACCCAGCATCTCCTGGGCGCCGCCCAGTGCCAGTCTGAACCCTGTCATAACCTCATCGTAAACCAACAAGGCACCGTGCTTGCGTGTGAGTTCGCGCAGAAGGCGCCTGAATTCAGGCGTGGGCATCACCAAACCCATATTGCCCGCAACGGGCTCAACCATCACACATGCAATCGTGTCACCCTGACTTCGGAATGCCTCTTCCAACTCTTGGCACCCGTTGAAAGGCAGCACAATGGTATCGGCAGCCGTCGCTTTTGTAATTCCAGGGCTCGTCGGCACGCCCAAGGTGGTGGCGGCGGAACCAGCAGCGACAAGCAGGCTGTCTACGTGCCCATGGTAGCAACCGGCAAATTTCACAATACGGTCGCGGCCTGTGGCTCCACGCGCCAAGCGGATGGCGCTCATCGCGGCTTCAGTGCCAGAAGAAACAAAGCGCACCATTTCAATGGATGGCACAGCATCGATCACCAGTTCCGCCAAACGCGATTCCGCTTCGGTGGGCGCCCCATAGCTAGTACCGCGTTCCAGAGCCCTGATGATCGCCGCGCGGATATTCGGTTGGGAATGGCCCAATATCATTGGCCCCCATGAACCAATCATATCAATCAAGCGGTTTCCATCGATATCGTGCAGGTAGGGGCCCTCTGCATAGCTGATGAACAGCGGCTCACCACCGACGGCGCCAAAGGCGCGCGCGGGGCTATTGACCCCTCCGGGAATCAACTTTTTGGCATGGGCAAACGCTGCGGAACTACGGGACCGTGGTGTCATGGGGCGGATCCTGGCGCGATGGCGCGCTTTTTCCACTGGTTGGCTGCCTCACGGCCCAATGCCGCAAGGTCAATAGTGGGTTCATACACTTGAGCGATGGCGGAAAGCACTGCCGATGCCGCAAATGATGGTTCTGCAGTAGCCCGTCCAAGCCGGGATGCGATATTTTCCCTGCGAGATTCCACAACATTGGCCGGCACAGTTCCACGCGCGCGGCGACGACAATACAAGTAGAGCGTGCGCATGTCAGCCGGAGGGCTCAGCATCAAGGTGTCGAGATCTTCACGAATCAGGGCCACAGCATCAGTGGCGAGCGAATATCCCAAAAACGAGTCTCCCAACTGGTCGGCAAGAAAACCGCGCCAAGCGAGAAAACCGGCGCGTGCCAAAGGCGAAGAGTCGGTTGTTGGTGGTCGTACAGTTCCTTCTTCCAACGCGGTGCCCCAAGCCGATTCAAGCCGTTGTTGAAAACCCGGAACCGCGGCAAGATCCCACAGGTGTCGCCTAGCCACGGCAGACCAAGGCAGTCCTTCACCCAGCAGGCCTTCCCATGCCAAACGGGCATCATCAAGGGCACCTGCCTCTTCCTGATCCACGGCAGCAAAGGCTCTTGCTCCCACGGCATCGGGTGGTTCCACCTTGAAACGCTGGCCTTTTTGCCCCATATGACGCCTGAGAAGGCGCTCTCCCTCCCGCGCCTGAGCACGGTCGAGCACCGCTTTGATACGCGGAGCTGTTGTGTTATCTGAATAAAGAGCCATGTACCGCGCCGCGGGGCCACTCGGTTCTGCCAATGCGCGCCATGCCTCGTCGCCACCATCGCGGTCGAGTCGCTCAACCTCGGCAGCCAGCGAACCCGGTGATGGCGGGCAGAAGAAAATCCACCAGCCAAAAAACACCATGCCCGCCAAAAATGCCAAAGCAGCCGGACCAATCACCCAGATAGAGCGATAAAAAGGCTCGCCTTGTGGCATTTTACCTGAACGCTTCGTCTTGCGGCGGGCGCGCGTCGCGCCAACCTGCTGCAGACCCTCCTGCCGCTCTTCAAGGCGGGTAAGGGAATCTGCTACGGTGCGGGCATCGGGCGGGCGACGATCTGGAATTTTCTCCATCAGGTGCAGAACGAGGGTGTCGAATCCCGCTGGAATGTCATACACCAATCGGGACGGCTTTTGAGGCTTTTCTTGCAGGTGCTTCTGAAATATCTCCACGCTCGACTCGCCTGAAAATGGCCGCGTGCCCGTCAGAAGCTCGAACATGACCACACCCAGCGAATAAAGGTCTGTCCGCGGGGTAATATTCTGGGCACGGCACTGTTCTGGCGCCATGTAGGCCGCTGTCCCTACAGCGCAATTGGCGCTTGTTAATTGCGTCTGATCCAGATCCTTGGCAATTCCAAAATCGGCCAGTTTCAGGCTGCCATCCTTGGCGATCATCAGGTTGCTGGGTTTCAGATCGCGGTGAACCACCCCGTGGTCATGCGCATGCTGCAAGGCTTCGCAAAGCTGCCTGCCAAGTTCGGCCACTTCCTGCCAGGCCAACTTGCCTTTGCGGTGCAGGATTTCAGCCAAGTTCTCACCATGAACAAATTCCATGGCGTAATAGGGGGACCCATTGTGCCGCCCAGTACCGTACAGGCGCACGATCCGTTCATGCTTCAGTTGTTGCAATATCTTGGCTTCCCGCTCGAAACGGGCAACAGAATCTGGTTCAACGCGAGCGGAGTTACCAGACATGAGCTTCAGGGCTACAAGGGCACCATTCGTGTAACGCGCCTTATAGACCACGCCCATGGCGCCAGCACCCAGTCGGCCGAGAATGGCAAACGGGCCTATCGATTGTCCCACCAACGGATCGGCCATGGTGTTCTTCCGTCAGGCAGTTAACGCGACTCCAGCCAACGGGCGGCATCGCGCGCATGGTACGAAATAATCAAATCCGCCCCGGCGCGTCGCATTCCCAGAAGTGTTTCAAGCACTACCCTGCGTTCGTCGATCCACCCCTGCGCCGCGGCCGCCTTAACCATTGCATACTCGCCGCTCACATTGTACGCCACCACTGGCACCGTGCACCGTTCACGCACGGCGCGAACGATATCAAGATACGCCAGTGCCGGTTTAACCATCACCATGTCGGCACCTTCACCCAAGTCGAGCGCCAGTTCCCTGAGTGCCTCGTCGCGATTCCCCGGGTCCATCTGGTAGCTGCCCCTGTCTCCAAACTGGGGGGGAGACTCCGCGGCATCACGAAACGGACCGTAATAAGCCGAAGCAAATTTCACCGCATACGACATGATGGGGGTGTGGGAATATCCGGCGGCATCGAGCCCGCGGCGGATGGCGCCAATCATGCCATCGAGCATGCCACTGGGAGCAACAATATCCGCTCCCGCGCGGGCATGGCTGACACATTGCGCTGCCAGCCGCGTGAGATTGGCGTCGTTGTCGAGGTCGAGCCGACCGGTCCGCTCACTCAGAATGCCGCAGTGGCCATGGTCCGTGTATTCGCAAAAGCATTCATCAGTAACAATAACAATGCTGTCACCAAAGGCGTCTCGCAAGGCGCGCAGGCCAACCTGAACAATATTGTCATCTTCCAGCGCGCAGTCGCCACGGGAATCCTTCACGGGTGGGATGCCGAATAGCAAAAATGCCTTAATACCGACATCAAGCGCGCCCCGCACCTGTTCCACCGCCATATCGGGGCTGACCTGAAAAACCCCCGGCATGCTGGAAACTGGGTTGCGCACGCCCGTACCGGGGCGCAGAAATATCGGTTCAATCAAATCATCCACGGACAGGCGCGTCTGGCGCACCATGGCCCGCAGGAGCGGATTATGCCGCAACCTGCGCGGCCGGGATTGTGGAAAGCTTCCCGGCGGAAACCATGGATCCATTGCAGAGGCCTCCGTCAGTTACCCGCCGCGTAGGCCTGTTGCGCTGCCGCCGTGGCCGCACCGGGAGCAACAACCACACCAAACTGCACAAGCACGCGCTCGAGGGCACCAAGCAGGCTATACACCACATCGGCCCGGCTATTGCAGCCCATCAGGCCAATACGCCATATCTTGCCCTTAAGCTCTCCCAAGCCTCCGCCGATCTCGATTCCGTAATCTTCGAGCAACCGCTTGCGGACGGGAAGATCTTCCAACCCGGCTGGCAGATAAACCGCGTTCAGTTCCGGAAGCTGATGGGCCGCGGGAGCGACATACCGCATGCCAAGCGCCTCAAGGCCCGCCCGAAGCGCGCGGTAGTTGCGCCTGTGGCGCTCGAACCGAGCTTCAAGCCCTTCTTCCAGGACCACACGCAACCCTTCATGAATCGCGTAAATCATGCTGATGGGGCCGGTGTGGTGGTAAGACCGATCTTGCCCCCAGTACTGCGTGATCAACGAAAGGTCGAGGTACCAACTCTGAACCTTCGTTTTGCGATTGTGAAGCACATCCAGCGCTCGCTGAGAAAACGAAACTGGCGAAAGGCCGGGAGGACAAGCCAAGCCTTTTTGAGAGCAACTGAATGCCGCATCCACGCCCCACGCGTCGAGCTCAACGGGCACGCAGCCCAGCGAGGTCACCGTATCGGCCACCAGCATCGCTCCGGTTTCACGGCACAACGCGCCAAGACCATCCAGTGGTTGCAGAACACCTGTGGATGTTTCCGCGTGCACCACACCCAGCGCCTTGGGTTTCACACGGCGAACAACTTCTGCTATCTCTTCGAATGTGAACACTTCGCCCCATGGGCGCTTGATTTCGGTCACCTCCGTGCCACAACGCTGCGCAACATCCACCATGCGGTTGCTGAAAAATCCAGCATTGCACACCACCACACGGTCGCCCGGTTCCACCAGATTAACCAGACACGTTTCCATGCCCGCCATACCCGTTGCCGAGATGGGTAGCGTCAACCGGTTACTAGTGCGGAACGCCGCCCGCAACATTTCCTGCACTTCTGCCATGATCACCAAAAAGGCCGGATCCAAATGCCCCATCAATGGCGTAGCCATCGCGCGCAATACGCGCGGGTGAGCATCGCTAGGGCCGGGCCCCAGCAATAAACGGGATGGGGGCTGTAAAGCGGGAGGGATCGTAATCACGTCTGTTCCACCTGATTGCGGCGAGCGCGCACGGCACCCGCCAACTCCTTGAACGCTGGGTGCTCGGCACCACCCAACCACTCGTACACGGCCATTTCCACCGAAGCCGGCACCACACCGGCCTGATACATGCGGGCCAATCCCGCTGCATGATCTGCGGACCTGCCAGCGGCAGTGGCATCTTCAACCACAGCCACGGCAAAATCTTCAGCCAACAGGTCCAGTGCCGTCTGCAACACGCAGATATGCGTTTCCATTCCAGCCAACACCACCATGCGCCGGGCATCGCGGTGAAGAAAATCAATTATAGCAGGGGTTGCGGCACTGAACCGTGTCTTAGCTTCGGCTGGTTGCGAAAAATGCGGCAACAGGGAGGATTGTGTGAGGCCTAACCCCTTGGGATACTGTTCTGTCGCCAAAACTGGCAGACCAACCTGCCGGGCTGACCGAATGAGCAACTCCAACGATTCCAGAAGTTTCTGCCCGTGCTGAACCGCTGGCAACAGACGTTCTTGAACGTCGATAACCAATACGGCGCACTCTTCTGGTTGCAGACGATGGGGAGAGGGCATCAGTCAAGGTCCCATGGATCTACTCTTGGTGTAGAGTCTGGCGCCTCGCACGTCCAATCGCCCTTCCCCCCGTTTCTATCGAACCTCGGGCATGATATAACCTTCATACCTCATCCATTCTCTTGCACAGATCAATCATCACGCCCCTGGAGCGAGCCATGCGTGCACCTGCCATCATCTGCCTAATGATCCTCGGTTTGGCCCCGCTGCACGCCCAGCAACGCCTGCAGCTCATGTCACATCCAGCCGTTTCTCCCGACGGAAAACGGTTGGCTTTCGACTATAACGGCGATATCTGGGTTGCCTCCAGCGACGGCGGGGTAGCCCGCCCCATCTCCAACCACCCCGCCCGCGACAGCCACCCTGTTTTTTCTCCCGACGGACAATCCATCGCCTTTCAAAGCGATCGCAACGGCACGGCGTGCATCCATCTGATGCCGGTTTCAGGTGGCGCAGCAAGGCAGGTCACTTTTCACACCTCCGGATCCATTCCACTGCAGTTCACTGCCGATGGCACGGCCCTTCTGGTGGAAGTGATACGCGACCACGCTTGGAAGCATGCCAACCGATTAGCTCTGATCGATATCAGACAACGCAATGCCGAGGAAATCATTTTTGATGCCGAAGCATCGACAGGCCAAATTTCACCCAACGGACAGAACGTCCTCTATGTCCGTGAAGGAACCCAATGGTGGCGCAAGGGCTATCATGGTTCACAAGCTTGGCAGCTCTGGCAGTTCGACCGCGCCACACGCAACCATGTTCGCCTTCTGGAAAATCCTCCTCCCGCACCGGGCAAACCGGTTGTTCATCCAGAAGCACGCGGTATTCAAGCGCCTCTTTGGAAACCTGATGGCAAAGGCTTTTATTATGTCGGTGGTCAATCCGGTAATTTCAACCTTTGGGAACATGATCTAACCACTAGCCGTGGCCGCATGCTCACCAACTTCACAGACGATTCCGTTGTTCAGCCTGCCACCTCTGCCGACGGTTCAACGATTGTGTTCAGGCACCTATTTGACCTGTACGCTTTTAAACCAGCAAGTGGACAACCACCCAAGCGATTGGAACTCGTCAGTGCTTCCGAAGTCACACGTGATGCCAAGGAACGCCGTGTGCTGACAGCAGCAACGCACGTTGCTTTCTCCAACGATGGCCTCGAAGTGGCATTTATCGCCGGTGGCGACGTCTGGGTCATGGACACCGAGTTGCGGGAACCCATACAAGTCACCAATACTCCCGAAGAAGAACGCACCGTCACGTTCACACCCTCTGGCGATGCGCTGCTGTTTGTTTCCGATACAGGTGGCCGCACAGAAATGGTTCGAGCAACGCGCGCCGATCCGGTGGCATACTGGTGGCGCAATTCAAAATTCCCAACAACCGTTATCACCAAGGACGGACAACCCAAATCCGGTATCCGAACCAGTCCCGATGGTTCACGCGTCGCCTTTGTCCGCGGCCGGGGGGAACTCGTTTCCATCAAGCCAGACGGCACCGACGAAAAGATCCACCTGAAGTCGCACTCAGCCCCCGATTTCGACTGGTCGCCCGATGGAGCTTTTATTGTTTATGCCTCGCAGGACGACGACTTCAATAGCGATATCTGGATCGTGCCCACCGACGGGGCCAAGCCAGCGGTCAACATCTCGCGCCACCCCGACAACGATACCGACCCCGCTTGGTCTCCCGATGGCAAAATCATCGCCTTTGTTGGCCGCCGCACAGGCACAGAAGTGGACATCCATTACGTCTATTTACGCAGCACCGACGAGGAAACCGGATCCCGCGACCGCTCCCTTGAAAAAGCACTGGAAAAAATGAAATCCCGGCGCATGGCTAAACCAGCCGAAGCTGCCAAGCCTGCTGCCGAAGCTAAACCAGTTGCCAAACAACCTGTGCTGATCGATTTCGATGGTATCGCGGAACGCATCCGCACCATCAACATTGCCGATAGTGAAGAGCAAAGCCTCACTTGGTCGCCTGACTCGAAAAAACTGGCGTTTACCAGCGGTTCCGAAGGCAAACGAGCCACTTATACGGTCGAATTTCCAGACAACCTGAAACCCGCCTCCATCAACACGGGAACTGGCACACAAGCCCGTTGGCTGAAAAATGGTTCCATCGTCTGGCTCGCAACGGGAATTCCCGCCAGCTTTGTGCCTGGCGGAGCGGCCCCCACAGTTACAGCGACTGCCCCCGCAGCCACCCGGTCGACTCGCACGGCCACCGTTGCGCCGCCAACGCCTTCGGGCAGCAGCGAAACCGCGGGTACCAGCTACCGTTTCAATGCTTTGCAAGAAGTTGATGTGGCTGCCAAAAACGCGGCCGTCTTCGACCTCTGTTGGCGCACCATGCGCGATAACTGGTACGATGAACGGCTTAATAACCGCGACTGGAATGCCGTTCGGGAAAAGTACAGAGCCGCCTCAGCTCAAGCTGCTGATCAAGATACTTTAGCCACCGTTGTGAACCTGATGCTGGGCGAACTCAACGGCTCGCACTTAGGATTTTCTATCACTGCTGGGGGCGCCTCCCCGCGCAGGGGACCAGCAGCTCCGGTGGAATCAGGCCCGAGCACCCGCTGGACGCTTGTCACCCAGCATCCTGGATTCCGCCTCGATCCCGCACACCGCGGCGATGGCTGGAAAATTCGTGATCTCATCAAAGGAAGCCCTGCTGCCCGGGTCCGTCATAACCTCAAGGCCGGCGACCTGATTATTGCGGTGGGCGGTGTGCCGGTGCGCCATACCACCGATCCGTCTGCCGTATTCACCCTGCCACCCGGGGCCGAGATTACTGTTTCCGTGCGCGATGCGGCCGGCAAAGAACGTATCGAGACATTTCCGCCCATCAGCTATCTGCAAGCGCGTCAGTCACTCTACGGCATGTGGATGGACGACAACCGCAGCGCCGTTGAAAAACAGTCTCAAGGAACATTGGGATACCTCCACATTCAGGCCATGGACATGCCCAGCTTCCACAAATTCGAGGAGATGCTGCACTTCGCAGGCGCTGGCAAAAAAGGGCTGGTTATCGATGTGCGCGAAAACGGTGGCGGCAGCACTGCCGACCTGCTGCTGACAGCGCTTACCCAGCCCGTGCATGCCTACACGGTGCCACGCGGGGGCAACGTCCCCGGTTACCCTCAAGACCGGAAGATTTTCGCTTCATGGACCAAGCCTGTTGTGGTTCTGTGCAACCAAAACAGCTTTTCCAATGCCGAGATCTTCAGCCACGCGATTAAAACGCTCAAGCGTGGGCGACTTGTTGGTGTGCCCACAGCGGGGGGAGTGATCTCCACGGGAGGCAAATCGATCATGGATGTCGGTTTCCTGCGACTTCCATTCCGTGGCTGGTATCTTTCTGGCAATGGCGAAGACCTGGAACTCAACGGTGCCATTCCGGATGTGGTGATCTGGCCCAAGCCGGGAGATACTGCCGACAGACAGCTTGAGAAAGCTGTTCAGATGCTTTCAGAAGACGTGAAGATTTTTGAAGCACGCCCACTGCCAGCGCCACGCAAAGCCAGCCAACGGTAAGCGTTGCCAGAAACCGCCTTGGAAAATAAGCTCCCGCAAGGGAGCGACGCCAAGGTGAGTGTTAACGTATGGCAGCAACTGGTTTTGGGATCGGCACTGCCGAAAGTTACAACCGACAACATGCCTTGCAGCGATTGGTTTGATCTGGTAAGAAAAGAGTATATTGCCGGCGTGCTGGCGAGATTCCCTTGTAGCTCAGCGGTAGAGCAGCCGGCTGTTAACCGGCGGGTCGTAGGTTCGAATCCTACCGGGGGAGCTGTACCAAGGTCTGGTCTCAACTCGAACCACGAAGCCCTCGTCCACAAGTCATTGTGTGGTCGAGGGTTTTGTGTTTTTCGGACAGGCACAGCACTACGCCTAAGCCGATGATGGATCGAGTCCGGCGCATAGGCCATTTCCGGCGCAGCACGATTCACCGCTGCGGAATGCCGTAACCGCATGCTACGAAGATAGTTGCGGGATTCAGGCACGCGAATTTTGTTCCAGCTTGTTGACATGCTCCCTCCTGGTGACATTAGCCCTATGGAGGTTGAGTGTCTTGAACGAGGAATCACGAAAGCAGGTGGTGCAGGAGATTGCGCGGCATCAGTCGCGCTTGCGTGGGCTCGTGCGCTGTTTGCTCGTACGATCCTCCGACGTCGATGACATCCTGCAGGAGATCAACGCCGTCCTCTGGGAGAAGGCCGACGATTTCCAGCCGGGCACCGATTTCTGGGCATGGGCCAGTCAGATTGCCCGATTCAAAGTGGTCAATCAAATCCGCAAGTACGGCCGCGAGCGGTTGGTGTTCGACGATGCGATTCTTGAGCAACTCGCCGAAATCGCCGCCGACAAACTGGAGCAGTTGGATCGACGGCGCGAGGCACTCGACCACTGCTTGCAAAGACTTCCGCCTCCGCAGCGGCAATTGATCGACTTGCGTTACGCTGGCGGTCAGACCGTCGAGTCGATAGCTGAGTCAATCGGTCGGCCGGCGGGTTCAGTGCGACAAACGCTTTATCGGATTCGAACTGCACTGCAGTTGTGTATCGAGGGACAACTGGCGTCGAGAGGTGAGCCATCGTGAGCCATCAACCCTATCCGGAAGAGCGAACACGACAGCTCATCGTTCAGTTGATCGACGGGGTACTGGAAACAGATGACGCCCCTGAGTTGAATCGATTGGTGCAATCCGATCCAAGGCTCGCCGAATTGGTCGTGGATCAACTGCTTCTGGATTCTCTTCTGTCAGAGGCAGTTGGGACGGAATCGCTTACAGGTCTGGTAGACCTCATTTCCGAGCCAACATCGAGTACATGTGAACTACGGCTTAAGACATCGGACCCCACCGTTCACAGGTTTCGGGGCAGGTCGCGGCGCCTGTGGCAGTCGGTGGGATTCGTTGGCGTTGTTGCGTTTATTGCGTGCGCTTTTCTGGTGGGCCGTTGGGAAAACACTGCCTGGGCTAATGCCGTAACCCTCATGAAGTCTGCCATCGAGACCCATGCGGAACCGGTGGAACGCGTGTATTTGGTGACGGAGCAACGCAGCGTCACGACGAAAGCGTCTGACTTCCGGCTGCCAACTCATGTTCGTGTCGCGACGATGGGGGATCGATTCTGGGTTGAGGTAGGCCGCGACGCGGAACAGTGGAAATGGGGCCGCGAGGGAAACGGGGCGCTTTGGATGACGCTCGGACCACAGCGAGCCTTGAAAATCGAGCATGACGAAATTGGCTTACCCCTGCGAATTACCAGCGAACTCCACGGTCTTGAAGTGAACTCGCTGTTGAACGGCATATTGAAGAACTGTGGTCTCACTCGTGAATCGGATCGTGACACCGTCGCCGTTATCACCGCGACGCCGCGTTGGCGTTGGAGCAAGTTGCGGTCTGTGACGCTGGAAATTGACCGGGAAACGAAAGCGGTTCGGAAACAGGTACTGGATCGGGAGCAGGTTGTAACGACGTTCTTGCTGATTGAGTCTCGTTCGCCGAAAGAATCACTCTATCGGGCAGAAGGACACTTAATTGAACCAGCAGAGGTATTCACGCGTTTGTCGCAACCCGACCAGCGCCAGCGAATCCTGATGAATCGGTTCGGGCCGGAAGCAGAGCGGTGGATAAAGAAATGACCCGTTTGCATTCACAAAGCACTTTTGTTCTCGGATTGCTGCTGACCGCGTTCGGGTGTGCAACGCTTGTGGCCGCTGATGGCCCACGTGTGACCATCGACACCGGCACCATCGAAGGCGTCAGCACCGACGGGCTGCATGTCTTCAAAGGAATTCCGTATGCCGCGCCCCCCGTGGGAGTCCTGCGTTGGCGAGCACCGCAGCCAGTGACAAAGTGGAACGGCATCCGTCGTGCGACCGACTACGGCAACGACGCACCACAGAAGAACCAGTGGGCGTCGAATCAGGACGAAGACTGCCTGTATCTCAACGTCTGGGCACCGGGGGACGCTGCAAGTCGGCCGTACCCGGTGATGGTTTGGATTCACGGCGGCGCGTTCATCAGTGGCAGTGGGCGTATGAACGGCGAGGCGTTAGCAAAACAGGGTGTCGTGCTTGTCTCGTTCAACTACCGTCTGGGTCGTCTCGGGTTCTTTGCACACCCCGCCCTTGACAACCAGCGACGGGCGGACGAACCGCCCGCGAACTTCTGGCTGCAAGATCAGATCGTGGCACTCCAGTGGGTACAGCGAAACATCGCCCAGTTCGGCGGCGATCCGAAGCGCGTAACGATCTTCGGCGTGTCGGCTGGCGGCACGTCGGTCAACATGCTGATGGCTTCACCGCTGGCCAAAGGGTTGTTTCAGCGGGCGATTGCCCAAAGTGGCATCGGCGGATTCGGACCATATCGACGTTGGCGCGAGGAACATGCCGGGCGTGAGCCACTGATGGAAATCGGCAAACGCTTCGCGGTAACGCAGGGTCTCAATTCCAAACCCGACGTGGCGGCGGCATTGCGAGCACTTCCCTGGAAGACCGTCGCCAAGATCGGCTCGGGGATTGAAGACCGCGAAGGGTTCGACATCGTCGTTGACGGCGTCACGCTGACCGACGATCCGCAAAGAATCTTCGAGCAAGGCAAGCAGAATCCCGTGCCGTTCCTCGCCGGCTTCAACAGTTTTGAAGGCAACCTGTCGCTCGTGATCCCGTGGACCGATCAACCGCCACGTGCCGAAGTCGAAAAACGGCTGGACCGTCTCGCGCCTCATTACAGCAAGCGCCCCGACGACAAAGCCCGCTGGAACGATCTTTACGGCGACGTCTATTTCGGCACGAGCACGCTGCTGCTCGTTCGCGAAATGGAGCGCGTGAAGACCCCGGCATGGACTTACTACTTTGACTACGTTCGCGGCCGGGGCCGGAATGCCCGCGGAGCCGGGCACGGCAGCGAAGTGCCGTTTGTTTTTGGGAGTGTATTGCTCCCAAGTGACCGTGATCGTGAGATCATCCGTGTCATGCAAGGTCACTGGATTCAGTTCGCAAAGACCGGCGACCCCAATGGCCCGAGCCTGCCCGAGTGGCCAAGTTACACGGCTGCGAAGCCGATGACGCTGGTCTACGGCCAAGAGAGCATCCGAGCCGAACGCGACTGGCAAAAGGCCCGCTTTGCCTTGCTCTTTGAAGCGATTGCAGCGACGTGGCCCAAGGACGGCAAGAGTGTTGTGGTTAAGGCCGAACGAAACAGTACGCCGAAAACGCTCGACGCGGCAGCGGACAAAGCATTACGTGAGCGGGTTACGGCGTTATTCGAGGCTCTGCGTTCCGGCGACATCGAGAAGTGCATCGAACTTTCAGACCCCGAAGTGGTGAAGGCCAAGGGTCGCGCCACCGCAGAGAAGTTCTTTAAGTCGGTCAGTGGCCTGGTGAAGTTCGCGAAAGTACAGCCAGGCGACCGGGTCATCAAGCGCATCTCACTCATTGACGACGGTAAAGCCGCGAAGGTCGAGATCGAGTTGACCCTCAACGGCAAGAAACAACCACCCGGCTATGAAATCTGGGGCCTCGTCGGTGAAGAGTGGCGCTACCGAGAAACGACTACGAAGTAGCAAAAATCCGGAATGGAGAGATTTCCATGACTCATGTTCTTCGTTCGACAACGGCATTCATCCTGTTTTTCCTCGCGGCGTGTGATACCCGCGCCGATCTCTTTACCGAGTACAAGGTGAAGTCCGGCACGGCTGAGCGAACATACTATGTTCACAAAGCGGAGTCGATCACGAAACCCTTGCCGCTGGTGGTGGTGCTGCATGGCGGCGGTGGGAACGGGAAACTGCTCAAGGACACCAACGGTTTTAAGCAGTTTCTTGAACGCGGCGAGTGTATCGCGGTTTATCCCGACGCACTGAAGGGCGGTTGGGTTCCGGACGATGTGGCGTTCGTCGATGTCGTGATTGATGAGTTCTTCGCTCGCGAAAAAGTGGATCGCGAGAGGTTGTTTGTGACCGGGGCGTCGCGTGGCGGATTATTGACCTTCGTTATGGCGGCGAAGTCGAATCACAAGATTCGTGCGGCGGGAACGGTCATTGCGACGCATCTTCAGGGATTGGCCGACGAATTTCCGCTCCAGCGACCCATCGACTTCGCAATGATCGCCGGCACCGCCGACCCACTGATGCCGTATGACGGCGGCTGGGGTTCGTTCGGCAAGCCCAAGACCACCGGCGACCCGAAGGCTCGGTCGATGTCGGTGGATGACACCATCAAACTCTTGCTCAAGGCAAACAGTCTCACCGAAGCGCCAAAGGTCACCACGCTCGGCGACAATGACACGAGCGACGGCTGCACGAATGAAGTTCGTACCCGGATTGATCCGAAGACCCGCCACCGCGTGATGTTGGTCAAGGTTGTCGGCGGCGGTCACGTGGTTCCTGGTGGCGCTCAGTATCTGCCGAAGGCTCAAATCGGCCCAGCTTGCAATGATTTCCACCACGCCGAAGTGATGTGGAACTTCTTAAAGTCTGCTGGGCAGCCCGAATTGGTTGTAGCGAAGGAGGGAACGAGCCCGCCTGCCGCCAAGTTGTCGGACGAATCGGAGAAAGCCCTCCGCGAACGTGTTTCCGGGTTATTTGAGGCGTTGCGCGCCGGTGACATCGAGAAGTGCCTGGAACTGTCTGACCCCGCCGTAGTCAAAGAAAAAGGTAAGCCCGCCGCCGAAAAGTTCTTCAAGTCGGTCAGCGGCCTGATCAAACTCGCAAGAGTTAAACCCGAAGACCGCACGATCCAATCCATCGTGCCGAGTGCCGACGGCCAATCCGCCCGCGTCACGATCGAACTGAAGCTAAACGGCAAGTCCCAACCACCCGGCGTCGAAGTTTGGGGCTTGGTCGATGGAAAGTGGTTCTATCGCGAAACCACGAAATGAATTCCTTCTGCTACTTGTCAGCCCCAGCACCGTTCACCAACTTCAGGCGGTTTAGCACCTGCGTCACCCTCGCCCGGCTGAAGCCGAGATGGCGAGCGAGTGCAGCCCGGTTCTCGAACTTGCCGGTGTCGAGCAGTGCCTGGTAGTGGTGGGCTAGTTTCATCCCATCCGGGCGTTCTTTTGGGGCTGGCTTGGGTTCGGGTTTCTCTGGGAAACCGGCACCCCAAGGATGAAGTGAAATCTGAGGTAAACGACGTAACCTCTTGACAGACAAGGTTCCGCGCTCGATAAAACATGAATCGAGCTGAGACAGGCTCGGGGAGTATATGGTTTCAACTTGAACCAAAATCGTTCGTTTTTATTTATTACTGACGGCTCTTGACAGCGAAAATATCACAATTCTAGAGCTTGGTTCACTATCGGTTGTTTAGTTTTTTAAACTCCTCAATTGTGAGTATGCCGTCTTTATCGGCATCCAGCCGCTCGAAGAGTTTGTTGGCCTCGTCCGGGTTATCCTTGAACCGCGGGATCAGTTTCACGAAGGTATCGTACTCGGCCCGGCTGACCTTGCCGTCGCTTTTGGTGTCCACCCGTTTGAACAACGCTGCGGCGTCGAATCGACCTCCTAGCCCCCCGCCCGCCATCGAGTCCGTCGAACCGGCCGGCACGAAGTACTCCAGATAGCCGAGCATCATCTCGTCGGTTGTCTGCGGGCCCCAGCGCACCGTCTTTTTCGGGTCCGGGTTGGCCGGGTTCTTGTCGCTGTTGTCGAACCACCCGGTCGCCTTCACCACCGTTCCCGGCGGGAGCGGCCGAGGCTCCGCAAGGCGATAGTAGAGTTGCCAGTTGAAGTCGTAGTGCGGGATGTCGAGGACCGTTTCGGCCTTCCCACCCGCGGGGGTGATCTCGTACCGGAACGCCTTGCCTCGGAGGTGCATGTGCGGCAGGAAGCCGAGGGCGGTGGCGTTGACGGGGATCTTAACCGTGGCAACCTCCGGGTGATTGTCTGCCCCCGGCGGGATGCTTAGACGCGGGTTCACGATGCCCGCCACCTTTACCTCGTACTGCGGGGCCTTTTCGGCGAACACCAGTCCGATCCGCGTCTTGTCTTGGGTCGCAGTGCCGTTCGGCGTGTAGTGCATTTGGAACCGGAGCCGTGATCCCTTCGGCAACCGCTTGGCGAACCCGTCCGGGTAGCTCAGCACGCTCTGGCCGGGAACATAAATAGCGAAAAACCCCTTGCGCTCTTCGGCCGCGGAGTCGCGCGGGTCGTCGGCGTCTTCCTTGCCCGGCGGGAGGACGAACACCAGCACGTGGTGTACGACCTCGCGGGCCGACGGCCGCACCTCCACCGCCTTCACCCATTTGTCCTCGGTCAGCTTCGTCTCGACGGTGATGTTTTGGTACGGCATGGTTCCGTTCGCCTTGACCGCAACGGCCTTGGGGAACTCGAACACGGCGTCCGGCTTGCCGATCAACCAGCCGTCGGCGTAGGTGCGGGACAGCGGGGCGTCGGCCGGGTCTCCATTCGGCCGGTCGCTCTTGAGCCACGCGAACAGGTCCGCCTTGTCGTCGGCGGGCACACTCCGGTCGTTGGCCCAGTGGCTCGGCTTGCCCTC
>CAMCLK010000048.1 GCA_945875585.1 Candidatus Kuenenia stuttgartensis | reverse complement strand
TCCACCATTTGCCTGATAATGGAATCAGATCGCAGCAAGTTGTCTGGCAGCAGCAGTTCTGTTTCGTCATCGATCTTTTCAAACAGGAACGGCATGGCTGTGTGCAGGGCGTTGCATTGGGCCAGCAGAATAATTCGGTACAGATCTTCTTCTTTGTCACCGGCTATCTTGAGGTCGATAACAGCAGATTGCTGCAACCCGGGTAATTCTAAGTGCTCGGCATGTTCCAGCACTTCGGGGGCAGATTTGCCTTCAGGATGGCTCAGTACACGGTAACCATGATCCAAGTAACCGTGCAGCTCCATGTAACGCAAGGCGGCAAAACGATTGAACCATGTGTAGGCAATGGATTCCATCGTGGAGCCAAAGCCATCCCGTTTCACACGTTCTTCAAGGCTGGTTCGTTTGGCGGCAACAGCTTGAGGGAACTGGCGGCCGCCAATAACCACAGAATCTCCACGAACCATCAGTGGCTCAACCTTGCTGGCAGTCATGCCGAAATGTGCAGCACGATCTGTCATGGCCTGAATAAATTCACGGCGGGCAATTGGTGCATAGTTTTTGAGCGCTGTACGATTCATCGATGGTTCCTTTTAGCGGATTTCAATCCGTTGTTTTTTGTCAAGAGCTTGCTGAATTTGTTGGCGCAGTTCAGCAAGGAACATTTCCATCTGTTCGGTTGTTTCGATGTAGTCTTTCTTAAATTCACTGGGCCTGATCACGTGGCGTTCTTTGACAGGAGGTGGTGGAACAACAGCACCCCCGTCTTTAATCTTTGGTGCGGTCAATACAGCCAGTTTTTTCAGAGCCACATCGAATAGGCGTTCGCTTTCGTGCTCGGCCTGAATGATATGGGCCAGCGATTGTTCTTGACCTATCTGCACATGCAGGTCTTTCAGCGGTTTTTTCAACCGTTCCTGATCTGCCTGGCCGATTTGGGCAGCATCGATGTCTTTGGCCAGCTTTTCCTGATGGTTCTGAATGATTGCATTTGCCTGTGTACGTGCAGCGAGCAGCAATTGTTGATTAACCCCACCAACAGTGGTGATTAAACCCTCTGCGAGCTTCACAAGCGAATAAGGGCTTTTGGCTGAAAGTATTTCACCCATGCGCTGCAAAGAAGGCCCTGCTGTTTCATCCTTTTCCAGTGCCAACCTGTTCAACAAAAAGGCTTGATTTGCCCCCCGAAGCTTACTCCAGGTGCTTTTCATGTTGGTGTAAAAGTCGTTGAGGTCTGAAAATTGATCACGGATATCGAGCAGATCTTTTTTAAGGGTGTTGAACCGGTCGATAAATCTGCCAGATTCGGTGTCACCCAGAAGCTTGTTCACAGAAAGCAGGCAGTCTGCAATTTCCTGCTTGCCAGGATAGGAACCATCTTCCGCTTGGCCTCGAAACTGGTTGAGAGAGGATTGCCATTCCCTCAGCCTGTTTTGCAGGAAATTCGTAAGTGGCTCTTCACCATCGGGCCCCATTTCAGCAAAGAGTTCCCTGCCCAAGGCACGTGCATTTTGAAGGATTTTAGGGTCGGCAACAGCCTTCTTACGGATGACAATCTTTCTTCTTTTGGTGGCGTTGGTCATCGGTTCGTAGGCTTTGTCCAATGTGATCGGTGCGTTGTCCATCACTAGCTGGATTTCCCCCAGCACCATCAAACGGGCCAGCAATACAAGCATTTCGCCTTCCGGCCAGCCATATGGCCGCAAGCTTCGTTTTTCCAGTAAATCGTGCAAAACCACAGGCTGACTTTTGGTGTGGAACAGATCAAGGTGGTTTCGGAGGTCCGCAATGGCTTCGGGATTATTTTCGCCCGCTAAAAACAGTTGGTTTTGCTTGTCAATGTCGTTGCTGCGCAGAATGGATTGTAATTCTCGCAGTGGATCGGGAAGTAAATGTTTGATGTAGCCCATCTTTGAAAAGGTGTTGTGAATGAGGTACTCAAAAAGTTCCCCGAGCACTTTCAGAGAATCGCCTGTTCCTGGCTTTTGCGATTGACCAGCCACAAAGTATTCTGCACTACCCATCATGTTGGCCAGGTGAATAGCTAAGCGTTCACGTCGGTGTCGGTTATCTTCAGCACAATCGTTAAGAATGCGCCTGGTGGATTCTGGAAGCGTGCCATCATTTTTACGGGAGATATATTTTTGTGTTTGCAGGTAGGTGCGGATTTCTCTCCCCAAAAGCTCATCGTTGCCAATTTTTATGAGAACATGACCACTATTGCTACCAGATTCGAGCACGCATTTGGCTTTTTCGTAGTTCTCGTATTGATCGGCCAACGGTGAAATGACGGATATTTTAAGCAAATCTTGTTTCTGGCTGCCAAAGGGAAACAGATCAATTTCTCGATTGAACTCAAAGTCAAGCTTATTGACGCTGTAACGGTGCTTTTTATTGTCTTTGAACAAGTCACTGTAAAGAATATCGCCCAGAAATTTTGAATCTTCACCGCTGGAAAGTTCAATCAACTTGATTTCACGGTTAATATCTCGTTCTTCGTTGGTGAGGAAGGAGTAGATATCACCATTACGACTGATCAGCGATTCTGATTCCAATCGACCCAGGCTTTCCTCAATTGACCGTTTGAGTTGCAGGCGGTTGCAGTCAATGCTGTTCAGGCAAAGCGTTACCAAATTGTCGATATTGCCTTTCATTTCATCCACGTAGCGGATGAGGAACAAAACCTGCAAAAGCTTGATATCGAAATCTGTTAGGCCTGGAACACTTCCAGCTTGATCGATGGTTCGTTTGACAGAGGTATCGAGAAAACTTTCAATTGAAGGGTAAAAATCGTACAGAGGAACCAGAACACCAATCTGGAGGCCGCTAGCGGTTCTTCCAGCGCTCTGGAAGGCATCCAGCATACTGCGTTCGCCTTTGGCCAGATGTGCGCCTGTTGCCCCAGCCTTTCTTATTGCCTCGAATATTTTTTGGATCAGTTGGAATTGATAAGGTGAAAACGGGTAGTTTTTTGAAAAATCATCGGTGTCTTTGAAAGCCTTGAACGTCATCTTGCAGTCTTTGAACGTCAGTTGATTTTTAAGAATATCACCCTGTTGCTTGTAAACGGCCGCCAGTTCTATTTTCGCTTCTGGCACCTTCGCAATAAGACGAGATTGAATAACTTCATCGACGTTGGCACTAGAAAGTTTCAGGGGTGGATGGAAACGCCCTTGGATTTTGGAAAAATCATGGTCTATTGTTGTCTTCATGTCTGTGACAATGTCACCCATGTCTTCTTGTGCGGTCACAATTACCCAAGCTCTGCGCTGGCAAGTACTCCCAAGCATTTCAACAATGGTTTGCAGATTCAGCATCAACATTGAATCGTTGCCAATAAATTGCCCCACCTCATCGACCAGAAATACCAGTCGGTGTTTTGGGCCTTTGGTGTCTAGATAATCTTTGGTCCATTTGCAGAAGTTTTCCACGGAGATGGAAAAATGCTCCGCAGCACCATCGATCCATTGTTTAGCAGTATCTTCGCTTTGGCCCAAAGTTTCTACAAACGCTTTCAGCGTTTCATCTCGGTTGAAATGATAGGCATCTCTCTCCGTAACCCAATCCAAGCCCGAATGCTTACGGTAAGCAGCATGAAACGCTTCAAGTTTTCCTTTGCTCTGCAAATGACGTTCAAAGTTGGCGATGTGTGGATGATCGCTGCTATAGCCCTGTAACTGGTTCAAAACCTTGATAAATACACGTAAAATCAGGTCTCTGGCTATTCTGTGATCTGCTTTTGCATCGATATTGAACAGAACGATTTCGGTTTTGTCGGCAGTTGCTTTTTTCAGATTGGCAAGAAACATTGCATCGGTGATTTTGCTCTCAAAGAACTGAACAGCCGTTTTTGTTTGGCCTTCATGCGAATGTTCCTTGTTGGCCAGGAGGTAGGAAAACACCTTCAGAAGGTGTGATTTCCCGCTACCAAAGAAGCCTGAGATCCAAATGCCCATTTTTTGCGGGAATTTTGGGGCGTCGTTGATTGTATCCAGATACCATTCCACGAATTTCTGGAGGTGTTTGTCAAGTTCTTTGGTAATCACGAACTCATCAAGTTCTTGCCAAACACTTGACTCGTCCATTTGGTCAGCTTTGACCACACCATTAATGGCTCTGGTAATATCACGTTCAAAAAGTTCTTCAATTTTCATGGGAATGTCCTCAATCAAGGAATGAGTCTGAAGGCCCGATAATAGTTGGCGCTTTTCACTTTGCCGAAAAGGTTTAGGCTTTGCCCATCGTATTTGCCAGGGAAAAACAGAATCAGTGGTTTGCTGCCCATAAGCGCATGAAGGTTATTGAGCAGGGCGTGAGATCGAAGCATTGGCCAAACGGTTCCAACGCCACTGACAAGTATCACGTCTTGATCAGCAGGTTTGACCTTCTCCACAAATAACGGGCCCAATTTCGATTCATGCAGGACGGGCATCAACTTTTCATGGAGGGCAGCATCGCCTTCGGTACGCTGCATATTAATGGCTTTGTCAAGTAAACGCCTGTTTTCAAGATGATTAATAAGGAACTCAAACAGGTTAATGTGTGCAGCCTTGATGCCTGGTCTTTTGATTGGCAAATGAAGGAGCATGGTCTTGATGTGATCACGAATGGTGAGCTCATTTTCTGGCGGATAGTCAAATATATAAAAAGCAAGCTCGTTACCAAGCCCACGGCCACCCAGAAAATCATCGGTGATGATGGTTGGAATGATCTGATTGAGACGATGTTCGAGAGATTGGTTCATGGACCCACCTGAATAATGCGTAGGACATTGGTCTCTTGATTGGCTTCAAGGTAATGGATGACTGGTTCGGCAATATGGACTGTTTGGAGTCGGCAACTGCGGGTACTTTCTATATATCCAGCCTGTGCAAGGGTTTGATACACAGAGGAGCGCATTCTGGCTACTGTGGACAGGCTCCAAGCATTCATGCAAGGGTCACGTTCTCGGCATTCTTCTATATATCGGTGCCACAGATTCGCTGGCAGGGTTGGGCTAAAAAGCCTGTACTGTTCACCAACTGCTAAGAAGAGAAAGTCCGCCAGGAGTTGGCTGTGCTTCACGGCAGCAGCAAAAATCGCATGGGTGGCGGTAGTGCTTTTGCCATCACGAACAAGCTTCCAAAGGTCTGGCCCCATTGTTGAAAGTCTGCTCTTGATAAGGCGGGTTACATTAGTGGCAGTGGTTTTGCTTTTGGCTTGCAGAACATTCTTGTCCAAAATCGCCAACTTCCACCCTTCAGGCGGCGTGCCTTTAATAAGAAGGTCCGCAATGATTCGGCTTTGAAGTAGTTTGATGGAGCCTTGTGTAAGGTCTGCTTTATAAATCATGCCTCGGTGTACTCCTTGACCAAGGAATACAGTTTGGCCCAATCAACATGATGCGGAAGCTGGCCCGAGGAATTGAAGGATTGCAGGTGAAAATAGATGCCTGCCAGGGCTAATAATTGGTGCCTGGGCAAGTTTTTCTTGGCGCCAAACTGTTTCAATGAAGGCGGTATGGGTAAATCTTCACCGCCATGATGGCCGGTCAATAGAAAGTCGCAGGAGCATCCCAAAGCTTTGGCCAGATCACGCAAGTTGCTACTCGAAAGGTTGCGTTTTCCAGTTTCAACCTCAGAGAGAAACGATTCGCTGATGCCAACTTGTGTGCATAATTGATGCTGTGTCAAACCCTGAGATTTGCGTTGGGCCCGAATTCGTATACCGACAACATTCATGTCATTGAATGTAAGGTGGTATTTCCATCGAGGCAAGTAAAACTTAGCATATTGCGAAGTAGTTGGAATGAAAGATGCCACGGGTGACGATATTTTCTTCTGCGGTGATGGGACGGGTAATTATCAGGCCTTGAATGTCTATAAGCGATGGTGAACCCCTTTATAAATCATAAGGCATCTAGTGCATTGCCATTGGAAGTGAAACTGTTGGCGGTAGGTAGAGTGATCCACTGTGGAAAGACTGGCGTCTTTTATTGGAAGCACAACCCGTTAATAATAATTCGACAACTTTTCCGCTTTAGTTTTCACCAAACAATAACGGCCATGTGTAAACAATTCGATTATTACCTTGTAATTGTAGGTAATAATCGAATGTTCTGTTTTAATAACCCATTAAAACAGACTGTTAAATAATTAAGGCGCTATACTTAAAAAATTAAAACAAAATTATCAGTCACTCGGCTAGTGTAATTTTAATCAAATAAGTATAGCGCAAGGGAAACGCTGAAAACCTAGTTTTATGTTCACAGTCGTTTGAACATATTGTTCCAACAGTTTTTGCTGAACTGAACGATAAACCTAAATAATTAATTAACACTAATAAACAATATAATTTTTCTGCTTTTTGTAACAAATTGCAGAAGCCTTTCAGAACCAGGCCATTACAACATCTGCTCAGAAAACACCTTATTTGATGTTGTGATAAATCAATGTTTCTGGTCTAAACACTTCGCTCAGGCTTCACACATCCAACTATTAACTCGGTGATACTATTTGGCTGGATAGGCCTGACCTTAATAACTACGCACATCATGTTGCACCAGATTTAGGCTTTAGCTCGGTGGTTAAAATGTGCAATCCATTGATGCTGGCAGTCATTGCATTTGTAAACATGTTCCGTTGTCCAATAATTCATAGGCATTGGTTTGTCTCTTTTTTCAGTGTAATCATAATGAGTTTCCCATCGTTGAGCTTCTCTTACGACATATTGATTAATTTCTTTTCCTGATCTCTGCTTACAGTTTGGACAAGTAAAATTGAATAAAAATGATGAAACTTTTCCCCAAAAACCTTTAGGAGGAGGCTCAGGCTGATTTCTTTTATTTGGATCGTCGATAATATTGATTTCTGGGTTATTATTCTTTGCGTTTATTGCATCAGATATGCTCGTATTATTGTCATCAACTTGAGAAGTAATGCCAAGGCACTCATTAACAAATTCATCCTCCTCATCATCATCGTCTAAATCTTCGTCTATATCATCATCATCATCCAAGCTGTTTTGGGTGTTAGTACTATTTGTAGTTTTTTTTTCGGGCCTTCTGAGTGTTGTTGGCTGTCCGTTTTCTGAAATAACAAGTTGCGTTGCCGTAGACGAAATAATTTGGAATGTCCTTTTAGTCCCCTCAAGCATAACGATTTCAACAACTTCGTTGGGTTCTTCCCCTCGAATAATATATTTTCCAACTGATCCATCAGAAAATATTGCTGCGTCATCGTTAGTAAATTCAACACCTTTTACATTTCCAGCAACAGCAACCCATCCACCCAACAAATTTTTGATTCTCTTAGAACTAAACATCCCAATTTGTTGCGGCTTAATAACTTCTTTAGATTCATGCATTTTGAAAGAAAATATTTTCCCTGTTTGATCAACTAATTCAAGATAGTATGGCAATTCAAGTAATTTGTATTTAACTATTTTCCAAGCGATTATTTTCTCTTTACCATTAAAAATGCAAATAAATTTTCGGTTTTCGCTTACTATGTATGTGTACAAATTTTGTTTGACTTTGCAATTTAAATCATCGATAAATTCTAATGTATAGTCGTCTTCACCTGTTAGCTGCAATTTCCCAATACGTAGCCACCAATTATATTTTCGATTTACTAACAAAAATGAAATAATCGAAGAAATAATTAATCCTAGAAAAATTAACATAACACTGAGAGTACGGAAAACCTTCACACTATCAGGTGGATCGTTTGGTGCTGTAATTAAAAGAATAAATAAAAATCCAACTGAAAAAACAAACATTAAATTTGACAATAAGAACAAACGGTTGTTCCATAATTCTGGTGCAGGTGTGTCAATTCCTTCATCAGCCCACATACTCGGCAAACTTGCAAGTTTGGTATTGTTTATAGGCAATGGCGGCGGCAATTTCTTGGTTTGATTTTTAAATAGATGTTCAAAATTCTTAACATTTTTGACTGGAATCCATTCGTTCATATTTTCATTCCAGATGGAATCATCAGCCCCGATAATTTTAGTTTTGATTAAATCACTCACCTCAGATTCAGAAACGGGCCCATATTGTTGGCCGTCCTTTGCGCAATACCACTCAATATTTTCGTCCATTCCATTTTACCCTGGAAAACAATTATTTTGGTTCGTGTAAATATAATTGTATGACGAATCTACTAATGGCAAGTTGAATTGGCACTGCTTTCCGTAACCCTAGACAACTTTTTCGCCTGCAAATGCAGAAGATAACTCCTTGGAGGAAATTATCTGATAAGCGTAGATATGTTTAGCAATCGGTTGTTGTCGGAATGAATTCTTTTGATGGCAATATTGCTGTTCAGTAATGACACTATTTGTAAATGAGACGGCTACCTTTCGAGAGCCAAAGCCCTTGAATTTTCAATTATCATACAAATCAATCAAGATTTTATACAGATGAATGCAGCGTTGTAGTTCGTGTTTCCTAGCGTTCAGTCGTGCCAAATGAAATATGATCAAAGAGTTCTGGTTCTGTCATTTCCTTTGAAAAATCATCATGTTTTTTACTATTTTGCCGACATATATTTTGATTTGTGCACTTTTACCTGGTTTTAGTAAATTGAAAAAAGGAATATGTGATCATTTCACATATTCCTTGAGGTGTGAATATTATGTCATTCAGTTTAAACAAATTTTTAAAACCGGGTCTTGCCCAAATTTAATGGCAACTACAACCTTGAAAATCCTATGTGTTTTTAAATTTGTTTATTTCACTTACTCCAGCCATGCTAAGTGGTTCAGAGAATAATGTCTCACGAAGATATTTGAGAGCATCATCAAGAAATGTCAATCGATTATGTAAATAGTTTTTTTCATCAATATTACGGGGCATTCTGCCATTATATAAGACTGAATGCTTGCTGACAAACTTACCGCTTGGTTCGTTTTCAATAATTGAAGAACCAATAGATCTTATTTTCCCAAGAGTGAACGTTGGTTTTTTTGCTAATTTATTCCAGTATGATGAAAATAAATCCGTCGTAATAACTGTAGTGGAACCGTTTGATGATTGTGTATCATAAGCCGATTTGTACAGTGGTGTACCAGTCTCAGTCAAAAACAAATGACCAGAGCGATGAGGAAGTGTCTGTAATAGTTTAATCGTTTCAGGCCAAAGCTTATAGGTTACATCAGGAGTTTCTTTGTGGTCTGAGGTTTTTACACGCCTACGGGTGAGTGTCCAGTTATTTTGGTCAATATCCTCCCAGGTCACACTTCCAAGATCTACTGGCCCCATACCACAATTAAACGCTAAAATTGTCCAAAACCGAATACGTATTGGTAAATCATTAATTTGTACCATTACATTATCAAATGAACGGACCTTTTTTACAGTGATTTTTTTGCGAAGAGTTTTCTTGAAAAGATTTGAAGGTAAGTCGGTTAAAAGCCCATCTTCAACAGTCCAATTGACAAATCGCCTGAAAAATCCAAGTATTTTATTGTGTGTTCCAGGTGTATAATTTTTTGAATATAGCCACTTTGAAAAATTATTGACAGTTTCAGTGTTTATTTTTGAAACATCATACTGGTCAGACCATATTCCTGCTTCATTCGTAATCAGGACAATATATTTGCTAAGTTCTAGATATGTAGATGGCCGTGCATTCCTTGACTGTTCTTCGAGGAATAATTTAATGCAGTTGCCAAACATGAACCTTTCAGATGGAGCTTTTTGACGGTTAATCCTATCCTTCCATACTTTGCCACGACCAAACAGATCATTAACGAGAGGAGGATAAGCTCCGTGCGACATAGTGACGTGTATGCCACACATGTCCGCAATACGAATATTTTCTCTGATTTCAGCCATAGGGTCCTCATTTTTTGCTTCACAGTCCTGTATAATATAGTCCCCTGGTTCAGAATTTTTTATCAATTTCTTAATAATTTTAAGTTCTTTTACCTTGTCTGGCATATTTTGCTGAGCATAAGATATTTTTTGATCAATTTGGACAAGCTCTCGTGCTTTGCAGATGTCGTCGTAATTGAGAGGTGCAGAAATGTTGCTGGCAGCAGCATCGATTTGAGCCTTTTTCTTGTCCCATGCCTCATTGGCTGCCTGATAGGAGTCTTCTTTTGTTCGGGGGCATTTTAACTGAGTGCAAGAAAATCGGTACCTAACACTCTTATACATAATTGTCCATCGATAGTTTGGGTGCCCGTCCCATGTTAGTTTCATGCAGCGTGCCATCTTGCCCCCTCTCCTACGTTCGGGTAATTCGGTTCGATCTATGGTACATTTTACCCGAAAGTATTCAAAAAACAAGCATTTTTTGAATGGCCAAGGGACTCATAATCCCTTGGTTCAGGGTTCGAATCCCTGCGGGCCCAGTGTAAAGTGTTTCTCTAAAAAAGTTTGTGTCGATTCTCTTTTGGGTAAAACCTTGGGGAATTTGGCGGATTACAACTGTGAATCAGGTCCCGCTGTGATGTTTCAGTAGGACCTGAAAGTGAAACCTAGGCATCAACACCCTTCGCACCTAGCAAACCTAAGAGACGTGAGCGAAGTGCCTGTTGCCGCTCGTTGTAGAAAGCCCTAAACCCTGCCATCGATTGAGGGACAGACCCCAACAAGTGATTGTCGCAGTAATTCGTTCTTGCTGAATTATCTGGGAAGTAATCGGCCATCCACTTGGCAGGTAGTGCTGCCCTTTTTCCATTGTTCGCCACTCCCTCCAATAACTGAAGGTTGGGCAATCTTTCTGCAAACTCCTTGAATTCTTCAACATCAACCTCCGAAACGCCTCCATTCTTCAGTTTTGTTTTTGTAAACAGCGAATGTGGAAATACATGATCGATGTGGAAATGATGATTAGTCACATCAATAAAAGGAAATAGCAGCGTAAGCAGCGCAAAAAGACGCTTATCGCCGTACTGCATCTCTACGAGTTCATCAATTTCTTCTTCGCCAAAGCGAAGCGATTTGCCACGTTTCGCCAACTCCTCTTGCACGTTATCTGTGGGAAAGCCATCTTTACCATGAGTGGTAATCGCATCTCGAATTACGGTCAGCAATGTATCGAGGCCACTACCCCAAATGCCTGAAGACTTTAATAAGCTACGAATCAACCAAGTACGGATTGCGAGACGATCTGGTGCGGTACTATTCTTGGAAATGTAATTCTCATCGAGTTTACGACGCGAAATGTAGTAGGCAATTGGAAGGAGCGCGCTATCAGCTCTCAGAGTTTTTTCATTGAAGCCAAAGCTGGCGAGTAACTGAACGGCCAGTTTAAGAGATCGCTTTACATCTGGCCAGCGGTTTTCGAGTGCTTCCATGTTTTCGCGATTAAAGTTCTCGACGTTAAAACTAACGCTTCCGATGTCGGCCAGCATTAGTCCAGCTTTCAGAACGAGGTCTTTGGAAAAATTAAACCCTTCGCCTGTAGAGTTTAACTCATCCACAACAGAATGTATTTCTTTGCGCGCATCACCAGTCCACTGCGCCACAGCAATAGATAAAAGTAGGTCGGAATGAGAAAGGACTGTGCCACCGCTGTTCATTCGAATAAATATATTGAGGACCTTCTCTAAATTTTGGCTTTTTTCTTCGTAGTAAGAAATAAGATTTTTGTTGTGAACTACTTGATAAAGCTGATCGAGCGTGGCAAATGCTTTATCGAGTTTTTCTTGAGGAAGTTTTTTATTGAGCCATGCAAGCAGGGGTGGCCCACTTTGCAAACCAAGAATGTCGCCTACCTTAAACCAACATTCATCTGCATGGCAAGTTTGGGCACGTTCCACGGACAGAAAATCGAAACGGTATTTCTCTCCACCCTCTTCGGCGTCTCCATGATCTGCAAGTAAATCAAGGTACAGATGCCGCTCAGGGTAAGCATTTGGATTATTCTTCCATTTGTAGGGTTGCCGTAAAGACATAGAACCGCAAAGCCCGATGTTCAATGCTGTTAGTCGCTGCTGACCGTCTAAAACGGCGGTAAGATCAGTGTTGTGGAATACGGGATGTTGCGGGCAATGTGGTTTATCTCGTTCGTGATAATCACAGACAAAAGCATAAAACTTGTATTTACTGCTGTTGGCCTTATCGACCTTCCAAAAAAGGAACGTTCCAAATGGGTAGCCTTGCATCAGGCTGTCGAAAAGTCGAGCAATCTGTTCTGGCTTCCAAACAAACTCACGCTGAATAGCAGGAAGGACAAACTTCGATTGCTGGATCGCTTGGAGTGTCTCTTTAATAGTGCCGCCGGTCTGGTACATAACGGATAACTCCCTAAAAACATAGGTCTTTATTTCTAATTGTTGTCGATCACCATTTTATGTTATCAAATCGCCTTTATAGTTTCTTGTTTTCCAATTTAAACTATGACGTATTTTGGTAATTCTATCAACCAAAATTGAACAAGCGATTAATCTCGCATCATAATCTCGTTGTTGTAGCTCCTGCTGAGTCATTGGCATAATATTTTTGTGCGATAATTCTTTACAGTCTTTCATTGTTCCAAGTGAAGAAAACTCATAGAAAGAATCAACTTGGCGTCCCCAACGATGAATTCTTTTGCCATTTTTTGGTCAATATCGGAGGAATTTTTGTCTTGTTTAATCGGCACTTCAGTTTGCCAAACGATCCTTTGTGTCGAAAAAACGTCGCCTCCCGGCCAAATGCGTCAGGGGCCATTGTAATTTCAGCCCAAGGTCTTGAACCAAGATTCTGGAACGGTCAGCTTTGAAAATTTGAATGGACAGCCTGTGATAACCAACACCCAATCCGATTCGTAGTCGGGCTCTTCACGGGACGGACAGGGAAGGTATTTTCGAGCGGTGTCTTTCTGGTTCAGGAAAATCTTTACCTTCGGTGCGCTTTATTGATCTAAGTGTACGGTGGTCTCTCACACGGCATTAACGACTCCATCGCAATCAAGAAGTACTGCTTCGGATTGTGCCAAAAAATAATCCGCTGGTCTTCCAGATGCAACGCCTTGAGAAAACTGTCGTTATCCACTCCAAATAAATTATATTGATTACCAGAGCCGGGTCAAACCGTAGGAATCGAACGCCGCATCGACGCCGACCAAGGATAATCCATTACGCTGGGCATGTATAATGATCATACGGTCGAACGGGTCGCGGTGATGTTTGTTCGGTAAAAGCAACTGTTCATAAGCGGCACAATCGACGATCGTTACCGGAAGCACATGGATCCCATAGCCGTTGATCGCCCTAGTCATGAAGGTGACATAGGGAGCAGAAAGGGTTAATTTCTTCATGCCTACCTTGATTGCAATCTCCCACACGGAAGCCATACTCAACAATAACTCATTGGCCGGATCAACAATCAATGCTGTGGCAGTCTTGCTCATCTGCGGGTCGCCTTCGGCGTGCCACAGAAATGCATGTGTGTCCAACAGCAGCTTCACTCCATGTACTCCTTCATTTCTTCAAGCGGTGCATCGAAATCCGGTGCCATGTAAAGAATGCTGCCCCTGCACAAGCCCGGGCCGGGGCGCAGCTTCAAGGCCGGCTTTGGGGCTTCACTCACCAGCTTCGCCACAGGTAGTTCGCCTTTTGTGAGAATCACTTCATCCCCAGGCTGCAACGTTTGCAGAAGTTCAGCCACTGAAACCTTGATATCTTCCACAGCTATCGTTGTTTGCATCGTCTGCCTCCCTATTCTGTCCAGTTCGCTATCGGCCAATGCCATTTCCATTGGTTCGGATCCCCTTCAGTTTACTCTTCAGCTCCGCCGGTGACTTCAGGCTCTTCTACCAAAATGTGGTAGGACTTGCAGTAGGTCAACTTCAACCCGTCATAAAGGTCGAGCTTGATGCGCATATCGGCTTAATTTTTTTGAAGGCCGTCGAAGGAAAGCCGTTTTTCTTTTTGGGCTCGCAAGTCTCTGAGCTTTCTATCAATGGCAGACCGATGGCTGGTGCTTGTGGCCGTGGCTCTATATACTTCGAGTTGCTCAATACTGACTGCAATTTTGCCTTTAAGTGGAATCACATATTCGTTGCACATTCATGCTAGGTTGTATTTATTGTAATGGTGCAACTAAAGCAGTGCTTAAAGGCTCTGCGCCTGCCGCTGGAAAAAGTCAGTAAATGGGTTTGAGTTTGCACTTTTGCAAATGATGAGCGAAAAAGCCCGTGGCCTGATGGTGACGAATCAACTCTCGGGAAGATTCTTAAAAAAGTATGCCTTGATTTTAGGCTGACACCGTAGTGTTTAATTACAGAATCAAACCTTCGAAAAACAATAATTATCGGGTACTACCAAGCCAAAGATGGCGTGTCCAGCTTAAACCCGCACGATGCTTCCGGTACGGGATGATCTTCAAAAACATCGGAAATTTCAGCCATCATCCGATTTTCACCAGTGCTGATCGTCTTTTCTTGTTGCGAGGTGTGAAATTCAGGAACCCAATATTCGGATACAACTGAAGCGGTCAAGCATGAATCGTCGATCATGGTGTGCTCCTTTGTGTTTGCACCTATGATTCGGCATACCAATCGAGTTATTTTAAAAAACTTGACGTTTTTATTTTGCTGCCTTCACCGGAATCATGGCCCCCTTCTGCGCCTTGCTGATATCTGCAGCTTGCATCGCGGCGAAAATTTCCAGAGTTTCAGATGCGCTCACAGGTACTGGTCCGCCTTTGAGGAATTGTGCCAACTCGATAGCCAATCCCTCGTAACCGACGTATTTATCAGTCGTAGGCGCCACTCCCTTAACCGGAATTCCATGGCCGTAAATGCCCGCTGTCGAGACACCCTTTTCGCCAAAAACGGTGGCGCTGTATTTCACAGCACCTTGCTTGATTCCTCGGTAGGTTCCCACACGACCATCTTTCCAAACAGCCGTCATGCTTTCTGCTGTGGGTGTTGAAACGCAGGACACGGATGCGATTCCCGGCCCCATGATTGCCTGAAGTGTTTCAAGGCTATGCAGCGGACGGGTGAATTGGTCTGCAATCGGAGCATCAACGGCCCAGCCTCCGTAGACGTCGCAGCCGATAACGCGCCCTACCTCTGGGTGGTTGCGCATGCCGCTGAATCCGGCACTGTAGCGATGCTGTGAACTGCTCCAGCAAGGTGTTTTTGTTTCTTCAGCATATTTCAAGATGGCAATAGTATCTTCAAAAGAAGCTGCCATTGGTCGGCTGATGAACAATCGCTTGCCAGCTTTCAGGACCATTTCCGCCTGACGCCTGTGCATGCGTCCATCGAGGCTGAAAATCATTACACCATCAACGCGTTTGAGCAATTCTTCCGGTGTTTCTACAAAATCAATCGGCGGTACAGCTTCCGCTGGATTTTTGGGTTTCTGGTACATGTTCAAGAGTTGTTGCTTCCACCGTTCAGTTAGTTCCGCGCTTTGAGGATAGTCCTTGCTCACGACTGGACAGGCTGCAACTACACGCACACCTGCAAATATTCCTGTAGCATTGGGCTTGTTTAGGAATTCTGTGTAGGCCACGGAGCCGAAATTATCGATGCCGAGGATTCCGATACGCACCAGATCAGCAGCCCGAATGTTGGCTGGTGCCATAAACGTGCCAAATACCATGATCAATGGCATGAAGATACGGATCTGAATCATACCAAAATTTCCTTTTAATTTGGCTTGATTGTTCTAGCTGAAACAAGACTACACTCTCCTACCTAAAATTCACCCCCAAAAATCAGGGCTCAACATGGATTCGTCGGCTGTTTGTTTTGCCTCGGTAGGAACAAGTGGTATTCTCCGGTCCCAGAAAACCCGGTACTGCGGCAAGACATTTGGATCCAGATACCGGTTGGTCCATTCATTGAAATCAATGCCTGGCTTTTGATTGAATTGCCTGCTGCACTTCAGGCAGGAATAAATGTGTTTTTGACTGGTACCGAAAAAACTGATCTGGGGATTGCCAAAATTCGTCAGCATGGCGTCGATATCGCAATTGGAGCAGTTATGAACGGCGCCATGCCGCCATGCGGACTTCAGCGCCTTCCACGGGATATGATCCGAAGGCACACCCTCCCATGCGTAGCCGCTTTTGCTACAGGGTGCCGGCTCCAGATCGTCTGCTTGTTGCACAAAACGCTTATTCCATTTGGTTGCGTAAATGTCTTTGGGTAAATCGGAAGGGAGCGGTTCGCCATAGAGGAACTGGTCGCCCGTTGTTGTATGAATGGTTTCCTGTTTCCGTTCACGCAGGACAACCACAACATCGGCTCGCGCCAACCCCAGTTCCTTGAAAAATGGCTTCAGTTCAACACATCCGGTTTGGCCCCAGTAGTGCACCGTCACGTGGTTTGAAGCAACTTCTACCAGATTCAACTGGCAGCGGCGGACGAGCAGCCGCTCGATTCGCGTTGCGTCTTCTGCCGTCAGTGTTTTCAGCCTTTCGGAGGCACGTTCAAGAATCGGCTGGTTGGCGTTTTCCAGTGCCCACTGTATAGGGTCTTCAACTTGCCAATGGGTATGCGTGGCGTCACTTACAAAATAACAACGAGGGCGCGCAGTGCCTTTGGCAAGCGTTGTGGCGGGCAGTATGCCCGAAACAACGCTTGCAACTGTGAGTTGAATAAAGTTGCGGCGAGTCTGATTATTGAGCGGATTCATAATGTGTTGCTCCGTGGAGAAATAGGGTGCCCTAGGGTAATTCGTGCGAGCGCTTGGCTTTTTAAGGGCGCCATCGGGTTTGGCTGAAAGCAAGGAACCTAATCGGCCATGGCCCGCCTTAACCGCGCGCTGCGGACCTTGCAGCGCTTGGTGCGTTTGTCGCTATGAACTCCTGCTCCCGTTCTGCGACCCAAATGGCCACGGGACACGTTCACAATGTTGATGCTTCCGGATACCGTTGTGTTGCCCCTTTCGGGCGGTGTTACCGTTTTCATGATCCGCCTCCTGATTTTGTGCTGAAATGGCTGCCTCAATCCTTATTCGCTAGAGTCTTGGCATTATTTTGATGAATGCCAATAAGCATGGCGCCTGATCGATTCCCTAAACTGTGTGCATTATCGGGAGATGTGATTTTCAACGTGTTTGAAGGTGGTCATCATGCTGCTCCGCTACCTTGTGCCAACCGTTTTGTGTGTGAGTACTGTTTTTGGCCAGAACGACCCCGGCAGGCTCACTTTGGATGGCATTTACAATTCTGGGGAATTTCAGGGTGGTCCGGGCGCGTCGTTTTCCTGGCTCGACGCGACAACAGGCACGCAGATGGAGCCTAGTCCGACACGCAAGGGATTTCACGACCTTGTGCGCGTCAATAGTGCGGATGGCACCAAGACGGTATTGATACCAGCCGAAAATCTGGTGCCACCCGGTGCCAAGGATCCTCTTCGTACCAGTGGGTATCTGTTTTCAAAGGATCAGTCTTTTGTGCTGTTTACCGCTGCACCGATGCGTGTTTGGCGGCGTGATACCCGCAGCGATTACTGGACCTATCACATTCCCACAGGAACCTTGACCAAATTGGGAGGCGATGCCAAACCGTCTTCGCTGATGTTCGCCAAGTTTTCACCCGATGGCACGCGTGTGGCGTATGTGCGCGACAACAACATCTGGGTTGAACTGTCGCGGGGCGGGGCCAAACCCGTTCAGCTTACCACCGACGGCACCGTTGGCGGCAGCCACGACGTGATCAATGGCACGTTTGACTGGGTCTACGAAGAAGAACTCGACTGCCGCGATGGTTTCCGCTGGAGCCCAGACGGTAGCCGCATAGCCTACTGGCAACTCAACACTCTAGGTGTGCCGCGATTTACCATGGTCAACCAGACCGATGGCCGCTACCAGAAAATGACAACATTTGCCTATCCAAAGACTGGTGAACAGAACTCGCTGTGCCGGGTGGGCGTTGTGCCTGTTGTTAGAGGCGCCACCACATGGATGTCTATTCCGGGTGACACGCGCACCGACGGTTATATCGCCCGGATGGATTTCCTGCCCGATGGCAGTGAGCTGTTCGTGCAGCGGCTGAACCGACTGCAAAATACCAACACCGTTATGTATGCCAATATCAAAACGGGCCAAGTTCGAACCATCATGACCGAGAAAGACGCCGCATATATAGATATCCATGACGAGGAAACGGAGTGGTTGAATGAGGGTACTCACTTCACATGGATCAGCGACCGCGATGGTTGGCGGCATCTCTATGTGGTTCCCAAAGCGGGTGGAAGTGAAAGGCAGGTCACATTTGGCGCATTCGATGTAAAAGAGATTCTCAAAATCGATGAGAAGTCCGGCTGGGTGTATTTTCTAGCATCGCCAGGCAAACCAACCGAGCAATATCTGTACCGGGCTCCCCTGAATCCGCCTGCAGGCAAGGCCGAGGCGCCAGTGCGGTTGACACCCGCTGCCAGCGTGGGCTGGAACGATTACAGAATCAATCCTTTTGGAAATCAGGCTGTTTGGTCGCATTCTGCATTTGGCGTGCCCGCTACCACAGCACTGGTGAATGTTGACGAGCATAAAACGATACGGCCCATTCAAGACAATATGAAATTGAAGGAATCTGTGGGCCGTCTGGCGCGTGGTCCGGTGGAATGGTTCCAAGTGGACGTTGGCGATGGTTTTGCCATGGATGGGTGGCTGATCAAGCCTCCCGACTTCGATCCGTCTAAAAAATATCCCCTATTGATTCATGTGTATGGCGAACCGGCAGGTCAGACGGTGGTCAACCGTTGGGGCGGCAACAATTATCTGTGGTATTTGCATTTGGCCCAGCAAGGTTATCTGGTGGCGAGCATGGACAACCGCGGGACGAAATCGCCCAAGGGTCGGGCGTGGCGGAAGTCGTTGTACCGGAAAATTGGCCAGACGAACGTCAGCGATCAGGCCAAGGGCGCGCGGGAACTTGCTGGACGTGCCTATGTCGATGCCGGACGCATTGCCGTGTGGGGGTGGAGTGGCGGTGGCACCATGACGCTGAACCTGATGTTTCAGTACCCGGAACTGTACGCGACAGGTATGTCTGTGGCTCCGGTGCCCGATATGGGCCTATACGACACGATTTATCAGGAGCGGTACATGGGCCTACCCGTGGAGAATGCCGCAGATTACAAAGCGGGTTCGCCGATCACTCATGCGGCGCGTTTAAAAGGCAATCTGCTGCTGGTGCACGGTACCGGAGACGATAATGTTCACTATCAGGGAACAGAGAAGCTGATGAATGTTCTGGTGGCTGAAAACAAACCATTTACGGTTATGCCATATCCCAATAGATCGCATTCGATATCCGAGGGGAAAGGCACAACGCGTCATCTTTTCATGCTGATGACACGTTATCTGTTGGAAAAGATGCCTCCTGGTGCCAAGTAACTCTCACTGGAACAATCAATGAACCCGACAAAACGCGCGTTTGCCGCGCTGGTGTTGTTCGCAGCCATGGTTGCAAAACCGTTATTGGCGCAGGAGATTCCACCGAACGCGAAGAAGTATGCTCCCATGCCGTGGCATCTGGTCGATACCTGGTGGGATATCGGCAAGGAGCAGGCGTTTGAAAGTCTGGCTGTGGATGTGACGATCAGCGACGATGTTCCTGCCAGCGTCAATCTTTACATCGCTCCGATAGGGTTAGGACATCTGGACAAAACACCATTTTATGGTGGCATTCAAACGCAATCGGATGGCAACACGCGGAGCGACCCGAAGCTGCGGCGGATTGGTCCGGGCCTTTTGTTTTCCATGTGGAACGAGCGGAAGGTGGAGGCGATACGCCCCGCCATGGGTGGTTATTTCCAGAGTTCTGGCCACGAAGGTGATTTTGTGAGTGCCAGACGGCCGTACCAATGGACCAAAGGAAAATACACCTACCGGTTGTGCCGCATGGACCGTGAAGTGGTTGACGGCGAAGCGCGCACATGGGTAGGCGCATTTGTTTATTCCCATGGTAAAGATGAAAACATCTTTGTGGGCGCGTTGCGATTCAAGGGTGAGAAGCTGTTGCTGCAACGCAAGGTGGCGAACTTTGTGGAGATATACGGTGCCCGGCGACCCGTGGCCGATATTCCGAAGCTTGCCATTACGTTTGGCCCGCCGGTGGTGAACGGGGTGCTTGTGAAGGGAGCCACGGCGGATGCTGTCTACCCGCTAGGTGTGCCCGATGTGGCAGAAACCGAGGTAAAAGATGGCGGGCTGCTGATCACTCTGGGCGAGGAAACGGCTGTTCGCCAGAAGCGGCGTGTGAAATTACTGGTTGAACCTTAAGGATCTCCCGGTTCATGTTCGATTGCGGCACAGCTTGGGGCCGATAGGATAAAAGGATAAGGCTCCGCAGCGTTAAGCTGCTCCTCCCTCTCCTGAGCCACCAAAGTGCGCGCAAGACCCTCGAGAGGGAGGTTGTGACTTTCCATGGCTATCCATGTCGCCCTAAAGCATGTTACTCATTACCGTTACGACCGGGCTGTCAATCATGGCCCGCACGTTGTAAGGCTTCGACCCGCGCCGCATAGCCGTACCCGGGTGCTCTCGTATTCGCAGAAGATTGTGGGCGGCGAGCATTTCATCAACTGGCATCAGGATCCGTTTTCCAACTGGAATGCCCGGTTGGTGTTTTTGCAACCCATGAAGGAACTGTCGATCACCATCGATCTTGTGGTGGAGATGGCCGTTCTGAATCCGTTTGATTTTTTTCTGGAGGATGAAGCTGAGCATTATCCGTTCGACTATGAGCCGGACCTGAAACATGATCTTGCCCCATTTCTTAAGCCGGGGGAAGCGACCCCGCTTCTGTTGGCTTTGGTGGAATCGGTAAGGCCTGCGAAGGGAGCCAAGCCGCGCACGATTGATCAGTTGGTGACCGTCAATCAGGCTGTTCACAAGGCTGTGGGGTACACCATTCGCTTGGAACCGGGCGTTCAGGAGCCCGAGGAAACACTTGAAAAAGCGACTGGATCGTGCCGCGACAGCGCTTGGTTGCTGACACAGGTTTTGAGGCGTCTGGGGCTGGCTGCTCGGTTTGTAAGTGGTTACCTGATCCAGCTGACAGCAGACGTGAAGTCGCTGGATGGCCCATCGGGCCCGGAAAAGGATTTCACCGACCTGCATGCTTGGTGCGAAGTTTATCTTCCAGGGGCAGGTTGGGTGGGCCTCGACCCCACATCGGGTCTGCTGGCAGGTGAGGGCCACATTCCCCTTTCGTGTACTCCAGAGCCCAAAAGTGCCGCGCCCGTTACGGGTGGAGTGGACGAGTGCGAGGCAACGTTAGAGCACACCATGGCGGTGACTCGCGTTCTTGAAACGCCGCGTGTGACGTTGCCTTATTCGGAAGAAGAATGGTCGAAGATCGAAGTGTTGGGTCGCACGATCGATGGCCGTTTGAAGCGAGGCGACGTTCGCCTGACCATGGGAGGCGAACCAACCTTCGTATCAGTAGACGATCCGGATGGTCCGGAATGGAATTTCACAGCAGTAAGCGTGAAGAAAAGGCAGTTGGCTGGCCGGTTAATGCGTCGTTTGGCGGGTCGTTACGCGCCCGGCGCCTTGCTTCATTACGGTCAAGGGAAGTGGTATCCGGGCGAGCAGTTGCCTCGGTGGGCGCTATCCGCATATTGGCGTCCAGACGGTGTTCCTGTGTGGCACGATCCCGCTCTTTTTGCGGATGAAGAAAAAGAAGGCCGTTTGGGCGAAGCGCAGGCACGCGAGCTGATTCAGGGTATTGCCCAGGAACTGGGAGTTGATGGGCAATACATCCTTCCGGGATATGAAGATGTTTTTTACTACACATGGAAAGAGCGCCGTCTTCCTGTCAATGTGACGCCAGAAGACAGCCGATTGAACGACCCCTTCGAACGGGAACGCCTTGCGAAGGTGTTCCGTGAGGGGCTTGGCTCGGTGGTTGGTTACACGCTGCCGCTGGAAGGGCCTTCAGCGAGCGGATCGGCTGGCTGGCGTTCGGGCTCATGGTTTTTGCGGGAAGGCGAGAAACTGTGGTTGATTCCTGGCGACTCAGCCATGGGCCTGCGACTGCCGCTTGATTCAGTTCCATGGGTTGCAAAATCTGAATATCCCTATTTGTATCCGCGCGATCCGATGGATCCCCGCTTGCCGCCATTGCCTCGCCATTTTCAGCGTCAGGCGCAATTGCTGAAGGGGCGCTCGGAAGCGTCGGCCAAAAGCGGCCGTGGAGTGGAACGCCATCAGGAAAAACCTGACAAGGCGCCGGTATTGGGCCAGTCGGCACCATGGGTGATCCGTACGGCGCTGTGCGTGCAACCACGCGATGGGAGGCTGCATGTTTTCATGCCTCCGGTGGCAACAACGGAAGATTATCTGGAGCTCGTAAGTGCTGTTGAGGCCGCGGCTGAGCATACAGGCTACCCGGTGGTGGTGGAGGGTGATGCGCCTCCGCGCGATTACCGTATCAGCAAGTTTTCCGTGACTCCCGATCCCGGTGTGATTGAGGTGAACCTTCACCCCAGCCACTCGTGGGACGAGTTGGTTGAGCGCACCACAGTTCTTTATGAGGAAGCGCACCAAACACGTTTAGGAACTGAAAAGTTCATGATCGACGGTCGCCATGCTGGTACGGGTGGTGGCAATCATATTCTTCTTGGCGGCGCCACACCTGCCGACAGTCCACTTCTGCGCAGGCCAGACCTGTTGCGATCGCTTGTTTCGTTCTGGCAGAACCACCCAAGTTTGTCGCGGTTGTTCAGTGGCCTGTTCATCGGGCCGACATCGCAGGCGCCAAGGCTTGACGAGGCTCGGCACGATGCGTTGCATGAACTGGAGCTGGCATTTTCAGAGTTGGATCGTCAGCAAGCGAGGTTCGGTCATACTCCGCCTTGGCTGGTGGACAGGCTTTTCCGCAATTTGTTGGTCGATTCTACGGGCAACACTCACCGCGCGGAATTCAGCATCGACAAGATGTTTTCTCCCGACAGCGCTTCAGGCCGTCTGGGTTTGCTGGAGATGCGCGCTTTCGAGATGCCTCCCCATGCCCGTATGAGTTTGGCGCAGCATCTGCTGTTGCGTGGATTAGTGTCCACGTTCTGGGACAACCCGTATCGGCGTGATCTTGTGCGTTGGGGCACCGATATTCACGACCGCTGGTTGTTGCCGCATTTTTGTGAGCAGGATTTCCACGAGGTGCTCGACCACCTGCGTGAGGCGGGCTTGCCTTTCCAGAACGCTTGGTTCGACCCGCACCATGAATTCCGTTTTCCAAAGATCGGCGACTTCGCCGCGCGCGGCATTGAGGTGGAGTTGCGTGGGGCATTGGAGCCGTGGCATGTGCTGGGTGAAGAACCGGCAGGTGGCGGCACGGTTCGCAATGTGGACAGCTCGCTCGAACGTGTGCAAGTGCTGGCGCGTGGCCTGATTGGCGATCGGTATGCGCTTGCATGCAATGGCAGGCGTGTGCCGTTACACCCAACTGGAACCAACGGCGAAGCCGTGGCGGGTGTGCGTTACCGTGCTTGGCAACCGCCAGAATGCTTGCAGCCTACCATTGGTGTGCATGCTCCGCTGGTGTTCGATCTCATCGACACTTGGAATGAAAGGTCACTGGGTGGATGCAGTTACCATGTGTCCCATCCGGGTGGTATGAGTTTCGAGGCATTTCCTGTGAACTCGTACGAGGCAGAAGGGCGTAGGCTGGCGCGGTTTTTCCGCCATGGACATACTGCCGGCCGGGTTGATATTAATCGCCCGCCAGTGGACCCAGAGCATCCGTTCACCTTGGACCTGCGAACGTCATGATTTCCTCCAAAGCAGGCAGTTCCGGCCCGGTTGTAGGTCCCGCCGCACTCAACGAGTTGTTGCGGGATTACAAGGCGTCGGGAAATGCTTACGACGAGTTGATGGACGGTAGCGGTGCCATTCGCCCGGGCTACACCCCTTTGCTGGAAACGTTTGCTGCCCTTGGCCAAGACGGTCTGAGCAGGCGCTGGGAAGCTGGCCGACGCATGGTGCTCGAGCAGGGCATTTCTTACAATATTCAAGGTGAGGGTGGTGGACAGGCGCGGCAATGGCAGCTCGACCCTGTGCCGATGGTGATATCGCCCGCCGATTGGGAATATCTGGAACAAGGTCTGGCTCAGCGTGCCCGCCTTTTGAACCATATCATTGCCGACTGCCATGGTCCCCAGCGGTTATTAAAAGAGGGCCGTATTCCCCCGGGCCTGCTGTATGCTCAGCCAGATTTTTTGAGGCCATGTCTGGGTATTCAGCCCGCGGGTGGTATATTTTTGAATTTGTATGCCGCTGATGTCGGCCGATCGCCCGATGGGCGTTGGTGGGTTCTTTCGGACCGAACCCAAATACCCACTGGATCTGGTTACGCGCTTGAAAATCGCATCGTTACCAGCCGGATATTGCCAGAAGCTTTCCGCCGGATGAAGGTGCGCCGTCTGGCCGGTTTTTTCCGTGAGATGCAGCAATCTCTTGCCGACTTGGCACCTCGCCCGGACGATCAGCCACGCGTGGCGGTCATGACGCCAGGCCCTTATAACGAAACGTACTTCGAGCACGCCTATTTGGCTCGTTATCTTGGTTATGCCTTGGTGGAGGGGCAGGATCTGGTGGTGCGCGACGACCGCCTGTTCTTGCGGACCCTGTCGGGGCTTGAACCGGTGGACGTGCTCCTCCGGCGTGTGGACGATGATTTTTGTGATCCACTCGAACTCCGCAACGACTCGATGCTGGGTGTACCTGGCCTTGTGCAGGCATTGCGTGCCGGCAACGTGACGGTTGCCAACATGCTGGGTTCGGGCATTCTGCAGAGCCCGGCGTTCATGGCGTTTTTGCCGGGCTTGTGCCGGATTGTTCTTGGAGAAGACCTAAAAATACCCTCGGTGGCAACGTGGTGGTGTGGTCAGGAGGCGGCACTGTCGCATGTGACAAGCAGGCTGGACGATCTGTTTGTGAAACCGGCATTCCGACCATTTTCAGGACACGACAAGGGGCCTCCACCCCACGCCCTTCCCCGCCGCGAGCTGCTTGAACGATTACGTTTTCAGCCGCATTCCTATGTGGCTCAGGAGCGTGTTGAACTGGCCACGGTTCCCGGCTGGCACGAAGGGCGGTTGGTACCCAAACGTTATGCACTACGCGTGTCACTTGTTTCCACCAAAAACGGATATGTCGCCATGCCGGGTGGCATGGGGCGTGTGGCTGCTGGTGAAGGCTACGGGCTGATCACCATGCAGCGCGGTGGAAGCACCAAGGATGTCTGGGTGCCCGCCGATGCACCTGTTGAGCCAACCACCCTTCTGTATGAAGGGGCCCAGCCGGTGGAGCTGAAGCGCGCCGGGAATAACCTTTCCAGCCGCGTGGCGGATTGCTTCTTCTGGCTTGGGCGCTACACCGAACGTGCTGATGGCACCATGCGGCTTCTGCGCGCCACTTTGGCGCGTTGCGAACCAGCAGGCAACAACCGGGAAGTGGCGCCCGGTTTGGAGCCTTTGGTGCGCAGTCTGGTTCATCAAGGAATTATTCCATCTGGTCACTGGCTTGATGAATCCCAAAGCCCCGATGAGGTGCCGCGCGCGGCATTGCTGGAAGAAACATTGGTGCGCGCCGTATTCGACGCGGACCAATCCACCAGCCTACGCGCGATGCTGGGCCGAGTCTCGAATCTGGCGCTGGTGATGCGTGATCGTCTTTCCAGCGATACCTACCGCGTGGCCCGCTCGTTGCTTGAACCGATCAACGAAATGGAAAAGCGTCTCGAGGAAAGCGAGGCCTTGGCCACAACATGTGCGCTGTCTGCCTTGCACCGGACGTTGCCGATGCTGTGCGCGCTTCAAGGGCTGGCCAGTGAAAACATGACGCGTACGCAGGCGTGGCGTTTCCTCGACATGGGAATGAGGGTGGAGCGAGGTCTGTTTTTGTCGGTTCTCTTCTGGCGTGGATTGCACTGCCGGGCAGCGGATCATCCGGGTCTTCTGGAGGCTTTGCTGGAGGTGGCGGACAGCTCCATCACGTACCGATCGCGGTATAATATTTTGCCGAATATCGCAGCCGTGTACGATCTTCTTATGATGGATCCGGGAAGTCCTCGTTCTCTGGTGTCGTTGCTCGATGCCGTAGACGCTCACCTCACCCACTTGCCCCGTGCATTGGAGTCGGCCTTACCCGATCCAGCCCGGTGCATTGTGATGGCAGCTTCAACCCGGTTACGGTTGGTTGACCCCAATGAACTGGTGCGTAAACGGGGTGGATGGAACCGCACAAATGTGGCTCAGGCGCTCGATTTGTTGAGGCAGGACATGCCAGCCATCAGCGATGCGATTCATGCCACCTACCTGGCACCCACGGCGATCTCGCGTTCCAGGGGAGGCTGAGATGCCCCGTTACAAAATTGTGCACCGTACGACATATCAGTATGAGACACCAGTGGCCTCCTCGCATCACACCGCCGTGATGAGGCCACGTGACATGCCATCACAAGAGTGCGTGGATTTTCGCCTGCTCGTGCGACCTCGTCCGCCCATCCAGTCGCAACGGGTGGATACTTTTGGTAATCAGGTGAACCAATTCAGCCTTCAGGAACCGCATACCCGGCTAGAGGTGTTGGCGCTCAGTTCTGTGGTGGTCAGGCCACGTTCACTGCCTCCGCGATCCATAATACCCGCTTGGGAGCAAGTAGCTGCCTTGGCGCGTCAACCGGTTGGAGCCGAGGCGCTCAATGCGGCTCAGTTTGCATATCCGTCGCCTCAGGTAACGATTTGGCCAGAACTAGGACAGTTTGCCCGGGTGAGTGCTCCCCCTGGCCGGTGTTATCTGGATGTGCTTGATGACCTCAACCGCCGCATCCATGCCCATGTCACATTCAGTCCGGGTGAAACCACTGTGGGCACACCGGTGGAACAGGTTTTTGTACGTCGCCGCGGTGTGTGCCAAGATCTGGCCCACCTGATGCTGGCATGCCTGCGCGTTCTTGGATTACCCGGGCGTTATATGAGCGGTTACATCAGGACGCGGCCTCCCGAGGGACGGCCTAGGCTGACGGGTGTGGATGCTTCTCATGCCTGGGTGGCGGCCTACTGTCCGGGATCCGATTGGATTGAACTGGACCCTACCAACAACCTGTTTCCCGAATCGGATCATATCACTATTGGGTTTGGTCGAGACTACAGCGATGTCAGCCCGCTATCCGGCCTTCTCGTGGGTGGTGGCGAACACACGGCGTCTGTGGGAGTGGACGTGCACCCTGAAGCAGACGATGCCTGATTTCGGGCAAATCTGGATCAAAGGCTAGGCAAGGATAGATTGCCAAGGCTCTGCTGAATGCTGTAACACGTTGATGGTATTAGAGATAAAGACAACTAAAGTCAGGGCATGAAAATTGCAGGCATGCATGGTTCGGCAGGAGACACATGCCATGGAACTGCATCCAGCAACAACCGATCCCAAGGGTGGATACCAGACAGTGGATGAATCGTGGGACCATTCTGGCCATTTAGCATTGCAACCACACGACTTGGCTGTGAAAACCTTGGGACCGTGCCGTATTGCCAGTCCCCTGATGCCACTTCTGAAAGACCGCCGCCCAACTTATCATGCGGTGGAAGAAGGCGACCGGGTTCTGCTGGATGACACGCTTTCGGCCTTGAGCCAACGCAAGGGTTCCATTCAGGACCTACCAGCGTTTGAGCCTGCCGGGCCACGCACAAAAATCTATTTCGACCCATCCAAGACCCGTGCTGCCATCGTTACTTGCGGTGGCCTGTGCCCCGGGCTGAACGATGTCATTCGGGCATTGGTGCTTGAATTATCCGAGTGGTATGGCATTCGGAAGATCTACGGATTCCGCAACGGCTATGAGGGATTCATTGCCTCGTATGGCAGGCAGGTGGTTGATCTGGATCGCGCCTCCGTGGCGCGCATCAACGAGCATGGCGGAACCTTTTTAGGCACATCGCGTGGGCGGCAAGACGCTGGGGATATTGTCGATTGCCTCGAGCGCATGAGCATCAACATGCTTTTTGTGGTGGGTGGTGATGGCACGATTCGCGGTGCACTCGATATCAGCCGGGAGATTGCTGCCCGTCAGGCGCGTATTTCCGTGGTTGGCATCCCGAAAACCATCGACAACGATGTTGCCTTTATCGACCAGAGCTTTGGATTTCAGACGGCATTCACCGAGGCGGCCAAGAGCATCCGGGCCGCGCACGCCGAAGCCACGGCATCGCCCAACGGCATTGGTTTGGTCCGGTTGATGGGGAGGCATTCGGGCTTCATTGCCTGTTACGGTTCACTTGCCATTGGCGATGCCAATATTGTGTTGATTCCCGAGGTTCCGTTCCGGCTCGAAGGCGAACAGGGTCTGTTCCGCCATATCGATAAGCTCCTCACCGACCGTGGTCATGCCGTCATTGTGGTGGCGGAGGGGGCGGGGCAAGATCTCATCAATCAAGCGCGTGCCAACACCGGCACCGATGCATCTGGCAACACAAAATTGCTTGATGTGGGAGTTTTCCTGAAAGATCGCATTCAGCAACACTTTTAAACCATGGGAAAAGAGATCAACCTCAAGCACATTGACCCCAGTTACACCATCCGCAGTGTTCCAGCTAATGCGTTCGACTCCGTTTACTGCATTCGTCTGGCACACAACGCCGTACACGCTGCCATGGCTGGCCGTACCGAGATGGTGGTGGGGCGCTGGCACGGCAGGTTCATTCATGTTCCCATGCCGCTTGCCATTCGCCAACGCAATACTGTCGATCCAGACGGTGATCTGTGGATGAGCGTTCTTGAATCAACCGGTCAGCCCAAGCTGTTCCGCTGACCGATTTTTTGCGCGACATTTTTTTCTTGAAAACTTGTAAGTTATTAACAATACTTACTCCTATCTTTCATCAAATCTCATTTCTGAAGGTTAGGGGTTGGGAAAATGAATCGATTTACCCGGCGGGGTTTTACGCTTATTGAGTTGTTGGTTGTTATTGCCATTATCGCTGTGCTCATCGGTCTTTTGGTACCTGCCGTGCAGAAAGTACGCGAGGCGGCCAACCGCATGACGTGCACCAACAATCTCAAACAAATGGGTTTGGCATTCATGAGCCTCCACGATGTTACGGGAAAATTTCCCGATGGCGGGAAAAATGGTTCCGATGCCCCTGTCTCCAATGCGGCAAACACCACGTTTCCGACAAACCGAAATGAATGGAGCTGGACATTCCAGATTCTCCCTTTCATCGAACAGGACGCCCTCTACAAAACCACCAACGACACTGTTGTGCAGTCTGGCGTTGTTAAAACCTACTACTGCCCATCGCGTCGGTCCGCCATGACTTACGGAGGTGTTGGAAAGACAGACTATGCCGGCTCTAGCGGAACAAACGGCTCGAATGGAATTCTGGTTAGAATGGGATCATCTACTGTACGTATTGCCGATATTACCGATGGCACATCCAACACGGTGATGCTTGGAGAAAAACGGCTCAAGCGTGACAAATTCGGTAACAGTTACGACGACAATGAGTCTTATGTCAGCCCCGGTTGGGATAGTGAAATCGAGCGTCGGGCTACCACGGATACAGACAGCGCCAATTGCGGGCCGAATCCCGATATCGCTATTACTGTCAATCCCCCATTTACCGATCTCAGTTCCGGATTGAGCCAGTTCGGTAGTTCGCACAGTGCTGGAGCCAACATGGCTATGGGCGATGGTTCCGTTAGGCTTTTCCGCTTTGGAATCACCAATAGTGCCATGCAGAACGCGTGCCAACGAAACGATGGGCAGCCGCTGAATGGAAGCGACTTCTAATTCAGGAGCAATCGATGTGCAATAACGTATGGATTTTGTGCGCAATTGCCGTGTTTTTAGTAGGGTTTTCTGGGTGTGGTGGCGAGGAGGTCCAAAAACCACGCTCGGAAGCAGAACTTAAAAAGGCCCAGGAAGCTATGAAGGCTGGCCAATCGGCAGAGGCAGCTGCCCAGAAATCCGTCGGCAAGCCCAAATAGGCTTCTGCTCTGCAAGGTTGGACCCAAAAGTCTGGTTCAGTGTCTTGAAAATTATCCGATATCACTGATGGGACCAGCAACACCATTGGCGTGGAACCATCTGTGCTGCCTGCCTATTGACCTTGTCTACTTACAGCGCAAATGGGGGCACTCCAGAGGCTTTAGGGATATTGCAACGGTCAGCGGTGTCGAGGAATATCCCCTAGTGTGCTTGCCCCCTAACCATGCGGTAATTTCAACTTCCGACGAAGTATGCGAACCTGACTACCACCGCGAAACTTGTTGAAGTTAGAGACAGGCCAACAATCTGATAATTGAACCCAAATAACGATCTAATTTTAGTTCAATACGCTTCCGGCCGCAGGTGCGCCTGCATCATGTGCCCCGTGCGCCTTTGGCGTTCGTAGCGAAGTGCGGCAATGTCGATCGGGCCCACAACGATCTTATCGCCGGCACCCGGGTCGGCCTGAGACAGAATGCGCCCGTCGAAATCGACCACCATGCTGCCACCCGGCCACGAAAATGGCGGATAGTTCTCTAGGCTTGCGGCTTGGTTGGCCGCCACCACGTAAGCCATGTTCTCTAGCGCCCTGCAACGGTTGACTACCGTCCACCAGTCCATGGGCGGGGTGGCGCCCCAGGGGTCCATGTAGGCTGAGACCCTTATGAGTACCTCGGCGCCTGCTTTGGCCAAAGCTCGAAGGGCTTCCGGAAACAGCCAGTCGTAGCAGATAGCGCAGCCCAATTTGCCGATGGGAGTATCCGCCACGGGCCATAATGGGTCGGTGTAACCGTGCTTGAGCAGGTCGTGCGGGCTGGTGTGCACCTCCCATGGCAGCCATGGGTGAACCTTGCGGTAGCGGTAGAGCACACCTTCTGGCCCTATCAGACAGGTGGTATTGAAGACGTGGCTTGGCCAGCGGGGGTCACGTTCCAGAAATGTTCCTGTCTGAATGTAAATGCCTAGTTCTTTTGCCTTGGCAAGATACGGCTCAAGAACGGGCCCTGGCACCTCAACGGCCAGCTTTTCATGAAGCTCTGCTGCCGTGTGGTAAATGGGCGCCGCATGGAAAAATTCGGGGAATACGATCAGCCTGACATCGCCGAACGGGGAATAACCAACCACGGCGCGGTCGATCAAACCCATGGCCTTGGCGACGCGGCCGGGAATTTCCGACCGATCTTTTGGGTTGGGCTGATCGACTTGAATGCAGGCGGCAAGGTATCGTTGAGACATGGAAAACCACCCTTGGTTGCTTCATGAAACTATCAACAGTTAATATAATAGTGTATCGGAACCCAATCTTGCACCATTGTCCGCCCGAGGCGGAATCATGAACCCAACATCTGAACCGTCCGAAAACCAGCCACCTGTGCGTAGCATGCCCCGTGGGTTTCGCTACATACCAGCTATTGGTCCGGCTCTGAAGGGGCTGTTGGCCGTTGTTTTTGCCGGCGTTGCTTTGCTTGCAGCCTCGGGTTTCTACCTTCTGGCCATCCGCGTGCTGGAAGCGCAAACCCGTCAGGTGCTGACCAACGCCTTCACCTTCTGGATCTATCTCGCGCACATTGGCGTTGGTCTGGTGTTTGCTGTGCCTTTTGTCTGGTTCGGCGTGCACCACTGGATCACGTCGCGATCGCGGCCCAACCGGGTGGCGGTTCGGTTGGGGATTTGGGTCTTTATGCTGGGCCTCGCCACACTGCTGAGTGGTGGCGCGCTCTTGCAAATAGATGCGCGCTTGCAACTGCCCACCGGCACAGCAGGCCGCTGGATGGTCTATGCCCTGCACCTGCTGGCACCTCTGGCCGCTGTGGGCGTTTACGTGATGCACCGGCGAGCAGGCCCCGCCATCCGCTGGCGCTGGGGTGCGGTATTGGGTTTGGCAACGGTGGCGTTTACTGCCATTATGGCGGGTTTGCATTTCCAAGATCTGCGACAGTGGAATGCTGAAGGCCCCCGCGAGGGAGAGCGCTATTTTTATCCGTCGGAAGCCCGAACGGCTTCCGGTAATTTCATTCCCGCGCAATCGTTGATGGCGGACGAATACTGCCTTCGCTGCCATCAGGATGTGTACAAGGGTTGGTTCCACTCGTCGCACCACTTCAGTTCTTTCAACAATCCGCCTTATCTGTTCAGTGTGCGCGAAACCCGCAAGGTGGCGCTGGCACGCGATGGCGATGTACGCGCCGCGCGTTGGTGTGCCGGTTGCCACGACCCGGTGCCTTTTTTCTCGGGTGCTTTCGACGATCCGAAATTCGATGATGTGGATCACCCAACGGCACATGCCGGTATCACCTGCACCGCCTGCCATGCGATCACGCATGTGAACAGCACCATGGGCAACGCCGCTTACACCATTGAAGAGCCTCTGCATTATCCGTTTGCTCTATCGGGCAATGCCATGTTGCAGTGGATCAATAACCAACTGGTGAAGGCGAAGCCCGACTTCCACAAGAAGACATTTTTGAAGCCGCTGCACAAGACAGCGGAATTCTGCTCCACCTGCCACAAGGTAAGCTTGCCGTTGGCACTGAACCATTATCAGGAGTTCACACGGGGCCAGAACCATTACGACGGGTTCTTGCTGTCGGGCGTTTCAGGCCATGGAGCGCGCAGCTTCTACTACCCGGAAAAAGCCAAGGAAAACTGCGCCGCCTGCCATATGCCACTGACCCCTTCCAACGACTTTGGCGCCCGCGATTTCGATGGTAGCGGCGTACGCAAGGTGCACGACCATCTGTTTGTTGGAGCCAATACAGGGTTGCCCGAAGTTCTCAAACGCGAACCTCGCTATGCCGATCAGGCACCCGCATTCCAGAAAAATATCGAAACACATGCCCAGCATCTGCGCGACAAGAAATTGCGTGTGGATCTTTTCGCCCTGAAGGACGGCGGCACCATCGATGGCAAACTGTTGGGGCCACTGCGGCCCAACTTGCCCGCGCTCGAGCAGGGTCGCGATTACCTGGTGGAGGTGGTGGTGCGCACACTGGCCATTGGCCATCCGTTCAGCCAAGGTACAGTCGATTCCAATGAAATCTGGGTGGAGTTCACAGCAGGTTCTGGTGGAAAGGTCTTTGCCAGTAATGGCCTGACCCGTGACGCCGGCGATACAGGGCCGGTGGATGAGCGCGCCCATTTCATCAACGTGCTCATGCTCGACCGCGACGGCAACCGGATCGACCGCCGCAATCCGCAAGACATTTTTACCCCACTGTACGACAAGCAGATTCCACCCGGTGGCGCGGCAGTGGTTCACTACCGCGTGCGCATTCCAGCCGATGCCACGGGGCCGATCGACCTGTCGGCGCGGGTGCGCTACCGCAAGTTTGACCAAAAATACATGGAGTATGTGTACAAAGGGCAAGAGATTCCAAAACTGCCTGTCGTTGATATCTGCTCCGACAAGGTGACCCTGCCGTTGAAAGGGCTGAAATCGACCGTTGCGGAACAAAAATCACCCATCGAACCTGCATGGCAGAGGTGGAACGATTACGGTATTGGCTGCCTGCTGGAAGGTGGCGCTGTTGCCAAGCGCGGCGAATTGCGTCAGGCGGAAGATGCCTTTGGAGCGGTCGCTGCTTTGGGAGGCCCTGCTACAGCGCACGGTTACCTCAATAGGGCCCGCGTCTATGTGGCGGATGGCCGCCTCGATCTGGCTGCCGCCGACCTCGAGCGCGCCCGCACGGCAGATCCTCCGGCACCGTGGTGGACATTATCGTGGTTCACGGGTCTGGTGGCACAGGAAAACGCCACCGACGCTGCCGGGTTCGACCGAGCCATTGCTGCTTTCCGGGCTATCGTGGATCCGGCGAATCAGCCACGCGAACGGGGTTTCGATTTCAGCCGCGATTATGTGGTCTGGAATCAGTTGGGAAAGACGCTTTACCAGCGTGCCCAAGTGGAGGCCAGCCCGGCTACCCGCAACCAGTTTCTTGCTGAATCTGGAAATGCTTACCTACGCGCCCTTGCCGAAGATTCTGAAGACCTCGACGCGCATTACGGCATCAGCCAAGCATTGGCTGATCTGGCCGGAACATGGATCCAGCCTCCCGTACCACCGGATGACGGTTGTGCCACAGCCGAAGAGCTGATCCGCATGGCGGATACCGTTATTGGCAAGGGTGATCCCGATACTCGTCTGGCAGAAGCGCGTCTACTGGCCCGTGCCCTGGCAGACTGGACCCGCCAAGTATCAAAACCCACCGAGCCTCGATTGCCTCCTTTACGACGGGTATTGTCGCGTATCGATGCGGCATGGTCTTCGGAAACAAACCCGGCATTGCGGGAAGCGATGGCCGGTCTGATGGTGCAGGGCCACCGCCTTGCGCACACATTGTACAAGCCCGACGATCTAGCGCGTGCCCGCACCACCACCGCATTCCGGGCCAAGCACCCTGCTGCCAATGCCGCTGCCGAGGCGATCGTGCTCTATCCCACGGCTGGGACCCCTTCTTGGAACAAGCCATGACCTCTCCCCTGTCCAGTAAGCCCGCCAACCGGGGCCGCATGGTTGTGGCTGCCGCAGTCTTTTTAATTTTCCTGACCGCGGCCATCTGGTGGATGCTGCGTGTGGTTCCCCCGGAACAAAAATCAGCTTGGGTGGACCCCGGTCAGGCAGGTGCGCGTCAAGCTGTGGCGGTTCCTCAGATCAGCTGGACCGACATGACGGCATCGCTTCCCGGCAAGTTCTCCCACGTTTCCGGCGCGATGGGCGCGAAACTGCTTCCAGAAACCATGGGAGCAGGTGTGGTGGTACTCGACGCCAACAGCGATGGCCAACAGGATATTCTGCTGCTCGATTCGTGCCCTTGGCCGGGCCAGCCTGCCCAAGGTGGTTGCCAACTGTTCCTGAACCGGGGCGGATGGAAATTCGATAATGTTTCAGCTGAATGGGGCCTTGGCGCCCCGCTTTATGCCCTCGGTGGTTGCGCTGGCGATCTCGACAACGATGGCCTTGTGGATTTGGTTATCACTGCCGTGGGTGGCAACCATGTTTTCCGCAACGATGGCGGCAAGCGGTTTGTGGATGTCACGGCCCGCTCCGGCCTGACGGAAGCACCAGGGTCAGCTTGGCCAGATAAGGCTGATGGTTTCAGCAAGATATCCAATCCCCTGCATTTCCCAGCGTCTGCAACGCTGCTCGATTACGATAGCGACGGTCTTCCTGATATTTTTGTCTGTTCCTATGTGACTTGGGCGCCCGGTATCGACCTCGGCGTGGCATCCACCCTCACGGGCGATAAACGCGGGTATGTTTCTCCTAAATCGTTCGAGGGTTCAGCGTGTCGGCTTTACCGCAACACCGGTGGCATGGGTTTTGTCGATGTGTCGGAACAAGCAGGCATAGCCGTGCGCGAGAGCGAAGGGGTTGGCCCCATGGCGCGCACACGGGGTGTGGCCAAGTCGTTGGGGGTGGTGGCGTGCGACCCGGATGACGATGGCTGGCCCGACCTTCTGGTGGCCAACGATACCGTGCGGAACTTCTTTTTTCATAACGAAAGTAATGGCAAGGGCGGCAGGATCTTCCGCGAAATCGGTCTGAACCAAGGCGCGGCGTATGCCGATGGTGTCGCGCGCGCCGGTATGGGCATCGACTGGGGCGAATACCTGCCCGGCAAACGCGCCGCGGTGATCGCGAATTTTGCCAATGAACCGCTCACGTTTCTGGTAGCCGATCCCGGTCCGCCGCCTCGATTTTCCGACCGCGCCTTGGCTGTGGGACTGGCAGGACCAAGCAGGGTTCCCATGAAATTTGGCCTTAATTTTGTCGACGTCGATCTCGATGGCGCGTTGGATCTGCTGGTGTGTAACGGGCATCTGGAACCCGATATTGCGCTCGTTCAGGCCAGCCAAGCATTTGCCCAAGCTCCGCAGATCTTTTGGAATTCGGGAAGCCAGCCCAGATGTTTTGAACCGATGCCTGCCTTTGCTGGCAACGCTTCGTTGATGGCGCCGTTGGTGGGTCGCGGTTGCGCGCATGCCGATTTTGATGGTGATGGCGATCTCGATCTGATTCTGACATCTAATGGCGGTCCGTGCCGTCTGCTGCGCAACGATCAAGCGCTGAAGCACCATTGGGCAAGCTTGAGCCTCAAGGGAAACCGCAACAATCGCTCGGCCATCGGGGCGGTGGTGCGCCTGACGGCGGGAGGCATTACGCGAGAGCGTGCCGTGACTGCGGGTCGAGGTTACCTGAGCCAGTCGGAGTTGCCACTGACATTTGGACTGGGAACAGCAACGACAATCGACCGTGTAGAAGTGCGCTGGCCTGGGGCCAAAGTTTTTGTGCCGATAACAACCCCAGCCATCGACACACGCGCACAGGTACAGGAATAAATGAACGTGCTTGTCTCCTAACGGAACCGAAGAGCCCCGCACGGCTGAGTAAGGGGCCACCCGCCAAGGTTCTGCATCTGGCACACGGTATTTTCAAGGCATTGTCTATTTTTTTGGTGAATGGTGATTTGTATGGGTGTATAGGGTTGGAACCCGCAGCGATGGTCATTGGAGTCTGTATGCCGTGTCACTACCGGAGTGGTTCCAAGGCGAAATCCCCACTGAACTGTTGCGTTTGGCGCGAGCTCATTGTGAAGAACGAGTACACCGTCAGATTTTTGCCGATTGGGTGGAGCGTTACGGGGGCGAAGAAAGCCAATTGCTGTGCCGTTTTTTCAGGCGCGATGAGGTGTTGAGGCATGATGCTTCCACATGGCAAACGCTGTCAGCATCCGAAGCCCGCTTGGTGGC
>CAMCLK010000047.1 GCA_945875585.1 Candidatus Kuenenia stuttgartensis | reverse complement strand
TGCTTTGCTATGAAGCTTTCGGCTCTGGCTCCCCGATCGGGTGTCCACACGCTCTGGCCTCCTATCGAATTTGCCGGTACAGCAAAGACTGTCCTCCTCGACATCCTGAAGACCGTTTAACGTCTCTTCGACCGATGATTTCACCAGCGCATCCAAGTGACCGCGGATCTGACCTGCATCAATCCGGATCGCATCCAATACCTTGCCCGACTTCCTGTTTTCATTTAACCTGCTCATCGTGATCTCCGTGGTGTGAAAAGATTGGATAGCTCGTTACTGCCATCACTAACCTCACGGAGATCACTTCGCAAATGTGCGCATAATGGTGGACGTTATCCTTAATATGCGATCACATCTTTCGTTTGAATGGGTTTTTAAAATGCCAACCAAACAACAAGCCATAGAGATTTTACAAAGAACAGGGCATAATATAGCAGCCAATGCGCTAGAAAATTGGCGCAACACAAATGGAAATAATGGCGGCTGGGACGGCTGGCTGCGCGGCGCTTTCCCAACTTTGGTTGGAATTATCTGGCCTCGTGGAATCCACAACTAAAGGAACTTGTTGGTCTTATTATTTAACTCGTTAAAATATATAAATTTGGCTGATTGCAACTAAGCGATTCTATTTAAACGCAAAATTTAATTCACATCAAACTAACCCGTAATCCCTATTCGTCTACAGCCGACTTCCTTACAAAATCTGTTCGGTGTTTATTGATGTAATAGCTTCAGATTCCGAATCTTGCCCATGGCCCCTTACTCAGTCGTGCGGGGCTCTTCGATTCTGCTGTCTTAATCGTACTCATCCTAAAGAATTCAAAGGCGGCTTTCCCGTCCCCTTGCGCGGTTTCACCAACTTCAACCCCTTTCCCCCGCCCGCAATTCCGGCAGAAAATCGGCCGCTGTTGGCGTGGGTAATCCGGGCACTTTGGCTTCGTCGTCGAGCCTTCTCAGATCCACCGCGGCCTGATGGTGCGGGTTGGCGCAAAACGCTTCGATCTCGGGAGCAGACATCGGGCCGCCCTGAAGCTCGAGGCTCAAGACTGACGGAGGACTCAACAGAGAAAAATAATCCGCTTCCACCGCGCAGAGATAACGCTTGGCAGCCACATGCAACCGAACCGGTTCCACCACGTCGGGCAAAAATCGCGACTCCAGCCAGTCTGCTCCACGGTCCTCGTGAACGTCGTCGATGCCCCGCTCGGGCGCATCTTCCGGAAGGTCGTGCAGCAAATGGCCAATGTCATGAAGCAGGCAGGCCGCCACAAGGTGCGAGGCATAGCCCTTCTGGCGGGCAAGCAAGGCGCATTGAAGCGCGTGCTCGCGCTGGCTAACCGCCTCGCTGCCGTATTGTGAATCCCCGCAGGAATCGAGCAGATGAACCACAAGGTCTGCCGGTGTCTTCATGGCTAACAATTTCTCCCGGTTCATCAATCCTTCATCAACAACGGAGCGTTCGATTCCTAAATTCATCTAAGGGATCCCAACCTCCACCGGCAATGGAGTCTTTCTGTATGAGCGAAACGGCACTGAAAGATCCTCTGGACGACAGTTCTCGCCATCGGGATCCGATTGTTGTGGCCCTATGGGCCTTAATCGCCGCATTTGGAACCTATTTCTGCATGTACATGTTCCGCAAGCCGTTCACGGCAGCGGCATTTGCCCAAACCACGGAGTGGGGGATCGGCCTCAAGTTTCTTTTGGTAGCCTCGCAGGTTGCAGGGTACACCGTATCGAAATTTATTGGCATTAAAGTGGTGGCGGAACTGCCACCGCGTTACCGGGCGTGGGGCATTGTGGGGCTGATTGCCGTGGCCCAGTTGGCCCTTGTGCTGTTCGCTGTGGTGCCCGCACCTTGGAACGCCGTGTGCCTGTTCATCAACGGGCTGCCCCTTGGCATGGTGTTTGGACTTGTGCTTGGCTTTCTCGAAGGACGCAGACTAACCGAAGCACTGGCAGCAGGTTTGTGCGCCAGTTTCATTCTGGCCGACGGCGTGTCGAAGTCGGTTGGGAAATGGCTGCTTGGTTTGGGTATCGACGAATTCTGGATGCCCGCTGCCGCAGGCGGTTTGTTCCTCCCGTTTCTCGGGGTGTTTACCTGGATGCTCGCGGGGGTGGCACGCCCTGATCGGCACGATGTCGAGGCGCGTGCCGAACGCTCGAACATGACCCCTGGTGAACGATGGGCGCTGTTTCAAAAGCATTCCGTAGGTTTGGTGACCATCATCATTCTCTACCTGCTGGTAACGGTGCTTCGTAGTCTGCGCGCCGACTTCCAACCGGAAATCTGGAAAGGTCTGGGTGTGGACGCTGAACCTTCAGTATTCACAACAACAGAACTATGGGTCAGCGTGGTGGTACTTCTGGTGAATGGCAGTTTGGTGATGATGCGGAACAACCGCGTGGCGTTTTACACTTCATTGGGCATCTGTGCTGTAGGTTTGGCTTGGCTGCTGGCAGTGGTTTTTGGCCGGCGCGCGGGAATGGTCGATCCGTTCGCCTATGTGGTAATGATTGGTCTTGGCTTGTACCTGCCTTATGTGGCTATCCACACCACGGTGTTCGAGCGATTGCTGGCAACCACACGCGACAAAGGAACCTCGAGTTATCTTCTTTATTTGGCGGATTCGTTTGGATACCTTGGCTATGTGGCGGTGCTATTGGGCAAGGGATCCCTCAGCAAGCAGGGAGATCTGCTTGGGCTTTTTGAAAATGCCGCACTACTAGCCGGTGTTTTGGGCTTGGCACTGTTGGCGGTTTCAGTGGCCGGATTTTCCCGAAGCACCCGCGCGCAAGATTCAGCGTGAATTTCTGTTATGTTCAATTAGACCTAGGTGAAAGGTAACCCTTCAGACGTATGCCGTGAATTATCTGTGACGAATGGCAAAATATTTGACCAGACATGGTTTCCAAATCCAGCGATCTGAATCTATTGGCAATAAGCCTGCGGCCCAACCAATCAAAACCGAAGAGCCCCGCACGAAGTAAGGGGCCACGTGCCTAGTTTCAAAATATGAAGCCACATTCATAACACTTTTGAGAGTGCGCAGTATGGTCATGAAAATTGCCTGAGTTTGCGCCCCCGCCTCACTGCCATTTGCAAAAATGTTTTTACGGATCAAAACAGCAGGACGAATAGCCCTCTCTCCGCCATTGTTATCGGACGGCACTTCTTCGTGATCAATGAATGTGAGCAGTTCGTCTTGGTGTCGCCTCAGCCTCTTCCACAACCGTCGGGCATGTTTCTCTTCCCAGACACGGTTGATGAACTCGTCCAGCCTTTTTCTGATTTTCACCTTCCGCCTTATCATGACATCCGACGTTATGTCCTTTTCTGCTTTCTTCAACCGCATTCCGTCCATGATCAGCCGGCACAATTTTCGATGAAACTCCGGCCAGTCGCCCGCGGGATTGTGGTAATGCCGGGTTCGGTTCAGATCCCTCAACAGGTGTGGCAGGCACTTCTGCTTCGCAAGGCAGGAAACCGAGTTGTAGGCACCCCAGAAATCGGTCACCAACACGCCGTTGAAAAATGAACAGAACAGCCGCTTCAGCACACTTCCACCGCGCTTTGGGTCGATCAGGTAGTAGGCTGCGTTCTTGGTAGCCAGACACCACAGCCAGTAGGTTTTCCCCTGTACTCGCCATCCTGTCTCATCAGCGTTGAGAACTGCTTGATTCTGGCTTTCTTCGAGGATTGCATCATACCAGGGCTTGAGGATCTCGCCGACACGGTGCCAGGCCTGCATCAGCCCGCCTTCGGTCACCTGAAAATGTAGATGGTAGTTGTAAACATCCAATATCTGACTCAGTGTTGTGCCCTGAAGGTAATGCATCATGCCCGCAAGGCTGATGGCCCGGTGGCCGATCTGGCTGTCGGGCAAGGCATCATCCACCACCGGTTCCACTTTTTTGCGGCAATGGGCAAACCAGTACCGGAAAATTACATGTCCGGTGACCGAAGGCTTGGAGTCTGGCTGGATGTCCTCGATGATTCGTGTTCGTTTGGATTTGAATTTTGTTACGCTGCCGGTGCAATCCGGGCATCGTTCAAGAGTGTGCGTCACAGTCTTATCGGGATCGGGAGTCTCGCGCCTGGAACCGGCGTGCCCGGGTTGGGCACCGGGTTTCTTCCGCCACCCCTTGGTTCCCGATTTGAGGAACGTTGGCATTTGGTTAGATGGACTGGCCGGGTCCGCCTTGCCAATCACGCCGCCCAACTCGGCGAGCCGTTTGGCCATGGTCATGATCGCAAAAATGGCAGCTTCAGGACCAAGCTCGACGATCGCGCGTGCATCCGACTCAGAAAAACCACCGCCGACACGGTTGAGAAACTGAATCTAGGGTCAAATTAGCTTCCATGTGTTGCATGGAAGCTAATTAAACATCTATTAGAACACTTTACAACTGCATCTGACACGATTTCTAATGTGGCTTGCCGCTTGAGTACCACAACTATGCACAGCATACGGCAAAAGTATATGGATGTGACTTCATATTTTGATACTTGGCTCGTGGCCCCTTACTTGGTGCGGGGCTCTTCGGCTCTGATGGTTGGGCCGCAGGCTTCTTGAGAGAAACTGCACGGGCCTTGCCAATTGTTTCAGATCCGCAGACAAAATATTTTGCGGCACTCGGCTGAAGGGTTACAATTATTGCAACCCCTCAGCCTTGCATCGTTCCACCATTTAGATTTGGATCAATTCCCCCCGGGGAACCGAAGAGCCCCGCACGATTGAGTAAGGGACCGCAGATTTCCTAGCAGAAACCCGCTCGATAAATCAATGAAAAACAATTGCCCGCCCACAGTCAGGTATTCTGTGATATAAATGAAAGCTGCTGCACAAAAGGCCTCAAAAATGCAACAATCTTGATATTATCCTGCGGCTTTATTATCCAAAAGCGGTCATAGAAGAGCTTGGAATGGGATTACAAGGAATCGAAAAGAGGCTGTTTATTCAACAACAACCAATACGCCTGCACCAGGAAACGCCTTATTTATTTGCTTGACAGCTTCCTGCTTGAAAAGTTCGACAACTTGAGCGCGAACAATTATTGCCTGCTTATCCGCTTCAGTTCTGGTGACATGCTCTATCCCATTTTCTACATGCTTAAGCAAATGTGGCCAAGTATTACCATGAAACATAATTCTGATAAAAGACGTTTCCCTATCTGTGTCTTTATTCAATGTTTGTATCGCATCAACATCCAATTTCGGCAGCGTGATTTTTACAAGTTTATTATTTGGAAAAACCGCTATCTGGGCCTTCTGCATATCAAACGAATAGTGAGCAAGCGACTTCTGCTTAACAGAAATCGTTAAAGACCCATACCAGGTGTGATTGGAATCAGAAGAAAACGACTCTATTTCTTGAGTAGCCACTTTTAATTTGAATATGTTGCCTACAATTGGCGCCGCAACAGCATTTTGAGGCGCCTTTTTATCCGGAATGCCAACCAATTTATCCTCAACTGTTTTAGCAATTTTTTCCCAAGGCAATTGCAATAATAATTCAATTACTAATGCGGCTGCATTAACTTTGGTAATCTTTTCAGTCCTCGAATCTGCCAAAGCCCTACCACCCAACAATCCCGACAGCAACAGGGAAATTGCAATAGCCACCTTGACGATGTTTCCGTTTATCATTGCCGCCTCCAATACAAAGAATTGTCTCTGATTATCACACTTACAAGTGTACGCACAACCTTTTTATAAATCAATTCCATTGACCAAGTATAATCGCTTTGCATTTATTGGCTAGATCGAGCCGCAATTGATAAGACAGCATCTGTAATGGCTAAATGGACCTAGAAATGGGGCCATAGCAGCGATGTTAATGAGCTAAGAAAAACGTAAACCTTCAGCCGTATGCCGCGATATATTTTGGGTGCGGATCTGAAACTATTGGCAAGGCCCGTGCCGTTTCTGTCAACAAGCCTGCAACCCAACCATCAGGACCGACGAGCCCCGCACGACTGTGTAAGGGGCCACGTGCCAAGTATCGGAAACTAATGCCCAGCCCTGATATCCTCGTGCGCGTTTCTGCCAAGGAGAATGTGGCCCCTTACTCAGGCGTGCGGGGCTCGTCGAAACGGCGTTTTGCAATCGTTTTCTATGCCTGGGATTCCATTATCAACGCACCTCGATTATTTCATCTTCACAGCACCCCGTACTTTTCAAACGCCTGGGTGGCCAACATGCCACGGGCGATGGCGTCGCGGACTTCGTTTTCGGCGTGCACCTTTTCCCACGCCAAACGCACCACTTCCGCCTCCACACGCTGTGGCACCACCACAACACCGTCTTCATCTGCCACCACCAGATCACCCGGGCTGAAAATCACGCCGCCCATTTCCACCGGCACATCGATGTCCACCACCCTCTGGCGATCTTTGCTGTCGTAAACACAAGTGCCTAGCGCAAAAGCGGGAAAAGCCATCTGGCACATCCGGTCGACATCGCGTACAGCGCCATCGACCACCACCCCCACACATCCTTGATTTCGGGCTGCCGTCGAAAGTAATTCGCCCCAAATTCCCGATCGCATGGAACCACCCGCCGCACAAATGAGCACATCATTCGCCTTGCAAGCATCGACTGCCTTCAGTTCAAGCGCGTAAGGTTTGGGGTCTGGGTGCGCCATGTCACCCCACAGGGTGGTGCGGCACCTGCCAATCAGCACCCCGGCAGAAGTGAGTGGGCGAAACTGCAAACGGGGCGACTGGTTTTTGCACCCCACGGAATCCAGCGCATCTGAAACAACGGCAGACGTGAAGCACGCCCGTAAGTCCACCAGCGTGATTTCCCGGTCCGCTACTTTCCATGCCATGACATCACTCCCAACAAGTTCCTTGATTCCCCCAAGGAATGGGGTATCGTCTGCAGTACCTCCCCGCAAGTTACAATTCCCCAATTCATTGAGGACGTGCTGTGCCTTTCGACGTCATTCGCGGTGCCGGTGTGCCCGTCAGCCATCTGCCGTTCAGCCCTGCCACTGGTGCCGGCGGCTTCGTTTTTGTTTCAGGTCAGGCGTCGGTAGACGATGCCGGTGCGATTGTTGTGGACACCTTCGAGGGGGAGTTCCGGCGGTCGGTCGAGAACGTCAAACGTATTCTTGCTGCAGCCAACCTGACACTGGCCGACGTGGTGCAGGTGCGCAGCTACGTTGATAATCCGAAAGACATTCCGGAATATAACAGGCTGTACCGCGAGTATTTCTTCGAACCGTTCCCTGCGCGCGCCACCATCGTTAACTGCTTGGGCGGGGCACTTAAGTACGAGATCGAAGTGATTGCCTTCAGGGGCACAGGAGCCTAATCCCATGCGGGTAGGTATTGTTTGCCTGATGCATGAATCGAACACCTTCGCGTCTGGCGTAACAGGTCTGGATCGATTTCAAAACGACACGCTTGCTGTGGGGAATGCCGCGCGGCAACGATTTGCGGGCACTCACCACGAAGTAGGCGGCTTCCTCGAACAGATCGAGGCCGATGGGCATGAGGCTGTCATGCTGTTCGCCGCATGGACCCTGCCCTCCGGCCCCATCACCGCAGCGGCTGCCGAGGAACTGACACGGCGTGCTGTGCAGGCTGTGGCCGATGCCGGGCATCTAGATGGCGTTTATATGGCCCCACACGGCGCCGCCGTTGCTGAAAACCATCACGATTTCGATGGCCACTGGATGACCGCCGTGCGGGCCGCGCTCCCAGCGGGAATTCCCGTGGTGGCCACACTCGACCTTCATGCCAACCTGTCGCCGCGCATGGTGTCTGCCGTGGATGCGGTATTTGCCTACCGCACCAATCCGCATATCGATATGCGCGCCACCGGCCAGCAGGCAGCACGCCTGATGAATATGGCAATAAAAGGAGACGTAAGGCCTGTAACTGACTCGGTGTTTTTGCCCATGGTGGTGAATATCGAGGCTCAGGCAACGGCCGAATCGCCCTGCAAAGACTTGGCAACCATGGCCGATGCCATTCGCGCCCGCCCCGGTGTGCTGGCCGTCTCGGTACTATTGGGTTTCCCTTACGCTGATGTGGCTGAAATGGGAGCCGCACTCACGGTAACCACCGACAACAATGCCGCCTTGGCCCGAGCGTGTGCCCAAGAATTGGCATCGTGGTGGTGGGATCACCGTGACGAGTTCCGTGGCAAACTGATCGCCGTCGACGAAGCCGTGAAACGCGCGGCGGCATCTCTCGGTCCAGTCTGCCTATTGGATATGGGCGATAATGTGGGGGGCGGATCTCCCGCCGATGGCACCGTATTGGCTGCGGAATTGTTGCGGCAAAATGTGGGACCGTCGTTTGTTTGCCTGCACGATCCGGTAGCATCTGCAGCTGCAGCTATGGCAGGGATCGGCGCTAGCATCGATCTTGCCGTGGGCGCTTCAACCGATATCCGCCACGGCTCTCCCCTTCCCGGCCCGTTCGTGGTGCGCTCGCTGCATAACGGCCAATATGAAGAAACCGAAGCCCGACATGGTGGCATCCGACATTTCGATCAGGGGCCCACGGCCGTGGTGCAGCAAGGCTCGCTCACCATCATGCTCACTAGCAAAAGGTGCGCCCCCTTCAGCCTGAAGCAACTGACCGCCTTCGGTATCGACCCTGCCAGCTATCAGGTATTGGTTGCCAAGGGGGTCCATGCCCCCGTTGCCGCCTATGCACCCGTCTGCCCCACACTGATACGGGTGAACACGCCCGGTGTCACCACGGCAGACCTCTCGCGGTTCGATTACAAGCACCGGCGGCATCCGCTGTTTCCACTAGAAGCAGATGCGACATGGACCAAATAAGGTTTTCACACGGAGTTTGTTGATGACTGAGCCCACGCGCGTCAGGCATGTCATGGTCGTGGTCACCACGCTCGTGGCGGTCATGCTCTACCTCGACCGCGTATGCCTCAGTATTGTGGGCGAGCAGATCAAATCGGATCAAAATATCAGCCCGGATCAGTACGCGTGGCTATTGTCCTCTTTCTTCTGGGCCTATGCCCTATTTCAAATTCCCGCTGGCTGGCTGGGAGACCGGTACGGGGCGCGAGTCGTGCTCTCCGCCTATCTCTTTTTGTGGTCGGCTTGCACCGGGCTGATGGGCGTGGCCAGCGGCTTTGCTGCTCTGTTGCTGCTGCGACTGGGTTGCGGCATGTTCGAGGCAGGTGCCTATCCACTTGCCTCTGGCGTGATCAAGGCTTGGGTCCCAGTACGTGAACGTGGTACTGCAAGCGGTTTGGTTGCAGTGGGTGGGCGGTTGGGTGGGGCTATTGCCCCCGTTCTGACAGCCAGCATTGCCGCGGCAACCGTCGATGGCTGGCGGTTGCCTTTCATCATTTACGGCGTTGCGGGCATGATGGGCGCGGCTGTGTTTTTCCTCTGGTTCCGTAACAGGCCGAATGAACATCCGGCGGTGAATGACGCGGAAGCCAGTTTGATCAACGGCGAAAGCGAACCAGCGAAGGCTCACATCAAGGCCACGATACCACCTCTGAAAGACTTCGCCATGAGCTTCCCCCTATGGATGTGTTCATTGGTGCAGTTCCTGTCGAACTTTGCCTGGGTGTTTATCATCACCCTGTTTCCAACCTACCTCAAGGAAGTCCACGACACCCCTTTAGCCACGCGAGCGTTTTATCAGGGCCTGCCGCTTTATGCGGGAATTCTTGGAATGGTCGCGGGTGGCTGGCTGTCTGATCTTGGCATGCGCCGGTGCGGCCACCGCTGGGGCCGAGCCATGCCGATTGCCGCGGGGCGTGTTCTGGTTGGATTGGCTTATGTGGGCTGCCTACTTCAGCCAGATCCAATATCTATTACAGTGTTGATGTGTTTGGTGGCGTTGGCCAGCGACCTGGGAACAGCGCCCGTGTGGGCATGGACGCAAGATGTGGGCGGCCGCCATGTGGGATCAGTGATGGGGTGGGCCAACATGTGGGGGAACTTTGGCGCGGCGCTGGCCCCTTGGATTTTCACGAAAATTCGCGGGGGTTATCCAGACGATCCTGCAGCAGGCTGGGCAGTGGTATTTACTGTATGCGCGGCAACACAAATTGTGGGAGCCATTGCCGCGCTTGGAATCAGCTCGGAACAACAGATTGAGGGGGTGATGAAACGGAGTGATGTTTGAGAATGAGGGCAGGCGCACTACGGAAATTCAGATAAGTCCCAGTGCTATCGAGTCTGCTCATAACACTGATCAAATTCGAAAGCACCTAATTGGAACTGTTTTTGCGAATGCGGTGCCTGCCAAGCTCAACAACCACAAACGATTCCATTAATGATTCCTGTGAATACATGCCGAGAACACGTTCCAATTCTAAATGTACCTGAGCAATCGTAGGCAACTTCATGCGCAGGTAAAGCACTCCAAAACCATGGGCGTGCTGGAATACAAGGTTTCCATAGTCTCGATCACGCGTTACTAGAATTCGACCATTGGAACGCGCTACCCTCAAAAGCTCGTCATCCGGCGCGCGGGAGAGTCCTAGGTCACGCGCGGTAATAACATCATAACCATTCGTGCGTAACTGGCGGATCGTGAGTTCATACACATCCTGGTCAGTGAGCAGCCTCATGCCGGGGTTGCCACTTCAATGGTTTCCGTGGCAATCACGTCGATAGCGAATTGAACACACGCGCGGATGTCTTCGGGGAGCAAATCTGGAAAATAATCATTCCGGATCTTTTCGTGGGTAATACCTTCACGAACAAGCTCCAAAACATCAAGAACGGGAATTCGGGTCCCTTCCACACAAGGCCTTCCGGCCTGAATTGAAGGGTCAACAGAAATGCGATGAAACATTTCGCACTCTCCTGCAAGTCCATATCAGCTATGCAACTATATAATTCCACAATGCAAAAGTCAAAAATTGGGCCGAAGCTGCTGTGAAATGCCCATCACTGGCATCATTCCGGTGGGAGTTTGCCGACAATCACTTCAACGTCGGCAATGTCGTGCAGTTCCGCCTCGTCGCGGCGGGTGTACTTGCGCTTGAGCGCATCGAGCACGTGTTCCCACATGGCGCGGGTCGGCGGCACATTGCGAGTCCATTCAGCCCGACGGTGCGCCCGGGTCTTGAAGTGCCAGATACGGGCAAAACGCTCGGCACAAAGCCAGAGTTTTTCGCCTGTTTCCGGATCAGTCGTCGTCCATTGAATCTGCATGTTCATTTCCGTCCGCATGAATCAATCCGCGCCCCGGTCCACGACCGCCCGTCCGCAAGGCAGACAGCAAGGCCTCCAGATCCGGCGGCAACGGCATGTTCCAGCCCAAGAATTCTTCCGTGCGCGGGTGAACGAATCCCAATTCGGTGGCGTGCAGGGCCAACCGCGGCGCGCCGCTGGGATCGGGTAGGATTCCGCCATTGAGACGCAAATGATACACCGGGTCGCCACAAACTGGGTGGCCTAACTCCGCCATGTGGATGCGAATCTGGTGCGTGCGTCCGGTTTCTAGGCGACATTCCACCAGTGAAAATCCATTCAGTCGCTCGAGCACAGTAAGATGCGTGGTTGCCTCTTTACCTATGCCATCGGTGGCGCCACTGCCACGCCTACCGTCCCCCCTGTCACGTAACAGCCAACTTTTGATTGTCCCAGAGTTCGGATGTCCGGTAACAATGGCGAGGTAGCGCCTTTTAACGGTATGGTCCCGAAACTGCGCGCCCAACGCCCTTTCGGCATCCACTGTGCGGGCAAAAACCACCAGCCCAGACGTTTCTTTGTCGATACGGTGCACAATGCGCAGGCGGGCGCGCGGATCTACTCCACTGATGCGAGACCCTGTATTGGCAATCTGCCGGGAAATGACCTCGTTGAGACACGGAACCAGTTCACGCCGCGATGAATGCCATTGGCGCTCCGATGGGTGCCTGACCGTGTTCAGACCGGAAGGTTTCTCCACCACCACCACTTGCGAGTCGAGATAGCGAATGACCAGTCCGCCTGGCCGAGCCACAGGTGGCGCCGATCGTTCATTGATCTGCACCATTTCGCCGGCATGAACACGCCTGGCAGAATCCATGCACAGATCAACAGCAGGCGGGCGGCCAAGGCGTACCCGGCGCGCGGCCACAACTTTGCGGACCTGTTCCCATGAATGCCCGGGAAGTAGGCGGCGCAACATGGCTTCTAGGGTTCGGCCAGCATCTTCCGGGCCGATCGTATGGTTGATCGCAGTCACGGTCGGGGCCCCCGTCCCGGTTTTTTTTGCCGAGATGCAGTGGTTCGCCCCGGCCGATATCCTTTGCGCACCCCTCCCGCTCCGGGTGGTGTTGGCACTGTGTGGTAATGGTCGCCACGCACCGCCGCATCGGCGCGGTCGCGGCGGGCCTCCAAGGCCTCGCGCGGCGGATCGGCCGAGATAAGCGCATCACACCCATTGCCGATAAGGTCGGTTCGCCCGGCCTCGAGCAATGCCTTGCGGACTTCAAACCAGTTGTCGGGCTTGAAGAACTGCAATAAGGCACGCTGCATCTTGCGGTCTTTAAGCGCCTTGGCCACGTAGACTTCTTTCCCTGTCATCGGGTCGATGCCGGTATGGTACATGCATGTTGCCAGATCAAACGGCGCCGGAATAAAATCCTGTACTTGATCCGGTTTGTAGCCATTACGCTTCAGAAACAGCGCCAAATTAATCATGGCATCGAGGTCGCTGCCGGGGTGGCTGGCAATGTAATACGGCACTAAAAACTGCTTAGGTTTGCCAGCATCCACCGACGCCTGCTTGAAGGCTTCGGCAAAGCCTTCAAAATTAACGTTGCGCGGTTTTTTCATCAGGTCGAGCACGCGCGGATCCACAGCCTCTGGTGCCACCTTGAGGGTACCACCCACATGGTGCGCCGCCATTTCCTGCAGATATTCGGGAGATAGTTGGGCCAGGTCCATACGCACACCACTGGCCACCAAAACCTTGCGTATTCCGGGCTGCTCACGCGCTTCGCGCAGCAGATTCACCAACGGACCATGGTCTGTGCCAAGCAGTTTGCAGATGGTTGGATGCACGCACGAGAGGCGTTTGCACTTTTCTTCCACCTCGGGTCTTGTGCAGCGCATCTGCCACATGTTGGCGGTTGGTCCGCCAACATCGCTCACCACCCCCTTAAAATCCGGGTCTTGGCCGATGATCTGCAGTTCCTTAAGAACTGAATCCTTGCTGCGCGACTGAATAATGCGCCCTTGGTGCGCGGTGATACTGCAAAAAGTGCAACCACCAAAACACCCGCGCATGATCGTAACAGAATCTTTGATCATTTCATGAGCGGGAATGGGCTCGGTGTACGACGGGTGGGGCCTGCGCGAGTAAGGGAGTCCGAATATCCGGTCCATCTCATGCTGTGGCAGCGGCATGCCGGGCGGATTGCAGACCACCGCCTGACGGTCGTGGTATTGCACCAGGGTTTTGGCATTGTGGGGATTGGTGTTGTGGTGGCACAGGCGGGTGGCTTCCACAAAAGCATGTTTGTCTGCCACCACGCTTGCATAATTGGGAATGAATTCCAGTTCGGCGGCACGCATGCCCGTTGACTCGCGCACCAGCAGAGTCGCCGCCAATTCCTCGCGGCGCTGCTCAGGAGGGCATTCCGACGCACCCAAAGCATAGGCCACACCGCGCATATCGCGCATGTCGCGAACGGTTTCGCCCGCAGCCAACCGGCGGGCTATTTCAACAATGGGGTTCTCACCCATGCCGAACACCACGAGATCTGCTTTGCAATCGAGCAGAATCGACCGTTTGACCGTATCAGACCAATAGTCGTAATGGGCCAATCGCCGAAGTGAGGCTTCAACACCGCCGGCAATGACTGGCACACCGGGAAACGCCTCACGCGCCCGATGGCAGTAAGGAAGCGTGGCGCGGTCGGGGCGCAAGCCGATGCGGCCACCCGGCGAGTAAGCGTCGTCGTTACGAACCTTTCGATTTGCCGTGTAATGATTGATCATCGAATCCATGTTGCCGGCGCTAACCGCGAAAAATAGGCGAGGTCGGCCAAACTGCCGCCATGGTTCGCAACTGCGCCAATCGGGTTGGCTGAGAATAGCTACTCTGAAGCCGGCATCCTCGAGCACGCGGTGCAAAATGGCCATGGCGAAACTGGGGTGATCGATATAGGCATCACCTGTGATGAACACCACATCGACAGCGTCCCAACCACGCTGGCGCATCTCTTCGCCATTGGTTGGCGCGTGAGGGCGGGCATGGGTCTCATGCCACTGTGTCAAACTCATGCGTTCCGGTTTGCGACCCGTCACGGTATCCATCTCCACAAACATCCAGCCCGAATACTTATCAGTGTAACCGACAGATGCCAAAGAGGTGGCGACGGACTAGCGGTCGGGCTTGTTCTTAACCGCCCTGCTCATGTTAAGATCGTTTCCTCATGAAGGATCTCGTGGAGTTTCAGGAGGCTTAGACCCCCATGGCCAAGAGTGTTTGCTCGATCACCCGAGAAGATTTCCGTGAAAAAGCACGCCCCGTGAGTGTCACCATCGGCGGCGTGAGCCTGCCAGCCGACGTTAAGGAATTTTCCACCGGCTCACTTGGCTGGTACCTGAACACCAAAACCACCGTTGAAGTCGATGGCAAGCCAGTTATCGTGCAGATCGGCCTGAATCTGACCATTGTTGGCAGCAAGGAACTTCCCGGCGGGCCAGCCAAGGAAACGGCCGCGGCCTGATTAACGCATTAGGCTTGCTGCACCCCGGAGCGGCGCAATGTCCGATCCGTTTCGCATTTTGGTGGTGGAAGACGAACCAGATGTTCGTGCCACCTTCCGCGATTGGCTGCATGCCGGCGTTCCCAATCTCGAACTTATCGAGGCGTCCAACGCTGTTGAAGCGTTGGATTGGGCCAGCCGGCACCCCATCGATTTGGCCGTGCTCGACTGGAATTTAGGGGCAGGAATCGACGGCCTGCAAGTTCTTAAATCATTGACGCTGTTCCAGCCCCAGATTGTCGCCATTCTTGTAACCGGTCACGCCAATCTGGCCACACCCCTGCAAGCCCTCAAGCTGGGTGTACGCGACTACCTCGACAAACATGCCGGTCTCGACAAGGCTACTTTTCTGCAATCGGTTCACCGTCAACTGGACTATATTGCACCCATCAAGCGTGAAAAAGCCGTTCGCGCCAGTCTGGAACGATTCCGCGATACTCTTGTCCAGTCGCTGCCAGTGCTGCAGCAAGCCCGGGCCTTACGCCCTGAATCCGCAGACGATCCGTTCATGAATCTGGCTCAAATACTTGTGCGCGCCGTTTCTTGCAACGACGCGGCACTGGTTACATTTGATTCTCTGGGTCAAGCCACTGTTCGGCTGCCATTGGTACCAGAAGCTACCGCCTCGCACCATGAAAACGCCCGTGGGTCATTGGCATGGCAGGCGCTTAGCAGCGGTAGCGCACTACTCATCGACGATGCTTCCGGTCTGGCATCCGATCCCACCATGCAACCACTTCCCGTGGAATTGCACCGCGGCACAGTCCTTGTTGTTCCACTCGGAGCAAGCAACGCCTTGGAACTGTTTGCCCCTGCTGGCGAACACTTTGCTCCATCTGCTGAATTGGTGGCCCGCTTGGCAGGCCCTGTTGGCCGCACTTTGGATCTGGCACGCTCCGGCACCAGCGACGTTGTGCACGAGCTGGCAACTGCCGTGAATGCGGCCCTTGATCAAACGCGCGGACTGGCTTCCAGCCCAAATTCACTTGGAATTCCCGACCAACTTCTCGAACACGTTCGCAAAGATTTGGAAACCTCTTGGCGCGAAGTGCTGCCTGCCGGGGCTGGTGAAGCAGGAGTACGCGCGGCACGGGCTCTGGCCGATCTGGCCCGGCGCCATGGAATAGCAGCCCTCGATCATGTGGAACAATTGATTCAGGCCACGGGTAAACTTCTGGACGCCACCACCGGGGAAAGCAGATGACCCGGGGCCCCGGAGACCCCCGCCTCGCCGCTTGGTGGCACGCTAATCCCCTACCCGGCTTGCTGCGCCATGCAGAATCCTGTGGTGCCGGTGTTAGGGTTGCCATGCTAGACACGGGTGTCGATATCCCACTGCTGGCATCGAGACACCCCGGATCGGCCATTCTCTATGAGGCCACACCCGGTACTGTTCCGGCCGCCCACGGAACCCTTGTTGCCGACATCCTTTTGAAGATAGCACCAGCGATAGAACTGACCGTGATCGATCTGTTTGCCGGTCGCGGCACCACCAATCCAGAGCGGCTGATCCACTACCTTAAAGATCAGACTGAATCGCCAACCACCGATATCGTAAACTGCTCCCTCGGTTGGCCTGAAGAACGCTGGGACACTCCGGTAGGCCGTGACGTTCGGCAAAAAATCAGCCGTCTGATCGAACACGCATACGAACAGGGAATTTGCGTGGTCGCCGCAGCCCACAACGATCACCCGCTGGCGCGTTCGTGCCCGGCAGACCGTGCCCCACCTCTCATCGGCGTGGCGGCGGGGCATTGGGACGACTCATTCCGTATCGACTTTCATCCGGGTAACTGGGTCGAATTTTCAGCACGCAGCACAGCCTACATGGGAGTGCTCGGGCGTCAGCCGGCCTCTTCATGGGCAGCCCCACACGTTTCAGCCCTTGTGGCCCGGTTATTGGGGCTGTGGCCAGGCCTTAGGCCGTTCGAAATCAAGGCACATCTGGCCAAATGGCGTGGCCATTGTCAAGATGTTGATTCGATACCAAATTCCACCTGAACGGTTGCGCAATCGCAATCGATTCATCATGCTGATTGGCGAACAAGAACAGTTCATTCATGCGGGGAGAGTCTGGGACATGGGAGGCAAGAAACCAAAGCACGGTCACGATCGTGATCATCACGACGACGAGAATGAAGGACAGGTCGTCAAGCGTATTCCGAAACCGTCCATTGAAGAAGTTCTGGAACACGGCGAAGAGGTCATGAGCCACGTTTTCGATGGTGGCGCCCATACTGAAACGTACACAATTCATAAATGGAACGGCTACTACGTCTATTCAGGCGCCGAAACCGTAGGTCCATTCAAAACCCTAAGCGCCGCAGCCAATGTCGAAGATGACTCCATTTTCACGTTAACAACCGCCAGCACCGAAATCACATGCACGGAATTAACAGCCAAGCAACTGGCTAAACGACTCAATTGTGAAAACATCGAAGAATATGAAGACTACGACATGGACGACGAGGAAGACGCCGATGAAGACGAGGATGAAGATGAGGATGATTCATCAGCCTTCAAAATCATCCTCAACGGCGAAATCTGGGTTCTCTTCGAAGGCTTGTTCCACAAAACGGGCGAAAACAGTCCTGAAGAATCCGACGAGATGGACGAAAACGAAGAATTACCCGACTGATCTATCTGGATCGGCCATTCCTCTCTCAGGAGTATCATTCCCATGACTTCCTTGCTTTTATTGACCGCATTGCTGATGGATCAATCCAACACTGTAAAACTTTTCGACGGCAAAACATTTGCTGGATGGGAAGGCGACACGGAAAAGACATGGCGCATTGAGGATGGCGCCATTGTTGGCGGTTCGCTCGAAACGGTTGTGCCGCGCAATGAATTTCTGGCGACCACTAAAACCTTCACCGACTTTGAACTGAAGCTGGCGTTCCGTATCGAGGGCGATGCAAGCAAGGCTAATGCCGGCGTCCAATTCCGCAGTAAACGCATCCCAAACCATCACGAAGTGTCTGGTTTTCAAGCAGATATCGGTCAAGATTACTGGGGCGCCCTTTACGACGAATCTCGCCGCAACAAGGTCTTGGCCCGGCCCAACAAGGAACTGCTTCCGAAATTGGCCACCATGAATGCTTGGCACAGCTACACTATCCGCGCTGAAGGCGCACGCATCCGCCTATGGATTGATGACCAGTTAACTGTGGACTACACCGAAAAAGACGATTCGATTCCCCGCACCGGAATCATTGCCCCGCAGGTCCATGGCGGCGCCAAGGTCCTGGTCCGCTACAAGGATATTTCCATCACGGAATTGGCTGGGAAGTGAAACCTTATTTGCCGTAAGCCTATCGGACTAATTCTGTGAATATCCGGTAGGCCGTAGCTGGATCGTATTTTTCAGAATCGTGAATGAAAGCTCCAAACTTAACTCTGAGGGATTCGCCTTTTTTGACAGTAATGGCACTGCGCTCTCCCTGTTTCATGGATGCTCGCCCAAAAGGATTAGCCACGAAAACCCCGTAGTCCCGGTTGTGCCACCAGCTTTCCCGAAAATTATCAGGTGCCGCCATCAGGGTGATGCCTGCAGGGGATGCCCCTGTACCCGAATAATCGCACCAGCGGGCAGGCTGTCCCCATGTTACTGAAGCAGACTTTTTGCCTGTGGAGCTGAGAATCTGGCCGCCGTTTTTTTCTGTGAGTTGCGTGGCAAGACGCGCCCCAAATCCCATTTCCTCCTGATCGCCCAATACCATATCGGTTAGCTCGGGTCGAAAATTCGCCTCCCATACAAGCAACCAACCACCATTGCCCTGTGAAAGTCTCCATTTGTTTTCTAATACGCACATGATAGTGCCATTAGGCGCAATCATTCTGGATTCGCTGGCAAACGAAAGGCCATCGGAACCAACAACGGGTTGTTGAACAAACCGCACATGCTCAATGCGGCCTTTGTTGCGCCAGAAATCAACTCCGCCAATATCGCCAAAACCTAACCAGATTCCTGGGTGCATGGTGGCGTGATCCTGAGCATCTTTTCCCGCAACGGGCGGATGCGTCCGCGTGACCTGAACCCCATTGGCAGCGCGGACATTCGCAAAATAAGGGCGCAATATTGCCGGATCACGGAACACGAATTCTGTAATGGGTTTACCGGCCAAGGAAATAACAAGTTTGTCAGTTTTTTCTTCAACAGCAAACCGTTTCGCGCTAATCATAGGCGGTGCAGCAGATGCCTTGCTTCCCATCAGAAAAGCTGCGATATCCGCAACCTGCTGGGGAGATAGAACCAAAGCCATGCCAGGCATAGCGGATATGGGGCTTGAGTGCCTCTCATCAACGCGCGATTTCGGAATATCGATTCTCTCGCCTGTACCAAGTCCAAGGGATAATGTCAGGCCACTTTCTTCAAGCATGACCCCGGAATAAATTTTCCCATCATCGGTAACAACTGTCAGAAGATTGAATCCCTCCGTTATCATGGCGCTAGGGTCGATTATGGATTGCACAACATGACGGACACTCGCTCTTTGGCCTATCGCGGCAAGATTGGGGCCAAAGCCATTACGTTTTTCATCAACGCTATGGCACTTGATGCAACCAGCCGCGCGTGGATGCTTAAACAAAACCTCCCCACGCGAAGCATCCGCCTTGTCAAGGTATTTGAGTGAATCCTCGATAGTGGTCGGCTGCACACGTCTTTCCATCGGTATGGGTTCAATGGCAATCACATAATTGCCTTTGCCACCGGCAATCCCATCATTGGTATTGCCACCTAGTTGTATACAGCCCGCGGGAAAAACACGGGAATAAAGCCGAAATTGCGCGCCTTCATCCAAAGCAATCATCTGCTGAGTGTTCTGAAAAACTTCACGAACCCATGTGGGTGGATTCTTGTGCCGAATATCAATGCCTACCAATACTCTTACAGGCAATAGCGCGTCAAACACTAACCAGGATTCGCCCATGGAGCCATCGTCATTGTTGGCTGTCTGAAGCATATCAAATTTTTCAAGCTCCTTTGGCACCGTTTTCAACCGGTATGCGCGGTCCGTGTAAGCATTAGAACCAGCAACAAATCCACCAGGAAGAAATTTGTAGGCATTGCCACTGCGCACCTTGATGTTCTGTACCAGTGCGGCCGCTGAAGATGAACCGGAAAAAACACCGGGAAGCCCCTTCTGTTCGTCATTCTGAAGCGGCTGACCTCGAATTACAATCTCGGAATTCCCCCGACCATTTTTCGCGACCCATAATCCTGCCACCTCCCGTGTCACCGGATCGCTATCCTTTTCAGCCACTAATTGAACTTCATCAAGTTTCATTTCCCCTGATTCCAATAATGCCAGCAAAGAGGCCCGACGGACTCCGCCTCTAATATCATTCAGCATTCTTCGCAAATCCATCGGGGTGGCGATGGCCTGCAATGCTTTCCAGCCTGAATAAAAGGTGGTCCGGTCAGTCTCAGTGGCAAGCAATGCCAGTAGCTCAGGAACACAGTTCTCCTGCCTTGCCTGAATCAGAGCCTGCATTAGTGCAAATCGCAAACGGGGTTCAGCGTCTGTAAAAATAATTTTAACTTCATCCGGCAAACGCCTGTTATTACCGGATTCATGCGCCTGATGAGCCAGTATACGGACTGCCTGAATTTTCAGATTCACCGTTGCGGTAGATCCTGACGCAAGAACTTGCTTCAGAAAAGCACTGATTTCCGTATCTTCCGGCGTCATTCGGCCAAGCGTCCATATCGTCCACGTCTCCTCCATCTCCAACGGTATTCCCTTGCGCAACGCTGCCAGCAACACAGGCTTCACTTCGGCCCCACGCCTCACCAATTCATCTTGGGCGTTGATCCTCCATACGGGCAACAGGCCTGCAAAATCTTCAGTCAACTCTGTTATGGTCCATTGCGACAAAGGCTTGGAACGTTTGGGATTTTCTTTGTACTTTCCAAGATTATCCGTTGTATCAACGCGAAAAATCCGTCCCTCGTTCGTGAGTTGACCATCTTTCCATTCCGCGCCGTAACCCCGTCCCCAACCGAGAATCCACAACGCGCCATCCGGACCAAATTCAAGATCGGTTGGCCGGTACAGCGCTGATCCACCCACCACAAATGGCTCCCACGCACCTCCGCGCGGTCTCATCAGCGCACCATCCCAATGAGGGCGCCAGACAAAAGTTGTTTTGCGCAACCAATCGTTGACAAAGAAAGCATTTTGATATTTTGTCGGGAATCGCTGCGAGCCCCCGAAAATAATGCCCGTGCCCGAGCCCTCAAACAAAGGCCCACTTACGGGTGCGGTGGGAAGGTGACTAACATCAGACCAATGGGCACTCCACGGATGATTCCAACCAAAATGAGCACCGAAAAAAGGCATGAAAACGCGATCACCCATAGTTTGATCGTTGTCAGTTCCAAGCCAATTGAAACCACTGTCCGCCGTGATATCCCAAGGGTTACGGAAGCCTCGGGAAACAATTTCAAGATTGTGGCCAGCGTCATCACACCGCAAAATCCCGCCATCCATGCCCCAATCATCGGCCGGGTCGTGATAGGCGCGCTGATAGTTTCCTTTCTTGAACGTTACAGGCAGAGGAAAATCCGGGGATCCTTTCGGCGCCTTGACACCCCACAAATCGCGAAATGGCTTGGGGGCCATGCGACCGGGCTTGGTAAGTCCCTTCGAGTTACCTTTGCTCATGTAAAGCTTGCCATCAGGAGCCCAGTTGAGTCCGTGAAGACCGTGCTCTAGATTGCCCAGATCTGTGTAAATCCGATCATATTCGTCGGCTTCATCATCACCATCAAGATCTCGGACAATCGTCAGATCGGGGGCATTGGCTACCCACAGGTCTTTTCCATGCCAAGCCAACCCTTGAATGGCATTAAATCCTGTGGCAAAAATCCGAATTTTATCGGCACGACCATCGCCATTGGTATCAAGCACCATAGCCACACTGTCGCCTGGAGTATCAGGTTTAGGATTGCGGTACTGGGGGCCCATCCCGACATAAAGACGGCCTCTGGCATCAAATGCCATCGAGCAGGGTTGCCTCACCAACGGTTCGCTGGCAAATACGGAGACCTCGAAACCTTTAGGAACCTTGGGTAAAGCATCACGATCGGCAGCTTTATCGTTGAAGTCTGCAGCCTTGGCCACGGCGACGCGCATGAGGATTAACACCGTCAACCGTATAAAATACCCCATGGCTTAATCCCCGTTTGGTTTCAGGCTAACCCAGGTTCACCCATTCAAAATCATTCACGGGCTTTGCGATAATACATCCATTAATCAAAGCCACTTGCCAATGAAGGAAGCCCCAGCAATCCTTCCGGGGCTTCCTTCATTAATACCGACATTTTTTCAGCGTTCGTTACTTGCCGGCCTTGGCGTGACGTTCTGCCACGACTTTCCAGTCCACTGTTTTGAACCATGCCGCGAGATAATCAGCGCGCTTGTTCTGATATTTGAGATAGTAGGCGTGCTCCCATACATCGACGCCCAGAAGAGGGGTCAGTACGGGAGTCATCATCAACGGGCTGTCCTGATTGGCCGTGGAAATGACATCGAGCTTGCCCTTGTCGTCTGAAACCAGCCACGCCCATCCACTTCCGAAGCGCGTCATGCCAGCTGCAGTGAGCTTGGCTTGGAATTTGGCGAAACTTTCGAAAGCCGCGTCGATGGCCTTGGCCAATGGGCCAGTGGGCTCGCCGCCCGCTTTGGGGCCCATCGAAGCCCAGAACAATGAGTGATTGTGGTGCCCACCACCATTGTTAATGACTGCCTGCCGTACCGGAGCTGGAACATCAGCAATACTTTTGAGAATTTCTTCGATCGTTTTCTTCTCCCACTCGCCCTTGCCAGCCAGAGCTTTGTTGAGGTTGTCAACATACGCTTTGTGGTGACGGCCCCAGTGGATTTCCATGGTTTTTGCATCAATATGCGGCTCAAGCGCATCAAACGAATAAGGCAGCTTGGGGAGGCTAAACGCTGCTTCTTGGGCAACTACGGCCTTGGGTAGCAGCATGGCTGCCCCCCCGGCAAGTGCGACGCGCAAGGCATCACGACGATCTGGTGTGCGCATGAATACTTTACCTCGAAGTCTGTTGGAGGGAATGGAAGCCGGCATCGACCTCCATGCCAATCAGCATACGACTCACCACCGTTCCAACCATTGTGAAACTTGCAGTCAAAGCTATATGGGGCATTGCCCGAGTGACGGGGCTTTCCTAACCTGACTTGACGGTATCGTGCTTCAAGAAACATTTATTTTGTCTGATGTGCCTGTTGTTTTCTGGAGTAGTTGAAACATGTCCGCCCCTGCAACCAGCGTTGACCCCAAAAGTACGCCCGCTTTTCAGGCCATTACCGCTATGCGGACTCTGGCCATGGACGCGGTTCAAACAGCTAACTCAGGTCACCCCGGAACCCCGGTATCACTCTCTCCGGTGGTCTATTCTCTGTTTCAAGATGTTATGAAATACGATCCAGCCAACCCGATCTGGCCGAACCGCGATCGTTTTGTGCTTTCAGCCGGACATGCCTCGATGCTTCTTTACAGCATTATCCACCTGATGAAGGTCAAGACTGTCGAACACGAAACGCACGTCGTGGACAAGCCCGCCATCACGCTTGACGACATCAAGCGCTTCCGCCAACTGGGCAGCGTTTGCGCCGGCCACCCGGAATATCATTTTTGTTCTGGCGTTGAAACCACCACCGGTCCACTGGGTAATGGCGTTGCCACAAGCGTTGGTATGGCTATTGCGGGAAAATGGCTGGCTGCCCGCTACAACAAGCCCGGGTTCGACCTTTTCAACTTCCGCGTTTATTCCATTGGCGGCGACGGTTGCATGATGGAAGGTGTCGCCAGCGAAGCTGCCAGCCTTGCAGGCCACCTTCAGTTGGACAACCTCTGCTGGATATACGACAGCAACCGGATCACCATTGAAGGTGAAACCGATCTGGCATTCAACGAAGATGTGGGCGCCCGCTTCTTGGCCTACGGGTGGAACGTCCTGCGCGTAGCCGATGTCAACGATCTGCCACGTCTTCTTCACGTGCTGAAGCAAGCTGAAGAAACCAAAAACCGGCCCACGTTTGTTGTGGCGGATAGCCATATCGCTTGGGGTGTTCCCGGCAAGCAAGATCACCACTCCGCGCACGGCGAGCCGCTCGGTTGGGACGCCATCAAAGCCGCCAAGACGTTTTATGGCACCGACCCCGAGGCCAAATTCCATGTTCCACCCGAGGTTTATTCGACCTTTGAAAACGGCGTGGGCAAAAAAGGCGCAGCCGCAAGCAAGGCTTGGAATGAACTGTTCGCGAATTACAAAGCCCAGTTCCCCGCCGAGGCGCTCGACATCGAGCAGATGCTCAATCGCGATCTTCCTCAAGGCTGGGACAAGGAAATCCCCACCTTCCCATGGGGCGATGTTGAAGACCCCAAAACTGGCAAATCGAAAAAAGCCGGCGCTGCCAGCCGCGATTCCTCCAGCAAGGTTCTCAATGCCGTTGCCAAGCATGTGCCATGGTTGATTGGCGGCGCCGCTGACCTTGCGCCCTCCACAAAGACTCTTCTCGGTTTCGAGGGTGCGGGCCATTTCCAGGCCGCTTCACCTTTCGGCCGCAACATGCACTTCGGTATCCGTGAGCACGCCATGGGCGCCGCCATGAACGGCATGGCTCTGACCCGTGTTCGCCCCTACGGTTCAGGCTTCCTGATCTTCTCCGATTATGGCCGTGGTGCCCTTCGCCTCGGTTCCATCATGGACCTTCCAGTCATTTACATCTTCACGCACGACAGCCTTGGCGTTGGTGAAGACGGTCCAACCCATCAGCCTATCGAACACTTGGCTTCACTGCGCGCTATGCCCGGCCTTACTGTGCTGCGCCCAGCCGATGCCAATGAAGTTTCTGAAGCATGGCGCTGGATCATGCCACAGAAAAACAAACCTGTTTGCCTGATCCTGACACGTCAAGAACTGTTGACGTTCGACCGCACGGTGTGCGGTTCAGCATGCGGACTTCACAAGGGTGCATATGTGCTTGCCGATGCTCCCGATGGCAAACCACAGGTCATTCTTATTGGCACAGGTAGCGAAGTAGGCCTGTGCATGGATGCGCGCGAAGTTTTGGCAGCCGAAGGCATTCACGCCCGCGTTGTCAGCATGCCATCTTGGGAACTGTTCGAGGAAGCCTGCGCCAAAGACCCAACGTATCGCGAACAGGTTCTGCCTTCCGCCGTGAAAGCCCGGGTTGCCGTGGAAATGGCATCCACCTTTGGTTGGGCCAAATATGCCGGCTCCGAGGGAGCAGTGATCGGCATGACCAGCTTTGGCGCATCGGCACCGCTTAAAGATCTGCTGAAGCATTTCGGATTCACGAAAGAACGCGTGGCGGAAGAAGCGAAAAAACAAATTGCCCGCTAAGGCTGTTCGGTTCGAGCGGGAAATTGCGTTGGAGGCGCTCCCATCATGTCGGAAGTATCAGAAACCACGGTTTTCGCGAGGGCGGCTGACTTGGTCCGCCCGGGTGACCGGGTTGGTCTGGGTTCTGGCAAAGCAGCCGGAAAATTCATCGACACGTTGGGAGCGCGTGTGCGGGCTGGATTGAAGATTCAAGCATTCCCAACTTCTGTCGCTTCGGAAATTCAGGCGCGCTCGCTCGGTATTCCACTGCTCGATTCCGCCGACGCGGCCGAAGGGCTCGATATCGCTATCGATGGAGCCGATCAGTTTGCACCCGGCAGTCTTGACCTAATCAAGGGATTTGGCCGATGCGCCTTGCGCGAAATGGTCGTGGCGCGCCTTGCCAAACGATTTGTTATTGTGGTTGGTTCCGGCAAGTGCGTGTCGAAACTGGGTGAAACCAACGCCGCGGGACGCCCCGGCCGGATTCCGGTCGAGGTCGTTCCTTTTGCTGAGATTTTCGTGTCCCGCGGTTTAGCCCGGTTGGGGCTCACTCCCGAACCGTGGAATATCGATGGGATTCGCGGTTTGACCGACAATGGCAACCATATTCTCGATTGCCTTACCGGACCAATCGACAACCCCAGCGATCTGGACCGCGCCATCCGCGCGCTTCCCGGTGTTGTGGGTACAGGTTTTTTCCTGGGGATGGCTGAACGCGTCCTCGAGGGCGACGATTCATTTCGCCTGGTGGCGGAATATGTTCGCGGTAGTGCCTGAAAGCCACTGCCTGGTCATGGTTTGCGTCTGACGGAATTCGTCCCCAGAGCAAACCAGATCTTTTAATTGAGGTATTGAGCCATGCAAATGGGAATGGTGGGCCTTGGTCGCATGGGCGGCAATATGGCCGAACGACTGATGAAAAACGGCCACAAAGTGGTTGTATACGATCGAAATGCCGAAACCGTGGCCACCTATGCCGGTAAAGGCGCCACTGGCGCTGCTTCGATTGCTGATTTTGTTTCCAAGCTCGAAAAGCCCCGCGTTGCCTGGGTCATGGTGCCGTGCGGCGCTCCAACCGAACAATCAATTAAGGACCTGGCTCAGCACATGGAACCGGGCGATATTATAATTGATGGTGGCAACAGCTACTTCAAGGACGATATCCGCCACTCGGCAGAACTGGCAACCAAGGGCATCGACTTCGTTGATGTTGGCACATCTGGCGGAGTTTGGGGCCTCGAACGCGGCTACTGCATGATGGTTGGCGGCCCCAACAACGCTGTTTCCAAAATCGATCCCATCCTGAAAACATTGGCACCCGGCATGGGTGACGTTGGCCGTACCCCCGGCCGCCCCGCCGGCAAGGGCACTGCCGAAGACGGGTATCTGCATTGCGGCCCCGCAGGCGCCGGTCACTTTGTCAAGATGGTTCATAACGGTATCGAATATGGGATCATGCAGGCCTACGCCGAAGGTTTTGATATCTTCAAGGGCGCGGCCAACAAGGATCTTCCCGAAGCCCAGCGTTACAACCTCGACCTTTCTGAAATTGCGGAAGTATGGCGCCGCGGTAGCGTGGTTGGTTCTTGGTTACTCGACCTGACCGCAATGGCTCTCATTGAAAACCCATCCTTGAGCAACTACTCAGGGTTCGTTCAGGACTCTGGCGAAGGCCGCTGGACCGTGATGGCCGCTGTCGAAGAAGGCGTTCCCGCCGATGTGTTGACCGCCTCGCTTTACACGCGGTTCCGCTCGCGTCAAGAACACACCTTTGCCGAAAAGGTGTTGTCTGCCATGCGCCATAAGTTCGGTGGACATATCGAACGCCCAACCGGTGGTTGATTGTGTTGTTGGTGGTAAAAAGGATATTTGGACATGGGTGATCGCGTAATCAGCATCATGGCGGACGCCGAAAGTGTGGCGCGTGAGGCTCTATCACTCTGGTGCCGCCATGCGACAGAATCTGTCGCCGCTCGTGGCGCGTTTCGGGTGCTGCTGTCAGGCGGCAGCACCCCGCGTCGCCTGTTCCAACTCCTTGCCGAAGATTCCACAATGGAGCAGCTTCCGTGGGAATCCACACACCTGTTTTGGGGTGATGAGCGCGCGGTTCCTTCGGATCATCAAGATTCGAATTACCGCATGACTCGGGAGGCTTTGCTGAATAACATCAGCCCTCCCCCCGGTCAGGTTCAGCGGCTGGAAGGTGAACGCGCCAATCTCGATGCGGCAGCCCACGATTATCAATCGGCTGTGGCCCATTCATTCGGAGTGGCGGAAGACATGCCGCCTCCAGCATTCGATTTGGTGTTTCTTGGCATGGGAACCGACGCGCACACCGCGTCGCTGTTCCCAAACACTCAGGCCCTGAACGAAACAGACAAGTGGTTTGTGGCCAATGAAGTGCCCCAGCTTGGCACTCGGCGCCTCACAGCAACCTACCGCCTGCTCAACGCAGCGCGGGCCGTTGTTTTTCTGGTGGCAGGATCCGACAAGGCTGCTCCACTGAGCCGCGTTCTGGCCCCAACGGGCGACATAGTGACAGCACCTTCTCGCGGAATTTCGCCTTTTGGAAGCCTGACATGGGTGATCGACCGCGCAGCGGCGGCTGGCATACCCACAGACTGTTCCTTGAGGATTTCAAATCATGCCGGTTGACAATAAGCCAGTACGCATGGCGCCATCCATTCTGGCGGCAGACTTCACCCGCCTTGGCGAGCAGGTGCGTGAAGCGGAGGCTGCTGGAGCCGATCGCATCCATGTGGATGTGATGGACGGGCATTTTGTGCCGAATATTTCCATGGGCCCTCTGGTGGTTGAGGCGCTTCGCAAGATCACGCGCCTGCCATTGGAAACCCACCTGATGATCAGCAACCCGGACCAGTATCTTGAAGCGTTTGCCAAGGCGGGGTCCACGTCTTTGTTGGTGCATGTGGAAGGGAACAACCATCTGCACCGCACGATTCAGTCGATACGCGGTCTTGGACTCCCGGCCGGTGTGGTCCTGAATCCAGCAACTCCCACATGGTCGATCGAAGAAGTCATCGACATGGTGGACCTTGTTTTAGTAATGACGGTCAATCCTGGATTCGGTGGCCAGCAATATCTGCCAGAAACGGAAGGTAAAATCAGGTCACTTCGCCGCCTTCTCGATCAACGCGACCGGTTTGTGGAACTCGAAGTCGATGGCGGCATCACCGCCGCAAGTGCCCCGCGCGCAGTTGCCGCTGGGGCGCGCGTGCTGGTGGCGGGTTCCAGTATTTTCGGGCATGCCGGCGGAATTGCGGCTGGGCTCGATGCCTTGGTAAATAGTGTGAAAGGGACGGGATGAGTACGGCTGAAATGTATCTGGCAGGTGATATTGGCGGCACCAAGACCTCCATGGCTCTGATGGAAGGGCTGGACGGGAAACTGCGGTTCGAGCATGAGCAGACATTCAAAAGCGACGATTACGGCTCCCTTGAGTCGATTATCACCGAATTCCTCGCCGGTTGTGGCGACCGTCCACAACTCCGGGGGGCCTGTTTCGGAGTGGCCGGTGCCATTATCGATGGCCGGTGCCGAACCACAAACCTTCCTTGGACCGAAATGAGCGAAGAAGGCTTGGCTCTGGCGGCAGGCGCTCCCCGCGTGAAATTGCTCAACGACCTCGAGGCCATGGCGTATGGAATGCTGTTTCTGCCTCCTGAAGAACTGGTGGAACTCAACCCCGCGGCCAATCCCGGCCCTGTTCGTGGTCACGCTGTGGTTCTGGCCGCGGGAACCGGCCTTGGAGAAGCGATTCTTTCTTGGGATGGCGAAAGACACCGGCCTATTGCTAGCGAAGGTGGTCACTGCAGCTTTGCACCGCAGTCGGAACTGGAAGTTGAACTCTGGCGTTATTTGCGAACTCAATTCCATGGACATGTGAGCTACGAACGCATCTTGTCTGGTCCGGGTTTCCTGAACCTCTTCGGCTTCCTGCGCCAAACCGGTCGCTACCAGGAAAGCCCCGCCCTCGAAACAGAACTTGCCGCATGCTCCGAAATTGGTAAACGCAACGGTGTTATCAGCAAGCATGGACTTGCCGGCACTGACCAACTCTGCCAAGCCACACTCGACCTCTTCGCATCGATTTATGGCGCGGAAGCAGGCAACCTTGCGTTGAAATGCATGGCCATGGGCGGTGTGTTCATCGGGGGTGGAATTGCTCCGAAATTGCTGAAGTCACTTCAATCCGGCACCTTCCTCGAAGGATTTTTGGCCAAGGGGCGGTTCGCCTCCATCCTAAAAACCCTCCCAGTACGGGTAGCCACCAATCCTAAAACACCAATCCTTGGCGCGGGCTATCATATTTATCACGCCATGTCTGCCCCCAAGAACAGATAGAGTCCATCCAATATGTCCACCTATTCGCCTTTGACCGATCCGGAACGCCTGCGACTAGACGCTTGCACCACAGATACCAGCGGCTGGCGTCGCTGGGGACCCTATGTTTCCGAACGGTCATGGGCCTCGGTCCGGGAAGATTACAGCCCGGATGGATCCGCTTGGGACTACTTTCCCCACGACTTGGCACGCAGCAAGGCTTACAGATGGGGAGAAGACGGTATTGCCGGGGTTTGCGACCGTTACCAAGTTCTCTGCATGGCACCGGCATTCTGGAACGGGAAAGACCCGATTCTGAAGGAACGCCTTTTCGGAGTGACCGGCAGCGAAGGCAATCACGGCGAAGATGTCAAAGAGTACTATTTTCATTCCGATAACACGCCAACTCACTCCTACATGCGGTATCTCTACAAGTACCCGCATGCGGAGTACCCCTACAAAGACTTGGTGGATGTAAATCGCTCCCGCGCCGGCAATGGTTTGGAATACGAGCTGCTCGATACGGGAATTTTCGCCGAGAACAGATATTTTGATATCACCATCGAATATGCCAAGGCTGATGCGGAGGATATGTGTATCCGCATCACAGCCATCAACCGTGGCCCATGCGCGGCAACGCTCCACATCCTGCCACACCTATGGTTCCGCAACAACTGGGCATGGGGTCCAAACGCTTGGGATTCACCACCCCCTGCCGAACCGCTGATCAGTCTGTCGCAAGATCACAATGGCCATGCCATGCTCGTGGCGGACGACAGCCCCATCGGGCCAGTCATGGGCCTGCCGATGCATTACAAGCTGGGACCTAGGCACCTTCTGGCAACGCCCGGTGGCCTACCGATTTTCACCAATAATGAGACCAATGGTGAACGCGTCTATGGCAAGGGCAACCTCAGCCGCAAACCGCATGTGAAGGATGCGTTTCATCGCCATATTGTTGATGGCGAATCAGGTGTTCTGAACGATGCCAACGTCGGGACCAAGGCGGCACTCCACTACAAGTTCGATGATATTCCCGCGGGCCAATCAGTCGTTGTGCGTTTGCGCCTGTCGCCCGAGGCAAAATCCGGAACACTCGACGAAGTCGATGCCATCATTGCTTTACGCCGAGGCGAAGCAGACCAGTTTTACGACAACATTCATCCACGTGAAGCCACAGCGGATGAAAAAGCGGTTCAGCGTCAGGCATTTGCCGGACTGCTTTGGACCAAGCAAACTTATCTGTTCAATGTTCAAAAGTGGCTCCATGGCGACAATCCCAATTGCCCGCCTCCCCATTCACGGCATGGCATCAGGAACGATCACTGGAAGCACCTGAACTCCATGCGGATCATGATTCCCGCTGAAAAGTGGGAGTACCCGTGGTTTGCGGCATGGGATCTGGCGTTCACCTCGCTGGCCATAGCCCGGGTGGATCCAGCGTTCGCGAAAGACCAACTGCAACTCCTACTATTGGAGCAATTCCAGCACCCCAATGGGCAAATACCTGCCTATGAATGGGAGTTCTCTGATTTAAATCCTCCCGTTCACGCGTGGGCCGTCTGGCGCGTTTTTCACATGGACAGGGTCCAAACGGGCAAAGCCGACCTCGCGTTTTTGGAGCGTTGCTTCCATAAACTCCTTGTCAACTTCGCATGGTGGATCAACAAGGTAGACCGCGAGGGAAATAACGTTTTCGAGGGTGGCTTCCTCGGAATGGATAATATCACGGTCATCGACCGCAGCGTGCCGTTCACGGACGGCTCGGTCCTCGAGCAGTCCGATGGTAGCGGTTACATGGCCATGTTCTGCCTGAATCTCATGCGCATGGCGTTGGAACTGGCCAAGACAAACCATGTTTACGAAGGTCTCGCCACCAAGTTCTTCCAGCATTACGCCTACATCGCTGGCGCCATGAAGCATGTTGGCAGCCGTGATTATTCGCTGTGGGACGAAGCTGATGGCTTCTTTTACGATGTGCTTCGCCGCCCGGATGGTTCTTTCCAGAAGTTCCGCCTAAGATCCCTCGTGGGCCTGATTCCGATATTCGCGGTCGAGCGACTGGAGCTGGAGTGGATCGAGCCTTTTAAGGATTTCCATCGTGATTTCATCTGGTTCCTTGAGAATCGCAAGGATCTTATTCAAGGCGTCGTCCACAGGGTTGATGGCCCGGAAGGAACGTCTTTCGCGCTTACCGTTTTCGATCAAGGCCAGTTAAGGCGCCTCTTTTCCCGGCTATTCGACGAAAAGGAATTCCTGTCCCCCTGTGGCATCAGAAGCATGTCTCGCGCCCACCTCGATGAACCATTCCATCACGATGGCACCACCGTCATCTACGAACCAGCCGAAAGCGACTGCAAGCTGAAGGGCGGGAACAGTAACTGGCGCGGACCGATCTGGTTCCCCATCAGCTTCCTCCTTATTGAATCTCTCAAAAAGCTGGAAAAGGCTTTTCACGATTCCATTTTGGTGGAGGTTCCGGTACTGCCCGGCAAGCAGGTTGGGTTTGATAAACTAAGGCGTCTTGCAGCAGATCGCCTGATCTCCATTTTCACACGCAATGACAAGGGAGAACGGCCCGTATTCGGATCGTGCCCTGTTTTCCAGAACGATCCGCACTGGCGCGATCACATTCTCTTTTACGAATACTTCAATGGTGATAACGGCACCGGACTCGGCGCAAGCCACCAAACAGGCTGGACTGGGCTGGTAGCCAACCTGATTGATGAATACAGGGCCTAATGTCGCGGGGGACTATCCCTCGCGCCCATTCGACTTGGTATAATCTGATTGTTCCTGTCGGGTGGAGTCATGGCCAACACTGTCTTCCACTTACTCGTCTCATTGGCCCTGACTGCCACAGCTCAGGGTTCCGATGATTCTTCGAATCGGTTCGACTCCATCCCCTTACCGCCCGTCACACGCGAACAACTCGATAACGCATTTAAAAGCCGCTTCGCCAAACCCAATCTATGGAGCCGCTTTTTTCCATCTGGCACACCTTCCAGTGGGACTGGCGCGTCGCAAATTCCAGACCTGATGAAACTCTTGGCTGGCCTAGCCACGGGAAATTCACTCGATCCGGCCACGCTCCAAAAGCTGCTTGGCTCTATGGGAAACGCCAAGAATTCATTCGATCCGTCACTGCTGAAAGACCTAATGGCTATGGCCGGGCGGCTGGAAAGCCAGCGTGACACGCTTGAAAAAGCATTTCCGGAAATGGATTGGAGCCGGTTCAGCGAGCTCATCGCCAAATTCCGAACAAACCCTAGCCCGAACGATTCGGTGGAATTGATGAAATTCCTTGAACAGTTGCGGCATGGGGTTGGGCCATTGGGCCAACAAGATATCTCATCACTCGGTTCATTGCTCGAAAAATTCCGAAACCAACAGCCCAACCCGGCCTCATTTCCGTCCCCGCCCTCACCCGGGAGTTTTGCCGGCAAATTACCCACCAACATGCTGCCACCCGACGCGCTGGGCCGCCTGAGCGAATTCCTCGCGAAACTCGGTCTGAATCAAGAGCAAATAGCGCAGGTTTCCGACTGGCTGAAAGCCATCCCTGCTCCGGGGTTGAAAGGCAACTTGGCTGAATGGGCGGCACAAGTGGATTGGACCCGGTTTTCTCCTGGTCAATGGCGCAATTGGTCACCCGCGTGGGCGGTATCCGCCTTTGACAATCTCAAACCTCACCTTGGTTTCCTGAAATACCTGCCTTCATTTCGCATGCCACGGTTGCCGAACGCGCGACTGCCACGATTGCCGATGATGGGATTTGAAACGCCCAACGTGACATGGCGTGACGCGCTCGTAGGCTTCCTGTCGTTACTCATTCCGATTCTGATCGTGGTGTGCCTTTTATACAAAAAGCAGATCGCCGATATCCTCCAAAAATCCGCTGGTAAACCAACAGCATCTCCCTTTCACATCACCGACATTCACTCACTTGTGCAAAAGTATGAGATGGAAGCTGTCAAACGCCTCGGCCCTCATGCGCGGTACCGGAATATCCGCCGGATTGAAGCAGACCTTATGAAACAACTCTCCGCCGAAAACGAGCGGCATGCGGTGCGCCTGCTTACAAGCCTTTACGAGCGCTGGCGGTACCTCCCCAGGGCATGGCATCCCGCGCCCGGGGAAATTCAGGAAGGCACCTCGGCACTGGAGCTTCTGGTGGCAGGTCACACGCCATGATGCCCCTCCTTGCAATGGCCCTGCTATGCGTATCAGGCCGACATGCCGATGAAGTTTCCCCAGAACCCGTCACGATTCCAGCCTCAGGGTTTGAATGGTTCAGCTATCTCCTGGGTTTCCCCGGGTGGCAGGGTGGACCACCGGCGTTTCTGGCGACAGTTGAAGAAGCTGAAAAAGATCCATCTTCCACCATGATTTTCTGTCTGGGACCTGTGGGAATCCTCGAAGACCTCGACCTGAAACGGTTCATTCGCAAGGGCGGCGCGTTGCTGATTGCCACCGAACAAACCGCCACACCGGGCGTTGAATACTTGCTGAGATCCACATTGGGGTGCACCCCATCCGGGCTCGAGGTGCGTTCCGCAAGGCCACAAGATCCTGAACATGCCTACCAAAATCAGAGTATCTGCCCACTGGCAAAAGCTATTGGCGGCAAGAAACATCCGTGGTTTTTCCGTGACAATCAGGAGGTCAAACCTGCAACCAACCGGCCCACCATTCTCGGCAAACCATCGCCCGGTGTTCAATCGGGTGGATTTGCCGGACCGGTTGTTCCAGCGCGGTCGTCCATCCTTATGGCTAACACCGACGTGGAATCAGGTCGTATCGGACTTATTGGAGATGCCAGCATCTTCACCAACCTGATGCTGCAAGCACCCGACAACATACCATTCGCGCTCAATGTGGCCGAATGGGCACGTGAAGGAAAAAGCCAGACACGATCGAAATTACTGCTTATTGTTGATGGTAACGTGGTACCCCGGGCCTTTAGTCCGCCACTCATGCTTCCTCCCGTGCCCATTCCCACGCCGGAAGCTCTTTTGGATAGGCTCTACCGAAGCGCTGAGGGGCTTGTGCAAGGAGTTGAAAAAGGCCTTGCAGACCTCGATGACCGGGATGCCCTCAATGAATCGGCCCAGCGGGCGATTCCGCCCAACTGGTTCATTTACGCGGCAGGCATAATCACCCTTATACTGTCCGGATTGATTATTCGGCTGCTGGCAGGCTCGACATCCCGGTCACAGTTCGCCAAAAGCGATCCAACAACACCCAATCCGCCCTCACGGCGGGAGTCATTTGTAACCCGAATATGGCGCACATCCAGCACTGCCACTATCACGGCAATCAGTCGCTGGAAAGAACGCAGGAGGCCATCGATTCAACCATGAGCACCGTCGACTTTCTTGAAGAATGGGGCAATAATTCGGCCCTGCCCGATGGAATCTGCCAAGAAATTGGCGCGCTACGCAACCGTGCCCAGGCTGAAGCCGCTACCTGCGTGGTTGGCATGGCCGGAGCCGTGGACCAAATATTAATGACCTTGCTCGCGGGTGGCCATGCGCTGCTTGAAGGCGTTCCGGGTGTTGCCAAAACCACATTGTCGAAGGCGTTCGCGCATATACTGGGGCTGCAGTTTCAACGTATTCAGTTCACGCCCGACCTGATGCCATCTGACATTACCGGCACAAGCATTCTGGATCGCAAAAGCAACGAATTTGTCCTGCGGAAAGGCCCTGTATTCTGTCAGGTGCTTCTAGCCGACGAAATCAACCGGGCGCCCGCCAAAACCCAAGCGGCACTTCTGGAAGCCATGCAGGAAGGTCAGGTCACGCTCGAAGGTGATTCCCTGCCGCTTCCTCAGCCATTCATGGTTCTGGCAACCCAGAACCCAGTGGAACAGGAAGGTGTTTACAGACTTCCCGAGGCCCAACTGGACCGGTTTCTGGTGCGCGTGGAAATGGGCTACCCGGGACGGGAATTTGAAATCGACATGCTGCGTCTTCTCAGCAAACCACAGACACAGCCCAAACGCCTGCTCGACACGGAAACCATCAAGAAGTACCAAGCCGTGTGCCCGCGTGTCCACGGGGAGCCATCGCTATTTGAGTACATAGTGGATCTGGCTCTTGCCAGCCGTGAACATCCGGACCTGCTGCTTGGCGCCAGCCCGCGTGGCGCCCTGTGCTTGCTGCGTTGCGCCCGAGCCCATGCGCTGCTTTCAGGCCGCAATTTCTTCACCCATCTCGATGTGCAGTCGGTGGCCCATGGTGTTCTGGCCCACCGACTGATCCTTAGGCCTGAAGCAGAAATCGAAGGCCGACGCACTCGTGATATCGTTCAGGAACTTCTTGATCAGGTTCCGGTACTAACCACACCATGATACCCCACGGGCCTAAACAACCATGCTGACCTCGCGTGGATGGTGGTGCCTGTTCCATGGATCATGGTCCATGGCTGTGGGCTTGGTATTCCAAAACGACGGTTTTTCGTTTTTAGGCCTGCTGGTATTAGGGTGGCTGCTGGCCGCTTGGGTACGCACGCGACTTTCCGTAGCCGGATTTCCTGCAATTGCCTCGTTCAATCGCACGATCTCCGACCGGGGTGGAAAGGTCCGCACACTCAGGGCAGGACGGCCGGTCCGTGTATCAATCACACTGCGCCAGAATGGTTGGCTTTCGTGGCCACTGGTGCGAATGGAAGACCGAATTCCCACCGATGGTGTCTGGCACGAATCGCCAAAGCAGTCAGGCTGGTGGCCGGGCAAGGAAGGCCCATTGTCGCGTGATCAAGATATTACGCTGGATTGGACTCTCGATATTCCCTTGCCCGGTATTGCCCGCTTCGAAGGTATGCGATTGACTGTGATGGACCGGCTTGGCCTTGTGGCCAGCGTGTTGTTCCTGCGCGACGGTACCGAGTTTTTGGTACTCCCCACAGGCAGCGTTGGCAACGACCCGATCATCGGCCTGAAGCGCGCCAACCTGATGCCGCCTCCCGGCGGACACAGGCACCGTCGCGCGGGTGGTAGCAGCGAATTGTTGGATATACGCGACTACCGAGAAGGAGACTCACCCAAGTGGATCGCTTGGAAATTGTCGGCGCGGCGCGGGCGCGTGTTGGTCAAGGAATTCGAAAATGAGGTCCCCATTCGCTGTCAGGTGATTGTCGATGCCACCGGGCCGGTGCACCGCTGGAAACCTGGCGGGTCATCTCTTTGCCGATTGGCTATGGCTGCTGCTGAAATCATCGACTCATGCGAAGAATTACGCGATCCGGTGGGAATGATACTGGCCACCGAGCGGGATGCTGTGTTGGATCGGCCAAACCGTGGAAACAGGCACCGCTTGCGGCTGCTGCAACGGCTATCGCGTGAAGCCGCCAGACCAGCCGACGTTCCTCCCTTAGAGGAAGATCCGCAACCGCTGTTTGAGCCTGCGCGCAATCTGGCACTGGAACTCTACCCGGAACTGTACGGTTCCTCCGAGGTCCTTCTGGGGTGGAATCGCCTCTTGATAGGGCCGGGGCGGCCCGGCTTTTCGCGCTATGGCGGATGGACTGGGTGGTTATTCAGGCAC
>CAMCLK010000046.1 GCA_945875585.1 Candidatus Kuenenia stuttgartensis | reverse complement strand
TGACCGGGGTACGACCACGTGAGGTCGTCTTTCTTAACGTTTTGGCCCTTGTAAATGCGGCAACGTGCTGGTGTGTGGCCAGAACTGGAAATAACCGCCATACCCTTGCTGCCATGGGCGTAGCTGGCAAATTCCTGATGGCAGCCGTTCATGGTGCGGCCTTCCATGAGGAACTTGGTGCCATCGGCAAATGTGTACTCGATGGAATAGTTATCGAAGTTCTGATCGATATTGTCGCCACGGTAGTGGCGTCCACCGGATGCTTGAGCTTTGATGGGCCATGCATCCTTCATCCAGCAGCATTCATCAATGTTGTGGATGAGGAAGTCGGAAACAGCACCACCAGAGGCCCATAGGAAGCTGTGGAAGCGACGGATCTGGTATTCCAATTCGGGGATTTCTTTAGGGCGCGGGCCGGAAAAGGCGCTGGCAGTTGGGCCAGCCTGACGGTAGGCGCGCATCAGGATGATATCGCCAATTTGGCCTTCCTTGATCCGGTCGTGAAGCTGCTGACGCGCGTCGCAGTGACGACACATGAGGCCAACGCCTACCTTCAGATTCTTTTTCTTGGCTTCCTCGCCCAGAGCGAACATCTTCTTGGTGGTCGGGCCGTCAACCGTGATCGGCTTTTCCATGAACATGTTCAAGCCTTTTTCGATGGCATACTTGAACTGTACCCAACGAAAACCGGGAGGTGTGGCACAGATCACCACGTCGCCAGGCTTCAGGCTGTCCATAGCCTGCTTGTAACCATCGAAGCCAATAAACCTTTTGCTTTCTGGCACTTCAACTTGGCTTGGTTTTGCCGATTGGATTGATTTCAGACTGGCTTCAAGCTTGTCTTGGAATGCATCTGCCATGGCTACAAGTTTGATGGGACCGCTTTTGGTCTCCAGTGCATTCAGAGCTGCACCTGTGCCGCGGCCACCGCAGCCTACCAGAGCCACCTGAATGACATCGCTGCCGGCAGCGTGAACCAATGGTACATTCATTCCAGCAAGGGCTGACGCGCCTGCAATGATGCTACCCGTCTTGAGACCGTCGCGACGGCTGGGGGCCTTCGGGGAGAGTGAGTCTGTCATAGTGACCTCGTGTCTGAATCTGGTGGGTTGCTCCGGAGCGCCTGTACATTACGCCCACCTCGGAGAATACTCACTATGACCGGATAACGCGATTGCCTCAACCATTTTTTGAGAACTGTAAGCCAACGGAACTGATTCCATGCCCTACCAGCCTGTTCTTTCGCATATTCGCCGGCTAGCCAGTGCTCCCGTTTTTCGCCCGGTGGCTGGTTTGGTGATTGTTGATGCTTCAGAACGAGTGGCAATGGCTTATCAGGAATATGCCAACCAAGGGTGGTGCTTCCCCAAGGGAGGGGTTGACCATACTGAAACATCTGCTGACGCTGCCCTGCGCGAAGCCCGCGAGGAAATCGGGTTGGAAGTGGAATTGGTGGAACTTGAACCAATCGCATTTACGGGTAAGGATTTTCATGACCGTCTAGGATTTGGTTCTCCAAGGGGCGCGAAATCAGTGATTTACAAGCCTCGATGCCTGTATTTCGGTGAGCATGTCGAAGTGACCAAATCTGAGCCACCCGGTTCATCGATCAGTCGGGGGGCCTTTGAAATGTTGGCAGAGGCATGGCGACTCCATCATGGAGTCTCACCGCAGGAATCTGAAATTATGGAGTTATACGACAGGGCGCGAGATGAAGCCGTAATCTGGAGACAGTCGCCAACCTATTTCTTCGCGGCACTCAAAAGCCATTGTCCAGAAGAAATGACAGGGGAAACCGATGAAACAGCATGGTTTACCCTGACAGAATTGAAAGAGCGCGCGAAACGTGCCGAGCCTTTTCTGCCCAACAAATTACACGGGGATGTAGCGCGCATCGCGCTACATCCAGACCTTTCACAATGGGTTGCCAAGGCTGCTTCTGGGGCCATAGCGAGCGAACGACCCACACGCTGATTCTGATACAGGTCAGGTTAGCGTGTCTGCCATTCGGCTGTTACCCGTGCATTGGGTAGCTGTGGGGTAACAATCAATGATCCGGGTGGCAGAGTAGCGCCTGAGGCGAGCTTGTCCTTGCCATTGGCAAGATATTCCGCTGGCCCCGCATCTTTGAAATCAATTTTAGCCCGGCCCATTCCCGGCGGTGCTTGCGGCAATCGAACCACCACACGACCATTGACTGTTGGCAGTCCTTCCAGTGGTAATTCGCCCGATACCCTTGAATACGCCACAATCCACGTCAAATTGGCCGGAGGCGTGGCTGTGCTGGCTCTCGTCAACCATGCTCTGGCTGGCGGGGTGTCTTCCAGTACCTGCCATGTGCGCACCAGCGGTTTGGTTGACGGGGCATAAGGGCCAGCTTTCCCTAGCTCTGACAGGAATCGGACAAGATCTGCCAGTTCCGTGTCGGTCAAGGTGTCAGCCAACGCTTCGGGCATCAGAGATTTGCCGTCCTTAATTTCTTCGATACGAGATTTGGCAACGGTTACCTCTTTGCCATCGGCCAATCGCAACAGGACCTCGGCATCGTTTTGGCGCACGCGCACCCCTGTTATGATTTTCCCGTCGTCGGTAGAAACAATCGCGGTATGGTAACCTTCCTTGATTTGCTTGGAAGGTTCCAGCAGTGAATCGAGCAAGTAATCGGGCTGGGCGCTTGCACCGATGCTTGTCATGTCTGGGCCCACCAGTCCGCCAGCGCCTGCGACTGCATGGCAGGAAATACACTGGAGTTGCTTGGTCCGGTATATAGCTTCGCCACGAACCGGATCGGCTTGGGCTACCCGTGCCAACAACTTCGCCTTGTCAGCTTGAACCCAACCTTTGCGCGCCTGACCCAATTTGCCCGCAGATTGAAGGGCGTCACGCAGCGTGCCATGATCCTGTCCGGATCCGGTTACGCCTCGAAGGGCCAATCGTGCCGTATCTGTTGGTACAGTGCTGCCAGTCAGTGCCTTGGCCAGCAATGCCGAGGCTCCTTTGCGTGCCAGCACGGCATCAACAACAGCGCGACCGTCTTCTGGAGATGCCTTGGCAAGAAACGCGGCAATTGGTGTGGCAGCCTTTTCAGAATTGGCGGTCACTAGAGCGATCAAAACGTCTTTCAACATTCCCGCTTTCTCATCTGCTGCCAGATTCACAAGGGCAGTCACTGCACCGGGGCTACCCAGCAATCCAAGGGCGTCGATTCCAGCAATTTGAACTGTCCGGTCCATGGACCCGGTAGAGGCAACCATGTTCGGAAGAATCGATTCCATTTTCCATGCTCCGGCCAGACGCAATGCAGCGGCCTGAACGGTTGGTTCCGGTCGGGCCAGTGCTTTTTTCAGATTCGATTCCATACCTACTGGTTTGACACCACGAGTAACGGCAGATCGAGTCAGGGCCTCAAGGATTCCCTGCAATTTTGGTGCAGTCACATTGGACCCAATGGCCTTTTCGATGGTTAGTGAGGCCTCCGCAGCGCCCCCTTCACGTGCCATCGATTCCAATACATCGCCCAAGCGGTTCGGCTCTACTTTGCCGGCGCGCACAAGGCCTGCCAGACGACCAGCGGCTCCTTGAGCACCTACAGCCTGCAACGCAAACAGGAGGTCGTCGATAGCGACATCTCCTCCCCATTCACCCTTGTCCAAGGCTGCCAACCAAGTGGGGGTCAGCTCATCAAGGGTGAGCCATAGCCCATATTCAAGCCATTTATCCATGGGCTGGGAGCGGGCAGACAGCGCCAGTGCGGCAGCACGAGGTGAGTTTGTGAACAGACCCAGAGCTCGCACCGCTTCCAAGCGCACACGAGCATCTGGATCGCGTACCAGTGCCCCCACACGCTCAAGGACACCGTTTTGCAGTTCACGGGTATCCATGACGATTCTGATACCTGCCGCGCGAATCCGCGGGTCTTCCGCTTTTAAAACAGCGTCTACCAATTGTGGAGGAAATTTGTCGAAGCTTTGCCAGGCCCACAGCAGGTCAAGGGTTGAAGTGGTGGCTTTTCCTTTAGATAGTGTTTCAGTCGCGGCTTCCAGTGCAGGCAAAGCCGCTGCTTCTCCACGCTCGACAAGTGCCCTTCGGGCTTGATGGCGAGAATATTGTTCTGGAGCATCAAGAAGCTTCACCAATGCGGCTGGTGTCATTTTGGAAAAGTCGTGTTCAGCTACCAATGGTCTGCCCGTTGCAGTCACACGCCAGACGCGGCCATGGGTTTTGTCGCGACGTGGGTCGCGGAAGTCCACTTCTCCGTGCTGAATGATTGGATTGAACCAGTCTGCGACGTAGAGCGCACCGTCTGGCCCCATGCGCACATCAATGGGGCGGAATGCGGGGTGATCACTCTTGATGACTTCAATTTGTTCCCGACTGATAAAGCCAGATCCATCGGGTGTCAGTTTGAACCGGCAGACACGGTGCCCGCGGAAATCGCACGTGATGGCATCGCCTTGCCAGTCGTCTGGAAAGGCGCGACCGGAAACGAGTTCCAAGCCACAGTGCTTGGGGGACCCCGGATTCAGCCCGGGAAGAATACGCTTGGCACCTACGGCTGTAGCATAATAGGCGCGTGGCACGATGAAATTAATCCCCTCGCCGCCAGCTCCATCTGTGGCGAAGCTTTGGCCGAAGCGATCGTGATGGTGACCCCAAGGATTTACCAATCCGCGCTGAACAACTTCCAAACGTTGAGTGGGTGGGTGGAAACGCCAGATTCCGCTACCGCCCAAACGGCGAGGTCCGTGCGGAGTTTCGATATGCGTGTGAATGTAAATGGACTGGTTGAAGTACAATCGGCCATCGAAGTGCCAACGAACGGTGTGAACCATGTGGTGTGTGTCTTCGGTGCCAAAACCAGAAAGTATCACGGTGCGCCGGTCGGCCTTCAGATCGCCATCGGTGTCTTCCAGAAACACAAGGTCTGTCGAGTCGACAACGTAGGCGCCATTCCCTGCTGGTTCCACACCAGTTGGAATTAGCAACCCATCAGCAAAGACTGTTGTTTTATCGGCTTTCCCGTCGCCGTTGGTGTCTTCAATAACAAGAATCTTGTCGTGAGCCACATCTCCGGGTTTGATTTGTGGATAGGTTTCGGAACAGGCTACCCAGAGGCGCCCTTTGATATCCCAACTCATCTGGATCGGTTTTGCAAGCAACGGATCCGCGGCAAACAAGTTGGCTTCGAATCCGGGTGCCATTTTGAAAGTGGCGCGTTCTTTTTCGGGATCTGTTTCGACAGTTCCCGAAAAGTTTCGCTGGGCCATTAAGCTTGATACGGAGAGAAGCAGTATGACGAGAGTCTTCAATGGATTCATGATGACACCTTCCGAATCTGATATGTCGTCTTGACTGGAACTGAAAGACGGTTGATTTCCGCCTCGGTCTTTTCGATGAATGGGTCGAACTGGGGTATCTCGCGGGCGTTGTTACCCTGTTCATGCTTGCGGAAACCAAACAGATATGTTTCGTTCTGGGGCCGCCAACGGTGGAAAAACAACATGTTTTTGGCGACAATGGCCTCGCGTAGTTTGGCGGACTGATCCCAAGCCGGGCCCTTTGTCATGGCAGCTCCAGCGGCCCAAGTTTCGTGGTCCGTGGATGCGATTACTTTGCCATTGACCAGCAATTCGTAGGTTCCTGGCTTCAGCCCTTTGACTTTGACGATTCTTGATTGTCCGGGTGCTGGCAAGATCTTGTCCCGAATTTCCTGAACACCTTCCTGAAGCATCAGAATCTCAACTTCTGGGGCATTTGCCATACCCACTGCCTTGGCGAAGGCAGGGGCGACATTTCGATAACCCGTTGCTGCCAATTGCAAACCATTGGTTGTTTGCGGGGTTTTGACATCGGCCCAGAGCTGTTGCAAAGAGAAAACCCCCAGACCACGTGCGGAAGCAATCGATTGAATCTCTGTGGCAACCCTTTCCATTCGCGCGTTTACAGGTGCGACGTCGGGAAGTGGCGATGGACGGATTTCAATAGGTGGTGGGATCACGAGTACAATACGAGCTTTCGTCGGTGCCAATGCGTCGAGAAGTTTTTCGTATTGTGCTCGGAATACAGCAATGTCGAGCGGATCTGCAAAAGCCTCGTTGCTGCCATATTGCAGCCAGATGACTGTGGGTTTCACTGCAATGGTCTGAGCCACCAAGGCCTTGAAACCATCAGCAGGTGAACCAAATCCGGCTCTTGCTTCGCCTAAGACTGTGTCCCCACTCCAGCCGAGGTTTCGGATCACGAGTTTGGCGCCCGGCATGTGGCGTGTTAGTTCAAGTTCCCAGTCGCCTGAGCGGATTTCTTGTTCAACCAAGGCTCCGCCAATCCACGCCAACCGGTCACCCGGGGCGATTAGCGGAAGCTGGCCCATGGCCAATACTGAAACAATCAAGGCAAGCACAGTGGCATCTCCAAGTACTATTTGGGGTTAAGCAGATCTTCCAAAAGCTTGTTGACCAGTTCTTTTCTAAATGAGTCGAGGCGGCGTGTCTGATTTTCCTGTTCGCGCAAGATACCACGCAACCGGGCAAGCTCACTGTCGAAATCGGATGCGCCACCCATCAAATTGAGCGCCTCGTCGATGGCGGCCATCAGTTCTGCGGACCGGGCACGGCATGTTTTCAATGCTTCTACACGAGACGTTTCTACCGATTCTTGCTGCTTACGGAAACCCTCAACAGATCCCCGAAGTGAAGGCAGCGACTCTTTGTGGATCTTCTCGAGGGCCTTGGCAACCCGTTCTTTTTCATCTTTTACTGGGAATCCGCACAGTGCAGTCTGGCGAGTCAGTCTCCTGAAATCTCTTTCAATTTCTTCTGCTTTGCGTCGGGCATCATCAATAACCCTGTCAATCTGATCGGATTGTGTCCGTCGGGCATCCAGTCGGTTAGAAGCCTCTCGCAGATCGGAGCCAATGCCTTTCAATTCCAACAAGTAGCGAACTGGGGTGCGCTGGCCGAGATCGGGAGGTAGCAGCTCATTGCGGAGTTCCACAACCCGTTCGCGGAGGCGCATCTCATCAGACTGAATCAATTCCAGCATTTCATCGTCTGGCAATACCACCAGAGTGAACGGACCTGCCCGCGTGGTATGCGGCGAGGGGGGATCCATCGAAACGTCAAGATCTTCAGCTTCAACGCCCAATTCCACCATGTAACGCCGACCTCGGGCAACGGAACCATCAGGATCAACAATAATTCCCGCGACTGTTAGGGGGAAATCCGAAGCAATAGCGTTTCCAGAACTGTCTGGTTCTATGGTGTAGGCTCGAAGGGTGTCGTTACCCTTGAGAGCTTTCAATCGGGCCGAAAAGGCTGGAATCGAGCGTTGCCGAGGCAACGATAAGCCCATCATGCCTTGCTGAAATGGCATGGCAAACTGAAGGATGGAACCTGTATTCCCACCGGCCAATAGCGGTAAGGCCGACGCCAAACGGTAGGCTTGTGGTGTGCGTCGCAATGACGCCAATGTCGAGGTTAAATTCAAAGCTGCCGGTATTCGTGATGCAATGTCGGGTACAAGCATTTGTGCAAGTCTGGATGCAAGTGAACCTGCTGCGCCATCGCGATCGATTTCGCGGGTCGTCCAAACATGGCGCAGGGTAGCCAATCCATGATCATCACGTGAGGATCCTCGGAAGGGGATACGCGTCCTGCTGGTTACCAAGTAGCCAGATTCTGTTTCTCGCAGGTCGTCCACAGGCCGCGCTTCAAGAGTAGGAGGAGTATCCTGAATAGGGCGAAAAATCAATTTTCGATCGCCACGAATGTTGTCAGAGTCGGCAAAACGAAGCAGGACTATGCGTTCCTCACGGATTGGCTCGAAGGTGATTTTGAAAGCGTCATTATTGATTTCAACCGGTGTGTGGGCAGGCATGGTTCCAGAAAGCGCCTCCAAAACAGGTGTAATTCCGGGAGCTCTTCCTTCCTGCAGAGAAAAATCCAAAACCAATCCGCTACCCGAGGGGAACTCAATCACGCTTGCCTCGGCTCGTGGCATCAAGCGGTCACCGGCCGGAACCATAACGCGGCGGTTGGCCAGTTCAGCTAGTGCCGCCGAACGTGCCTGCCCATCAAGATCGGCATCGAGGTGTGTGGTCAGGTAGGCGGGCCGTACTTCTGTGACATCCAATCGGGCCAATACCGGGGCAGGCAAAACATCAAGGCGGTAAATGCTGGTTTGAAAGTCGCCGGCGCGGGCTGTGATATCGAGGCTTTCGGTGAGGTGCGGAATTGTGCGTGGATAAGTTCCCGGCTCACGTGCATCAGCGGTAAGTTCTGCGATGGTTTGTTTGGGCTGTCTACCATCTTCCCGGGTCACGATTGCAGTTTCGAGCCATTCCACTACGGGTGGCAATGAAAGAGCCCGTACCTGTCTGCGGTTCATCATTGATCCAGACAGTGTTTCCATGGTGGAGATTGCCAGCGTAATGGTGGGGTCGTTGGGAATGCGACTTCCAATGGAATCAATTCCACCAGGAATGTCTCCCGGGTGTGGCAGAAATGCTGCTGCGGGTTCCGGAAGTTTCCAACCGGCTGGGGCTCCTAGTTTTGCAATATCAAAAATGGTGGCAGGGCGCCAGCCATGATGTGCCGAGTTTGCCAGCATACTCAGTGAAATTGCCTGATCTTGCGATGATAAACTCGATCCAGCCAGCCATTCTTTGCAATCGGCAAGAATCTGGACAGATGGGGCACCTGCCACAATAAAACGACTAGCTTCCACGCGGAATTGGGCGGGTGTCCCGCGTCCGGCCCGCAGCGGTTTGCCATTTGACGGGAATCCGGCCAATCTTAGAAATACGTTTCGAGGCCAAGCCAGATCACGACCCAGCAATGTGCGTTCTGCCCAGAACCATAAATTATCGTGCAAGGCACCCACGGGTGAATCTGTGGACTTGGCATGGTCGCCGTGGGGGCTGGCTGGATGAGCCAATGTGAAAAACAGGAAAAGAACTCCGTATCCGCCGAGGAATACGCCAAGCGATGTCAGTAGCAAACGGAATGGGCGGTTCGAATTGAATACGTCGTCGATGTTTATTTTAGATAAAGAGGAGATCGCTTTTTGACGTGTTACCTCGACCAGTGCGGCAGACATTTCCTGTCGTTCGACAATTGCCTTGTCCGATAATTCAACGGCTGTGATGACGCTATCACCCAGTTCCTTGCCGAAGTGCCGCTCAAGGGCTAAAGCCATGTCGTGATCGGAAAACCTTTTTATCAGTAGCGGAACACGACTCAGAATAAATCCAATGGCCAAAGCAAGTGCGAGCAAGGGTTGTCCCCACCGGGTCCAACCGGGCAATTGTTCTGTCAGATCGAACCGAAATGCGGCAAACAACCCTCGATCGATGCAGAAACTAGCTAATATCCACACACCAATGCCAATGGAAAGGTGAGCGACAACATCCCCAACAAGACGGTTGCGTAATCCTGTGCGAACCCGGTCGAGCGCCAGGGAGATTGGATCGGTTGCCTTGTTTGTGCGGCTCATGATCGCTTGTTCCTCATGCCAGACGGGCCAGTTTGCGGAGCGACCATTCCAGACCAAGTATTCCTACCACTGCCAGAAGAAGGTAAGGGATTTTCAAGGGGCGGTCCGACAACCAAGTAGATGAAGCCAGTACAAGACCACGATCCCAAAGGTCTTCAATTCGTGTGATTCCGGGCAGGCGCTTGATTTCTTCTCTTTTTTCCGGGCGGAAACAGGAAACCAATGCTTCAGCTTTTGCCAGCGGGAACACCAAACGCTTGGCGTCTCCTACTTCTGGGCCGTTCAACAATGCCGCCAGAACGTTTTCATATTCCGCGGGATCAATTCGTTCTCGAACCGCTGAGAGTGGAGATGCCAAGCTACGCCAAGCCTCAAGATCCGGGCGAGGATCGCGGCTTTCCGGATCTGGCGGAGTGTCAACAATAACAAACTGGCTGGTGGAACGGTCTTTTGTGGCGGGCACCTCTATGATTGCTTCGTAAGCGCCCGGCTTGGAAAGCTTTAACGCAGCACGGAACATTCCTTTTCGTCCGGGAACTGGTTCCAACGCGGTTACAGCCGGATATTCTGTTGCCGCTACTCCTTCTGGAGCCGTGAGAGCAACGCGTGGCCCGTCGGATCTACCCGATGCAAGTACAAGTGGTTGGCCGGAGCGATCTTCGATTTTCACTTCGAATTCGACTGCCTTGTCGGTTCTGTATGGGTTGCGAAGGTAGGGAATGATTCGGGTCTTTCCCCCACTAGCTGACCACCGCACAAGTTTTGTCCAGAATCGTTCGTGATATGCTTCTTGGTACATTCGCAATCGCCACGTTTCATCCGAGCCCAACCAAACCACGCGCCTTCCAGAGGCTGGTGCTGTAACCACAAGCCATGGCTGTTTTTTTCCGCTGCGCAGTGCTGCTCGTGGGTCACCAAATCTGCCTACGACCATGGCTCCACGTTTTTCTTCATCAACGGGATAAAAGCTGAAAAAGCCTTTTGGTGTGCTTCCCTCAAAAAAATCTGTCCAGTCGCGTTCAACGCCACGCGTTGGATCATCCGAGAGGCGCAAAAAGTCTAATTCAGGGCTGGCAGCGTCGAAAATCAGTGGCCATGGAGAATCTGGTTGGCGGTCGGAAGCATCTATACGACTGTCGCGCGGCCGCACCGGGAGCAGGTCCAGAATTGGTTTGAGCTTGTCCTGATCGTTTCCTGGTCGGGCCAGAGCCAAAATGTTGACCGGTCCTGCTACAACTATCAATCCACCTCCGTTATCGACCCATTGTCTCAAATTAGCTAACTGCGCGGCATTGATCTGGTTCCAATCCGGGTCGAACATCACAATTGAATCGAAGCTTGCGAGGTTTGTCGGGTCTGTCATCGATTCGCTGGCGGTTGGTGTGAATTGCGCAGGGAAAGATTCCAGCATTCGTTCCTTGGGGACATCCTGAACAATGTTGGGGCGTCTGGAAGTCGATCCTGGGGGAAGTTGCAATAGAATGCTGAGCTGGGCACGCTTCTTTTCGGTTTCACGCGAGAACAGGGTGCGGAGAAACTGGTATTCACGGCCGGCTGCTCCTGCTACAAAAAGCACGCGCAATGGGCGCCGCTCTACCTTGAGTCGGGCCGGTCCGCGTGTCAGCATATCGGGAATCGGTTCTCCCGCCGGCTTCTTAAGCCGAGCCACGATTCGCAATTCACTGTCCTTTGTCTCGGCGATTTCCCAACGTTTTTTCTTCAGGTCTTCATCCCGACCAGCGGCGCGTCCAATGGCATCCGCATCCACGATAAATCCAACCTCCACCCTCGGTGGATTGCTGTCGTCGAAGCGGACTGGATCGTCCTGATAAGGCAGTGTCACCTTGCGACCAAGGTTGATCAATTCACGTGGTTTTTCAGACGCTGCTCCAAAACTAGGAACTCCTTTTTCCACTGGTGGTGGAGGCTCTTCAAGCATGATGTCGAGTGGCTCTTCAGTACCATCTGCCTTGCGTCGCACGCGGGTGATTTCGAGCGAAGCCTCTGCGTTACCAATGGTTTCGCCAGCTCGATTCGATCCGGTTGCTTCAAAAGCAATGCGAAACCTGTCTTCTGGTTCCACGCGGGGGGGCACCCGAACATCGACAATGTCAGTCCGCGTTTGTTTGACTTTCCTGTCCTCGCCCACACCAACAACTAACACTGGAACCCCACGCGCTCTGGCTGCAGAGGTCACCCGATCAAAACCACCAACGGAGGGCTCCGTGGAACGCCCATCGGTTACCACAACAAGGCCTTGAATCATCGGATCGTCGTCACGTTCCAAAAGGCGGGCTACTGCATCTGTGGGATTGGTCCCACCAAATTCATCGGAACTCAGGCGCGTTTTCCCATCTCGTATCAATGCTGCAAGCCAATCTCGGCCGTTACTGTCCCATTCTGGAGGGGCAGCGACGTCTGTTCCGGGTTTCAGCCAGGCGGTCCAAAGCGCTGGTGACAAGGGCCGTAGTGCGGAATTGCTTTCTTGTACCGATGGTGCGGTGCTGGAAATCGAATCAGTTGTGCGCCCTGTCAGTCGGGCTTCTTCAGCGGCCGTGCGAGCTTCATCGATTTTGCGTCGTTCTGCTTCAGCACGTTGGATTTCCTCCAGCGAACTGATTCCGTCTGTTCCAAGGCGCAATCCTTTTTCGTCCAAAAACCTACCAAACCGATAAAGATCAATCGATCCTTTAGCCAAAAGTGGATCAATCCATTTACCTTTGTTGTTGAGCAATGAGAGTACAAGATCCTGCCGTGTAGGCGTTCCAGGCGCACCATCTGACAGACGAGTCATGGAACCAGAGGTATCAAACAGAACGAGGATCCGTCCTTCCAACTGCCTGGTTTCGGTGCGAATAACCGATTCTTCCCATGCAGGCAAAAGGAAAGCCCATGCCAATATCAAATAAACCAGTCCACGCAAGCACCCAAGACCTGTCGCTGCCAAAGTCCCAATCGATTGAGCTTCTCGACGATAAAAGAAAACAACAACGGCGATTCCGGCTAGCAAAACGAGAGCGGTAACGGGCCACCATGCCCATGCGGGTGCTGATTCCCCCACCCATGGAAACAGAAAGTCTTCGGGCCTTCGAAATACAAGGCGTTGGGAGAGATCAAGGCTGACTTGTGCTTCGCTCATCGGCGGACTCCCCCGATCGGTTGTTGCCGGTCAGGTCTGAGGTGGCTGATGCGCAAGGCCAAAGCCTGTTCGGATACAAGGATGAGCATGAGAATCAGATAAATCCAAGGTGTTTCGGAAGCATCGACTGGACGCTGCCTAGCCTGCTCACGTTTATCTTCTAGTTCGTCGCCTGGAATCGCCAAACGGATATTTCTGGCTCTGTCATCAGGGCCGCCGATCAACATGGCGCGGGTAGCGCGTGCCAAGTCGCTTTCCGAAGTGTCAACATTTACGGCGAGGCCGAGGTTCTCCACAGGCGCGTCGTCAGCAAGGCGGCGACCCTGCGGGAAGAGACTGATTGAAAACGATCCAGCATTGGATTGTGGAGGCAGAATCAATTCAGCATTTTCCGAAGTCTGCACAATGCGGGCTGGAATTGGAGTTGATTGGTTGCCGCTGCCTTGAATTGCTGGTGGTGCTTGTGTCGAAAAGAACACACGCGCCTCTGGATCGTAACGGTTCAGAGGCAAAGCGATTTTTGAAGGCGAGAGCGGGCGCGCATCTGTTGAGTTGGCAGAGGAACGGAGCAAATCAAGAAGCATGTCCTGAATCAGGATTGGGTAAGTAGCAGAAAGGAATCCGTTGGCCCATTCGTTCCATCCCTGACTGGACTCACCTGGTGCCGGCGGTTTTGATAACTGCGGGCCTGCCGAGGTTAGGAATGCCGCAACCCGACCTGATCCACGATCACGACTGACTAGCAATGGATCGCCTTCCTGAATTTCACGGATGAGTTCTGTCAAAGCCCGCGCGGTTGATGCCAGCACGGGAGATTCCCAAGCTGTACGCAGTGAGTTTGTTCCAGACGCAGTTGTTCCTTGTCCCAAATCGAGGAAAGTTTCCAAGGCGGCGACAATTTCAAATTGAGTTCCCGCGGCAAGGCGTCCGCGGAGCAGGGCAGCCCGGCGTTGTAATTCATCGAGCTTGGAGGCTAGTTCCGGGCGTGTGTACGGGTCGGCGCCAATATCAGTAAGTTTGAGAATACGCTGGCGAAGATCGTCGCGTCGGGTTGCATTGCTCCACGAACGCGCAGGCAATGCCAAAACCCGTTCAGAGCCTTCGCGCCAACCAGATTCTGTTGCCGGTGGCCAGTGCCGTTCGACGCGCAGGAACCGGAACACTTGTCTGAATGGAACCAATCCCGCAATGACTGGATGTTCCGGATCGGGCAAGACAAGCTTGGGAGAATCGTCCAAACGGTATTCTTCCCGTTGCCTGTCTGTCCAAGATGGTGATGGATGGTTTGCCAGAGGCAATGGAAAAAGGGCACCCATCGCAAATAAGCGGTTGGTGAATGTTGGATCCGTACGATCGCCAGTGAACCATGCCAGCCCACCGCCAGATGTGGTAAAGCGATCAATCCTGACGATTTCCGTGTCTGGTAACTCCGTAACATTGAGCATTACAATAAGGGCGTACGAATCGAGGTCTGTTGCTGGCAATTCACGGGGATCGCGGAATTCTGTGTCGAATATTTGCGGGTTCAGTGCGGCACCAAGATAGAGCGCATCACTGCCAGTAGATCCATCAGCCCTGCCAGTGGAGGCACCATCAACAACCAAAACGGGGAAACGCGTGCGAACCGGAACAATCAAGTCGCGAACATCGTCTGCTGGAATGCCTATTCTGGAGTCATCTTCGAGAGATACGCGAACAACCATGGTGGTCGGATCAGCGCGCCTAGCCGTGTCGCGTTGGGTTGGATCTTGAGCAGGAGTTCCTATTGCCTGGGGAGCACCGACAGGGCGAACTGGGACTATGCGGAACCGAACAGGAGTTACTTGCCCGGGGGGCAAGGATTCAATCAGTGTCGAAGCAGCAGCATCTCGTAAACCGTTGATTAGTACCGACATTCCAGCTCTGCGTGGATTGCGGCCGAAATTCGCAATTAATGCGGTAATGCCAACAGGTTGGCCCTCGAGCGCGCTCCTTGTTTCAGCAAATAAACCAACGACTGCCAAGTTACCGTGGGAAGCGGGTTCATTGTCGATCGTGCGGGCTGGACTGGCGCAATCGAGCAGGCGTACTTCGCCGCCCTGTTCTGCGAGTCGTGCAATTTGAGCAGCGAGTGTTCCATCAGACCAATCGTTGGTGCGCATGTCGGACATCAGATGAACGATGCGCCGGATTTTGCCGGGTTCTGTTATTGCCAAGGCAGCATCAACAGTGGTCTGTATGGGCCCCATGAGTGGAGTCCGGATTGGTTGAGCCGATGTTTTGGCAAGAATTTGTTGCAATTCGTTATTGGATCCATCTGTAATCATCTGATCGAAAAGGGGGTTATCGGGATTAGATGCCAACCGAATGCGAAGGCGGCACGGTAGTTTGCTTTTTTCCAGGTTTTTGGCCAACCGCACAGGCTCGTCGCGGGCCGACTGGAATGCCGGGCGCTCTTCTCCCTGAGCAGGTTCACGGTCAGACATGCTCATGCTGTCGTCTAATAGAACCTCATGAAGGACCAAATCAACAGCCGGCGCGGGCGGTGTTCCGCTCACAAGCCATCTTGAAAGTAGCAGTCCCAAAAGGAGCATCAACAAAATGCGCAATAGGAGCAGCAGCAACTGTTCGATGAGCAACCGCTGCCGCATTCGCTTTTGGGCGGCTAACAAAAATTCCATGGCTGCCCAGCGAACACGCCGGAACTGCATGCGGTTGATGAGGTGAATAATAATGGGTACAGCGATGGCCAATAGACCAATGGCCAGCGCCCAGGGGTTCAGGAACATGCTGATGAAACCAACCATCTCCTAATCGAGTGTCCTTTCAGGAGATGGAGGCGCGTCCGCCGGCAAAGGCGTCGCGACGGTGCAGAAATCTGGATAGTACAGCGTCTAGAGGCTGGTTTGTTGGTATAAGCTGATAATCGACTCCAAGCCTTGCGCACCCCTGGCGCACATCTTGAAGGAAGGTATTGAGTTCGCGGAGGTACCCTTCCCGAAGGGCTTCTGGGTCGCACAGCAAGTCGGGGAGGGCTTCCATCCCTTCGAAACGGGTCACGCCGGAAAAAGGAAAATTCAGCTCGTCGGTGTCGAGAATATGGAACACGAGAACTTCCTGCTTCCGCTGGCGAAACATACGTAATGCCCGCATCAGCGCTTCACGATCCGTGAGCAGGTCTGAAAAAACGGCAACCATTCCACGGCCATGAATGGAAGACGCAACCCTGCGGCAAACTGTTCCTAGGTCTGTTCCTTCTCCGGGCATCGAGCCATCGAGCGCATTGACAATGGCGTCGAGATGCATGGAAACATTGCGGGCCGGAACCATCCTGCGCGCAGCCTTGTCAAAAGTGACGAGGCCAACGGAATCTTGCTGCCTTAGGAGAAGCCAAGCGGCACTTGCGGCTGCGGTGCAGGCATACGAGCGTTTGTCCATCCCTTCGCGGCCGTACGCCATCGATTCTGAGCAATCGACAAGCATTTGGCAGCGGAGGTTGGTTTCGGCTTCGAACTGTTTAATGTAAAAACGATCTGTTTTTGACCACACTTTCCAGTCAAGGTGGCGGATATCGTCTCCCGTTACGTACTCCCGGTGCTGAACGAATTCAACCGAATGACCAAAAAATGGCGACTTGTGCAGGCCGGAAAGGAAGCCTTCAACCGCTTGTCTGGCACGTAATTCGAGCCGCCCCAGCCGAAAAAGAACGGCTGGGTCAAGAAATCGGCAGGGATCCTGTCCGGCAGGGATGGTCATCATGGCGCCTTGGGCTTCACGCCGCAAAGATCGGTTTGAGCCGTTCATCACGCAGCAGGTCGCTTTCCTTCTCCGGCGTTTCGGCCAGAAGTCTGGCGACAACCGTGTCGGTGGTTGTGCCATCGCTTGCGGCGGCAAAATTGACCTGCAGTCGATGGCGCAGCACTGGTAATGCAAGGGCCTTAATGTCTTCAGTCTGAACGTGCGTTCTTCCGTGTAGCAGGGCGCGTGCCTTGCCGCCCAAAACCAGATTTTGCACAGCACGAGGTCCAGCCCCCCATGCAAGGCTTTCCTTGATGTGGTTGGGGATTCCAGCCTCGCCAACGCGGGTTTGGCGGACGACAGCCAATGCATAACGCAGAACATGGTCAGAAGCGGGAACCTTGCGGACCAAATCCTGAAGCTGAAGAATTTGCGCCGCATCCAGCACTGGGGTAATTTCTTCGGAGGAAGTGCCAGTGGTTCTGCGGGCGATTTCCATTTCGTCCTGAAAGCCCGGGTAACGGACAAATACCTTGAACATGAAGCGATCCTGCTGAGCTTCAGGAAGGGGGTAGGTCCCTTCCTGTTCAAGCGGATTTTGTGTTGCCAGAACAAAGAACGGGTTATCGAGTCGGTGTCTGATCCTGCCTACTGTCACTTGGCGTTCCTGCATGGCTTCAAGCAGGGCGGCCTGTGTTTTGGGTGGAGTACGATTGATTTCATCGGCCAGTACGATATTGGCGAAAAGTGGCCCTTTTAGAAAACGAAATTCACGTGTGCCGGTGTCACGGTTTTCCTGGATGATTTCCGTTCCCGTGATATCGGAAGGCATCAGGTCGGGCGTGAACTGCACACGCGAAAAATCGAGAGACAGAGTGCGGGCCAGTGTGGAAATCATCAACGTTTTTGCCAAGCCTGGCACGCCTTCAAGCAGGCAATGGCCTTTGCTGAAAAGGGCGATCAGCAGTTCTTCGATGACTGATTCCTGGCCGACAATGATGCGCCCTAGTTGCGTTTTCACAGCAGATGCAGCGTCGGCCAGCGCGCGCGCGGCGGAGAGATCGTCGTGAGTCAGGTTGTCTTGCGTCATTGTTGTCAATCCTGGCTTGGGGACAATGAGTCGATCCTATCGTTGATAGATGGGCAGGCATGCTTTGTCGAGTTGCATGATACAGACATGGACGGAAGTGATAAACACCGGGCCTACATGGCCACCCGTCCAGGAACCGTCTGCGCCTTGGGTTCGCACCAAATTATCGAAAGTTTCCTTGCGGTATTTCGTCCACGTCAATGTGTCTGCTTCTTTGGCGCCGGGAAAAAGTTTCTTGTACCCGTCGTCGCCCAACATGTATACGGCCTGTGCAAAATAGTAGTGCGTGTACTCATCATGACCCGTGCGGTTTCCGCCCAATGTTCCCAATCGCTTTTGACAGAATTGAAACCACTTTTTCACAAACTGAATGGACGGTTCCTTGAAGTAGTCGCCAGCAGAAATTCCGCAGGCAATGGCAGCGGCAGTCAGGGCCGGTCTTCCATCGCCACCACCACCACCACCGTATTGGTAAATAATGCCACCTTCGGCATTGGTGCACTCTTCCAGATAAACGACGGCGCGTTGAATCGCTTCTGGGGGCACCTCGATACCGGCATTGCGAACAGCACGCAGGGCCTGCACCTGAGTAATGGTGACGGATCCTTCGTCGAAATTGCTTCCTTCCTTGGCGGAAACGTATCCCCAACCTCCAAATTTCACGGATTTGCCGCCGCGATTGATTTCGCGAACAGTCTGAGCATTGAAAGAAAACTTAGCTGCCCGGGCCAAGAGATCCTCAAGTCGCCTGCGGCGATCGTTATCTTCTTCATCGCCATAAACCGTTGCTAGGAAAAGCATGGAGAAACCGTGGCCGTACATGTAGCGGCCTGATTCGCCAGGTATGTTTGGGTTACCAATCATTCCGTCGTTGGTGCCTCCCTTTTGGGCACGCGACATCAGAAAATCAACAGCGCGACGGATATTATCGCGATATTTCCCCTCGCGAAGAGTGCTGCCTTCCATCAGGTATGCCATCCCGCCCAATGCGGTCATGGTTATCGGGTATTGCCCACCAGTCGCTTCGAGATGACCGTCTCGTGCCTGCTGGCGTGCCAGCCATTCCAGACCCTTACGTACTGTTTCCCTGTAGTCTTGCGGAACGTCCTCCGAGCGGGCTTGGGGAAGAGCCGCTACCATCAAAATCAGTGCCACTAGTGGCAGCAACCATTTCATCGGGAATTCCCTCCGTTCGGATGTGCCGGTAGTGCTTCATCGCGCAAGACTGGTCCGGCAGGAACTGGTTCGGCCGTTACCTGATGCGATATCGTGTTTTGCGGAGAGACCAAGTCAATGGTTCCCTTGCGGGTATCGATATTCACGCTGGTGAACGGTTGCTGGCTGGGCGTTTCTTTTTCAAACAGCAATTTGCCTGTGCGCTTGTCATACGAGCGGATTGAAACTTGTGTCTGGCGGAAATTAGGATTATTGGGCATGGGCCTATTGGATCGGCTTGCGAGTATCACGGTTGGAGTGAGATCGAGATTGTCCAAAAGAAGCGCCTGTTGTTGGCATGTTGCACGCCATGCCAGTTTGCCATTCGAGCGACTGAGCGCATAGAGTTCTCCGTCGATGAGGCGACTTTTGATGCCAGAGCTATTCAGGAAATTAGCTTGAATGCTCGCTTGAGCATCTGGAGTATGATTCAACCCAATATAAAATCGCTCGGAATCAGATGCCAAAAACGGTTGCGAACCTTTCACATGGCGCGGGTCCAAACGCGCTACCATCAGTTCTCGAGCCGTTGCCAATTCAAAGATCTTGGTTGTGCCATCGGGCTCGACGGTTCCAGCAAATGGCAGGTCATCCGTTTGTATTACGAGAGCGTCGGCAGCAAGGTCAAGGGACCAGATGTCGCGCATGCTCAAAGCTTCCGTGTAACGTAATTTTCGCTTTTCCGCAGCGTCGTCAAGCCAAAGGATGTTGCTTCCCTCAACACGCAATTTGCGTGAAAGTGCAGTAGAACAATCGGGAACCGCAACCGGAGAACCATCGATGGCTCGCACGCCACGAGTTCCTACCGGTTTTCCATTTGTTGGATCCATACTGACTAATGCCAGAGTAAAACCATCCGTAAGAATGGTTGTATCGAGCCCGACATCTTGCCTTACCCAAAGGGTTCTACCAGTAAGTGGATCGATAGCCATTAGGCCATCTCGCGTCATAAGGATAGCGGCATTTCCAAGAAGTGGACCAGCTTGTCCCGGACGTTGTTTGTAGCCATCTGCAAAAACAATCTGGAGCGCGTTGCCATCCATTACCAAATTGCCTTGTTGTTGTGTCGAACTTGAGGCAGGCTCTGAAGGGTGCGCCAGATTCAAGTCCCATAGGACCCGTTTCCTAAGCGGATCGACAGCGTAGACGATATTTCCAGCTCCAACCAAAAGGACGTGGCCAACGCTCTGGTATGTAAATCGAGGGGTAGGAATTTGGGAATTGTAGCCGCCATTGTTAAGACTGGTATGCAGCATATTCCGCCTAACCAATGGTTCGGACATGCGTTCTTCGCCAGTGGCTCGCTCCACCATGCGTATCGTTTGAAAACCGGTATTTTGTGTATTCTGCAACTGAATGAAATGGCGTTGAAAAAATGGAAGCGTCGGGCCACTAGAAGCCAAATTCAGGGCTATCGGAGTTCTGTTTCCACCAGGTTTGTCAGTGACACGTATCTTGCCCGGGGGGAATGAACTTCCCGGTCCGTCGAGAAATGGGAGCAGCCTGTGATCAGTGGTCGCTTCTGCCAAACGTGCTTTTCCAGTCTTGCCTTCAACATTCAGATCCGGATGTTCTGCGGCCAGACGCAGTATGCAGGCTGCTGCATCATCTGGGAGTTGGCGGGCTAAGTGAAGGTTCGCCAACCGTATGAGAGCACGCGCGTGCTGATCTGGCGACGCCAGAGGAGGGCGAACTTGTTCCAGTTGTTGCTCAGCCTGCATCATGGCGTCAGCGCTACCTTCTTTGAAAAGTCGGTCCGCCAAAACCAATCGGGTTTCTTGACCTGAACTGGACATCTGACCAAAAACACTAACCAGCGCGCGAATTTCGTCTAGGGTGCTTGCCGCTGTTCGTGCACGTTCAAGCCGAGCAGTCACTCTGGTATCAAGCGGAGCTCTTTCTGTGGCAGAGATTTTTGCCAGCATCGAAGCGATGCGCCCCTGAGCCCAAGTATCGCCCGCAGCACGTACCATGGGATCGTCTAGCACTGCATAGAGTTCTCCGCCGCCGAGTAGCGTGGCAACGTCAATGTAAGCATCAAAGGCTTCTGCCCATCGTTTCTGAGATTCACGGCCCATAGCCAATTGGCAAAGGTATGCGGAACGTCTGCGCCTTGTTTCGCGTTTGGCTTCTTCGACTTGGGTTCCAGTAGCCATGGCAGGTGGTGCAACTTCACAGGTGGAATTGAATTCCGCCAAGTACGCTTCTGCTGCATTGAAGTCGCGTCGCGAGTATTCACACATGGCTTCGAACAATTTTTCACGTGTTCGAGGTAACATCTCAGCGGGCGGATTGTGCTTGAGTGCCGTAACCAGATCATTAACAGCACCTGCCCAGTCGCCCTTATCGAGCCGTAGGTCGCCGCGTTCAGTCAGACCTATCGGATCGAGTGGATTTTTGCGGATAAGGTCATCGATTTGGGCCAGTTTGACAGATAGCTGCGGGTACACTGCCACAGATGTTGATGTTTGTGAGATCATCTCACCGTCGTGGAAAATCAAATTTCCCGGCATAGCCTTCTTTCGCGATCGGGTGTGGGCCACAGCCTCGCCCTTAATAACATCAATCACGCATACTTCCGGATCACGCCCCGGCCCTGAATCCCGCAAGGGAACAAAAAACTGGTTGTCGCTTATGGCTCCCATACCGGAAGGTGTTCCGGTTGCAACTGTCCATGCAATCTTTCCAGAACCATCTACTTCCAAGGCGCGCACGTTTTTCTTGCCAACAATCAGTGCCCTGCCTGCAACCACACCACCCAAGTACAAATCGTCGTCTGTTCTTTTATGTGTCCAAATTACGGAACCGTCTCGAAGGCTGATGCAATGGATGGCATCGGCGTCTGGCGCTGCAAAAATTATTTTGCCGCCTGAAATAATAGGCGGAGTGACCTTCCAACGCGCCCGCATTCCCTGTTGTGCGACCATTGGCATACCGTTCATACCCGGCCGAATGATTCTTCCGGGGAGTGGAGCGATCATTCCGGGGGGTATTCCAGGTTGAATGGTTACTCCTTCGGGTGCATCTGTGGTTCCCATGTAGGGGTATGCCCATGCAAAGCTGTTACCCAGCAGTTCAATGCCAATAATCACTCCGGCATTGGTTGGGCATACTAAAATTCCATCGGCATATGACAGGTGTGCTGCCTGCATCCGCCGGGAAACGTCTGTCTGCAAGCGGTTGCGAGTGGTGCAAAGTCTTTGCAGGCCCAAAAGGGCGCCTGTGCTTGGATCCAAAATAACGAGGCGCAATTCCTGTTGTTTTTCGTTGAGTTGATAAAGCTTATCTCCCACTGGGAGAGGTGGGCCAAGGAAGTGGGAGTCGGCAAGTTCTCCCGCGGCTTCGCTTCTGCCGCCTGCAGACCAAAGGAGCTTTCCGGATGTCAAATGGTAGGCTTCGGTGCGATTGTGAAGCAGAGCATCACTAATATCTGTACCGAATCTTGAATAGGGGTTGGAATTACCGTCAAACATATTTCCGTTTGAGTTCGGGGGAGGTGGTACCTCAAAATCAACCACAGTAAAGACCCGGGTTGTGTCGCTTGAAATGGAGCCAATAGATGTGTTTTCAAACAAGATATCGGTGTTGAGCCTGTTGCCGATGAATTGCGTTAGCCATTCATCGATGGCGCGTTTTTGATTAGCCTTGTTGAGAAGCACTCCGAGACCCATGCGGTCGATTGTCCAGTCGAGCGGGTTGGCCCACAAGACTGTCCCCGTTTTCAAGTGTCTGGCTAAAATTCCTCCGTGGCTTCTGTAAATCACCATTGGAACACGGTTATTATCGGCTCCTACGGTTACAGCAAGCGGCTGCGAAGCTGGAATTAAAGCTTGAAGCCTGTCTTTCGCTAGATAGGATTCGCTATCCGCGAAATATTTTGCAGTATCCAGAGTGCGATCTGATGGTAACGTGATGGATTCGCGGTGCTGAATTGGAACAAATCGGCGTTCCATTAGCGTTGTTTCCGCTGGCCATCGTGGTTCCAGAAAAGGCGTGCCGCCCATGGCCTGAGCCGACCGTCGGGAATCCCCACCTACCACAGTCCAGTCCTGTACGCCAAATTCACGGATTGGTGAAGCCTTCGCCACTATAGCTTTCCAGTCTTCAGGCGAGCGTGATTCGCCTCCACCCAATGCGATTTTCTGGATTCCCCTACGTGAAAGTCTTTGCCATGCCAGTTGCTCGCCTGAAGTATCGCCTGCGCGCCGCATAGCGAGCGCTGCCTTCAGCAAAGTTGGTGGGTTCAATCCGCCCGTATCATCCGGATCTGCTTGCAATACTCTGTCAAAACAAAGACTTGCGGCTAAGTCGTTGCCGCGGTCCAAGTAGTAAGTTCCCAGTGTGATCGACGCTTCCCGCCCTGAAGGAGTATGCAAGTAGCTTCGCATGATTTGGGCTAGTAACGGCAGATTCCCGTTTTCCCGAGCATCTTTAAGCAAACCTTTTGCTTTTGGGTCTTGGACGGACTGATAAAGTTCGATGGCCTCCTTGGGCATTCGTGATAGCACTCTATTTGCCAATGCTCGAATGCTGACGTCTCGGCCGGGGAAACGAAGTCCGGGTATCGCTTCTGCCAGGAGTTTTTCCAGATCGGGAGTCACGCGGATAAACACATCTTCTCGGGCATCAATCAAGGTTTGAAGAATCAGAGTAGCCTGAGCCCAATCTTTTGATTTGATGTAATCGAGAACTGCTTCCAAACGGCGTTTAATATCCGGATCGCGCGGGAGTTCTACCAGCGGTTCACCACTAGTGTCCCGGGGAATTCCGGGTTGCGGAAATGGATTGGGAGCAATTCGGATTTGTGCAAGCATGGGGGGGCATGCAAGCATCAGCAAAGGAATGGCTACGGCCACTGTGATTATCACAGATGGGTTGGGAACGCTCAGTCTGCCCAGAGGGCGAAATCTTGCGATCATGCCCGTTGTCCTCGCTGCTTGGCTAGACGCATCCTGCGGCCATGTGAGGATTCTAAGAACATTTGTATTGTGTCACCCTGTAATCCTTCCAGCAACCCTAAGGTTACGTACCGTTTGTTTACTGATGCAACGCTTGGCCAGTTGTTTTGCTGATTTCAAGGCAACGTATTAAGCGCGCTGCGCGGCGAGATTCCAAGCATGGGTCTTGATTCCTAAGGGCATTCTTTATGCCATCAGAAGAGGCTGGGATTTGAAGAAAGATGTGGAATTAATTGTTTTTCGGCGAAAATTGATTGGGCACGGCTGAATCAAATCGGTTACAAAAATAGAAGGAGGCCTCAATTGATGAAAGAGAAAATCTTTTTCCGACATGGGTTTACATTGATCGAATTATTGGTGGTGATAGCCATTATCGCCGTTCTGATTGGATTATTGGTTCCGGCAGTGCAAAAAGTGCGTGAATCTGCCAACCGGATGACGTGTCAAAACAACCTCAAGCAGATCGCCTTGGCGGCACACAATTACGAATCTGCGCAAGGTTCGTTCCCAGCAGGGTGTTTGGGAGCTAAGCCTCTTGATAGCTTCCTATCGGCTGGCTTTTTCGGTTACCCGTATGTTGGTAGTTTGGCACTGCTTTTGCCTGGTTTGGAACAGGAACCACTTTATAAATCGATGAATTTTGTGCCGCGTGTGGGAGTTGCTGGCCCTGCCTGGTGGACCGATACCAGTCTTTGGAATGCTGCACAGGCACAACCGCCGCTTTTCCTATGCCCGTCCGACAGTTGCCGTAGCCGTAGCGATCGTGTTTACACCTACGCTTACGCCATAAAACTTGGAGTAGCCATTCCCGGAGTTCCGCAAGGATTGGTAACCGCAGGATATTACACCGCACCGAATGCTGCACCTTTAGGCAGGACCAATTACACGGGTATTGGGGGAATCGCTGGTGGAGGGTTGGGAATAGCTACCGATCAATACGCTGGTGCATTTTACAGCCAATCTGCAACACGCTTGGCGAGTATTCTCGATGGAACTTCGCAGACCGCTTTGTTTGGTGAGATTCTTTTCGACAGTCTGGTACCTGCGGTGGGCAGTGCCCGGTCTGGTAGTTGGATTGGCATGGGGTGGCTAGGCACACCGTTGGGCATCGATTCAGTTGGTTCTTGGAACATGTTCACAAGCCGTCACCCGGGGGGATCCAACTTTGCATTTGCAGATGGATCTGTCCGAAATTTAAAGGCCGGCCTAGATATCAATGTATTTCGCGCACTGATGGGCACCTGTGATGGAATTACTGTTACAGACCCGTGATGCGATTTTCCCGATCGGTGGAAAAGTTTAATTGCAAAAGCTTTAGGTCAAATTAAGGCTTTGAGATTGAGCCGGAAATTTTTGAGCATTTCTTCACGACAGATGATTCTAGGCCAATCATACCATTGGCCGTTCATCACTAATTTCTGCATTTAAATTTAATTGGTAGACTTATGAGCGGATTATGAATTACTATTAAATCGGAAGACTCTTCACACGGTCTTCATTTGAAGCTTCTCTCCACTGATTTTTTGTTCACTAATTCCTCTTTGGGAGCTTTACCATGAAACAAAGCGCTTCCACCCGTGGTGGTTTTACGCTCATTGAGTTACTTGTTGTGATCGCCATTATTGCCGTACTTATTGGCTTGCTGGTCCCAGCGGTCCAGAAGGTAAGAGAATCGGCAAACCGCATGACATGCCAAAACAACCTCAAGCAGTTGAGTCTTGCTCTGGCAAATTACGAACAAGCCAACGGTTTTCTGCCTATTAGCAAAAACCGGTGGACCAAGGCTGGTCCGCTTGTGACGATGCTTCCTTACATCGAACAAGATGCTATTTTCAAGCAATTCGATACTAGAATTCACACGCTTGTACCGGCTGCTTCCACAGTCAACCCGATTGCACCCGATACGGACGGATTGGTTTCGTTCTGGCCCAACACGTTCAATACAACGCGTAACCGTATCAAAACGTATGAATGCCCATCCGACCCATCCAGGCAGAACGCTTCTTCAGCCATTGTTACAGATCTAGGGGAAAGCAATCAAACTGCAGCTGCAGGCCAGCCAGCCAGAAGGAACAGCGGAAGTATCAGTGGGTACACATCGTCGTCATTGCTGGGCGCTGGTGGCCTTCCGGGGCTCACAAACTACCTTCCCTGCGCTGGAACTAATGGTGAATACACCATTACCAACCCTGCCTCGGTAACCCAGCCATTTTATGCATCGCATGGTGGTGTATTCACAGGAGAGAACAAGGTCACTCTGGGCACCATTTCCGATGGTACCAGCAACACCATTGCTTTTCAGGAAGTGACTGGTGGCTTTGCTAACGCCACCAATCCAATTGGCAATCGCACTTGGAGTTATTCTTGGTTTGGTGCCACAGGTATGCCTACCTACTGGTCGGCTACCAATCCTCAATCGTTGTTTTCCATTTCCAGCTTTCACACGGGCATTGCCAACATCGCGTTTTGTGACGGATCTATTCGCTCTATTCGTGTGGGCAATGCCTTGCCTGCAAGTGCGGCAGAAATTGCAAACCGCACCAACACAGGTTGGGATGCGGTTCAGCGACTTTCTGGTAAAATGGATGGCGATACGAATCTTACTGGTGTGATTGATTAATTTTTTAACTATAGGAGTAATGCTATGATTCGTTTTCTGAGCTTTTCCTTTTGCTTGAGCACATTGGTGCTAATCGTTGGTTGTGGCGAGTCCAATCTGAATTCTAATATCAAGCCTGTTCCCGCAAATGCTCCTAAGCCTGTACAGGCAGGTGCAGGGGCTGGTAATTCAGCCGCACCGCCATCCAAAGCAATTGATTGATGATTATTTCTGATTGATCTGGAATATTCAAATTAACAACAATGCTGCGGGTAATTACCGCAGCATTGCTCATTTACGCGCATTGCATCGTTCTTACGTTAGTTTGTACTTCGACTATCGAATTAGTACTTGCACTTCATCCGCCATACGCTCGGGAGCGATGTATTTCGGCGTCTGGCCTGAAATTGCTTTGTAATATGCAGTCAGCCAAGCTTTGGTGGAATCCGATGTTCCAGACAATGTAAGCGAACCGTTACCACCACAGGCAAGGCCACCCAAGTCGCCATATCGGAGTGCGCCTGGCAAAAGGTCCGGATGGGTGGTGTCATTGATGGATGCAAAACTGAATTGATTGGCATCGATCACAGATGCTGTCACCAGTTCGCCAGCAGCGGAGCGCGCCAACAGTGCGATCGGGCCCAAGGCCCCAAACCCTGCAAGTTTGACGGGCTTGCTTTGGTCTCGGGCATGGGCCAAAGCAAGCAAAAGATCGCGCACGCGTTCGGTAATGAGAGGTCTGTTGTAGCACCACGTGTAGGCTGGGAATTTGGTATCCACGGTTGCCTTGGGTGCGGGGCTCTCGCCGAACCCTAACAGATCGATAGCCAAAATGGCTGTACCACCGTTCAACGCTTCCGTAGCTGCGGGAATGAGCTTGCCTTTGTTAAATAGGCTTTTTTTGCCTTCTGGGTGGACCCAGACTAGGGTGCTTTTGACGTCGCCAACCGGGCGCAAGAATAGCGCAGGAACAACTGCTCCGTCTTCAGTCCGTCGAATCATTTTGGATTCTATGGTTGCGCCACCAGCCAATGGGCGTGTCCCCTTGATTTCCACCGTGTACAGGCTGGGCGTTGGCACTGGTCCACCGAGCAAAACCTTGTGGACGGGCTCCAGATGCTTTTTCCAAGCCTGTGCCTTGGCGGTGGAATCCGGAAAACGTTCTTTAAGATCGGCGTCTTCCATTTTGGCAAGTGATTGATTGAGGGACAATTCATCGAGGGAGGTGGAAGGGCGCTTGTAGTTGGTGTCATACGTTGAAAGCTCCGCCTGCGGTACCAGTACAAATGGTTGTTCCAGAACCGGTTCTGGAGCTCCTAGTTTCAGGTGCTTGTTGAACCATGAATACATACTTTCACGTGCCACTTGGTTGTAGTTATGTCCGAATTCAGGCCAGCACTTGCCGGCAATATTCTTGGGTGAACCCAATGTGCCATAAAGGGATTTAAGTTGCGGCAGTCCATGAGTTTCAATAGCGACGGTCCAGTCGTTGGCGCCACTTACGGCCATTGGCTTGGGAGCAAAAAGGGCAGCAATTTCAACATTTCCTGTCGCTATTCGCAGGTACGAGGCGTTTTCACAAACGCACCCTCCCTGCATGCGCGTGGAAACCATTACGGCGGGAAATGCCACAGCAGGTCTAGGATCGAGCGCACCTAGGATAAATGTCTGAGTGCCGCCACCGCTTGCGCCAGTTACGCCAATTCGCGCCGGATCAATACCTGGAAGGGCCAGCATGAAATCGAGGGCACGGATAGAATTCCATGTTTGCAACATCATTGTGCTGTGCAAGCGCAATTGCGAACTGGTATCTGCGTAGCCCCCACGGTGGGCTATAGGGCCATTGTCCGCATATCCAACCATATCGTGATGGAATACAACGCATCCCATCCGCGCCAGTTGCGCACAGCGGGCTTGCAATGGAGAACGGGCACCTTCTGGAGTTTTTTCAGCTCCGTTTTTGAGCTCTGAAGCAACAGTAGCATCTGGAGCTGAGAAAAAACGTCCGTTCGCCCAATGGCCGTGCGGACATAATACGGCAGGCCGTAAACCAGAGGCCTTGTCGGTTGGCACATAAAGGTTCCCTGTGACCAAGTGCCCGGGCAAGCTTTCAAAAACAACTTTGTCAACACGGTATCCATCCCGAACGGCTCCGGGACGAATGGTTGCGTTCAGTGGTGTTTTGGCGGGATATGGATACAAACCACAAGCGATTTGGACTTGAAGCTTAAGGTCGGAAGCCCGTGATTTCCATGCAGCCGCATTGGTCGGGGGAACAAAATCAAAATCAGTATCGTTGAGCGTTCGGGCTTTGACTGCGCGACGATCCGACGAGCCTTCTCCTAATCCCAAAACAATGTCAGGGCCATCAGGTGTAACGGCATCCGCGCCAAGCGCGAGGGATATCAGAAAATTCAAGAGCATGTCTGCCTCCCATCAAGTGTGATGGGAGGCAGGTTAAGGCTACTGCGGCCTTATGTCAAACTTTAGCGTCCCATTGGGAGGACGGCTCCGTACCGAAGCGCATCAATGCTTTCACGGGCCGGTCCCTGTACTTCTTCCAGCGATCGGGAAACATCGCGTGCAGACGGTTGGCTTCGGCGTTCCAATTCTAGAGCTCGCAGGAAGTTGCGTTCCGCCGTTTTTTCGTCAGCTTGGCCCAATTGAGCCAAGCCAAGGAAATAGTGGAATCTGGCATCAACGTCTGAACCTGCATACTTGATGGCTGATGTCAGCGTTTCCTCTGCGATGTCGAATTTTCCTGCCAATACTAGCTGCTTCCCTTTGCCGAACTGTCGGTAGGCTTCCGCCTTCCGTGCTGCGGGCGAAAGGGTAAGGGACTGGCCGGTGACCTGCTTGCTATCGAGGGCCTTGATAATTCGAGCCATTAATTTAAGAGTTTCAGGTTCGCGGATTGCCAAAGTTTTGGACATATGAGTCTGTAGCATTTCAAGTGCTTGCAAAGGCTGGCCATCTTCAAGTAGTGCGTCTGCCTTTTCAATGAGGGTCGCCTTGGGATTCTCTAAAATTGCACGCATTTCCCTTTTGATAGCCCGTGCTTTTGGGTCTGGAACATCGAGCGTTTCTGCATCCACAAGAGTCATGGAGATCAGTAATAACGTAGCCAAAAGTTCAGGGTCCTCAGCGAGCATGGCCACTGACGCTGGGTTTCCTGCCATTCCACGCAATTTTCGGATTCTGGCCAATCGGTACTGGCTCAGCATGGGGTCTGTTTCTTTGGCAGCGTTGATGGCTTGGCTGTAAAGGATTCCAGCTTCGTCTCCTTGCCCTTTAGCTTCTTTCAGTCTGCCAAGAACGTAGAAGCCAAGCGCTTCATTGGCTTTGGCTGCTTCATCTGCCAGAGTGGTTGCCTGTGAGAGATCCTTCTGTTCCGTACTGATGAGAAATAGCGCCAATTCTGCTCGAACGCGCGGAAGTGCTGGATCACCCGGCAATGGGTTGGCAATTGCCTTCTTGAGAACGGCTATGGCCTGATCAGTCTTGCCAAATTCTGCTAATTCATGGGCCTTGGCAAGATCGATGCCTGCCGGGCTTACCAATCGTTCGTTCAGGTTTTTAACAACTTCGGCCCAACCCGGTCCCGCCGTTGCTGCACTTGCAGTCACGCTGGCAATGGATGCCTTGGCTTCTTTAAGTTTGCCAAGGGCAGTATCAGCCATGGCAATAATGATTTTCGCCTGCGCAACTTCGGGGCTATTGACCGGTGCCACTGCCAGCACATGGTTGGCGTCCTTGGCGGCTTCCGTGGCATGAACTGAGTCCGCTATTCCAGCGGAAAGCATTGCTCGCCAAAAAGCCATGTTCGCAGCAGGATGACGTCGACGACCTAGGTCTTCCAATTGTTTTTTAACAAGCGCGTCGCGGTTGGCGACTTCCCCCTCGAGGCGGGTCTTTTCATCGTTCATCTTTGTTGTTAGTTTGCGAATTTCTCCGGCTGGATCTTTCATTTGTGCCATTGCCAAGGCCTTATCAATAATAGGAGCCATGGCAATCGGGTCGATTTTGGATTCACCAAACCCAGCGGTTTTCAATTTTTCAGCAATCGATGTCAGTCCCTTGCTGTTTGCTGCCAGCAATGTGGCCAACTCTTCGCCACGGTTTTTCTCTTTCACAGTTTCCGCGACAGCTTTATCAAGGTTGACTTTGGCTTCTGATTTGGCCAGTTCAAGGTCCTTTTCATATTTCATAACGTCTGCTTTGGCAGCAGCTTTCTGTTCATCAAGCTCCTTGGATGCAACAATTTTGGCATCAGCAACTGCTTTTTCGCCTTTGGCCTGTTCCAATTTCAGGTCCTGCATGAATTTGGTGGTTTGCTCGGTGAGTTTGGTTGCAAGCCCCAGCTTTTCGGTAGTCAGCGTATTCAGGCTTTCCTTTGCCTTATTGCTAGCTTCTTCCGAAACGGTTTTCAGGGTTTCCAAATCGGATTCCAGTGACTTTGCCTTGCCGCTTGCCTGCTCCGAAAGATCCTTGAGAGCTTTCACCTGGGCTGAATCGGCTTGACGGATACTGGTTGGTAATTCAATGCCAAAAACCCAAAGGGCTTGGCTGGCGGCAATACCACCCAGCAAGCCCAATAATGAGCCAACTAGCATGCCGCCACGGCTCTTAGAAACGGTCGGTGTGGGTGGTTTTGCCAATGTTTTGTTTTTGCCAGCCTTCGAGGATGGGGCTGCAGGACTGGTACCGGGTAAAGTTGGAATGATATCGAGTTCGACATTATCAATATCGGATGCGTCCATGCTGTCGGAGACAGTGTGGATATCAAGATCGCCAGAGGAATCTGCACCAGACGATGAGGAGGATAAGTTTGCTGCGCGGGCCGATGTCGTTCCTTGGGGTTCAAATCCTTCCAATCCTTCGAGCATATCGCTGATATCCTGATCCGATGAAGCATCGGCCTTATCAGATAGGTCAGCATTACCTGCGGCGTCATTCAGCCCCGATTCATCGAGAACCTTGAAGCTACCAGAGGAATTGTCATCGAGCAGTGTTGTATCGCCTGATGTTACAATCTCCCCAACTTCGTCGAAGAAACCGTGCGTTGGTTCCTGGTCAAAACTGGAAGGAGTGACGGGGGCGGGTTCTTCAAACAAGTCGCTCAGGTCTGGTTCTTGTTCTTCAAGAATGGGGGGGGCTTGAGCTGGAGGTGCAGCGTTGATTTCTGCCTCAGGCAAATTTGGCAGCTCTTCCAGTTCCTCAATTTCTCCACCGACAAGCATCTCCGGGTCGGAGTCATGATTGGAATTTTGTTTGATGGGATCCGTCATGGCGGCACCTAAGTATCGATGATATTGATCGAATGTAGAGAAGCTGATTCAACCGCTCTCCCCCCTATTATCACTGTCTTGGGTAAATTGTGCAACCTTTTTCTAGGCTATCTTGCTTCACCAGTTTGACTCAATGAGCACCCCCGCTCCTTCCGATAGTTTCGGTAGCTCTGTGTTGGCAATGGCCAAGCATGATGGCCACGCCGAACGTGGCGCGGGGGTTGGTTATGATCGAAATGGGGCTTGGAATCGCCATAGGGGCTGCCGCTACTTGGCTTATGGCTCAACGGGTGTGGAATAGGCGATGGCTCCCAACCGGCTGTGGCCACGAATTGGAATGCCTTCAGTGCCATGAGCCTGTCGATCAGTCTCATGAATTATGCCACGGATGCGGTGAGCCTCTAGCACAAGTCGTGCAAGCCGAATTGAGTCGGCTGGATGATGCCAATCAGCTGATTGAATCGATGGCACGGCAGAATCCGTCTTTGGCATTATCTCACGTGCTCGATGATATCATCCGCAGGCGACTCGATCTGTTAGGCTGGCGCGCTCCAGAAGCAATTCCTTTGAAGGCAAGCCATACCGCTGTTCGTAATGGCCATGCCGGCGCTTTTGTTCATCATCTGGCATTGCTGCTTCTGACGATGGTTGCTGGTTTTGGCAGTATCTGGATGATTAAGACTCCTCCTTTCTTCGTGCTGGCTCCTGTGTTCGCTCTGGCTGGCCTTTCAGTGGGTGTACTTCTGGCTAGCTGCTGGCGTTTGCGTCCTGCATGGGCGGCACCTGCCTGCTTTGGCTTATTGCTCTCTCATGCAGCCATGGCCTTGCTCAATATAGTTGGTCGAACAGAAATTGAGCGGCAATGGTTGGCGGCATTAACAGGACCGCCTGTTTGGGGCGCAATCGCAGTAACTGGTATGGCGTGGATGGCGTTAGCCTGGCGTGATGCATTCCGTTTGACGACGGGGAGCGCGTGCGCACTGGCAGGTTGTGCCGCTGTCTTTGCGGCCGCATGGTTCCATGCGCGCGACTTGGAAGAGAGTTTGCCTGCCCTCATCTGGGCGGGCATTGGCTATATGGCATTCTTGCCAATGATTCTGCGTATTACCGTTGGGGGAGGATCTCGCTCCCTGTTACTGGACCGAGTTCTGCATGCAGCTTTGATGGCCTGTGCCACCCTGTGGACGGGGGCTTTTTATAAAGGCACTCCTTTGGGGCAATTAGCATGTTTGGCAGGTGCTATGGTCGTGGTGACCACTTTGCGATCTGTACTTTGGCAATCCCATGGTTGGGCAGTCGTTGGCGCAATTTGTGGACTGTGCGCAGTTGTATCTGCCGCGAAAGCCATTGATATGTCCACGGGAATGGCCCTTGTAGCTTCCGCAGGCTGGATTGGAATTAGTGCGAGTTTTGTTGCCCTAATTTCCACGCGTTGGTCTGTGAAACATCGCTTCTGGAATCAATGCACGGCAACTGCTGGTTTGGCCATTATGTGTGTTCCGGCTTTGATTTCGTGGGCGGATTCATTATTTCCTGCTGGCAGCGAATGGATGGTTGCGTGGCGCGTTGCGTGCGCTAGTCCGCTGTTCCTGTTGGCCCTGGGTAGTAGTAGTTTGGCTGCACTTTTTGCATGGATGCCCCATGGGCAGCGTGCTATCGATTGTGTTATTACGACAGTTTGGTTTCTTTTTGCTGGTTGGGCTGTCAACTTTGGAATTGTTCCCGCAGTTGGTGTTTTAGCGGCTGGAAGTCTGATCATGGCGTGCCATGCCGGTAAGAAACAGTTGTTGTTGCCAGCTATTTTGTCATCAATATCTACTGTTGTTACTCTTGGTCTTGAATGTCGCGAGCCTGGTGTTTGGATACTGCCATTGCAGTTATTTGGCAGCATGGGTGTGGTTGCTGGTCTATTGCTGGGGTATCGAGGTGGTGTTTCTTGGTGCTGGATGTCGGCGGTTGCTGTTGTGCCACTTGCGATTGCTGCAGCGGGTGGGATTCAGACTTCTGCCAGTAGTGTGTTGGTTGCTGTTTCAGCCGGATGGGCCGGTCTTGGGTTGGTATTGCGATTATGGAAATTTGCCGAAAAAGAAGACAATCCTGGATCGCCGCGGCTTCATGTGATTATTGGATCTTTTTTAACGGGTATGGTTGCATGGATCATAAGCCTTGGTTTGGATGGTAACCCTTGGTTCATTGCTGCAGGAATGACAAGTGGTTTGGTCCTTATGGGGGCCGCATCTCGCCTCGATGATTTGTGCCGTCGTCAGATGTTATTTATAGCCGGTAGCTTTCTTTTGGCATGCTTTACTGGCAGTATGACATCCATTGCATTAGTTGATTGGGTAAATGGCATAGCGGTACCGCTTTTTGCGTTGGTTTGGTCTGGTCCAGCTTTGGCTGCCACTATCGGCATGTTGATGCTGACTGGAAATGATATTTCTCGCCCGGTTTTAATATGTGCTCGCATTTCAGGTATTTTACTGCCACTGTTGGCGTGCACTTATTCCGAATCGTTGCCGTTGGCACGTTTTGCTGTGGCTTGGGGGGCAATTTCATGGGCAGCCGTTTCTTGGTTGATATCCATGGATATGGACCGAAGGCGTCAGGTCTCAGCAATCTCATGGCGTGGAAATGCCGTGTTATCGCTGGTGCTCATGCTGGCTGCTTGTGGTTGGGCGTTACCCGATCCTGTCCAAGACGGTTCGTTTCTGGCGCGCGGTAGCTTGGCGACGTTGGGATTGTGTATTGGGTTTATTGTGTCCAATGGTATTGAAAGTGGATATTTGGCTGTTTCTTGGCTTACTCGCCGCGCCTGTCGTTCCTCTTTGGAGCGGATTGAATTGATCAGTACAGGTGCTTTGTCGGTTTGTTTACTGATGGAAGCGCTTATGTATCGTAATTCAGCAGATCCAGCCTGGGCCGGTTTGTTGGGAGCTGTCGGCCTAGCAGTTGCATTCATGCTGGCAGGGGCGGCTCGATTGCTGAAAACTTACGCTGCCAATCCGTGGTGGATTTTATCGATGGCTATTGGGTTGTTTCTTCACTTGTCGTGGACCTCGACGCGTGGCCCACAAGAAAACACCGGTCTACTTTTCCTTATGGCAGGTTGCCTGATTGGCCTTGGCGGTGCCGTTCATATATGCGGACACGTAAGCGGACCGGCATTCCGTACGGCGGGTATGGGGTTAGTTGGCGTCCTTATTGGGTTATGCCTGCTTGAAACGAGGGGTACTCCTGAAGACGGACCTCATCGTGCCTTCCTTCAGGGAGGCTTACCTTTGGTGGAGCAGGGGGCTCGAGGTATTAATGTGGTTTTGATGCTTTCTGGAATTCTGGTTGTCGCCGGTTTGACAGGCGGTACGCGCCGTGCATGTTCCGCGGGAGCTTGCTTGGCATTGGCGGCATCGGTGGCCAGGCAGGCCTTGGATGGCCAATCATGGGAAGCAATCATGCCGCAAGCGTTGGCTGTTGCTGCGCTGATGACATCTTTGGCGCGTAGGGATTCTGGTGCAGCATCTGAAGGTGCTGTACCAGAGGTAAAAGAGTCACGGGCGGCTTGATTTGTCTAGCAGACTCGTTGCCATGGCAAATACTTCGCTGGGAAGCGGCATGGCTCGAAATGGCAGTGTGCGGTCTTCAGCTTCTGGTACGCCTTCGGTAAGCAATATCCTGTTGGCTGCAACCAACCATGGAACCTGCGCATGTTTGGCCAGACGTTTCAGGTGTGCTGCTACGGTTTGAGGCCTACCACGAGTAATAATGTCCATGCAAACAGTGCGTTGGTCTGACATGCGAGTCAGATGCAAATCTGGTACCCAGTAACCATCATCGGTTTCAATTGGCTCTGCATCAACATTCACAACCCAGTCGGGTTCCTCCTTGCCAGCAAGTGCGGCGAAGGCTTGCACTTCGCGTGAAGGGCCAGGAATTGCTGAAGGTTGTGGGCAATCTAGCGCATCCTGATGGCTGATTTCCAGCCTACAGGGAGATCGGTCCGGACCCCATAACAAATCCGCTGCAAAATGAAATTTTGGTTGGCAGAGTGCCCATGGTGCAAAACAGGCGAGTTGCATGCCATGTTTGACAGTCTCCTCCAGTAGATTTGCAGGACCATCAACTTCCAATTCCAGTCTGCCCGGTGATGGTTTTCGCGGAGCTACCAATAGTCTGTGGAATCTGGCTGCACGCAGTATGGCGCGCACTGCATCGGGGCGCGGGCGCCCCAAGGTGAGCACGACTCTGGTTGAACGCAATAAGGCACCTTGCACAAGGGCCAGATTGTAATTGCGAATCAGAAGCTCGCTTGTAATTGGTTCAAATGACAAAACGATTTCTTCGCCCGGGAGATCAGAAAAAAGTGCGCGTTCCACTGTTGCGGCATCAATGCCAAGTGAGACTCCGGCATCCGCGAGAATCTTTTCACGGGGGAATGGCTCAATTCCAGAGGCCCGCGCCCGTGCTGCCGCGCGGAATACTTCAGACCGAAGCTTGGCTGCATTGGGACCGGGTGGTGGCGAAAGTTCACAACGCTGCCAGAGTAGGTGAGCCAATCCTCGACCAACAATGGGGTTAACCGGACCCTCTGCGGCCAAATTGATGGAAGTCAGAACATCGTCGCGTCGTGTTCCTGGTACTGTGCCAAACAGCATAATCAATCGGTCTGCAAGGCTTTGCACGTCATTATCGGCGGGGTCGATGGCTGAAAGGCGCAATTTTCCGCGTTGAACTCGCCCGCGAATCAGGTCACCGGTAAGCATTGTGGTCGCGCCGCCGTTTGGAAATAGCTGCCTCGCCGCTATCGCGCACCACCAATTCATAAAGGCGCGCACGCTTGTCACCTGACCGACGCAAAATTCTCCCCAACCGCTGCACATGTTCCCGGGGAGTTCCTGAACCGGACAGGACTATACCAATAGCAGCAGCTGGTACATCAACGCCCTCATTAAGCACTCTGCTGGTAGCCAGTACGGGTAATTCGCCAGAATGGAATGCTGACAACAAGTCTCTGCGCTCCGCAGGCTTTGTGCGGTGTGTGAGTGCTGGAACAAGAAACCTTCGCGCCAGATCGTATACGGTAGCATTGTCAGAGGTGAATATCAAAATTCGCTCGTCAGAGTGCCTAGCAAGCAACTGTTCCAGCTTTTCCATTTTCCCTTCAGCGCGCTGGACAATCCGCCGCTGGTCGCGATAAGCGCGGAAAGCTTCGCGTCCCTCAGGATCTCGCGACGCGGCAGTAATGAAATCTCGCCAACCGGATGGTGAACTGGTGTCGATACCCCGCTCGCTAACAAATGACCGATAAGCATCTCGTGCCTTGTCGTGTTCCTCACGTTCTTCAGGTTTCAGTTCAACCCAGATCCGTTCCGTGGTGTAGCCGGCCAGATATTCGCCGGCGAGGTCGGTGATTTCTCGACGATATACCAGCGGACCTACCAAATAATTGAGCAGGGATTCGCCACCATCGGTACGCTCGGGCGTGGCGGTCAAAGCCAAACGAAACGGTGCGATACTGCCAGATGCGGCAT
>CAMCLK010000045.1 GCA_945875585.1 Candidatus Kuenenia stuttgartensis | reverse complement strand
CCACTCTCACCGCTCGCTGAGACTAACCCGACGGCTGGCGCCATCGGCTCGAATGATTCGTTGTTCGGGCCTTTTTCGAGCCGCCGACGCAAGTCGGCGGGTTAATTACAAACAGCCCACTCTCACCGCTCGCTGAGACATACCCGACGGCTTGCGCCATCGGCTCGATTTATTCGTTGTTACATTACGGAACGCAGACATCATCTTGTTCGAGTCTTCTTCGAGCCGCCGACGCAAGTCGGCGGGTTAATTACAAACAGCCCACTCTCACTGCTCGCTGAGACATACCCGACGGCTGGCGCCATCGGCTCGATTTATTCTTTGTTCGAGTCCTCTTCGAGCCGCCGACGCAAGTCGGCGGGTTAATTACAAACAGTCCACTCTCACTGCTCGCTGAGACTAACCCGACGGCTGGCGCCATCGGCTCGATTTATTCGTTGTTACATTACGGAACGCCAACATCGTCTTGTTCGAGTCCTCTTCGAGCCGCCGACGCAAGTCGGCGGGTTAACAACAATCAGTCCTCTCTCACCGCTCCCTGAGACATACCCGCCGGCTTGCGCCATCGGCTCGATTTATTCTTTGTTCGAGTCCTCTTCGAGCCGCCGACGCAAGTCGGCGGGTTAATTACAATCAGTCCACTCTCACCGCTCGCTGAGACATACCCGACGGCTTGCGCCATCGGCTCGAATGATTTGTTCTCGAATTATTCGTTGTTGAATAACGGTAACGAAAAAGAAAGAGGGGCCATGAAGGCCCCTCTTTCACAAATTGGACAAATTGTGCGACTTACTTAGCCAATTTAATTTCAATAGAGGCGCCCGCTGCCACAGTCACCTTGTTGCTAGCATCAGGCGACAGGTACTTCGGGTTGATTCCTTTCAAAAAGGCCTTGGCTTTGGCATTCTCGGCGGTGGGCGCAATGCTGAAGACATAGTCCCCAGGAACGGCTTTCGCCTTGAAAGTCCCATCCTTTTCAACTTTGCCTCCAGATGGCATGCCACCTGAAAACGAAGGTTGCAACACAACGCTCACATTGCCGATGGGGTTGCCAGCATCATCAAGAAGTTTGCCCGAAATATCGGAACCTTCCTGACGTGCGGCACCACTGTAGCCACAACCAACAATCAAAAGGAGACAGAAAAAAACAGATACAGCACTAGGCCTCATGCCAAAATCCTCCAAATTGTCAATCAAGGTTGGATGTCTTACCATCCATTGCACCAATGGCATACTTCACTGCAATAGGGCTGACACTGTCCTTGATAATACGGACGCTACCGTCACCCATTACAGCATTCACAACGCCTGAGTGGAAGGAAAAAGGTTCGTCGTTGGGACCGCAATTGTTGACACTCCAAGAGCAATTAGCAGGACCACCGACGGGATTGGCATTGTTATTGATCTTGGCGACCTTGCTCACGGTATCGTTGCTTGGGCCGGAAAAACCGTTGGCGAACGCATCTGGGTCTGCCCATGCGTACACGCGACGAGCATTGGCGATAGTACCGGTGGTACCACCAACGACATTGGCAACGGAAGTCGCGGCTGCTGAATCGCGTGACGACATGGATCCAAAAAGACCAATGCTTGGATGGGCACGGCCAGCGTCTTCGATGCATAGAATGGTGTTGCTGGAACCATCAAGAACCTGAGCAATCGAACGACCTTCGCACGAAAGCATGCCATACACAAAACCAGCAGGGTTTGCGGAATTTCTTACTAAAGTCGTATCATCAACGTCGGACATGGCAACAACCATGTAATCGACTGCGCCCAGACCTGTGACTGGATCGCGCGATTGTGAACCCAATGGGGTTGATGGGCAGACAAATGTTTTGATTTGCGCCTTGGCTGCATCAAACGATGTCTGAAGGGCATCATAAGGCTGACCTCTCATCGTCGTGGCATTGATGAGAGAGGTGCTATGGATTTTAGCTGCCGTATTGAATGTATATGGCGTGGTAAAATCGAATGCCTTGTAAACCTGCTCTTGCTCGATGTAAGGCAGAATTTGAGTGCCAAACGAGTGGGTTTGATAGAACGTCGTGCTCGAACCAGTTGAATCGCACTGACCGGGGCCAGGGAGCTTGCCGTATGTCGATTCAAATGTGCTGCAAGCAAGGCCGATTTGCTTCATATTGTTAGAGCACTGCATGCGGTTGGCCGCTTCGCGCACTTTCTGCACGGCGGGAACCAAGAGACCAATAAGAACAGCGATGATGGCGATCACCACCAGCAGTTCAATCAGCGTGAACGCTGAACGATTGAAAGACTTTTTCATGTAACATTAAACTCCACAGGATTGGCCAGACACCCACCGTGGGCTCACTGGACGTTCCTGCCTTCACGAACAATGACGAAATTAATCTAGCTCACGTTCCAACAGATTTGGTTAATGTTGTGAGAAGAAATGTCTAATTATTAAAATAGCTCACGTCAAACAACAAATATAATTACTCATGCAGGCTGAACTTCAATGCCAAAACCGTTCTGCTCCCGGCTCTTCTTTTGCAATTCACAAAAACATCGTCTTTACATCATCAATTCTTCACCAAATACTCATGTGGGCGCCTCGCGCTGACAATCATCCAGTTGCATGCGCGCCTTCACGTCATTTTTAATTCACAACAAATAATATCGATCCGCGCGTCTGGGTTATCGGTTGAACGCAAAGGTTACCCATTCGCATAAGATTGGCAGATCATTTGTTGATAAAACTGTAACCAACCCATCTGCTAGAAATGGCACGGTTCATCTGGCACAATCAGTTCCGCTAACGTGCTCCCCACAGGTTTTAACAGTGATGAATCATTTGAAAGCAGCATTGAGATGGCGTCAGATTCGCCCTGCGGACGCCTCCATACAAAATCTAGCAGTCTTACCAACGAAACAGGCAAGGAATCCAAGCCATGCTTCTGGGCTCAGTACTTACCCCGCTGAACGATACCAATCTTCAACTTGCGGCCCAGTGCGGCGTTGATGGTGTAGTGGTCCGATACCCCGGGCCAAAGCTCGAAGATCTTTTGGCTTTGAAGCGAACCATCGAAGGTTACGGACTGCGGGTTCTGGCCGTGGAAGGATACCTGCCGATCGAAAAGATCAAGACCGGCACCGACCACGATGGTGAAGAACTGACAGCAATGAAAAACCTGATCCGCAACATGGCCCAAGCAGGCATCCATCTGCTCTGTTACAACTTCATGTCTGGAACCGACTGGGTGCGCACACAACTCGACACCCCTGAGCGTGGCGGCGCGCGGGTTACCGGATTCAGATTGGCCGATGCCGAACGCGCCATTTCGCTCAATGCCGCTAGTCAGGCTATTTCCCGGCATACCATTGGGGCCGATGCGCTTTGGGCCAATCTGGAGCGGTTTCTGAAAGCCATAATTCCGGTGGCGGAAGAAGCTTCCGTCACCATGGCCATGCACCCCGACGACCCACCTCTGCCGGTATTCATGGGTAAGGCCCGCATCATGAATTCCGTGGCCGCGTTTGAACGGCTCGTCAGCCTTGTTCCCAGCACACGGAATGCGATCTGCTTTTGCCTAGGGACTTTTGCGACCATGGGAGTAGACATTCCACGCGCGATCCGCCGGTTAGGAAAACATATTCAGTATGTGCATTTCCGTGATGCGCGAGGAACAGCCGAAGATTTTGTGGAAACATTCCACGACAACGGCCCCACCGACATGGCCGAGGCTATCCGCGCTCTGCGTGAAAATGGTTTCAACGGCCCGCTCAGGCCCGACCATGTGCCGCAGTTGGTGGGCGAGGAAAATGGCGAACCCGGATACACGATGCTGGGCAGGCTGTTCGCTTTCGGTTATATTCGCGGCCTGATCCATGCCACCGAACCCCGAATGGACAGTTGACCGTCATGCCCAAGATTGTAGCCATCGAAACGGCCATCCCTTCCAACATCATGACCAACCTGATCTTGGTCCGGGTTCACACCGACGATGGATTGATTGGTTGCGGTGAAACCTACTACACCCCCCATGCCATCGACGCGTTGATTCACGACTGGATGGCAGAGCGGCTGATCGGTGCGGAAGCCACGGATATCGAATCGCATTGGCGCTTTCTTTATGAACGCTGCTCGGCGTTCGGCTTTCCGGGAGCCGAACTGCGGGCCCTATCGGCCATCGATGTTGCTCTTTGGGACATTATGGGCCAGATGTGTGGCCAACCGATCTGGAAACTGCTGGGCGGAGCCACCCAGAAAAAGGTGCGCATTTACAACACATGCGGCGGACCGGGATACGGCACGCAAAAACAGCGGCCTGCGGGAATGCATCCGGGTTGGCCGGGCCATGGAGACGAAGGCCAGCCCGGCCCACTGCAAGATAACTGGGCCTCGTTCCATGCCGCGGGAGACCTTGCCGAGGAGCTGGTTTCCGAAGGCATTACCGGAATGAAGGTTTGGCCGTTCGATCGCTACGCGCACCGTGGCGGAGGCGCGTATCTTTCCGCCGCGGAAATCGATGAAGGCATGAAGCCACTGCGCGAAATCCGCAAGCGTGTGGGTGACCGCATTGAAATTATGATCGAGGGCCATGCCTTCTTCCAGTTGGCTTCCGCCCTGCGTCTGGCCGAGGCCTTGACAGAAATCAGACCGTTCTGGCTGGAAGATGTTCCGCGCGTGGACAATATCGCCACATTGGCAGACTTCCGCCAACGATGCCGGCTGCCTGTTGCCGCCTCGGAAATGCTCTTGGGCCGTGCCAGCTACCTGCAATTATTGCAAGCCAATGCCGCCGATTATGTGATGATCGATCCCACCTGGGCCGGTGGAATCAGCGAGACGCGGCGAATTATTGAATTGGCGCAAGCGTACAACATCTCGGCCACGATGCACGATTGCACAGGCCCGATGACACTGTTTGCCGGGCTGCACTGCTCGGTTGCTTCACGCAATGTTGTTTTGCAGGAAACGGTACGCGCCCATATCCGCACATTTTATAAGGACTTAATCGATCGCCAGCCGGTCATTGAAAACGGCTGGTTGCTGCCACCTACGGATCCTGGTTTAGGGACAGCATTCCTGCCCGGGCTGTTCAAATCAGGCAACCACCCGGTGCGCCGAACCGGATGACACCAGGCAGATAACCACATGAACACCGATACCAGCGCGCCGCAAGCATCCGCCCGAGCGCCGACACGTGTACGCTACGCGGTGATCGGCGCCACCACGCTGGCCGGTTTCATCATGTATATCGACCGTATTTGCATTGCCGAAATTGCCAAGCTCGAAGATTTCAGAATAGGTCTACAACTGACACAACAAGAAACAGGCGCAGTGCTTTCCGCGTTCTTTTTCACGTATGCACTGGGACAGGTCCCAGCGGGTTGGCTTTCCGACCGGCTGGGCGCCCGCGTCATGCTTCCCGCCTATATTGTGATCTGGTCGCTTTGCACCATGCTCACTGGTTTGGCAACCGGGTTCGCCATGCTTTTTGTGGCCCGGTTGCTGTTTGGATTTGCCCAGGCAGGATGTTTTCCTGCCGCCAGCAGCCTTATTAAACGTTGGATCCAGCCACCAAGCCGGGGTACAGCCAGCTCGATTGTGGCGTTTGGGGGAAGGCTTGGCGGCGCCACGGCCCCAATACTCACCGCATGGTTGCTATCTGGTCTGCTTGGCTGGCGCAGCGTGCTGGTGGTTTACGGTATTAGTGGATTTGTTGTTGCCTTTGTTTTTTTCCGGGTCATTCGCACCTCGCCCCAGCAGCATCCCCAATGCAATGAGGAAGAACGCGCGTTGATTCTGGCCGGAGCTGCCCCGGAAGATCGCTCCCAGAACACTCGATTCCCGTCGTTTGTACCACTGCTTACGAGCGCAGCGCTGTGGAGCATGTGTGTTGTGCAGTTTGGCATCAACATTGGGTGGGTCTTCCTGGTGACTTGGCTCCCCAAATACTTGCAGGATGTCAAACACGTTGAATCTAGCATGGGCGGGCTGATGTCCACCCTTGTGTTGTTTGCAGGAATTATCGGCATGCTCAGCGGCGGACCGCTGGCCGATTTTTGTGGCCGTACCATGGGCCGGCGGTGGGGAAGGTCGCTCCCTTTGGCGGGTTGTTATGCCGTGGCTGTGGCGGCATATTTATCGTGCCTTTTCATGGAATCGGCATGGGGATTCATTGCGGCGGCGGCAGTTGTTGCGTTTGCCACCGATCTGAGCGTGCCGACCATCTGGGCCTACATGCAGGATATTGGCGGCAAGAATTCCGCTGCGGTTTTCGGTTGGGGGAACATGTGGGGCAATCTGGGCGCAGCAACCACACCCCTGCTGGTACCGATTGTGCTGAAATACTGGGATACCAACGGCGACTGGCACGAGGCCTTCATCATGTTCTCGATTGGCTATGTCGTCGCCGTCGTTGCTGCTTTATTATCCAACTCGGAGCGCGTGGTCGAGTAACGCGGGGCTATGAGCCGCCAATCAACCGTCATACAACACCGTGACGCACATATAAACACCCATCTCCCTCTGCAACGGTAGCTCAAAGGGAAAGCGTTCATCCAGAACATCACATATTAAGTTTACCGATTGTACCGACTTGAGTGATTGCACTGGCAACCCCTTGCCGATAACTGGAAGTAGGGGGTTTTTTAGCTGTGCGAATCGACTTCCAAAGCGGGTTTCGAGATAGGCCCCCTGTTGTATTTGGCTGGCGGAGTTTATGTGCGTTTTGCTTTCTGCTGTTTTCCACGCTACTGGCCTCTGGTTGCCTTGGTAAAAAGCAACAACTTGCCATCAATGAGGCACTTGTCGACCGGATGGTGGCGGATCTCTCCAAATCTGACCCAAGCGTAGTGGAACCAGACTCGACACTCAGCAACCAACCCAGTGTTCTCAAGCAGACAGTTGCGGAAGAACCCGCAACTGCCGCGCATATTATGACGCTGGATTCCGCTCTGGCCGAGGCATTCCGAATCCAGCCCAGACTTAAAGCACAATTGGAATCGATTGAACAAGCAAAGCAGGGAGAGAACATAGCTTTCGCACCATTTCTGCCAGTTGTTTCCGCGGGCTACTCTGTCGGGGCATACGGAGTGAGTGTGGGCGGAGTCGGCATACCTGTGCCTGGCGGCGGCAACTTTAATTATTTGCCCTCGGGCGGTTCAATCCCGATCGGATTCAACTTCAGTACTGGATACGATTTAGCCGAATTTCGCATTCAGTGGTTAGTCACCGATTTTGGCAGACGTCTGGGGCGGTTCCGTCAGGCCGAAATTGGAGCGGATATCGCGCGCCTTCAAGCCGCTCGCGCCTACCAGACGGTGACTCAAGAAGTATCGATGGCCTATTTTCAAGTGTTGCGTGCGCAAGCGATGGCCAAAATTGCGGAAGAATCGGTGCGCCGATGCAAGGAAGAAGAAGCCCTAGCGGAAAAACTTGCCCTTCGGCAGGCCATTGAACGGGAAAATGTACTGAGGGCCAAGGTTCAGCTTTCTGCAGCGCAAAAGTTGCTTGATTCAGCTCAGGCAGCCGAACAGATCGCGCGCGCATCGCTCAATCTGGCCATCGGCTTACGCGTCAGCGACACTACTGCGGTTGAACCCATCACTGAACTACCAGCGTTCAATGAATCGCTGGCCGCATGCCTTGAAGGCGCCGTGAACAGCCGTCAGGAGTTCACCGTTGCCAGGCGAACCATCGATTCGGCTGGCGAGGGTAAGGGAATTGCCCGAGCCGATTTCGCACCTAGAGTTATAGCCGATGGTTTCTACCTAGATTACCATCAAGCCAAACCGGGTGGTTACGTCGATATTCCCATTGGTTCGATCAAACTGGAATGGGGTCTTTTTGAAGGGGGCAGGCGCGTGGCGGAATTGCGTGTTGCCGATTCCAAAATACGCAGCGCTGTAGCTCAGGCAGAGTCTCTATCCGACAGCATCGCTTTTCAGGTGAATGAAGCGTATCGCCTTCTGGTGGCATCACGCAGAGCCATCGAACGGTGCAAAGCGCCCGTGGAGCAAACCGCGGAAACCTACCGGATTGTGAAGGCGCGATCCCGAGTGGGAGATGCCACCACAACCGAACTGATTGATGCTGAAACCGCCATGACCCGAGCCGAGCAGGAATATCAGGCAGCGTTGTTCGATTACCTCGCCAGCTTGGCCAAAATCAATTACGCCATGGGAACAGCACCCGGTCCCATGACGGCTCAGCCCCCTGCCCGGCCTGCCGTTGCTGTGGAGAAGGATTCATGAGCACAGGCGAAAACAAAGAGACCATAAAGCACGCGCGCTTTCCTCTGGCCCGCATTCTGGGTCTTGCCCTGCTCGTTGGGGTGACCGGCACAATGGCGCCAATGACCATTCGTTTTATTGAATATCGTGCTGGAAATTCCATTACGGATGACGCCTTCCTTGAGGCCCAAATGGTTCACGTGGGGCCTGATGGAGTTTCCGGACGCATCGTCCGCGTGGCGGCCCGCGAAGATCTTTTTGTTCGCAAGGGAGACATTCTGTTCGAGCTTGATGCTGATCAATATCGTGATCATGCAAGCATCGCGGAATCGAAAGTTCGCGTCGCCGAAGGAGAAAGGCTACGTCAGGAAATAGCTCTGGCAAAACTGCGCCGGGATGTCCCGTTAGGAATTGAGGAGGCGCGGCAGTCGTTGCTGCTTTCAAAGATGACGGAATCGCGCATGGAAAAAGTTCTGCGGCTTACAACTGATGAAGTTGCCGGAACTGTGGCAGAATCGCAAGCGCTGGTGGGGGTAGCGGTAGCCAACCAGACATTAGCTCAGCAGGAATACGAACGGTTCAACGCTCTGTACAAAGATAACGCCACAACTTTGCGACGCTCGCAGGAAGTAACCCGCACCAACGAAACCTCTCTCGCCGAACTTCGTCTGGCCCACGCCAAGCAGGATAAGGCAACAAGTTCCCGGATTCAGATTGAAGTGGCCGCGAAAGATTTTGAAATGGCCAGAATAGCGACAGCTAAGTCGGCGCTGACCGTCGAAATTGCGGAAAACCGAGCCAAAACCATCCTCGAAGCGGAGCAAGCTCTCCGTATAACCGAGGATGCCGCCAACGAGGCGCGGGGACTGCTGAAAATTGCCCAGCGCCATTTGGCAAACACTCTGGTGAAAGCTCCCATTTCCGGTATTGTTGTCCGCCGAGCCAAGGCTACGGGTGATCATGCCACCATGGGAATTTCTGTTGTCACCATGTATGATCCGGATCTGCTTTATGTTACAGCGAACCTTGAAGAAACCCGCATGCGCGGTGTTGCTGCCGGGAATGCCGCTTCGGTGCGGATTGACGCCCTCGGTAAGGAACTGCGAGGCCGCGTGCTATGGATCAACCGGTCTACCGGAGCGGAGTTTTCGCTACTTCCACGCAACGTGGTTTCCGGTGAATTCTCCAAGGTGGTACAACGCGTGCCGGTACGGATTCTGCTCGACAAGGATCAGGATCTTTCGGAATTGCGGGCTGGATATTCTGTCCGTGTCACTATTGCCCACGGTCCGGGCGATCCAGTCTGGGTACGCGATGCTCTGGCTGAAGCGCGCCGCCTCGATTCACGATTCGACGAACCAGCAGAACCCGCAGGCGGGCCCGCGCCATGACTTTTGGTGCCCGTACCGCCCTGATTCTCGTCGCCTTACTTCCGGTTTTAGGCACTATTTACCAAACGCTGGTGCTGACCGATCTGGTGGATGAGGATATCCGGCGTGGAATCGAGTCGGATAAGCTGGATGGCACATGGCTTTCGGCCTCGTGGGGCCTGTCGATGCTCTACGGTGTTTTTGCCGGACTTCTTGTCTCAAAAAAGATTGGTCCCCGCAACGCACTCGTGACCGGCCTATTTATTTTCAGCCTCGGAAACTTTGCATGCGGATATTCTAGCTCCTTTGAAGAAATGATGATTGCCAGATTTGTTGAAGGGCTAGGCAAAGGCATGGCCATTGTTCTGCTGCGGTCGTTCCTGTATTCCCGGTTCGACGGAATGGTTTTTTGCGCTGTGCTTTGCTACGGCACACTTGCCTATTCCACACGAGGCACTTCACCGATGGTGGCAGCCATTGTGAATGAGCATTTGGGGTGGCGGTGGGTTTATTGGGCAAGTGTTCCTTTGGGAATAGCCGGCATGGGGCTGATTCTTTTATTGGTGCCATCCGATTCCCACACAACACACCTCGGCAAAAGTGAGAGTAAACCTGATGGTTTACTGATCAACCTTCTGGTGTTCTGGCTAATATCATTACTGTTTGTTCTTGGCTGGCGTCAGCGAGAAGGTGCGTTCACGTCGAATCTGTTCACAGGATTGTTCGCGTTGAATATTATGCTCCTGGTGGTAATAGTTGGGCGCATTATCAACAGTTATGCACGATCGGATCAGTTATCACGTCTTATCAGATCGCGGCACTACTTGTGTGCCATGGGTGGACGTATGCTGCTGCTATTACATCTTGCCGCTGTTCTTGGCGTCTTTTCCAGTTTCCTAACTCAAGCACGTGGCATGCCCGCTGTCTCCGCCGGCGAAGTTTTCATGCCAGCTAGCGGCTCCATGGCTATCAGCTTTTTGGCCTGCGCGCTTGTTCCCAACAGAGATTGGCGGCATTTGACGCTTCTTGTAGGTGTTTTGGGAGCTGCTTGCAGTGTGTACTGGTTGGCCACCGCCGGACTGGCTACTTCTGTCACCCAGTTAACCTTGATGATGATGGTTTGGGGAGCCTGCGTTGGAACCATTCCTGCTTCTTTTCTAATCGACGAAGTGGAAATACTTGACAAATCCGATATGCCTGTCGCTTCAGCCTTCGCCATTGTGGTGCTAGCGACCCCTCTGATTCTTGTTCCGTCATTCATGGGTACGGCTGTTACGGAAGGCCAACTGGCCGCCTTTGATTTACAGAGGCAGATGATCCGGGCAGATCGGCCCGTGGTGATGGATACTATCGCACGAGGAGCCGAATATTTTACAAACCGTGGCATCGACGGAATTCAGGCACCGGTGCTCGCAGGCGGACTGCTGGCAGGTGTGGTGGAACTTGAAAGCGTTTCGTGCGGCATTCAATCGGGATTAAGGCTGCTGGCTATGCTAACCGGAGCATTGGGTTTGGCGGTTTCGGTTCCATTGTTGCTGGATCCTGGCACCCGAATAGTCAAGTTACGGCAACAACATTAATCCCACCACCCCACTCGCTTATCTTTTAAAAAGCACCGATTGCATATTGCGCCAACAGAATAGCGCAAGCGCCATGCCGTGTAATTGAATTGTTCCAACATATCAGAAGCCAAATGCTTCGCCACGGCCAGCGGCGAGGGCGTCTGCAAGCGATACCCGGCCATCGTACAAGGCCCGGCCAACAATACACCCGGGCAGTCCAGCCTTGTACACGGCAACGATATCGGCAACCGAACCAATACCACCGGAGGCAATGACCTCCACGCTAGACATGTCGGCTACGGCCCGGGTAGCGGGCACATTGCACCCCTTCAACGTGCCATCGCGGCTGATATCTGTGAAAACAATCGCAGCCAAGGGCCAGTCTGCCACACGACGCAACACTTCTTCCACCGACAAGGCGGAAGCTGTCAGCCAGCCCTGCGTGGCAACCATGCCATCGCGAGCATCGAGCCCTAGAACTATTCGCCCGGGATAGGCGCGCGTCATCCGTTCGGCCCAAGCGGGGTCATCGAGAGCACGCGTACCCAGAATGACCCGGCGAATGCCCATCGCCAAGGTTGTTTCAATGTGCGCCTCGGAACGCAAACCACCGCCAACCTGACACGGCACATCGCCGGCTGCCTGCACTATGCGCAGGATGGCATCGGTGTTCACAGGGGCGCCGGCGCGCGCGCCATCAAGATCCACCAGATGCAGCCATGTGGCGCCCTGATCGATCCAGTGGCGCGCCATGGCGGAGGGGTCTTCGCCATAAATGGTTTCCTGCGCGTAGTCGCCCTGATGCAGGCGGACACACTTTCCGGCGCGGATATCAATAGCAGGATAAATCTGCACGACAAACTCCCAAATTTCAAACCTTTAATGCCGCAAATCGGCCCAGCAGGTCAAGGCCAGCCGCTTGGCTCTTTTCAGGGTGGAACTGCACAGCGTGGCAGCGTCCACGGCTGACTGCCGCCACACAGCCATCTCCATAATCGCAGGTAAGCGCCGCAATCGGTTCCGTTGGCTGCGCATGGTAAGAATGCACAAAATAGAAGTGGGTGCCGGGCGGAGTACCGCCAAGGAACTCACCTGCGGCGGGGCCATGTTCCACCGTGTTCCACCCCATGTGCGGAACTATCAGGCCCGGCCTATCTGGAAAACGGACCACATCACCGGCGAACCAGCCCAAACCACGGTGCTCGCCGTCTTCGAGGCCGCGTTCAAACAACATCTGCAGCCCCAAGCAGATTCCCAAAAACGGACGGTCGGCGCGCAGGTGTTCCAAAATTGGTTGATCCAAACCCGTCGAACGCAACGCGGCAATGGCATCGGCAAAGGCGCCAACTCCGGGCAGAACCAAATGGCTCGACTGGCTCACTCGATTGGGGTCGGCTGTGATGGTGGCATCGACGCCAAGCCGGGAAAATGCTTTCTGCACGCTCCGCAAATTAGCCATGCCGTAATCGACAATCACCACGTCTTTCATGCTGATTTATCCACTGTTGTTAGGCCACGCCAGCGCGCCCAAAGCACGCCGATGTCGTCCCAGAATGTCGAAATAACGGGTACAATCAAAAGGGTCAGCAACAGCGACAGTAACTGCCCACCCATGATGAGTTTCGCCATTCCAGCCCTGCTGGCCGCGCCCGGTCCCTCCCCCAGCGCCATGGGCACCATGGCGGCCACAAGCATGACGGTTGTCATGAGAATGGGCCTGAGGCGGCTGCGATTGGCATCCAGAATAGCGTTGTCGCGGGAAAGCCCGCGGGCACGCGCCTGATTGGTGGCATCGACCTGCAAGATACCGTTTTTCTTGACAATGCCAAAGAGCATGAACATACCAAAGGTCGCGTATATATCCAAACTGGTGCGCATGACAATCAGCGAAAAAATCGCGAACGGAATAGTCAGCGGCAACGACAGCATAATGGTGATCGGGTGCAGAAAACTTTCGAACTGCCCAGCCAGCACCATGTACATGAAGACCACACTCAAGATAAAAGCGATGGCAAAGCTATTGCCTTGTTCGGCCAGAAGCTTGGCGCGGCCAATGAATTCCCACCGGTAATCGGCAGGAAGATCGAGGGTTTTTACCTTGTCGGACAGCGCCGTCACGGCTTCACCCAACGCGACTCCCTCAAGATTAGCGGATATCACCACCTGACGCTGCCGTGAAAACCGATCGATCGATTGCGGGCCAAGGGCATATTCGAAACGCGAAACACTGGCTAAGCGAACCGGACCGGCGCCAGGCCGGGTTGAAGGCACGGTCAGTTGTTCAAGGGTATTCCTGTCTTGCCTCGACTCGGAACGCGCCCTTAGCCAGACATCGTACTGCTCATCGGCTTCCTTGTACCGTGCGACAATCTCGCCGCCCACCAGCAACCCCGTAGCGGCGGCAATAGCCTCGACAGATACGCCAAGTTCACTGGCCCGCTCACGGTCGGGAATGACCCGCAGTTCGGGTTTGCGCAGCGACAACGATGTATCGACATCCACAAAGTAGCCTTGCTCACGCATCCAGCGAGCCAATTGATCGGAAAAGTCTTTCAGCTTCACCATGTCTGGGCCGCGCATGTTGAAGTCGATCATCACCTGCCGGAAGCCAGTGCCATTGAATGCCGAAACATCCTGCACCGCTGCGCGAATGTCCGGGTAGTCCATCAGCATGGCGCGCGCTTCGTTCATGACATCGAACTGAGTGTATTTTCTGTGTTCAAGATCCAACAGGCGCATGTAAATCGAGGCTGTTGAGACATTACCTTGAGCTTTCCCTTCGCGGCCCCCTGTATCGCCCACCTGCAAAAAGGTGAATTCCACACCACGCAACGTTCGCAAACGCGATTCCAGATCCACCATGATTCGTTCCACCCGCTCAAGCGACCAGCCTTCGGGCAGTGTGGCTACCACTTCGAATTCACTTTGGTCGTCGCGTGGCACAAACTCCTTGCCAACGCGCGCCAGCAAGGCGGGCGTGATGGCAACAAGGGTAACCGACATCACAACAATCACCCAGCGACGGGCCAACGACCAACGCAGCATGGCCATGTAGCTGTTTTCGACCCATCTCCAAATAAAACCCGATTTGCTGCCATGGGAACCGGGTGCCTCGGGCAACAGGAATCGCGAACAGAGCATGGGAGTCATGGTGAACGACACAATCATGCTCATGAAAATCGAAAAAGCGATCACCATGCCGAAACTGCTGAAAAACCTGCCCACCCGCCCATCCATGAAAGCAATAGGCATGAAAATCACCAGCAACGACAGCGTGGTCGCCACCACCGCCTGAGCGATTTCGGCAGTGGCTTCACCCGCCGCCTGCATGGGGCTTTTGCCCATTTCTTCCATGTGCCGGAAGATGTTCTCGTGCACCACCACGGCGTCATCGATGACAATGCCCACCGCCAGAATCAGCCCAAGCATGGTGATGTTGTTGAGCGTGAAACCCATCGCCTCCATGAACGCGAACGTGGCGATGATGGATAACGGAATCGACAGCGTGGCAATGACCGTAGTCCGCCAATCGCGAATGAACAGAAACACCGTCAGGCTGACCAACACCGCGGCAAGCAGACAGTGCAGGCGCAATTCTGAAAACGAGGTCTTGATGAAACGCGACTGATCGCGCACCACGGCCAGTTTCACATCGGGGGGCAGAATGGGACGCAACTCTTCCACCCGCGCCAGAACCGTGTCGACAACTTTCACAATGTTGGCGCGCGATTGACGCTGCACCAACAGGGTAACTGCCGGGTCACCCGGACGATCGATGATTGATTCACCCGCGCGGTAAAGCCGGGCGGAACTACGTGGAACCTCAACACCGTCGGTAACGGTTGCCACATCCTCAAGCCGTATGGGCTGACCAGACTTATTGGCAATAATCAGCTTCAGCAATTCCGATGGGCGTTGCACGCGCCCCATGGTGCGCAAACCTATCTCAGATGTGCCCTGTTCGACCCGACCGCCGGGCAGTTCCTCGGTTTCCCCCGCAAGAACCCGGCGGATATCGGTAACACCCAAGCCCTCATATTTTAGAAGGCGATCAGGATCGACCTCCACCTGAATAGCACGGGAACGGCCACCGGTGATGACCACCCGCCCGACACCAGGAAGCGATTCCAGATCTTCCTTCAGCGTTTTGCGCGCCAGTTCTGTTACCTCTCGCGGATCGCGGCGGCCCGAAAGGGCGATGGCCAAAACCGGAGCAGCATCAAGATCGAACCGGTCGATAATGGGCGTTTGTGTGCCTTGGGGCAGTTGCGAAAGGATTGTCCGTACTTTCGACTCCACTTCTTGTGCCGCGGTGGCACCGTCTTTTTCCAAAACAAATTGAATGATGATCTGGCTAAAGCCTTCGCGTGTGGTCGATCTTAGCTCGTCAATCCCTGATATTGTATTGCAGATCTCTTCCAGTGGTTTGGTAACCGTGCTCTCCATTTCCTCCACGCTGGCGCCACGCAACACCGTGGAAACGGCTATCACGGGCACATCGACATTGGGAAATAGATCCACCCCAAGACGCGAATAACACACCAAACCAAAAACCAGCGGTGCTGCCAGAAGCATGGCAGTGAACACCGGCCGGCGTATACAAACATCCCAGATAGCCATAAGGGTTAGCGACTCCCGCGAACGCGCACGGTGGCGCCATCCGACAATCGCGCCAAGCCACTCACAACAACCTGCTCTCCGGCAGCAAGCGTGGTATCCCGTATCGGCATGACCTCCACCCAGGTGGTGCCACCGGTTTTTTCACTGAATCCGCTTGTTCCGCGCTCACCCAGAGTCACCTGCACGGCTCGAACCGTGCCTTGATTGACCACAAAAATGCGGATAATCCCGGCAAAGCTTGAAAGAGCTTCTTCTGGAACCGTCAAGGCACCAGAATCGATTCCTGTAACGATGGATCCGCGGGCAAACATACCGGCACGCAGGTCGCGTGCGGGGTTAGGCAGCATCACCTCGGCAAAGAACGTGCGGCTGGAAGGCTCAACCGTCGGGTTAACCCGGGAAACGGTTCCGGAAAACAGCCTGTCGGGCCACGCCTCTACCGATATCTCAACAGCCTGCCCAACGCGCACTTTGTTGGATTCACGTTCGGGGAGTGCCACTTGAAGCTTGAGCGGATCGTCTAGGAGCACGCGTACCAGTGGCGTGCCTACCCGCGCCAGTTCGCCCTCCGAAACCATCCGCTGCGTTACCACCCACATTTCCTTGCGGCCCGAAACATTCAAACCCGCGGCCTGAGCTCGCGCTGGCGATAACTGCTCCACGGAAACATGGGTGTCGCGCACCTTCTGTTCGCGCGTTGCCAAGGTTGCCTGACGCTGTCGCACCGACGCCAGCAAGGCGCGGGCATCTAAATACGCTGCTTCAAGATTACTGCGGGCGACTTGCGCATCTGTCTCGGAAGTTTGCTGTTCTTCGCGCGTGGCAGCAGGGCCTAGGCGCCTGACACGTTCGTATTTGGCGCGAGCGTTTTCTTCCAATCGCCGGGCGCGTTCCACCACGGGAACCTTGCCAAGTTCCATTTCACCCATGGGCGGCCGGTCCACACCCAAACGCGCAAGGTCCACTTCCAAGGCGCGGCGTTCCTCTTCAGCGAGAAGCACAAATTCCCGATCTTCTATTTCAAGCAATATTTCATTGGGAGCCACACGGTCGCCCACTTCATGGCGCAACCGCTTGACCTGCCCTTCCACACGCGCCGAAAGAACCACTTCTTCCTGCCCCTGCAAACCGCCCACCACCCGGATAGTTCGGCGGATGGGGCGCAATGTCGCCGCTGCCACGGTTACGGGCAACTCTTCATCGATTACTTTTGCGGCATCGGTGGCTTTGGGGCCCGAATGGGGCAATATCTGAAAAATGCCGTAACCTGCTGCCCCAAGAAGGGCAAGAACCACTACGCCAGAAGTGCGAGCAAACAATTTGGTCTGGTTCATGTGAATAATATAGACCGATCAGTCTACTCGAACAACAGGGCTTTGATCGTCGTTTTCGTCAGGGCCACGCACCACACGCAGCATCCAACTCATGATTAGTAATCCACCCAGTCCGGCAATGGCCAGAAATCCGAGGATCCATGGGTCGAATAACACATCCGCCACGGAAGGGCCAATCCATCGCCACCCCATCCAGGTGACAAAGACACCCAAGCCCAATGCGGGGCCAAATGGCAGTGTTTGGCTTCCACGAATGGCGAGGTACCCGATACCCAAAATCAGACCGGGAATAATGGACATAAAGAAGCCCACCACAACCACCTGCCAACCGGTGAACGCCCCTGCCATCAATAACAAATCGCTATCACCAATACCCAGACTTTCTCGTCCACGGCCCAAACCGTAAACCGAGCGGATACCACGGCAGACCAAAGATCCCGCCATGGCTCCCAACAGTCCGGAAACCAAACCGTAAGTAGCGGTCCCGGGTACCAGCCATGCTGGAAGTGGCCATCCCACTGGCCAGGGGTGCATGCCGGGAAACGCGAAAACCGGTTCAGCCAAGGCCCCACCGGGAACCGTTCGCCCGGGGCGGTACAACGCCGAATGCTCAATCTTGTGTCGGGCTACCGCGTTTTCCACGTCAATGGGTTGGGCCGGAAACGGCCACGGCATGGCAACGCTGAAAAGGAGGCCGACAATAAGCCCGGTAATGGTGATATCGAGTGGAATTTCGTGATGTTCAAAATCGCAGAGACTGGCAGCCATAAGAAACGCAAAGAACACAGCTTCGGCGCTCCACGCGGCCCATGCCTGCCAAGGAACGATTCCCCAGTGCATCATATGGCCATGGTCGCGCCACCAGCCCGCGTTCCGAATATCGAAAACGACTTCCAGCAGAAACAAACCGACAAAGCCAAACCCCACAAGCAATTCAACCAGCAAATAACGGATTGAAAAAACCTCGCCACACCAGTAACAGCGGCCGCGCAGCCAAAGGTACCCGATAATGGGAAGGTTGCTGTGCCAAGGCAATCCCTTAAGGCAATTACCGCAACGCGACGACGGCCAAATAACCGACTTCTCGTATGGCAATCGCACAGCGGCAACATTGAGAAAGCTGCCCGCAGCCAGACCAAGGGCCAGCGTCCCGAGCAGCCAGATCGTCCAGGCAATCGTTGGAATCATGGCGAAGCAGGCACCGGCAAACGCGCCACAATGGCTTCGACAATTTCAGAAACATTCAAAACGGAGGTGTCGAGTTCCATCCGGCAGCAGGAACGGTACAAGGGAAGTCGCTGTTCAAGGATGCGGCGGGTTTCTTGGCGAACCTGTTCGCTGGTGTCATCCGACGTGGTTGGCAGCAGGGGGGGACGCTGGTTGTGGGAACACGGATCGCCTAGGACCCGCGCCACGAGAGTGTCGATGGGAGCTGTAAGAAAAACCGTGAACACGGTGGAAAGCAGCAAGCGGTTCGAGCGCCTCAGCACCATCCCCCCGCCACACGAGACCACGCCACGCGCGGCGAGCGCTTCCACAAGAGCACGCTCCTCGCGATCACGAAAAAGCGTTTCACCATTGTTGGCAAATTGTTCGCGGATGGTGCCGTAAGCGGTGGTCAACAGCGTATCAGTATCGACTAGTGCGCAATTCAAAGTTTTGGCTAAGGCTTGAGAAACCGTGGTTTTGCCACTGGCGCGCGGGCCAATCAACGCGATCGCCACACAAGGCAAACGCGTACTCACCGGGCTGGCTGGCCAGTTACGCCAGGCCGAGCAGGCCGAACCGCCAAAGCATTACGCGCTACCTGACGCATCAGCTCCGCAGGTGCCGGCTCGCCGGTGAACAGCTTGAACTGAGCAGCGGCTTGGCCAATGAACATGTCCAGACCCGTTGTGGCAACGGCACCCTTTTCGCGCGCTTGGCGAATCAGAAGCGTGTTTTCAGGATTGTAAATGGTGTCCATCACAACCATGCCTGGAACAATAAACTCCACATCGAGTGGCGACTTATCGATATCTGGGTGCATTCCCACGGGAGTGCAGTTCACCACGATATCGACCGGATGAGAGTGGCGGTTTTCCCACGGCACAACAGTACACGGGGCCAGAGCTGCAATGGCTTCAGCCCGCGACTGGGTTCGCCCAGCCAGCACGACTTCCGCACCGTGAGCTATCAGACCGCAGACCACGGAACGGGCAACCCCACCGGCACCCAGAACCAGAGCGCGCTTGCCTTTGAGCGTCCAGCCACCGGGGTGGTTTTTCAAACCCGACAGAATGCTGTCGAGAACGGCGTCGTAATCGGTATTGCTGGCAGAAAGGGCCCCATCTTCTCCCAAAAGAAGCGTGTTGGCTGAACCGGTGGCTTCCACCTCGGGTGACCGGACTGTGGCAAGGAGGCAGGCTTCTTCCTTGTGCGGAATGGTTACCGACAGGCCATGAATACCCAGAAACGCATGGCTGGAGAGAAACTCCTGAAACATTCCACGGGGGACCGTGAAGGGCACATAAAGGTCGTTACGGCTGAGTTTGCGAAAACCGTTGTTGTGAATGATGGGGCTCAGACTGTGGCCAATTGGGTCACCCACAACACCGAAAATGCGGGTGGAGGCATTGATGCGCCTGACACCAAAATTCAGCTGCAACTGCGAGATCGTGAACATTCCCGGGGCCACAATGGCGTCCGTATTCACAGCAGCATATGTGAATGGCGCACCCAGCTTCAGCTGAATAATGCGGCTAGCCTGACCAACATCGCCCATACCAAAGGCAACGGTTGGTTTGGGGGCATTTTCAAACAGACGCAGAATTGTGGCTACTTCGGAAGGCGTTGATGTCTTGCAGGCGATCTTGATCGTATCGGCGTCGGACGCTGCCATCTGGCTATAAATGGCAGAAAGATTCGCCGGAACGCTTTCAAAATCGTGAAAACTCACAATGCGCTTTTCGGTTCCGATGCGCGGAAAGTCTGCAACGACGTCTTCTTCGATGTCCACCCAAGCAAAACCAGAAGCAAGTGCCTGACGCAAAAGATCAAGGCGGTCAGACTCGGCACCTTCCCACCGGCCACCATCGCGTTTGCGGCGGACCGTTGCCAAAAGCGGCACGGTGGATGCCAGCACAAAACGACTCAGGTCGGGCAGAGTATCCAAAACATCCAGCCGAATTTCAGCTAGGCAAACCTTGCGTTTTCCCGCTTCAACGAGATCAGCAATGGCCTCATCAACACCAGAACGGGCAACCACTGCACAGATCGGATCTGGCTTTGGCGGTTCAGAGAGCGTTGGAGGTAGACCCCGCAAGGTCATAGGCCAATTCCTCGTACGGTTCGGGACAAAGGTCCGCTTATCTTTCAGATGTTGTACACTATTAGTAATTCGGTGATTAGGTGATAAGAGTGGTTCGGCGGTAAATTATTTAAAAACCGTGAAGCGGCAAACTCCTTTCAATGCTATCATTATATTGTGTAATCTGATGCATTCGATGTGTCTGCATCGTGGAGGCGTTCATGGGATTTCAAGACCGCGATTACAACCGTGATTCTTGGAGCGGTGAAGCGCCTGCGGATCATCTCGTTTGCAAAATCTTCATGGCGATTTGCTGCGGGATGTTCTTTCTGGAATTGGTAAGCCCAAATCGCTCTGCCATGCTTGATCAGTTTGGGCTAAGCGTGCGCGCCCTTACTGAAGGCCGTGTTTGGACTTTGTTTTCCTATGCTTTCCTGCACGATCCCTCCACGCCATTCCATATTGTTTTCAATCTGCTCGTTTTCTGGTGGTTCGGAACCGAACTTGAGGATCGCCTAGGGCGCAACCGCTTTCTTGCTGTTTTGGCCGTTGGCATTCTGGTTCCAGCAATTGTTTACCTCACCACACGTGCTCTTGGCTTACTGCCAAGGGGAACATGCGTTATCGGAGCCTCGGGCTGCGTGAATGCTGTACTGGCTCTTGCTATCATGCGCGATCCTTTCCGCCAGATTCTGCTTTTTGGCGTTCTTCCCATGCAGTCGTGGGTTTTTCTTGCCATCAGTCTGGCTATCGACGCCATGAGCCTGACCAAAACCGACAGCCTAGTTGCTTCCGACATGCATCTGGCGGGAGCAGCCGCTGGAGCTGGAATTCATTTGATTAGCACGCGCGTTCCGATGCAATGGTTCAGGCGCTCGCCTGGCACACAGAAGCGGCGCAAACGCGCGCCGGCTCCTAGTCTGACAGTTTTCCGAGGAGACGACGCTCCGGAGTGGCCAAAGCCTAAGGCTGCAGAACATGCCCCCCCTCAAACCCCGAGTCTGCTTGATGGGGACATCGACGCCTTACTGGCTAAAATATCGCGGGAAGGCATGGCCAGTCTAAGCTCCGAAGAACGCCAACGTCTGATTCGTGCCAGCGAAAAACTGCGTAACCGCCAAAGCTGATATCTACGCACCACAAGGATTATCGATCAATGCCCCTGATGGAATACACATGCGAGGCGTGCGACCTCGACTTTGAAACGCTGCTTCTTGGAAGCGAACGAGCCGAATGCCCTGATTGTGCAAGCGTGAACTTGGTTCGCCGCTGGAGCCTTCCTGCACGCCCAACACGTGCCGGTGGCGCAGAAAATGACTGCCCGACCGAAGGGCCACCGTGCCATCCTGCTTGCTGCCGCTTGCCTTCTTTGTGACTCTGCCGTTATTCTGTTTTTACTGGGCTGCCTGTTCCTCCCTCGGGCACGACCAACGATCAGCCAGTCGGGCGCATTTTCTGTGCGTACTGATATCCCGGGAGGCTTGGCGTGGTTTCCTCAATGCAACTGAATCCATCATTGGGGTCCCTCAGCGCGGATCACGACCTGTTGTTGACTCTTGAAGAGGTCAGCCAGCTTGTATCGCATTCACATAATCAGCAGGAAACATTCCAGAATATCTGCGAATTGATCCAGAAACGGTTCCACACCGCAGTCTGTTCGATTTACATCGCCCAGCCACACAGTGAGGAGTTGGTACTTGCCGCAACCGTTGGGCTTAACCAAGCGGGTATTGGCCGGGTTCGAATGACGTATGAAGAAGGCCTAACCGGCCTTGTGGCGCAAACGATGGCACCGGTGGTGGAAACCAACGCCCCGTCCCACCCCCGGTTCAAATATTTTGCCGAAACAGGGGAGGACCCATTTCTGACATTTGTGGGCGTTCCTCTGCTGGAAGCGGGAACCTTGCGCGGTGTTCTGGTGGTACAGACGGTGGAAAGCCGCACATTCGTGGTTAGCGAAGTGCGGATGCTCAAAACAGTAGCAGCACAGTTATCGTCGCTGGTTCAAGACGCTTGGTGGCTGGAACAAGTCGCCAGTGCGGCCCACAGCGATGCCCCTATTCGCGAGTCAACAACGTGGGATGGCAAAGGCCTAAGCCCGGGAATAGGTATTGGCCGGGCCTATGTCATTGATGGCTTTGAAGAGTATCGCCGCAACGCCAGTCGCATATCAACCGACCCGAAACAGGAATTGGTCCGTTTAGACATGGCGCTCGAAGGAGCCCGCGAAGAGCTGATCGCCCAGGAAAAAACTATTGGCGCGCTTCTTGGAGAGGACCATGGCGCCATTCTGCAAGCTCAAAGAATGATCCTGCAAGACAACGGAGTTGTCGGCGACTTGCATGCCCGCATTCGTGAAGGGCTGACCGCCGAGGCCGCACTGCTGGATACTCTGGACCAATATGTGGCGGCATTTCAAAAAGTCGCCGCCGCGCTGATGCAGGAACGCATTTTTGATATTAAAGACGTGTTCAACCGCGCTTTGTGGCGATTGAAGGGCGGTCGCGCCGCTCCGGGTGATACCGACGGGCAGCTTATTCTTGTGCTGCGCGAAGCTTCGGTTCTGGAACTGTTTGCCGTGGATCGGTCTCGGCTTGCAGGAGTGATTGTCGAGCACGGCGGCGGGCAGTGCCATGCAGCCATTCTGGCCCGATCTCTCGGGCTGCCGATGGTTGGTCAGGTGGTTGATTTCGCGACGTTGGCGGCACCGGGCAGGTGGCTTCGGATCGACGGTATCAGCGGGCATGTGGAAGCGACGTCGCCACCGGAATCCACCGAGCCCATTACTATTTCCGACTCGGGAACAACCAATCTCGCGAGCGGAATCCAGAGTCGGTTGAGCCCAAGCGGGCCTGAGGTTGAAGCGACCGTCAACCTGTTTTTCGAAGCTGAAAAAGCATGGGATGAAGGAGCGCGCGGCATCGGCCTGTTCCGCAGTGAATTTTTGTTTTTGGCCAGACGCAGCGTCCCGACTGAAGACGAACAGGAGCGTATTTACCGCAAGCTCATTCTCGCCATGCGCGGCGGCCCGGTCTGCATCCGCACATTCGACTTGCGGCCCGACAAGGCCGGCCCCATGCCGCTGCCAGGACAATCCTCACGCGGATTCGACTGGCGCTTGGTGCTCGATTCGCCTCCCATGCGCACGCTTTTTGTCGAGCAAGTGCGCGCCATCATTCGCGCGGGAACAGCCGGCCCGGTGCGCATGCTCATCCCGCTGGTCAACAGCACGGAACTGCTCGATTTCGCGATTGAAACACTCGCGGAAGCGCGCGTGTCGCTCGCTGAAGAAGGATTTCCGGAATCTCCACGTGTGGAACTCGGTTTAATGATCGAGGCGGCGGGCGCTCTTCCGCTGCTGCCCCAATGGTTGCCACGAGCCGATTTTATCGCTCTGGGCACCAATGACCTTTTCGCCTCGGCGCTGGGTGTGAGCCGCGACGATCCTGTTGCCGGGGCAGGTATCGACTTTTTGCACCCCGGCTTGCTCAGAATTATTCATGGCGTGATTCAACAGGCCAAGTCGCATCATCGCCCCGTGGGTGTATGCGGCGAAATGGCGGCCGATCCCCTTGGAGCAGTCGCCTTGGCCGCACTAGGAGCAGATAGGCTAAGTGTTCCGGTTCGCTCGCTTCGCGCGGTACGGCGCGTGCTGGGCCGCCGCAACCCTGCTGTCTGCGAACAGTTGGGCACTCCACTCTTGGCTGCAACTCGGTCACGTGAAGTGCGAAAATTACTCGAAGCGGCGTCCGCCTGACTCAATCCTTGGCGTTTGTACTCGGAAGAAATGGCTCGAGCTCACGGTCACGCTGAAGGAATTTCAGCAATTCCTGAACCCTTGGCGATTCTGAATTCCCCTCCAGACGATGAACCAATCCTTCCGCTTCGTCCAGTTGCCCCAGCGCTTCGAGTTCCCACGCCAGATCGAGCCGGATGGACGCAAGCGTTGGCCCGGCAGCCACTAGACTGGCGCGACGCAGCGCATCGACCTTTTCCTCTCCGGGTGGACTCATATCGGCCAAGGCGCGCCAATCGGCTGCTTCAGCGGAAATACCACGCGCCTCCAGTTCACGGCGGGCGAGCGACAACAGAGCGTTGCGGCGATCCGTATTCGCGCCTCCGGGCTTGAGAGATTTAGCCACGCCCAGTAACACGCGCGGCTGATCTGGAAGCACAAGTGCCAAATAACGATCTGGATCGTCCACTTCCAAGCACGCCTCCAGGATCTCAGGCAATCTGCCGCTACCTCGACCAAGCGACTCGCGCCATGCCGACAGTGCGCGGCCACGCAGAGCGTCGGCAGACTGCATATCCGTCGCACGGGCCGCCTCGTTCCACCATGCTCTTCCGGCAGTCCACCACAACTCATGGTCAATCGGAAAGGCACGGGCGGATTTTTCCAGAGCCTCAGCCGGAGAAGCCATTTCCGGGTCCAACGAAAGGGCTGTCTGAGAGCGGTGCAACAACGGCGACAGGGCAACGGCCTTGCGCAACGCCGCGAATGCCTGTTGGCGAAGGTCGGCCTCCAATTCAATCTCTGCTTGCGGCACAGGCAAACCGCCCGCCACAACCATCATCATGGCGGTTGGAAGCAAAGGCGGATCTGGAAAAGCACCCATTACTCCGGCAAGCATCAACGGAACAGTTTGCAGATCGCCGGCTTCCACGCGCTCAACAACACGGCGGTTGACTTCATCAATAAGGGCCAGACCCAGAGCTTCGCGCACTTCTGCTGAACGCGGGCGTAGCGCTATCGCCGCCTGATACAAACCAATCTTCCGCCGGGAACCAGCCTCCGTAAGTGGTTGAGAATCTGCTTCCACCTGCAGCCGATACGCGGCACCGTGGGCCTGAAATGCCAGAAACACCACCAGCGCGGGAACCACCATCGGAAGAGAGAACCAACCAGATACCATTATCGTTTTGTGCCTGGACTCCGGACCGGGGGTAATCGAAGACTCCGGAGACGCCATATAATCTAATTGCGCCAAAATAACGGCCGCAAGTGCGGATACAGCCGCCATGTGCATGCCAAAATCAGCAATGTTATGCACCAAAACCGCAACGGCGCCATACATGAGCCCGGCAGCCATGGGCAGAAGTGCCGTGCCGGCATGCCGGCGCACCGCCCGCCACGCTTGGCGAACACTCACACCCGCCAGTAACAGTGTTAAAGCAAGCCGAATGATGCCGCCTTCCACAGCAGCCTCGAGGTATTCGTTGTGCGCGTGATCCACAACAACGCCAATAAAACCGGAGCGAGATCGAGCCAAAGGTTCAACAAGGCCAACAGTACCACCGCCAGTGCCCACCAATGGATTTTCAGCAACCAATTTCAGCAGCGGCACCCACAGGGAAAACCTGTCATCTTGAAACGTTTCCAGCTTTGTGAGCGTCGCCAAACGCGCTTCCACCTGAGACATACCAAACCAGCTCAACAGGGCGATCAGTGGCAGAAACGCCAAAACAAACAGTGGCAATGCCCCAGTACCCGTCCAGCGGGGCGACACGCGACGAACAACCCAAACCGTGGCTAAAAGCGACACAATAGATGCCACTACACCTCCACGCGACATCGACATTGGGATGGAGGCAATCATGACTGTCAGGCCAAGAACCACACCAAGCACGGCAGGATGCTGAAGCAACATGACCGGGCTTCTTAGGGAGGCCATGAACGGCTCCCAGAATTGGTCCCGCCGCAAGCGGCCTTCACGGGAGCGGGGAGCCATATCGTGGTAAGCGGCACCGACAAGACCAAAAGCAGAGCCGAGTGCCATGCTCATGTAATATGGGTAATGGTTCTTGCACACAAACGGTCCAAAAACACGGCCGGGAGTCAGCCACGTCCAATAAACCACATCAGGGGCGGAGGTCACCGATTGCGCTATGGCCACCAACGACAACAACGCTCCGTTAACCAGTAAAACCCAACCTGTGACCGCAAGTGCAAATACGCCACCAGCGCATACCATCAGCCCACGTGTTGCTTGGTAAAGCAGCGTTATGGCTGCCATGCGCGTAAAGAGGTCGAATGTGGCGGAAGGATCGGCAGACAGCGTCACCCAAGCATTTTCCGCATTTTCAGGCACAAGTAAGGCGAGCCGAGACTGAAGGGCTGGCGATAGTAGACGCGCCAAGTCGGGCGGAATCGGTAGGGTTTGAAAAAGCGTGACGGCCATGAGGCCCAACAGGCAAACCAGAATGGTTCCACCACGCACAGGAAGACCTGAACCGCCAAGAGGAAGGAACAACCAGCAAAGGATCGTGGCAAGCCACGGCCAAGCCAATAACGAGACGTACCAAGGATCAGAACCAGCTAAAAGCCATGGACTAAACGCCAGAAGAATCAGCGAGAAACCAATTCCAAGACGTGCCAACAGAAGGGTCATTCCAGCAACAATATACGATTACTTCTTGGGGGACGCGACAGGGGCTTTCGCTGGAGTCTTAGCGGCAGGCACAACAGTCTTGGCAGCAGGCGCCGCTGCTTTTACGGGAGTTTTGTTAACAGCAACAGGGATAAATTTCGAAACAGGAGCAGCCTTCTTCGGTGTGGGCCGCTTTGCCGGAGGGCGGGCTGCAAATGGATTCACCGCACTCGCCTTGATGATGGCGGTGTACGTGAAATCATCCACTCCGATAACCAGTCCGTCTGACTCTTCAAGTGTTTTTCGCGAAGGCGAACTGATATTTGAACGATGAGTCACATAGTGGCCGAGTGGCGTTTCAGATTCCGGCAACGACGCAAAACCGGCAATCCCCAATGTCGGAAGGAGGGCTAACGAGCCCAACGCAACAAGAGAACCAGAAAGAATCATCGTTCCGTTCCAAGCGCTCATGGCATTTCTCCTTGAACCACATTATTCTATCGTCTTATGCACGATCAATCAATGAAAATACATCAAAATAAGCCGATTCTATTCCATCATAAATCCCTCATGCAATTCACTTTCAGGGCACGTTCCATGTCGGGACAAACCTGTGGCACGAAGCGCGTATTTCATCGATATGCGTGTAGTATCCCTTACCTGCTTGGTAACCACTGCAAATGCCTATCAATTGGTCGTCGGCGTTCCACAGTGGGCCGCCCGATCGACCGGGAACACTTGGGTCGCGTGCTTGCCAAAAGAATGCGCTTCCTGAACCAGGGCGATTCAGTAACCGCTTCCCCAAAATCACTTCTGTCCGATCTGTCGGGTAACCACGGTCGCAACCAACGCTGTGAATATCTGCATCGGAAGCCGATATGCGGGTTCGCGCTGGTGCCAAACGGGCTGGTGTAAGACTCAAACCCGTGACGTCGAACCGCAAAAAGGCTATGTCAGCCTCCGTATTTCTATGAATTAGGATCGCTTTGTATATCTTGGAAAGCGGCCGACTGACTGATTCTTGCCGAAACATTGTAGCCGTCACACTTGTATCACCTTCTGCCAACAGGTGCGCTGCAGTCAGCACCAGTGCCGTTTGCCCCTGCTTACTGATTACCACACCGGTTCCTTCCTGCCCGCCGATGCCCTTGAGGCCGACAACATTGCCAACATCACCTTGAGAAGGAGGCTGACACATTGTTCCCAACGCGATCATGCTCCATATCCATGCGTTTAACATGCTTGAAAACCGCCTAATCGTTACATCCGGAATATTCTGTCAACCGCGCAAGCAACATCTGCCGAATATACCGATTGTACCGGTAAACAAGGAGGCGTGACAGTATGCGTGTGCGCTTGACCTTGTTGCTGCCAGCGATCCTTTTCCTATCAGGTTCAGGATGCAGCCTCATTCATAACACCCACCGCACCCTTGTTAACGAACCGCTGCTCGCTTCCGACGACTACATTCTTCGAAAACGTTTCTACACTTTGGCGCACCACTCCTTTACCGAATACAAACGAAGCGAACATGGGCCCAAATGCCAATCCCACTTCAAGGATGGCTATATCGATGGCTATATCGATCAATTAGAAAACGGTGGCACGACCGATCCACCAGCACAACCTCCACGTCGGTACTGGGTTGCCCAGAACTTGACCCCTGCGGGACAAGAGCGCACGGCTCAATACTTCAACGGTTTTCGCACTGGAGCCGAAATGGCTTTGGCCAGCGGATTGAGGCGTTCCTTTCAGGCCAAAATGTTTGTTCCAGACTCGGCTGACTTCGCATCTCATGTACCGGGGGGCAATCGCTTGCCTCCAGATGTACCAACGGAAACCCCATTGGATGCCCCTCGCTTGAACTCCAATGCGGGGAACCAGCCATGATGACGCAATTGGGCACCTGCCTCCGGTTCTTACTGATCCTGAGTATTGCATGGACAACCGGATGCGCACAGTGGACCAATCCGGTGATAGACGGCATCCCGGTCAGGCGTGTCCCCGATGAGTATTTGGGTGTCAGCCGCGACGTCTTCAAACCTGTGCCGCTCGACCTGTTGCGGCAAAGACCTGTCGACGCTTATCGACTGGACCAAGGCGATATTCTCGGCATCTATATCGAACAGATACTGGGAGATAAAGCTTCCCCAATACCGTACAGAATGCCCGAGCAACAAAACCTTCCGCCTGCGATTGGCTACCCTATACCCGTGCAGGAAGGGGGAGTCATCTTGCTCCCTAGTGTTGATCCCATTGTTGTCAAAGACAAAACGCTGCTTGAAGTTCAGGCTTTGATCCGAGATGCCTACACGAAAACAAAACAGATCATCCAGCCTCCAGACAGGTTGCGCATGGCTGTCACACTCATGCAACCCCGAACCTACCAAATATTGGTTGTTCGTGAAGACAACGGAAGCCCGGGAGCAACCGTTGGCGGGCAGTCTGGATCGTTCGGATCGGTGGTTATCAACAACATGTCGGCACGCTCGCCTAACGGATATTCACTCACGCTATCGGCCTACGAAAACGATGTGCTCAATGCCTTGAATCGCACTGGCGGCCTTCCGGGAGAAGGCGGCAAGGCAGAAGTGGTGATTCAGCGCAACACCAAGCCAACAGACTTGGCGTCACCTGCAACCGCCAGAAGCGGGTTTCTGCGTGTCCCGCTGCGATTGCGCTCCGGTGAACCGTGGAACTTCACCCAAGAGGATATTATCCTACGAAATGGCGATATTGTTTATGTGGAATCGCGTACCAACGAGTATTTCTACACTGCTGGCCTCATTGGTGTAGGCCAGTACCCCTTGCCCCGCGACACAGACCTCGACGTGATAGAAGCCATATCCATGGTTCGAGGCCCGCTTCTAAATGGCGGGTTCAGCCAAACCGGATTTGGCGGAAACTTTCAAGCTGGAGGAATCGGATCCACCAATCCATCGTTTGCCACCATCCTGAGGCGTTTGCCCAACGACCGTCAAATCAACATACGCGTCGACATCAACAGGGCGTTTCGCGATCCACGTGAAAGGCTGCGCATGCTTCCCGGTGATTTGCTGGTGATGCAGCAGTCGCCAACCGACGCGTTCGTCAACTACTTTAACGGCGTGTTCCAGTACAATTTCTTGTCCACTGTCATCCGCCAGAAAGATGCGCTTGGAATCCTGTCCGTGGGGAACGGTGGCAACTAACTTGGCTGACCTGGCCCCTTGCGGCCACGCATGCCAAGCATAGGGAGTACACGGGAAGCTGGCGACGGCGATTGCCTGCCTTCCTCGTCGGTATAATGATGATAGTCGGTGTAGGAGTAATAAGAACCGTATTTATATCCATACCCATCGTGCTGGGCGGGATCCTTGTCGTTGCCGTTGATGACAACACCCAACACCTTGGCATCCAAAGCCGATAAGATATCGCGGGCGCGTTCAGCCAATGGCCTGCCATTTTTGCGCAAGCGCATCGTGAGTATAACTCCATCGACGCGCGCCGCCACCACACACGGGTCCGAAACCGCCAGTAATGGTGGCGTATCGATAATAACAATATCGTAGAGCTTCCTTGCTTCTTCAATAACAGAAGGAAAGTTGGGAGAGGTTAGCAATTCCGCGGGGTTGGCAGGGCGATCCCCACAGCAGAGAACTGTCAGGTTCATGATACCGGATGGACGCGTGGCTTCAGCCAGAAGTGCTCGCCGGTCAATTACCGCGGCCAAACCATTTGTCACGGTTTCAATACGTATCAGTTTATGAATTCGCGGTTTGCGCATGTCCGCATCAATAAGGAGCACTTTGCGGCCTGACTGCGCCATGCAAATGGCCAAATTGACGGACAAGGTCGATTTGCCGTCACCCGCCGAGGGACTGGTCACCTGAATAACCTGATGACCACTTCCCTGAGTACTGAAGTACAGTGCGGTGCGCAGTCCACGGTAAGATTCGGCTTCCTGAGATTTTGGTTCGTGGTGGACCACCAGTGAAGAGTCCAGCGGAGCCGATAGGTCCGGTTGTTCAGGCAAATTCAGGATGGGAATATTGGCCAGTACCGAATAACCCAAAACACGCTGGACTTCATTTGGATCGCGGAAGGTGCGATCGGTCTTTTCCGCCAACCAAGCCAACCCAGAGCCTAAAGCTCCACCAAAGAACAAACCAACCAGTAGAATCAGCGTTCCGCGCCTTGGGACTTCCGCGCCAACATCGGGAATACGGGTAATTTCCTGAGCATCGTATCCGCCATGGTCTTTGGTCATCATGTACTGCTGACGAATTTGCTCATGCAATTCCACGTCCCGGTCAGATTTCTCAAGCTTGCGGGTAAGCTCAACCTTCCGCAATTCAGCCTGTCTGATTTCATCGATCTGGGGTTGAAGACTCGCCAAAGCATCCTTGGCCTCAGACAATTTTGCATCCAGTTCTTCAATCTTAGTTTCGATATGGCTGACCAAGGCGTCCGATCGATTGCCAAACATCGGTTCATCACTGCTTGGCTCTGGTTTCTTGACTGTGCTGTCCGCAGGCAACACCGGAGCGCCTGCCTTGAGTTCTCGAATTTCCTCTACCAGATCTTTAACATCGGGATGGTCTTTGCCAAGACCTTGGCGGTTGAGCATGCGGACTTTGCGTTCCAGAAGACGAATCTCCTGCATCCGCGACAGATTCACGTCGCGTCCCAAAAGATCATCAACGCTGCCCCCGCCCGGCAGATCTGTGCGGCTCATCAATCCAGCGACCCGTGCCTGATCCACCAGATCTTCCCGGCGAGTTCGCAATCGGTCGAGCGCGGTCTGAAAATTGCGGGTAGTTTCAAGAAGAACCATCTGCCGGTTGAGGGCACCATCGGCACTGCTTTGCTGGATGCGCGCATCGATAAGCCGTAACTCCTCACGCAAGACAGAAGCATCACGGCGTACCGAACTGATGGTGCGATCCAGACGAGTCATGTAGGCATCGTTGGCCAAGTTGTACATTTTGTCGAGAAACGCTTTGTATCCACGAACAATAGCCCTCAACGCCATTGAGCAATCTTTCGGCGTGTCCGACTTGAATGAGAGCACGACAATATTAGAAGAAGCTGACTGAGTATCTTTGCCAACAACCAATCCCGCTTTCAGAAATTCGAGAACACGGGAGGGATCCATGGTAGCCAAAGAAGCTGAGCTAACAGGAACGCGCACATCGTCGGAAACTTCAGTAGCAGGAGCGGTTGGCGCCTCTTCCTGAAGGATGATCGCAGCTTCACGCAGAACCTGATCCCCTTTGATCACAGCCAACTGCGTCGCGACATAATCATCCACAACAGAGGTGCGTATATCGATTCCAGCGTCCACCTTTTTGCGGACCACCATCATTTGCGCCGATACTTGGTAGGTGGGCTGAGAACGTAATTGATACAAAAAGGCCACTACCAAGCCAGCGACCATGCCAAGGATCACCAGCCCCTTGCGATGCCAAAGAATGCTGGCCAGTGGCATGCCTTCTGGTTCGTGCGAGCCCACATCGTGCCGGGAAACGGTTGTTTCGTTCCGGCCTGGAATCAGGGCATCGCTCATGGGATCAGTGTTCCATCAATGGTGGATGAACTTCTTGAAGCCTATCATATCTTTCCGGTTCAAGCGCGAGCGCCAGAACTTGTACCCGATCAATATAAGGCTGAAACTGAGCCAGAATCTGCCATGAGTGTTTGTCTAAGGAATAAGATTCCAGATGAAAATGCGCGATCACCCGGCCTTGTGCAACTATTGGTATATCGACTCGCCACACTTCTTGATCAGCAGCATGGTGGCCCGAGTTCCAATGGGCATGGAACGATTCTCCGAGCCAAGGCATGTCGATATCGAGGGTTATTCCGGCCACGCCATTCATACGGCCAACCGCTACAAGGTCGCGCCATAATGGATCCCAAAGGGCACAGCCTTGCAGATGCAGGCTCATGTCGGCATCAGATCGGCCCTCGGCTGAAGGCCGATGTGCAACTAAGGCCCGCACCTGTTCGTAAATCAACCGATATTCGGCCCTGCCAAACAGACCCGTCCAGATGAGGGTCGTCACAAGCATTGCCATAATCAGCCAAACAACACGATCATCGCGTGTCATGTGTGCCACTATCAAAAACAATCCGATGACCAAGCCAATAGCCATGGCCAATGCCATGGCGCGCCAAGGGCCAAGCCCTGCCCGCACCAAGCAATGGTGAACATGAGAGCGATCGGGGCTGTAAAGGCTGCGGCCTGTGAGAGACCGACGAATGATCGCCGCCGATGTATCAACAATGGGAAGGAACAGAACACCCACCGGAACCGCCAACGATACCCATGTGACATCCGGCTCGCGATGCCCGGTGGATATGGCCAGCATGGCGAGCACAGTTCCCACCAGCATGCTGCCGCAATCCCCCAAATAGACCTTTGCGGGGGGGCGGTTAAAGATCAGAAAACCAGCGACAGTTCCTACAAAAATGCTCGATCCCATGGCGGCACCAGTGTGGCCTTCGGAAACGGCCAATGCCAAGAGTGCACACCCAGACGACAATGCCACACTTCCCAAAAATCCATCCATGCCATCCAATAGGTTGGCAGCATTCATCGCTCCAACAAAGATCAGGATGGTCAGAGGAATGCCCCATTCTTCCAGCGAAGCATAGGCTCCCATGAATTGAACCGTGTTTAGCGCCTGCTTGCCGGGAATAACAATTAACATGGCCGCGAAGACCTGGCCAACCAATTTATGGCGGCCCCTCAGGTTCATTCCATCGTCTGCCACACCGACAATCACAACAATGAGAAGGCCCAATGCCACCCACACCTGATGCGGCAGCGGTTGCAAACCGCCTACAAGGCCAAGGCAAGCCCACGCCCCCATGGCACCGGCAACCATGGCCAATCCCCCCACTCGGGGAATAGGTTCCTGCCTCTGTTTGCGTCTGGCATCCGGTTGATCAACCAAACCACAACAGCGGCCTGAAAATACCACAAAAGGCATAGCCATTGCTGTGAAGGCGCAAGCAATGCCAGCCGCCAGCAATAGCCTTAATGCCGGGGTTGCCGTCATCAGGTATTCCGTGATGTCAATAAAATCAGACATGACACCTCAGGAGCAACGGGCCAGCATGACATCATCGAGAACAACCGAAACACCTTTGCCAATAAAATCCACCGAAACGACAAAACGCCGACCTGTGGCCGCGTTGACAATGCGCCCCCTGAGCCCACGCATGGGTCCCTGGCAAATATCCACATTCATTCCGGGGGCTAACCGATCAACCGCTGTTAGTGGAGCACCCAAGGCGATGAGGTCGTGAACCTGTTTCAACTCTGTGAACAGTCGTTCCTGATCCACTACCGACTGAATGGAAGCCACTTGCCGAAGACGAAGCAGGTGCGCCGTCTGGTCCCTGTCCGCTTTGACAAAAAGATATCCCGAGAACAAAGGGATCTGCGCAACGCGGATTTTCCCACGAATCAGCGTACGGCTTTGGGTGCAGGGCAGAAAAAATCCAATTCCGGGGCGATTGAGAAGACGCGCTAACGCTTTTTCCATGCGTGGAAGCGTATGAATTACACTCCAATAACCGGGAAAGCCTACGCCTTGGAAAAGGTTCGCAGGGCAAACATGGGGTTCGCAAGCCAAGATTGCCATCACAAACCCTCCAAACCTCTTTTTTCAGTATTGTTTCAGTTTCGATAAAAGTAAAGTGTGCTTGAAAGATTTAACATATAACGACGAGGCAATGTGTCGGGCGTCGTCACCATTCCTTCCTCCCAATTTTACACACACAATCTTATTTTGACTTCTAAAATGTGAATTTAAAGAAAGAATTCACAAACCACCCTAACAAATCAAACCCGCAACGAAACCAAAAGTTCCGGATAAAAAGATCAATTAGCAACACTTATTCTCAAAGTGAAACAATGTAAATGAGTGAGAACAACACTCAAATGCTCATAAAAATAGGTAGCTACTGTCAGATTATACACAAATCAAAACAAGACGGGGAATGCCGAAGAGAGGACTTGAACCTCCACTCCCTTGCGAGAACTAGCTCCTGAGGCTAGCGCGTCTGCCAATTCCGCCACTTCGGCAATATGCCAAGCATAGAGCACAGGCAATTGAGTCGTCAAGGAAATCCGTCACGATTAACTGTCGGACGCTGAGTTTTCGCGCTGGTTTTCACCAAACACAGGGCGATTGAACAGATTGAAAAAATCACGCCACCACAACGGATCGACCGGTTCAACAGCGGATTTCCCATTGGAAATCATCCGTTCCTCATCCAGTAGCGCCGCCATGAAATTGGCTTTGGCCACCAATTCGCCATGCACAAGGCTACCCAAACATTGCAACGACAACGCGGGCACGAGACTCGACCGGATCATTTTGCATGGCGCCAACGGATCGGCTCCGCGCAAGCCTAGACACCACCAACCAATCGTTCGTTCACACCAACGGCGCCACCCAGGCCATCCGGGAGTTGGCCCAAGGTCGAGCGCCAGCAGCACCCGGGTCAGTAATCCCAAGCTTCCTCGCACCACACGGCTAAGTAATCCCGGGGTGTTTTCCAGACGCACCAGACTCACAACGTGGGCCTGATCCAGCCGCGCAGCAAGTTGGCGAATCAGGTTCTGCTGAAGATATGCAACCGTTGCTGGAACCACGAATACCCTAGATTGAGTGACCTTTGCCAGTGCCTGCGCCAAAAGCACACCTTCCCCCGCAGCATCACCGCGTGCCGGGATCAGGCACGAGCCTTCTGGAAGTGCTGCCAGCTGGTTGTTCCAAAATGCTTCGCATTGATCCCACTCATCCGCAGCATGGGCACCAGGCGTTGCCAAGAGCACAATCGCCAAGGGGGCGTTGGTCAAGGGGATGAGGGGGGCGTAGGCGGGCATGGTGCCATTACCATTGATGTTGGTGGCCGCCTCCGTTCGAGTGTGACCACGACCAGATCGGAACGGCCTTCATAAGCAGTTGTATCACTTGCAGTTCGATCCAGAAGGAGCGTCCACTGGAATCTTGGATCGACAAACCACCCTTCATGCAACCGTTGGCGCTGTGTCACAACCCAGCACGCTCCATCTGAATCAACAACCTGAGCCAAGTCCTGCCATTCGATACATGTATGAATGGGGCGCTTCAGCCAATAAGCAAGTTCGTGCTGTTCCAGTTGAAAAAACACAGGCACGCGATCCGCAGGTAGTTGATGATCAAGTTGAACAGCCATGGGGCGTAGGTCACGCCACGCATCCGCTTGGTGAACAAACCATTCCAACCGTACAGTCCATCCAGCCACCATCAGGGCCACAGCACCCGCAAGTGCCCAATTGAACCTCTGCTTCAGCACAGCAGTCAAACTGCGTTGCCGATCCTCCCACCAACAGGCCACCACCCATGCCACCGCTGGAAAAGCAGGTAAAAGGTAATCCATGCGTTTGAAACGAGCCATGGAAAGAACCGCAACGATTCCCACGAGCCATGCCATACCTATTGTTGCATCGGTGCGTCGCGCTTTGTCTTCGCTATCCACGTTGGATGGCGGATAACGCAGGAGCCACACTGCCGCGGCAAGCAATAAGGGGCTCCATGGAAGCGCTTCGAAAGGCCCCTGAACCAAATAAAGCCACCACGGATGCTCCCGCAGGCGAGTGCCCCCCAACCCTCTTCCCCACGTATGCAGCCAGAAGAACTCTTCCAGAAAACGTCCGTCCGTACGAATATCTGCCAGTAAGAACCATGGCAGGCAAATGAGGGCGCCTAGAACAATGCTGGCCATGGGCCAGACAAAACGCTGGGCCATGCCACCAATCCCGCCACTTCTATCGACCAGTGCTATGGCCATGGCAACCGAGACGAGCAGCACCGGAGCCAGTGGCCCCTTGGTTAAGCAGCCAAAGGCGGTGGCCAGCATCAAGGCACTGGCCCACCCAAGGCGGCGCCAACCGGAAAACAAAGAGATCTGCATCATGCAGCTGCAGCCAGCGGTCAAACTCAGTGCCAAAAGCATGTCTGTCCGCGCAATGCGGGCCAACCATGTGAAATGAAGCATTGTTAACAGCATCAAGGCAGCTATCACGCCCCGGGAAACGTGGCCTCGCGCGGCACCTAGGCCAACCAGACAACCGGCACACGCCAGAGCAGCCAATGCCGTAGGTAATCGAATGGCAAGTGAATCTGGGTACGGCATTCCCATGGACCAAGCAGACATGGCGATCAGCCAATACGACATGGGGGGCTTCTGAAGCTCAAATCCGCCATCCGGCAACCGGGATGGCCCCCAACCTGGATTGTTCAGGTACCAGGCAGCATTGAGGCCGGCACGCGCCTCATGGCTGCTCCAAAGCCCCCGGTCAGCCAGCCTGTGAAATACCAACAAATAAACCGCAACAGCAATGCCCAGTGGCATTGCTATGCGGTTCTGAAATATCCACCCAAGATCAGGCCGCATGCAATTCCCCGCCCGGTTCGCTCAGGCGCTGGAAAACGGGACAGACACGAAGCAATTCTTCTTCAGTTCCAAAGGCAACGATGTGGCCGTGGTCCAGAACCATGATTCGGCTGGCCATTTCGAGTGTGTGCATACGGTGCGTAATCATGAACGTGGTACGGCCACGGACAAAATCAGCCATGGCGCGGTGGATAAGGGTCTCGCTCTCCGCATCGGTTTGGCTGGTGAATTCATCCAGCAGAAGTATGGCGGGGTCCCGCAATATGGCACGCGCCAAGCAAATACGCTGCTTTTGGCCACCGGACAGTTTCCCGCCACATTCACCAACGGGCGTATCGTAACCTTGGGCAAGGCGCGTGATGAAATCGTGAGCAAAGGCCCGCGTGGCAGCTTGTTCAACCTGTTCACGCGTGGCGCCACGCGCTCCATAGGCTATATTGCCATGAATGGTATCGTCAAACAAAACAATGTCCTGCGAAACAAGGCCGAGATTGTGCCGCAAACTGCGCAAATTGATAGATCGCAAATCATGCCCCAAGATCATCACCGAACCATGATCAGGATCACGGAATCTGGGCAGAAGAGAAAGCAATGTGGACTTCCCAGACCCATTGCCTCCAACAATAGCGATCGTTTCACCCCGGTGAACCTTGAATGACATATGCGAAAGAATTGGCCTGCCAGGGTCGTACGAAAAACAAACATCACGGAACTCAATCAGCGGCGGATGAAGAATGCCACGTACAGGGGGCGCTTCAAGCTGGCCGTCTTCAGATCGAGCCAATCTGGGACCATCGGAATTACCGATAATTCGAGGTTCACGGTCGAGGCATTCAAAAATCCGATCGGCGGCAGCACCGCCTGCCTGGATCTTGGTAAACACACTGGAAAGCTTGCGGACAGGGTCGGCAATGGCGGCCAATAGCACATACAGTTGGAGCAAGGCCTCGGCTTCAAGGGGTTGCTCGCTGAATTTGAGGCCCATGAACGATGTTTGCTTGCGCAGCACCAGATACGAACCTGCCATGAGCGCCAGAACTATTGCCGCCACGCCCAAAATTTCAATGGCTGGCCCGGTGAGCGAGTCGATCTTCACCACGCGCATGGCGCGGTTGTAATAGTCTCGTGTGGCTTCGCGAAAACGCATACGTTCGCGTGGTTCTGTGGTGTATGCCTTCACCACCTTGATACCGCCTAAAACTTCCTGAAGGATCCGGTAAATATTGGATACACGTTCCAGCATTTTGCGGGTGGCCTGCTTCATGGTGCGGCCAATTCGCCCAAGCAGGTAACCGGCAATCGGCACCATGATCAGAAACAGCAACGTCAACTGCCACGAAATCATGCAAGCCAACACAACGCACGCCACGGCTTTAAGCGGTTCGGCAACTACTCGGCCAAACAAGGTTTTCGTTCCCAGACCGAGCGCTTCCATGTCGGTCGTGAATCGCGACATCAGGTCCGCGGAACCGCGGTCGCCAAATTGATCTGCATCTTGCCGGAGCACCTTGCGGAAAAACTCATTGCGAAGGTCGAACAGGCCTAAATTGATGACACTGCCAACCAGCCAATCCTGGCAAAACTCGAAACAGCATTTCAGCACCACAGCAACCAGCACAAATCCAAGAACCACGCCAAGCGTGTGGAAAGGGTCCAGTGGCAACCAGTCTTGAACAAACTTACGCACCAAACGGTGGTGGTAGAGGGAGCGTCTGAGGTTTTCGACACGACTTTCTTGCTTTACTAGGTCGCGCGTGGCATCGCGGCGCATTTGTTCGCTGTACCGATTTGAAACCATCCGATCCAGTTCGCGGGCTTTGGTTTGCAACCCTTCGAGACCTAACTCAACTTTGTCGATGTCGCGTTGGATACCAGCAATTAGAACGTCAACTTCTGCCAGTAAACTTGTTTCTGCATGAAGCAGCTTAAGGGTTGGGTAAATACAAGTAAAATTCAGGCCCCATAGGGCCGCAGCCATGACGGCGCAAATGACCGAGACGATCAGGCGCCCTCTGTATGGCCAGGCAAATCGAAGGCTTCTGAGAAAGTTTTTCATTTCACCCCACCCGCACCATGCCAGCAAGGCATGGCTATACCATGCGCCGGCACGTGCGAACAAGTGCGATAGACATTCAGGTCTGTTGGTAAAAATGTCCTATCTGGTAGGCACCAGTTGGAAAAGTTGCAAACCGGGGTGAACTTCACGCTAAAGGGCGAGCATTCACCGCCCACAACACCACGCCACAAACCTATACACAGAATAATGTTAAAGAATAATCGCTAGTCAGCACATTTTTATCATGCCATTGGTATTCAACTTGCCTTATTCCTCTGTCGTAAGAGGTCAGGTCAAGAGGAGTCTAAATCATGGTCCAACGCAACGACGCCATCGAACCGGGTTCACGTGATAACAACATCGGGCTACCAATTCAGGCATGGCAACCGTGCGCAGAAACACATGAATTACAGGTCCCATGGGAACTAATTCTGTGTGAAGATCTCGATGATTTGCCCATAATTGGGCATTGCGCAGCATGCGGTGCCATTCTTGGTTCCGCTTGCACAGAAGCGGATAATACGTTTGAAGGGTTCCCATTCAATTAGTGCTTCGAAACAAGAAAAGGACCGAAAGGCTTGACCGGTTTCCGGTTATGTCAATCGTGACAGTGGAATGAGAACCCCGCAAAAATTCCTGTTGAAGAAGGCCCCTCCCCACTTGCCCGGGTCTTCATAACATGATGGAATAGTCAAGAGTCCAAAACGATTGTCGTTTGGGTTCTTTGTGTTCTCATGCGTGGCGACACCTTTGGGGCCTTGGGCATGGAAAAGTGGTTCTGCCTGAGTGCTATGGGGATAGCTGGCCTACTATTGGCCCTGTTCGTGTTGGATATTGCCT
>CAMCLK010000044.1 GCA_945875585.1 Candidatus Kuenenia stuttgartensis | reverse complement strand
GGCAAACGCGCTCCGCTCTGGCTGCAGCGCCTGCGCGGCAAAGACTTGCTACAGGTGGCTCGCCGCCACCCCGATTTCCCGATCATTGCGGAAACCTACCGCGAATGTCTGCAAGATCATCTTGAAATAAACGCCTTGGCCGACCTGTTGCGCGCCGTGCGCAAAGGCGAGGCAACTGTTGTCACGCGCCGGGCTGAAACACCCTGCCCTTTCGCTGCCGACGTTCTTTTTAGCTTCACCGCTGCTTTCATGTATCAGCTCGATGCCGTGGAACCTGAATCGAAAGTGTGGCAGCACCTCGACCGCCAACTCTTAGACGAAGTCCTACCGGGGTCCGCACCCGTCAGCGCGATTGACCCGCGCGCCGTGGCGCAAGTCGAGCGCCGGCTGCGAAGGCAAGGAATGTCGCCCCGCACCGCTCCGGAAATGCTCGATTTCCTCGGTAAAGTTGGCGACCTGCTGGAGGTTGAACTGGAAGGCGGCATGGCGGGCATGCTGGAGCACCTCCGCAACCAAGGCACAGCAGGCCGATTCCGTCTGGGGGAACAGTGGGCCTGGCATGCCATGGAACACGCGGGCGATTACGAAACAGCGCTGGGAACCGCCAACGCCAGCAGTGCCACCAGACACGATGCCTCAGCCCGTATCCTTTCCCGCTACCTCGACACACGCGCCCTGGTCAGCCTCAACGATATTCTGGCCCGCTATCCATTCGACCGCGACTGGACCGCCCGCAGGCTGGAAGAATGGTCCGCTGAAGGCCGCGTGGTTCCTGTGCTGGGTCGCACCACCCAAGAAACCATTGAATATTCAGCACCCGCCAATTGGGATCAAGTACGTCAAGGTAGCCTTGGAATCTTGCGCCGCGACGTGGTTTCCGTGCCTCCACAACAGTACGCCGCATTTCTTGCCACATGGCAAGGGGCGCATCCATCGAGGCTATCCGCCGCGCCCGATGGTATTGGGCACATACTCGACCGCTTGGCGCTGCACGCCGCGCCACTGGAAGCGTGGGAACGCGGCATATTACCCGCGCGTTTGGCAGGCTTTTCTATGCGTCAGCTCGATGCATGGTGCCTGGAAGGTCACGGCTGCTGGTCAGGTGGACCCGATGCCGTGAGCTTTCTTTCCCGCGGGCTTCTATGCGAGTGGAACGCTCCACCAGCAGAACCCGATCCGGAAGCCACAGCTGTTTTAGAACATTTAAGGCAATGTGGAGCCACTTTTATTGAAGATGTGGCTCTGCGATTACAAAAACCTCCTTCCACTATGCGAACCGTTCTTTGGTCGTTGGTGGAAGCTGGTCTAGTTTCCAACGATAGGCTCGATGCCTGCCGGGCCGGCGCTCCCAAAGCCACTCAGACGCCGGCTGATCCGATGCCCGCGCACAAACGCGCCCGCATGGCCCTGCGCGAAGGCTTTGCCTCGCCCGTACGCCAACGCGGTGAGGGACGCTGGTTCCATCTGCCTTTTGGTGCGGTCGGTGCCGAGCAACAGGCGCTCACGGCCGCCATGGTGCTGCTGCGCCGCTACGGCATTATCAACCGCGATCTGGCCAACCTTTGTCCAGCCATGCCGCCATGGCGCATTTTGATGGAAGTGCTGAACCGGCTCGAGCTTTCCGGAGACATTCGGCGTGGTTATTTTGTGGAGGGGTTGGCGGGCGCGCAATTCGCCTTGCCTGAAGCACTGGAGGGCTTGCGTGACGCGCCTTTGGCCAATTCCCGCGCGGAACCGTTGATCGCCCTGCACGCGCTCGACCCGGCCAACCTTTACGGCGCGGGCGCTCCGCTCGATTTACCATTATTGGATGGGGGCAAGCGTTCTTTTCCCCGGCGTGCCGGCAACTGGATTGTCCAACGCGCCGGATTACCCGTTCTGTTAGCCGAAAAAGATGGCCGAAAGCTGACAACCCTGCCGACCACTTCGCCCACCGATCTGGCCGACGCCTTGAAAGCCCTAACGAAACCACTGCTGGCCCAGGGCAACGGGCGCTGGACGGTGGAAACCATCGATGACGCCTCAGCCAGCGGCAAAGCTCGCCCCGTGCTGGAATCTGCAGGCTTTGTGAGCGACTATCTCAGCATGGTCCTTTATGGAGGTCCCCCAAAATGACGCGATCGTGGCGCGATCTGGTACACACGCTACCGGCACCCGGCCTACTGCTAGGCAAACCCATTTCCGAAGCTATAAAGCCACTGGAAGCTCTGGCGGCAGACTTATCACTTCTGGGCGGGCCCATCACTAACCACGATGCTGCCCAAGCCTGCTTGGCGGCGCTCTGGTTGCGGTTCGACCATTTCGATCGCTCGCACGCTATCAGCCAAGAACTAGAGACGCCGGATGGCTCCTACTGGCACGGCATCGCCCACCGCCGCGAAGGCGATTATGGCAACGCTTGTTACTGGTTCCGTAGGGTGGGCGCGCACCCCGTGTTCGCTGCCATAGCGGCTCAATTACCCGATGGAGGCCGCTTTGCCCCGGCAGATTTCACACGCCGCGTGGAACAAGGCGCCAATGTGCCGAACCTTCTTTTAATTCAGGAGTTTGAATGGAAGACGCTGTTTGAAGATTGCCGCACCCGCGCACTGAAACCATAATCCATATCTTCCTAGGGCTGTATCGCTTGGAATAGTCGTTTCAGATTCTGTTACTTGGCCCGTGGAATGCGCGACTAAGTAAAAAGCTACAGACTGCCAAGCGGAAAATGCAGGAAATGTTCGAAACTTCAGGCAAGATTCTTGTTTGTTAAGACCGGCGGGACGCCGGTTCCACCGGAACAATCATTCCAAACATTGTACACGGTTTGGTGGGACCGGCGTCCCGCCGGTCTTCTTATACAGTCGCCCAGACACCAATACAAAATGACCGGTGTCAGATGGTCGGTACCCGCCACTTGGCCGACCCGAACAGCCCCGCGCGACTGAGTAAGGGGCAACAGACTCCCGGGCGGAAAATACATAAAAAAATAACACAAAAATAAAACATTAAGGAGTAAAAAAGCAAATCAATCAAGATCTAAAGTCCTCGCAGCCCGGAAACCGAAGCTGAGGTTACGGTTGGCCGGAGCATTGATGTCGCGGTAAGCGGAACGCACACTCGCCGGAGGATAGTTGAACGACGACCCACGCAGCACACGACTAGTTTCCTTGCTAATTATTAAGGATTCCTCGGGATCGTCATCTTCTCCGGAATAATCTCGATATTCATTCATGCACCACGAATTAACGTTGCCTTGCGCGTCAAACACACCCAGATCGTTTGGCTTCAGCAGGCCCACAGGCCATGGCTTGCTATTCGCGTTATCCAAATACCACGCGTAACGCGGAAGCACCTCTGATGTTTCCCCGAAAAATCGGCTGGTTGTGCTGTTCGCTCGCGTCGCATATTCCATTTCCGCCTCCGTCGGCATGCGGTACCCCTTCAGTTTCAAGTAATCGGGCTTCAGTCGCGTTTCCTTGGCGGTAATATCAAAACACCACTCCTTCTTGTCGATCCCTTCCTGCTCACTGAGCCAATTGCAATATGCCGCCGCCATGAACCAACTGATGCCAACGGCAGGGAGACGATCGTCCCGATCGTATGGAGATCCAATTTCGCTTCTATAATTTTTCTTAAACCGTTCGTACTGCTCCAGCGTCACATGCGTGCTGGCAATGGCAAGGCTGCGGCCAATACGTTGCTGGTGGCTGGTTTCGGTAGGATGTCTGTTTTCTTCAGATTCGGGAGAGCCCATCTGAAACTCCACCGGGCCGGGAATCAGCAGCATGGTTTGTTTTTGCCGATTGACAAACCACCCGGGCTTGGCATTAGGCTTAAGTGAAGCAGCAATAGAAGCTTGGCGAATTTTATAATCTTCTACCCATTTATCTTTCAAATGATCAATCAACTTTTCCTGTTTCCATTGGCGCAGCAACCACTCGGCAGCGGCATGCACTCCCGGATCAGGGTCGTTACGGTAATAGGACTCAACGGCTGGCACCAAAGCCTTGCGTCGCGCCGCGGTTAGCTGATTGTCGCTAAATTCACCCAAAGCCAGCAGCAAGGCGCGGCGTCGCGACACCTCGGTTTCTTTTTCCAACAAGGCAATCAGCAATTCCGGGTCGACTCCTTGGGGGGCCAAGGCATGGATGATGTAGCTGCGTACGCGCGGATCGGGCGAATGGGTCAACAACGGCACAACCCGTTCCAATTCGCCCAACCGGGCAAGCGCCACCGCCGCGTTGGCTTGGCGTTTAGCTAATTTTTCGCGACTGGGATCCGACGACGGAACAGAAGACGGAATCTTTTTCTCCATTTCAGCCCGCACCTGTGGTAAAGCAATGGCTGATAGTGCTTGAAGCTTGACAAACATGACCTCAAATTGCCGCTGATCGGCATCCATCAGCAGGTTGGCTAGCGCACTGGGGTTATCGGCGGCCCAGTCGGCAAGGGCGTCGGTGGCGAGTGTTCGTTCCACTTCCGAACGCGTTTTGTCTTGAAAAATAATGGCAAGTGGTGGCAGTAAGGCGGTGCGGACAGGCCGCAAGGCCTCCAGCCACAGGGCCAAATGCACCGAGGGCACGCGCGCCAGATCGTTGGCAACATCGGCGGCGACCTCTGCCCAGCGCGGGTCATTTGGCGCGTAGGCGGCCAACGTGGCAGCGGCGCGCAGCCGTTGCGATACTGGTTCCGGCTTCATAGCCACAGCCCAAAAGCGCTCCACCAATTCGGCCTGATGCGGCTTCAAGGCGTCGCGCAGAACGGGTACATCGACAGGCTCGGCAGCCAACAGTTGGGCAGTCAAATACTCCACCTGGCTATCATCCACGGGCAAGAGCGCCAATGAGGTATGCAACCGCGCGCGGGCCTGCCCCTGCGTTTCTGCTTCCGCCAAGGTGGCGCGCAACAGCGGGTCGGCCCACCAGCGGAACGGTTGCAGCGCCTTCACAACCACGGGCACATCCGGGGTGTAGGCCACCAACAGTCGGTCGTGCAGTACACGGGCCTGAAAATGGCCGTAAGCGTAAGTGGCAACCCCGCTCACCACCAGCATCAAGGCAAATACCTGGGCCATTCGGGTGGAGTGCAGCCAGAACGCGGCTTGCATCAACCGCTGTTCCGAGGGATTGCGGTCTTTGCCGGGCACGTGCCAAACGATCTGCAACCACTGGTACAGGCTTGGAATCTGCCTGGGCACAGGCCGGGCCTGATAAGCCGAGGCATGCTCGGCCAACTGGATTTCGGCGCGACCGCGCGCTGTTTCCCGCTGCTTGCGGGTGAGCCATTCACGGAGGGCGGGTACCAGATAATCGTGCGTGAGAATGTAGTAACGCGGGGCGTTTTCAGTTGGGGCAGACGCGCTTTCCTCACCAAGCCCTTCGGGATCGGTGGGCGTGATCAGGCGAAGCGAACCGTCGAGAAGCAGAATCAGGTCATCGAATTCGCGGGGTCGTGCCGCCAGGCCGGAAGCCTTGAGAAGCTCGTCGCGGGACCGCATGTGTCCCTTAATATCGGTGCCAGAACCGGGCAGCAGGGCGCGCAGCACCGCGCGCGCCGGTTTCTGCCGCGCGCGGTTGCCAGCGGGCGCCGTGGCCGCGCTGAAGGTTTCCTCCAAGAATGCCACGCCAATACCGTCGATACCACCCAATGCCTTCAGTGTGGCAACCGTCCACGGTTTTGTTTTCACCATTTCCGCTAGCAGAGCGACGCGGACAGAAACAACCTTGCCATCCTGAGACAAGCCATCGATGGCGAGTGCCATGAACGCGTCGTGGCCCCCCGCCGAGGGATCCGCAGGCTGAGCCGGCGCTGGTTCGGCAGATGCACCTTCAGGGGCAGCCTTTTCAGACTGAAAATACCATGCCGCGATCGGTTCGAGCTGGGCGAGCGAATGTTTGACATCGTCCATGGAGACTTTTTCGTCGTGCGCGTGGGTGCCAACATTGCCGAGCTTGCGAACGGTACTGGCGTAAGCCTCAAGCCGACGGGGAAAATGCCCGTCTTTCACAATGCGGTCGATAAGCCCTTCAAGCGGCCGGGTACCGGGCATTTCCGCCACTTTCTGTTCAAAGACCTGCCGAACGATAAACTCCAGCACTTTGCGGACACGGGTGAGAGCCATTTCCGCGTCGCGGTCGGCAATATCGATGGCCCTGCGAATACCGTCGCGGACGTCGCCGGTGGTGTCTGGCCACGCTTCGGCTCGCTCGAGCAACTGACGCAAGACGGGGTCGATACCTGAAGTGGCATCGGCGGGAATGGCGCCATAGGCACGGCCAAATGCCGCCAGAACCTTGCGGGCATGGCCTTGGTCGAACAAGTCCACAAGCCGGGCATTGCCCCCCTCAACCAAGGGCACTTCGAGCGCCTGCATGAAGCGGCTGACAGCCAACCAGAAATCGTCGCGCACCATCACCACGCACTGAAGCCGGGCACCATCGCATTGCCGCAACGCGCGCATCAGGTCCGGTTCCACATCGTTGCCATGGGCATGCAGCCACTGCTCGAACTGGTCGATCACCACCACCACGCGGCGGGCCCCGGCAGGCATTAACCCTAAGCGCACGGCTTTAAGGGTTTCGGTCAATGGGGTATCGGCAGGCAACGAGGGCAGCACACGGCGGAGTACCTTGAGCAGGCGTACCTCGGTTTCGTCGCCCGTGGCCTCCAAATAAACCGCTTTCACCGAGGTGGTAAGGCGTGGTATCAGCCCGGCCTTCATAAGCGACGATTTTCCGCACCCCGAAGGGCCATACACCAGCCCCACGCGCATCGGTTCATCGGGGTTGGGGTCTTCCAGCCGCTTTTTCCAAAACCGTATACTTTCGGGTAGGCCATCGCGGTCGCGGGCGCCGGGAAGCAGTTCCAGAAAAAAATCTTTGTCGCCATCGTCGAACGAACGTAATCCCTTGGGAACAACAGCAAACGAGCGGCCGGAATCTGGCGTGGGCATCGATGCCGGCGCGGGAGTTTCGTGATTGGTTTCACCGTCTAACACATCATTACGAGTGGAATAAGGTGCTGAAATCGGGTTGAGGCTGAGAAAATGGCGGATATCGTCGGCAAGGTCGAGAGCGGTGGAATAACGATCGGCGGCGCGCTTCGCCAACGCTTTCAGGCAAATACGCTCCACTTCACGCGGAATGGTGTCGTTGAATTGGCGCGGAGGCCGGGCCTCCATGGTGATGATTTCATCTAAAAGATCGCCCCGGTTGGTGGCGCGAAACGGCCGCCTGCCCGCCAACAGCTCGTAAAACACCACACCCAGACTGAAAACATCGGAACGCCCATCCACCCGGTGCCCTTCCCCGCGCGCCTGCTCGGGGCTCATGTAGGCAGGGGTGCCGGCATAACGCGGGCCGGTGCCCACCTCGGCGTCGCGGAGTGCCAGGCCGAAGTCACCCACGTAGGCCACACCTGCGGCATCGAGAAATAGATTGGCCGGTTTGATATCTCGGTGCACCACACCCTGAGTGTGGGCATGGTGCAGGGCCGATGCCACATCCGCCACAATGACGAGCGCATTTGCCAGCGGCAATGGCCCCTGCTTCAGCCGACTGGCCAAGTCGCAACCATCCACGTAATGCGAGACCACAAAACATGGATAGTCATCGGTGCTGCCGACATCGTAAACCGGCACCACACTCGGATGCTTTAGCCGGGCAGCAGTACGCGCTTCAACTACATAGGCCTCGATATCATCTGGATTGTTAAGAAGGTGACGGTGGGGTACCTTGATGGCTACTTGCCTGTCGAGAACTTCGTCGTGCGCCAAGAGCACTCGGCCGAAACCGCCATCCCCCAAAAGCCTGTCGATGCGGTAGCGGCCGATCCGTGCGGGAACCGGTGCGGAACTATCCGGGGCTGAACCCGGTGCGGCAGTGGTCTGCGACAGAACCTCTTGGGCAATTGGCTCAGCCATACAGGTAGACCCCGCGCATGAACAAAGGCAAACGAATCAAATATCATCATGCCATGCCAACGGATTGAATTGAAGGGGTGGAATATAAAGAATCTGCTTGCAAAAAACTTAATGGCGGGTGATGAAGCTCCAATGATACAAGTTTCGGGCGTCGAGGTTATTGCCCCCGCCTCACCTTGATGGTTTATCTGGCTCCCGTGCTGAAACTCGCTTGCACTTAAAATTCAGCGCACACCGCGCAGCCACCATGCGGGTGGCTCAGGCACCGCGCCAGCAGGATCCCACCGCAAACGGGCCTTCAGGCCGGAAGACGATGGGCCCCATATGCCTTCGGTGCCCACAGCCTGGGTGGCAGGAGCGGACCATTCCGCCAAGATTTTTTCGCCCAACATCAATGTGGCTATGCAGGGGTCTCCCACAGCCCAGTTGAGGCCAGCCATGTCCAATGGGCGGAATGCCAAAATCCATCCTTCTGACTTGCGTTCCTTAAATTTGAGATTCATCTGCAATTTAGATTCAGGCGCCTTGGTATTTTGCACAACCAACACCATTTCACCTTCGATCATATCGTCTAGTACCACAATCCCTGCCGTGGGAACGATCGGTTTGGTATTGGTGGCAAAGTAACGCTGCAATTCATCTAATGGCGGTGGATTTGAGCCTCCCGTTCCCGCGCGTTCCATCGCCGCCAGAAAACCAATCCACTGGTTCCAACGAGATACCGACGGTTGAGCTTTCATCAATTCCAATGATTGACGCCATGCCTCAATTCCTGTTCCTTCAGGCTTGAGCCGCGCAACCAGTTCTTTGCCGCCACCAGCAAGCCAAGCATTGCGCGCAGCTTCCACAGCACCAGAGATGCCATTGACAAAAGCCCCCGGCAACCCCGCCGCGACAAGGTCAGCCAAAGCATGCGGATCAGCCCGCAGAACGGCATCCATGCGTTCAGCGGCCAATGCCAATGTTGCACCACTGGCGGGCGGAACCAGATAGGCTGGCCCCGGGCCGGCCAATCCCAAAGCATTCACCATAAGGCGCGCGCGCCGCAAATCCGCAAGCGATTCAAGCTCCGCCAACTGCGCGTCGCGTAATTCGTCGAGTGCCCGCACAGGGGCATCGTAAACCACCACCATGGTTTCCTGCAGGTACGGTTCCGTCGCTTGGTACCAACCCGCCCAGTCCACTCCCGAAGCCGTTCGGTGCCGCGCCAACGCCAACAGTTCGCGGCGGGACTCCATGCGCCTGAACGTTTCTTCAACCTGCCGATCCGCGTCGCGCACTGCCGCGACAATTTCGTCGCGGTGCAACAGCGCGTCTTTCCCCAAGGGAGACTCGGAAAATCCAGAAAGCGCTGGATTAAATTCGTGAATAGATTCCGCCAGATGCCTTAGGCGTTTGAGAGATCCAGCGTCTTCCACTTCGGGCCAGCGTGCTGCCAGATCGATGGGCTGTATCCAGGAACGCAGCAGTTCACGAGCGGTATTCACCCGTGTTTCCAGCTCTTGGCTGGCCAAACTAGCCGGCTGCCAGGCATCGAGCCCCTGCAACCGATCGTGCCACGCAGCGAGGCTTTCTCCTTCCAGAAGTCTGGGTTTGGAGCCTTCAAGCCCATCCAGAAGTACAAGTGCCTCCTGCAAAGCAGGGTCGAACCCGGCGGCCCATAAAGTCAATAATCCAGCACCTAAAACGGTGGACATTAGAAGCAAACCGAATGCCGCCAGCACTGTCTGGCGCAACGAAACCCGGCGGCGGGTGCGCCGCGCAAGGGCCAGAGTCTCGACATGCTTGGCAAGCGCCGCGTCGTTACTGGCCCCGCGGTGCCAAGCCAAAGCGGAAGAATTGGCTTGCGACACCGACTTATTCAAAGGCAACGGCCCGTCGATCACCACCACCGGAAACCGCGCCACCTCCATGGTTTCCCAGCATTCATTGGCCAATACCAGAGCAACTTCATGTGGTATTTCTTCTGTTCCCCAGCCCGCGAGAACTGCCACTTCCGCGCCAGAAAGTACTGATTTGATGCTGCTACCCGGCTTCCACTCCACTGTCGCCGTACGCCAACGGGATTGCGCGCCGGCTGATTGCAGCCCCACAGGCATGGAACCACCCGGGGGAACCACCGCAAGACAGCGGATCATGGTCTTTTGACACCTTGAATAGCGGATTCGGCATCGGAAGCGGTACGACGCTCGAGAACCACGCCGCGTTCGTTGAGAAACTTGGAGAAACCTCGTAAAATTGGAGAATAATCATCCGGGTCATCGTTTGTGTAAACCAAAGTCAATCGGGGTTCGGCCCCGGTGGCCAACGATTGCTTCCATGAATCGACCCGCAAAAGCGCTTCATGATAATCAAGAGCGACAGGGTCTAGCGACTCGCCATCCCAAATCAGAAACAACTTACGGGTGTCTCCATTGGTGGCGGGGTGCCGGGCAGCGAGGTCGGGCGGAATCACGCGCACGCGAAAATCGCGCACCATGGCGCGGGAAGCAACGACGGGAATCACCGGCTCGGCAGATTTGGATGTCTTGCCAGATTCCGTGGTCCCGTCACCCGCCCCCTCTTTGGTGCCGGTGCCCTGCGCCTTGCCGCCACGCCCGGTGCCAATTTCACCAACCAGAAAGAACGCCATGAGGGCGAAACCGAGAAAACCACCCAACCGAAGCAGTTGAGCCTTGGGGAACCCCAACCGCTTGCGTTTGAAGGCAACCATGATCATCGGTTCAAAGGCATCAATCACAAAATAGGCGACAAGGCCGCCAAATAACGCGCAGAACAGTTGCATGCCCAGATGAAAAAATGTCGCTGGAGAAAAGTGGTTCATGGTCTGGCCCCCTCCACGGGTGGACCAATATCCGCGGCAGCACCAGCATCCTGGAACCACCCCAGGTATTTTTGCCGCATTTCGCGGGTAGGCCAAGGTGACAGCGGATCCTGAGGCAATTGAATGGTGTAGTAAGGCTCAAGTGCCCGCCCGGTCGAATCGCGGAGGCGCGCTCTGTCGGCATCGACCATGGTGCGTACCTGTCCGGGGCGCGCATCGCCATCAATGATTTTCGTTCCCGCCTGTTCACGCCGTTCCAGGTGGCCGGTCTTGCTATCGATTGCCAAAAGGATGGGAGCGATGCGGCCGGAAAGACCCGATGCCGTTGCTTGCCGCGCATCACGCAATTGGCGGATCGACTCTTCAAGACGCTGGCGGTCTTCTACTTGGCGGCGTTCCGTGGCTTCCGCCAAGCGTTTACGGCGGCCGTCACCGGCTGAGGCGGTACCGGCATCGGTGCGGTTGGAAAACGGCATCAGCAGGAACGCGCAAAACAGAAGAATCAGAACATCAATCATGGGTATGAAAAAGCGGGTCACGCTTCGACGCGGCAGAACGATCATGACACGTCCTCCCAGTCAAACCACTTAAACGGGATCATTGGGCTTGGTTTCAACGCCCGCCACCAAACGGATAAGGTCTCGACCCACCAGCACCATCCATGTCGGCAGAATGTTGATCAACGCCATGAACAGGCCTGCCCCGGTAGCGGTGATAGCTGGGGCATAGAGCTGGATGATCCGTTCTGGGGCGGTTGGGCCTGATATGGAACCAAAGGTTTGCAAGATGCCGGCAACAGTGCCCAAAAGGCCCAGCAGAGGAAACCATTCAGCAGCCTGAGCCAAATGCGACAACCACGGGTCCGCGGATTCTTCAAAACCTGGGCCAACCCAACTGAGTGCGCGCCATGCCAGTAGTGTTTGGATTGCAAACAAGGAAAAACCAAGCGCGCAAATCAGGTGATCAAGCAGCGACATGTGGTCGAGAAAATAGTCCCTCGCCTGGGATGGTATAGCGCCAGCCACCAAACCAGCTGCCAATGCAGGCATTAAACAGAGCATTAAGGGAAAAAGGCCGCGCAGGATCCAGCGTTTCAAGTTCCACCACTCCCATCACTTGCGGCGCCACGGTCCCGCAAAAAGTCCGGTAAGGCGCGCGGGCGGCCTTCGCGGTCTATGCAGGCAAGCGTGGTCGTTGCCTCGGCCAGAAGCTCGTTACCACGCCTCACCTCGTACGCGTGATCGATACGCACCCCTGTCACACGGTCCACACGGACACGGATGCTGAGCAGGTCGTCGAACCCCGCTGGGCGGCGGTAGCGCACTTCAGCCTTGGTCAGAACCAGAAGATACCCTTGATCTTCCAGATCGCGATAGGAAAAACCGGCGGCACGCAGCAGATCGACCCGGGCCTGCTCGAGATAAACAAGATAATTGGCATGGTGAAGAAGCCCCATGCGGTCTACTTCCGCATAGCGAACTCGGATCTGAATTTCACCGCTGACAGGTCCATTACTCATCGAATCAATCCGATACGGTTCAGGGGCCAATAGACACCCAATGCGCGCCCCAGCATCAATCGGCCGGGAACAGTACCCCAGCTTCGGCTGTCGGAGCTGTGGGTGCTGTTGTCGCCTAGACAAAGATAATGTTCCGGAGGCACACGCAAAACCCGCATCGGTGCCCATGCCAGCGCCTTAAGGTTGTCGGGCGTTGGCTGACCGGGAGACCAGTCGAGCGGTGCGGCGTAATCATCCAGATGGACATCCATTTCCGACGGGCTGTCCTTGGCCGTGTAATAAGTATCGCGCAACAGGCGGATATGACCGATATCCGCCACGGCACCGTCCACCAAGCCGATGGCGGCAGGTTCCAAGTCGAAAGTACGCGGGCCGTTTTCTGATGCTGCAGGAACATGAATTCCTTCACCAAACACGGCTTTGCCATCCACCCACACATGCAACGTGCGGTCCACGTGCGCGAAGCGGATCCGGCGGCCAGACGACGCGCCCCGAATACCCGCATGAGCCGCCTGTTTCAGCTCGGCTGATGTGCCATCGGCAGCCACCACAAGCAGCGTTATGCTGCCGGTGGCCAAGTCAAATAGGGCCCTGTACCGCCGCGTTGCGCGAGCCAACTCGACAACAACGGAGCCCTGAGCCGATTTGGTCTTGGCCATGAATTCAACCATCAAATCGCCGACCCAGTTGCCCGCCACACTGCGCGTGCCTTCTCCGGGGCCAACAGCACCAAAAAGAATCTCCGAAGAACGGCTCGTGTTGTAGCCCATAACATCGGTAATGACCTGAGGACGGGCCACAGCGGCGGGCCCCACCCCTTGAATATTGGAGCGAAGCATGTGCCGGTAACGCAACCATGTGGAACCGCCCGTGGCGTCTCCGGCATAAAATCCATCGCTACCACGGGGAAATCCATTACCAGCGCCAGCCGACCAGCGGGGGAAGGCTTTCATATCGGCGGCGGTACGGTCGTCGTCGTAGACAAGCCGCGCTTCAGCAAGAACAACATGGGGAGACTTGCGGATCATTTCAAAACGGCCTCCAGCCACCAGCATGCTGGCTGAATCTCCTTCGACCCTTTCAATCGGCGACGCATCGCCAGGGGGCACGGAGATTTTCCCTTCAGGACCCACGAATACTCGGGGAATATAGGCCACCCTCATGTGGTCGGACTGCCACCAGTCTGTTGCTGGGCCTTCATCAGCGGGAGGGGTCCAACCTTCGACAAGGCGGTAAAGGTCTCCACCGCAAATACCCAATACCTCATTGGGCAATCCCATACACCTTTTGATGTAGTTCATAGGCGTGTGATTGCGTTGCGGACCCGACACCGGAAACTGGTCGAAACCACCACCGCTGTTGCCTGGATATTTGAAAACCACCACTTGCTGCCGCGATGGTCCCGAGGTGGAAAAGTCAGCGGGGAATTTGCCTACCAGAACCCGGTCTCCGGTTGTGGCGCCCGGATCGTTAATCCGGGCAGATTCGCCACCGCGACGGATCTGACCTTGGCGAACAACCTCGATATCCCGCAGGCAGTTCGGGCACGTGCAGAAGTTGCGGTCGCGGTTGCCATTTTCAACTTCGTCGCTCGCATTCACCACGAATGGGTGCGCGCATTCCGGGCAAACAACGTTTTTCTGGTAGCCGTACAGCGTTTCCGCCATCGACCCGGTGGGGATGACAAAGCATTCCGCCACGAAAGTCTTCAGGATGAGAACCAACACAATCACAAAAACAACAGTATCGAGTGTTTCACGCCACCCGTCGTTCGGCTGCTTCGGGCCTTCCTCTTGGACAGGCGCGCTACCGCCTTTGCCCCACCAATTCATCCATGTGCTCATCGTGCGTCCCTCCAGTGGAAGACGGAATCAGTCGCCCGTTTCCAGAACCGCGAGGAACGCTTCCTGCGGGATCTCCACTTGGCCCACCTGCTTCATGCGCTTTTTACCCTCCGCCTGCTTGGAGAGGAGCTTCTTTTTGCGCGATATGTCGCCACCGTAACACTTGGCCGTCACGTTTTTGCGCAGGGCGGATATGCTTTCTCGCGCCACCACGCGGCTGCCAATGGCAGCCTGCAACACCACCTCGAACAGATGCCGGTCGATCTCTTCACGCATCTTCTTGATCAACCGGCGGCCACGCACCTCGGCGGTGGACCGGTGGACAATGGTGGAAAGCGCGTCAACGCGTCTGGCGGCGACGAGGATGTCGAGTTTGACCAGGTCTTCGGACTTGAAGCCGACGATTTCGTAATCCATGGTGCCGTAACCATGGGTGACAGACTTAAGCTTGTCGTAAAGATCGTAAATAACTTCGGCCAAAGGCATCTCGAACACCAACTGGGCGCGGGTTGGGCTCAGGTAGTCGGTTTTCACGTACGATCCGCGGCGGTCGGTGCAAATCTTCATGATATCGCCGATATTCGACGTTGGTATCAGGAAGTTGATGCGAATAAACGGCTCACGAAACTCCTCGATTTGACCAGCATCGGGAACCTTTTGGGGGTTGTCGATGACAAGGACTTCGCCTTTGCGGGTGAGAATCTCATAGGTCACGTTGGGGGCGGTTTGCACCAAGTCGAGGTCGCTGTCGCGTTCAAGCCTTTGCTGAATGATTTCGCGGTGAAGCATGCCCAGAAAGCCGCAACGGAATCCAAAGCCGAGGCCTTCACTGTTTTCCGGCATGAAGGTGAAACTGCTATCGTTGAGTTTAAGGCGCGCCAGAGCGTCGCGCAGGTTTTCGTAGTCGTTGTTATTGGACGGGTAAAGGCCCGAAAACACCATGGGCATAGGAACTTTGTACCCGGGTAAGGGCACAAGCGAGGGGTACAAAGCATCTGTGACGGTATCGCCAACCTTCACATCTTCAAGCTTCTTCACAGAAGCCATGAAGAAACCGACCTGACCGGGACCTAGCTTTTCGCACGGGGTGGGAGTCGGGCGGAACTGACCGATATCGGTCACCATGTGCTCGGTGCGGCCACCCATCAGCAGAATTTTCTGACCTTTACGGAGCGTGCCTTCCTTGACTCGGACATAGATAACCACGCCCTTATACGAGTCGAAATGGCTGTTGTAAACCAACGCCTGAAGCGGGCTGTCAACCTTGCCTTCGGGTGGTGGCACACGCTCGATGAGTGCCGCGATGAGGTCTTCCACCCCTTGGCCTGTTTTGCCACTGGCGCCCAGCACTTCCTCGGGCCTGATGCCAAGAGCCTGCTCCATTTCAGACTTCACGTCGTCGGGGCGGGCAATATCCATGTCGATTTTGTTCAGCACAGGAACAATGGTGAGGTTGTTTTCGATGGCTAGATAGGCATTGGCGACGGTTTGGGCTTGAACGCCCTGCGTTGCATCCACCAGCAGAACGGCACCTTCGCACGCCGCCAAACTTCGACTCACCTCGTAGGTGAAATCCACGTGGCCGGGGGTATCGATCAGGTTAAGCTCGTACCGTTCGTTTTTAAACGTGTAATAAATGGTAACCGGATGCATGCGGATAGTAATTCCCCGCTCGCGCTCCAGATCCATACCATCGAGCAGCTGGGCACGGAAATCGCGCTGAGTGATCGCCCCGGTTTTCAGCAGGAACTGATCGGCCAGCGTGCTCTTGCCGTGGTCGATATGGGCGATGATGGAAAAATTCCTGATCAGCCGGGTGTCGGTCATGCGATGCCTTCCGTGCCATGGGCGTCGATCTACTCGAGGCCATTCTACCAGTTTTTACCAATTGCTCTCCAGTCCGCCTTGCTTCGCTTCCTTTTTGACTAAACTAACATCGTGCCGCGCGCGTTCGACGCCGGCTGTTTTTCAAGGGGCTGTCGCATGAACGCCATCGCCATTGGATTGGGGATTCTGACCATGACTACCACGTTGAGCCTAGCCGATCAGGCCGGTAAACCCGTTCTGAACCACACCATGAAGTCGATCGACGGCAAGGATGTTGATCTGGCCAAGACCTTCAAGGGGAAGGTTGTTCTCTTCGTCAATGTTGCCAGTGCTTGCGGCTACACCCCGCAGTACGAAGGGTTGCAAGCGCTTCACCAGAAGTACGCGGCCAAAGGATTAGTGGTTGTGGGCGTGCCCTCGAATGAATTCGGCAGCCAAGAACCCGGTTCCAACGAAGAAATCGCTGAATTCTGCAAGTCGAAGTTCAAGGTGAGCTTCCCGATGATGGCGAAGGTCCAGATCAAGGGCGCAACCGCCTGCGGCCTTTACAAAGATCTCACATCGAAAGAATCCAACCCGGCCCATGCCGGCGAAGTGGGCTGGAATTTCACCAAGTTCCTCGTCGACAAAAACGGCGCCTGCGTTGGCCGATTCAATTCAGGTGTCGACCCATCCGACGCGAAACTGGCAGAAGCGATTGAAAAAGCCTTGGGCAACTGATTTTGCGCGTTGTGGCATTTGAATAAGCGAATGTTGCGAGGGGGCAGGCGATTTAATCTATCTGCCCCCAATATTGCTTCAAAAAAACATTTGTAATTATCGGGTTATTATTCGAATACCGATGGCGTGGATGTCGCCTGATTGATACTCATCCTTAGTGTCCGGCATTGAACATCAAAATTCAGGAATTGCCAGATCTCTGCAAATTTTCCTCGCCAAGGGGTCGGGGATTTCCGTATGGCGCGGCACAGCGTAGCGCCGATTATTTAAAGAATTGCCCCACCACGAATGGCGCCTGCCTTCTCGAACCAGCACTCAACCGTTTTGGCAAAGATGACGGATCAGATCGTGCCGTTTCACGATGCGAGACTCACTTCCTCAAAAGCCCCGGTCGCTGACGCCAGAGCATCAGCACGGTTCATTTCAAGAGCCTCTAACAATGCGTCGCGAAGATTATCCAGCAATTCCTCGCGGGTGTTGCCCTGGGAATTGACGCCAGGAACCTCTTCGACCCACCCGATCCACCAATCGCCGGATTTTTGAACTACCGCAGTATATGCCGCTGTCATGGCTTTACTCCGAAATTAACTGATCATTGACCAGTTTACCAACGTGGGGCCCATCTGTCATGTCGCCACGACTGGATCGACCTTGTTGAACAGCCCGACCGCTTCGCGGCGATCACAGCAGCAACCGATCCTCAACTACCCAATTGAAAACAACATCACATAATCGCAACAATTGCAAGCGCGTAATGTGTCTTATTAACCGCTTTTACTCGGGTTGGCACTGTCACACGATATTTCAACAATTTAGCGATCATTAAAATACTAATAAATCTAAAGCAGTGAAGTCCTCCATGACAAAAAAGGAGCCGCGACCGATTATCTGGACGTGGGACCGGATCTTGCTTTCGACGCTATCAGGCAATTGGCGGTTTGTCTAACCTATCAAAATCTAACGCGCTTTTCCTGAAACAACAATCTCAAAATCATTAACGGTTCCATCAAAAAACCAGCGAAGCCGATAAGTACTATTGTTAGGACAGAAAGAGGGACACATTGCCCCTACCTCGAAGTTGCTTCGAAATCCGGAATGTGAAAGCCAGAATTGTTACTACATTTACTCCGGCTACTCTTAGCACAATTCAGTTTGTTCGTGTAGCTCATGGTGCTGCGCTAGTCGCTTTGGCTTGGTAGCTCAATCACCCTGCGATTTCGCAGCAAAATCTCCGGTTAGCTCCGTGGCAATCAACTGCCGAAACACTCAGGACTGAATTTAGTCGGTGGATGTAGGCACTTCTGATAAACTACCCGCATGAACACTATGGAACCCATCGAGCGAACCGGCAGCCGGCATATGCTCATCGCTCAGTTCTGGATCCTCTTTGGATTTGCGCTGTTTCCCGTTATTTTGGGGCTTTTGTACCTTCTGCCCACCCGCCAGCCATACAAGCCCGATGGCATTCCGTGGCCGCCCAACGATGAGTGGATTGGCCCCGCTGTTTTGCCAATCGCTGCCATCACTCTTCTATATTCCTACGCCGTTTGGCTGTCAGGTTCATGGCTGATGCGATTACTGGTGCTGCCCTTTGCTCTGGGAATTGTTCTTGTCCTGCCGGGCACCACCGATCTGATGCTTCAAGTTTTGCCGCGTGATGCTTCCAGATTTTTGATCATTCTGTCACTTTGGTGGGCAGCTCGAAGCGTTGTTGCATTTTTCGGTTTAGCCATGCCCCATGTTTCGCGTTGGCGAAGCGCGGCACCGCCATTGGCAGGATGCATTTTAGCTGCAATACCTCTCGATTTGGATTCTTTGTTTTGGTTTCGTTTGATTCTTATTTGGGCTGCCGGACTGGCCATTGAGTTCGACGGATTCAGGCTGCGCCTGAAATCGCTCACCGGACCGCCCGCACCAACCGGTTGATGGCATCGGCATCTTTCACGCCGGGGCTGATCTCCACCCCGCTGGCTAAATCCAGCCCCCATGGACGCACCACCCTCATCGCCTCGGCTACGTTATCGGGCTTCAACCCGCCTGCAAGCACAACCGGAATGGGCCATTCTGTTGGGTTAATGGCATGCCATGGAGCCCTTTGGCCAGTTCCCCCGTGCATTCCCGGCAAATGACCATCGAGAATGACCGCAACAGGGGAACAGTCAGCAGCAATGCACCGATCTAGCAAAAGACGCACAGGGCGAAAACCAGATTCCGGATGAGCGCCAGAAGCAAGAATCCAAGGACGGGGAGGCCTTTCAGAAGGCGGTTGGGTTAATCCATGGAACTGCAGAAAGCCAATCCATGGGTGGGCTTCGATCAATTCCAAAACCTGTTTCGGGCTTGGATCAACGAAAAGCCCTACCGCCGTTAACGACACAGGCCATTCGCGGGCTAATGCATTTAACTGTTCTTCAGATATGTAGCGCGGAGATTTGACGTAGCAATTAATCCCAACAGCATCCACGCCGGCCTGATAACAGGCTTCAACGTCTTCCACACGCCTCACCCCGCAGACCTTGATCCACGGGGCGCCATGTAGGCATGTCAGGCCGCCTGAGGAGTGCTTTCGGCTGTCGCATCCTTGATCCATGATTTTGGGATCTGCCTTCGTGTCGTATCGCAACTGTAACACCAGTGCTTAATGCTAGTGTCTCCCACTTGCCAGACAAAGTACGCGCGGCGGTTATTCACCAGTGTCGGGAAACCGACTACTCCCAGATCCTGATCCATCAGCGTCAGCCGCATGGTTTCCAGTTCTAAATAAGCGGCTCGCAGTTCGCGGCGGCATTCCGCCTGACGGTCTTTCAAGCTGTACGATTTGGCGCGATGAGCCCAATCCATCTGGCGAGTGTCCGGCAGTTGGCCTAGAAGTGCCTCGGTATTCTCGAGGGCTTTCGTCCAGTCAATGACATCACGGACGATCATGGCTACCAATGGAAGCATCGACTGTGCCTCCTCCCACGTCAGGATTTCTCCCAACCCGGAACGACCACCGGGCCATTGACTTGTTGACTGATATTCGGCGAAACCGCTCATGGACCACCCTCAGGCCGGTTGACCGTGTTGGCGTCGAACACGCCCCAACCGAAAGAAGGATCGGAGAAATGCAGGCCCTGCCTGAAGCGATTGAATGCGCTCCCAGCCAACTCTAACCACCATTGTTCGGAACCAACCGGTGAGGCCGATCATGCCGGCGGAACGGTTTGGAAAACCAGAATTCGCTCATCATTCCTTCCAGCGCACAAATCCCTCAAGTGCGTAGAACTCTGGAAGGCCAAGCAGGTCGTAGGTCTCGGCCGTTTTCTTGTTCCGGTCTTCGGCACGCTGCCAGAACTCGCGGCGGTCGCTTCCACCGGGGAACATAGCTTTGTCTTTCTGGGACTGATGGCGGAAAATGGCCATTTTCTTTCGTTCCACGTCTTCGGGGCTCAGAGGAACCACACGCTCCACCTCGTGCGGCTGCCATTCTTCCCACGCGCCTCTGTACAGCCAAACCTCAAATGCCTGACCGGTTTGGCGGACTTTGCGCACAGCAGCAAAAATGGCCTCGGCGCACATGCGGTGGGTGCCGTGGGGGTCGGACATTTCACCCGCCACATAAATCTGCGCTGGCTTCAAGCGGGTCAGCAAGCTGGCGATATCTTCAATGTCCTGTGGGTGGATGGGAGCCTTGGCAATGGTGCCCGTCCGATAGAACCGCAAGTCCATGAATTCCAGCTGTTCGGGCGGGACACCACATGCCGCTGCCCCTGCCCTGGCTTCTGTGGCACGGATCAGGCCCTTGATCTGCAGCACATCTTCTGAATCAGACTGCCCGGGATCCTTCGTTTCCAAGAAATGACGCACACGGTTTTTCACAGTCTCGGTCTGTACCGAGTCGATCCCAAAGATGCGGTTGAACTCAACCACAAAGTCCGTGAACCTCCATGCATCGTGATCGAACACCGCGATATTGCCGCTTGTCATGTAGGCAATGTGCACTTTGTGCCCCTGCTCTACTAGCCGGATCAGAGTGCCACCGACACTGATGACGTCGTCATCCGGGTGCGGGCTGAAAAGCAGAACAGTGGCTGGTTCGGCACCACACGGTGCATGGCAGATGGTGTTGGCCAGATCCGCAAACACCCGCTGACCGATGGCGCTTGCTGGCCCGCGTTCACGTACCAGTCCGTGCAGGTCGTTATTGCGAAAATCATCTTCCGACAGTTTCAGAAGTGCTTTTTTTGTCTCTTGGCAGAGGTCGATCACTGCCTTTCTTTCCAATGCGGTGGTCCACTCAACCTGTCCAACGCTCCATGGTTTGCTGACGGCCGTTAGGCTGCTGGCAGCAGGCTGGTCGAGGACGAATGTGGCGTTGGCATGGGTCTGCAAGAAACTGGCGGTAATGGCTTCACTGACTCCGTCTTCCAGCGCCTTGCGGACGATTCCCGCTTTGTGTTCGCCAAATGCCAAAAGAATCACTTGGCGCGCTTCCATGATGGTGCCCACGCCCATGGTGAGCGCGAAATGAGGCACATTTTCCTCGCCAAAAAAGCCACTAGCTGCATCGCGGCGGGTGACCGGATCGAGCGTCACACGACGGGTTCGGCTATGGCGCGACGAGCCTGGTTCGTTGAATCCGATGTGGCCCGTGCGGCCGATACCCAGAACCTGAATTTCAATACCACCGTGCCTCTGGATCTCGCGCTCGAAACGCAGGCAGTGATCTTCCACATCGTCGGTAGGGACTGTACCGGAGAGGATGTGGATCTGATCTCGTGGAATGTTCACGTGATCGAAAAACGTTTCAAACATCCAGCGGCTGTAGCTATGCTGGTCGTCCGGACTCATCGGATAATATTCATCGAGATTGAAGGTTACCACGCGGGAAAAATCGAGGACCTCCTCGCGGTGCAGCCTGATCAGCTCACGGTAAAGGCCCACAGGAGTTGAACCGGTAGGTAGCCCAAGCACAGTGTTCCGGCCTGCCCCGGAATTCTGCCGGATCAAGGCCTCGATCTGTCGCGACACTTGGCGCGCGGCATCGTCGCTTGTGGCAAAAACCTGAGTAGCAATGCGGGTTCTGGGCAACGAAAGCGGTTTCATGGTGGCGATTCCATCACGAACGGGTCTGGAAGGTTGGCGGGATGCCTAACCCTCAATGGCAAGCCAGTTGCTAGAATAGTCATTGCGACACAAATGGCAGTAATTCATTGTGTCTGAATCAGGATTTAAGCTCAATGATGGAAATAGTTGTCAACGGTGCGCCGCATTCGATTCCGCACGGGACTACGGTGCTGTCGCTGCTCGATATCATCGGGCTGAAACCCGGACGGGTGGCGGTGGAAGTGAATGGGTTGGTGGTGCCTGCCGCATCACATGCCTCAGCTCTGATTGCTCCTTCCTCCACCATCGAAATTGTCACCCTTGTGGGAGGCGGTCAACCTGTGGACAGCGACCTTGTTATTGGCTCTTTTCGCTTTAAAAGCAGGCTTTTTACCGGGACCGGCAAATACGCCTCGCTCGAACTGATGGCTGCCTGCCTCGACGCCAGTGGCTGCGAAGTGACCACTGTTGCCGTGCGACGCGAGCGCTTGGTTGATGCCGCTGGCCGCAGCATTCTTGATCATCTCGATCTCAACCGCTTAACCATTCTTCCCAATACTGCTGGTTGCTTCTCTGCCGAAGACGCCATCCGCCATGCGCGCCTCGGCCGCGAACTTCTCACCAATTTGGGGAATCCGGGAGCTTCGTGGGTCAAGCTCGAATGCTTGGGTGACACAAAAACGTTGCTGCCGGACCCTATCGACACGCTCCGCGCCACGGAAATTCTGGTTTCTGAAGGATTCACCGTGCTTGTTTACACCAGCGACGACCCTATTTTGGCCCGGCGGCTTCAAGCCGCTGGTGCCGCTTGTGTCATGCCTGCTGGAAGTCCTATTGGCAGTGGTCAGGGAATTCTCAACGCCAACAATATCCGCATCATTTTGGAAGATCTAAAAGGCAGACAAGCCGATTATCCAGTGATTGTCGATGCGGGTGTTGGTGTTCCATCCGATGTCGCCTTTGCTATGGAACTGGGCTGTGACGGCGTACTGCTGAACACCGCCGTGGCGCAGGCACGAGATCCATGGCGTATGGGACGCGCTATGGGGCTGGCATGCGAAGCAGGTAGGCTGGGTTTCCTTGCCGGGCGTATCCCCAAAAAACTCTACGCTCAGGCCTCGAGCCCCACGGAAGGGATGATTACCCCGGCCGCCCGCTAGCAAGATCCCTTGCTGAGATTGCCCGCGAGCATCACAATAGTCTTTTGGTTCTGGGATTGCATACGAGGACGGACCGATGGTCGAACGCCGTATTGAATTGAATCGCCGCTACCATCGCAAGAAAAAGATGGCCAAGCTGAAGGAACGCCTTCTGAAGGCCAAAACCACCACCGACCACGATACCATTGTCGCCAAGATCATGCGTATCAGCCCTTGGTGGAATGAAGAAATCGCCATGGCTGGCAAGCAGGGCCGTATGGCCGCTTCCGCTCAGGCTGGCGGACCGAAGACGAAGGGCAGCTCGCAGCGTCCTGCCGGCGGTCCACGCCGCAAGTAAGCGTTTGTTTGCCTGAAAGACACCAGACATCCTTCGTGTTCCGGAGGCTTCGCCATGGATTGGTTGCCCGTTGTCAAGGCCCGCCGGGCGGAATCAGCTGGCAGTCATGTCGAGATTCGCGGCTGGGTTCGCACCCGCCGCGACTCGAAAGGTGGATTCAGTTTTCTTGAAATCAACGACGGTTCCTGTTTGGGAAACCTTCAAGTCGTTGTTCCCGCTTCCCTCTCCAATTACACCACTGATGTTCTGCGCCTGTCGGTGGGTGCCAGTGCCATTGTTCGTGGAGAGCTGAAGGCATCTCCAGGCAAAGGCCAATCCACGGAATTGGCAGCCACCGAAGTGGTGGTTCTTGGTCTGGCAGATCCCGCTACGTATCCCCTGCAGAAAAAAGGTGCCAGCCTCGAATTTCTGCGCACCATCGCACACCTGCGCCCACGCACCAACACATTTGGCGCTGTCTCCAGAGTCCGCAACCAGGTCTGCGCCAGCATTCATGCCTTCTTTCAGGAACGTGGATTCCTGTACGTCAACACACCCATTATTACAGCCAGCGATTGCGAAGGTGCCGGGCAGATGTTCCGTGTCACCACGCTTGACCCGGACAAACCACCACGACTCCCCAACGGCACGATCGATCATTCCCAAGATTTCTTTGGGAAACAAACGCATCTAACCGTTTCAGGCCAGCTTGAAGGGGAAACGCTGGCATGTGCGCTGGGCCGCATCTACACATTCGGACCCACGTTCCGTGCCGAGAATTCCAATACCACACGTCACCTCTCGGAATTCTGGATGGTGGAACCGGAAGTGGCATTCTTCCAGCTTGAAGACAATATGGATTTGGCGGAGGCATTTCTGCGCCGTCTGGCAACCGATGCTCTGAACAACTGCCAGGAAGACATCGACTTTTTTGTGGAGCGGGTCGATCCTCATGTGCGAACCACGCTGACAGCGCTGGCAGAACAGCCCTTTGCGCGGATTTCGTACACGGAAGCCGTGGCCAAACTCGAAGCATCGGGTGAGGCTTTCGAACACCCAGTCAAATGGGGAATCGATCTGCAATCGGAACACGAACGTTGGCTGACTGAAAAACACGTGGGTCGCCCTGCGATCGTTCACGACTATCCAAAAGAGATCAAAGCATTTTACATGCGCCTGAGCGACGATGGCCGCACGGTTCGGGCGATGGACGTACTAGCCCCCCGCGTGGGTGAAATCATTGGCGGCAGCCAACGGGAAGAACGCTTACCTGTTCTGGAAGAGCGCATGCGCGCCAGTGGATTGGAACCGGAAGCATATTCTTGGTATCTCGATCTGCGCCGCTACGGCACAGTACCCCACGCAGGCTTCGGGCTGGGGCTAGAGCGCGCCGTCCAAATGATCACCGGCATGACCAACATTCGCGACGTCATCCCGTTCCCCCGGGCCCCACGGTTGGCGGATTTTTAAAGGTGTTTGAGTCGCGAATTAATGTGATGCGATAACAAAGGGCTGTGCAAAACAAAAATGCGGAAAAGACACTCTTCCGCTTTGCTCACTCTCAATCAAAAAATCGATACCACACAATGCAGGCCAAAGCTGAGAAGGCGTCGCGGAGGCCGATTTTTTTGCCTTCAGCGTAGGTGCGGCCAGCGTAGCTCACCGGAACCTCGTAAATGCGGCAGGTTGGTTTCCGGCGGCTTACCTTGGCGGTCACTTCAGGTTCGAATCCGAAACGATTAGATCTAAGCGTCATTCCTTGCAGGATTTCTCGGCGGAATACTTTGTAACAGACTTCCATGTCGGTCAGATTCAAATTGGTAAACATGTTCGACAATAATGTCAGCATCTTGTTGGCCACCGTGTGCCAAAAATACAGCACCCGGTGCGACTCGCCAATAAATCGCGAACCAAACACCACGTCAGCCTTGCCCTCTAGAATGGGCAGCAGCAATTTCGGGTAATCGGTTGGATCGTACTCCAGGTCCGCGTCCTGAATCATAATCACATCCCCTGTAGCCTTAGCAAAACCAGTCCGCAATGCCGCACCCTTGCCCTGATTTTTCTCGTGGTACACGATCACTGTGTTTTCGTCGGCCAGCGATGGTAACAGTTCACGCGTTCCGTCTTTACTGCAGTCGTCAATCAGGATGATCTCGCACGGCACACCTTGGGCACGCACGCGCCGCAGCACTTCAGCTATCCAGCGGATTTCGTTGTAAACCGGAATGATGATGGAGACTTTGAATCCTTCCGGGAAACGCAAAAGGCCCAAGTTGCGGCAAGCCCTTTCGCCCAGCATGGCGTAAGCCTGCTCCAACTGATCACTGGACTGAGGATTCATGCTCGACCTCTCATTCAATTCCAACCATGGTCAGATATCGGCAAGAAAGGGTCGCCTCAAGAACCAGATATTGAGCTTCAGCCACCGAATTGGCAAAAATTGATCAGTGGCCGGTAAAACGCAATCTCAGCATGATTGAAATGCCGATAAGTGTCGATGAAAGTTCCATGAACTTGGCATACCCCGGTGCGGCTTGATTCGCCCGCCGTCTTTTCTTAAGGTTTGCCCCGTTCATGAGGAACACGAGGCATGGAGGCTTCGACATGGCTGCTGCTGGCAAGGGCGTTCCCCTGTGTGACATTCAGATTTCCTGCAAGGATTTGCGTCCGAGCATTGACGCCGCTGTGGCCCGCGTTCTTGATTCCGGTCAGGTAATCCTTGGGCCGGAAGTTGTAGCCTTCGAGCAGGAAGTGGCTGAATCGTGTGGCGTGGGCTTTGGTGTGGGGTGCGGATCAGGTTCCGATGCCCTTTCATTGGCTCTGCACGGCCTTGGAATTGGTCAGGGTGATGAAGTCATCCTGCCTCCTTACACGTTTTTTGCCACGGTTGGTGCTGTGATTCGGTGCGGTGCGACACCAGTATTTGCAGATATTGAAGCCGAAGGCTATGGCATCGATCCAGCATGCGTTGCCGACAAAATCACCCCCCGCACCCGCGCTATCATGGCCGTTCACCTTTTCGGCCAGACCGCAGATATGGAACCGCTTTGGCGCATTGCCGAGAAGCACGACCTCTTGGTGATCGAAGATGCCGCACAATCCATGGGAGCGCGGTATCAAGACAAGCCGGTAGGTAGCCTTGGGGCACTCGCTTGCCTGAGCTTTTACCCCAGCAAGAATCTTGGTGGTTTTGGCGATTCAGGCATGGTGGTGACAAACGACTCTGAAACAACCCGCACCATGCAGATTTTGCGTGGTCATGGGATGGATCCGCGTTATTACCACAAGATGGTGGGCTGGAATGCGCGCATTGACGCCCTGCAAGCTGCCATGCTGCGCGTCAAGCTTCCATATTTGAACTCATGGATCGAACAACGCCGTCAGGCGGCGTCTCGTTACATGTCATTGATCCAGCGGCAGGGGCTCGACGGACATTTGGAGACGCCTTCAGAACTTCCCAATCGCATGCATACCTACAACCAGTTTGTTGTAAGTGTTGCCCATGGAAAACGAGATCAACTTCTGCAATCGCTGCGAGCACAAAGCATTGGCTGTGAGATCTACTACCCGCTGCCACTCCACTTGCAGGAATGCCTTGCCGATATGGGGCACAAGGCGGGCGACTTCCCGGTGAGTGAAGCCGCCGCCAAGAGTACTCTGGCACTGCCAATCTTCCCTGGCATTACCATGGAACAGCAGGAAATTGTGGTGGGTGCCTGCGCGGCCTTCTTGCGAGCACCCGTTCGGATGGCAGCCTGACCGATTATCGGCCAGCGCCCTGCAGCAACACGTAAACGCCCTTTTTGTTGCTTGTGACAATGTCGAGTTTGCCGTCACCATCGATGTCGATGACGGTAAACTGGGTGCCAATACCCGAAGCATTATCGAGAGTGACGGGTGTGAACTTCATGATCCCGTCACTGCCCTTAGCGCCCTTGAGCATGTAAACAGCAGGCGCGGCATCGGAACCCGGTTCCGACCTGCCGTGCGACCACCATCGCTTGCCTGTAACAATGTCCACCGTTCCATCCTTGTCGAGGTCTCCCATCCACAAGGCATGGGTCTCCGAAATGAGTTTGGGGAACAGATCGGCTTTTTGGAAAGCATTGGCAGCCCGCTGCTGGTGAGACCAGATTCCAAACTTGTGAGCGCTGCTGGAGACAATGTCGTTCTTGCCATCGCCATCGAGGTCGAGGACAACCATATCAGCGCACGCCTCGCCCAGATTCACGGGCACAAAACTCCAAGGCGTGGTTGATTTCCGCGCACCTTCGGCCTGCTTCCAATAGCCACCTGTGCAAATAACCTCGTTGCGGCCATCCTTGTCGAGGTCACCGATGCCGAGGCCGTGGCTGAACTTGAACGTTCCTGGAATTGGTGGTTTGCCAGCTTCACTCGGGGTGCTGACAGGGTGCATTGTCCACAGATCATCTGGATTGGCAGCTGGTTCAAACCAAGCCATCTGGCCTTCGTTTTCCTTGCCCTTGGGCTGGAATCCCATTAGGAGCACGCGCTTGCCATCACCAAAGAGGTCGGCATACATCGGTGTTTCGTTGCATGCGGAATGCCAAACCATATGGGCTTTCCATGGTTCGTCCTTGCCCTTGGGGTTCTCGAACCAGTAGCAGGGAGCGCCCGGAAAGCAGATCACCAGAACATCGACCCAACCATCTTTATTGAAATCGTCGGCCCAGCAAGCAAAGCTGTCAGAATAGCTCTTCAAGCCATCGCCATAATCTTTTCCTGGTCGGATACGGCGTTTCTTCCAGCTTGGAGCTTCATACCAGAACTCCCCGGTAATCACGTCGAGCTTGCCATCGCGATTCACATCGCCCACCGCCACGCCTTCTGAATTGAAGGTAGGGTCTACCGTGATCCTGCGGAAAGATCCGGTTTCGGGGTCGGCTGCCATAGCGCCCAAGGCGATGGCCAGACAAGCAGTCAAATTCATGGTTGCACATCCTCGGAGAGTGGTGGGTAATCCGCCATTATCCATGGCGGGGAGGCATCTGCAAGGGGGCACCTCGGGGCAGGTTTCAGACTTGGTAGCCTGCGGCCACAAACACGCCGCTAACGGGGGAAACAAATGGATTCAGGCGCCTCAATTCCGCCAAACTGCGGGCGTTTTTCACAACCACTCGCCCACCCGCGCCAAATGCATTTCCCACCACGAAATCAGCACGGCCATCGCCATTCGTGTCCACCATGGCCACACGGATGCCGCCGGTGTAACTGTTTTCCAACGCCACGAACTGCTGCAACAAGCCACGAGTGGCCCCACTGAAAATCCGCACCCGAGATTGGCCACCTCTTCCAGACCCAATCATCAGGTCGGCCCGCCCATCACCATCCACATCGGCCGCTGCAACAAACACACCACCTCGGTAGGTTGAATCCATACCATTGATTGACCAGAGTAGCCCCCCTGTGAGACCTGTATAAGCTTTTACAATGGGAGCGCTCCCGGGGCCCGCGGCAACAATCACCTCGCCGCGACCATCGCCGTTGACATCGCCAGCGGCCACGCGAACACCCCCACGAAAAGCCACGAACGGGCTGATGGAACGCAACAACGCGCCGGTACGCCCATTGAACACGCGTACCAACGCTTGGGTTCCAGAATCGGTCCCCACAATAATATCCGCCCGGCCATCAGCATCGATATCGCCCGCTGCAATGTAAGAACCGCCCGCGTAGGCAACAGAAAATGCAAGAAAACGGCCAACCGTGCCTGCGATAGCCATCCCCGTGCGGCCATTGAAAACACGAACAATGGCCTGCATACCCGGACCTGGAACAGTAATGATATCGGCGAATCCATCACCAGTACCATCAGCCGCAGCCACGCGAACACCCCCACGAAATGATGCGGCGTAAGGCATAATGGCCATCCGCATTGCGCCTGACTGTGCATCGTACACGCGCACAACGGGTTGGCCCCCTGCATCGGCCCCCGTTACCAAAATGCCTTGCCGAACATGGGTCGTTACCTGCCCGGTTGCTGAGCTTGAATTATTGTTATTGTTGCTATCGATTCCTGGCGCAGTCGCTTGGGCAGCCAATACTACCGAACCACTCAATCTCGGAATCACCACCACGGTCAATGTTGCGGATACACCAGTAGCCAGATTACCCACCCGCCATGTCAGTACGCCCCCTGAAACAGAAGTAGTACCCTGTGATGGCGTGACATGATCAAAAACCACAGATGCGGGCAGTGGCTGGAAGACCACGCGAACCGATGTTGCCGTATCGGGGCCTGAATTAGTAGCAGAGAGCCCAAATGTAAGGCTACTACCCAGAACAGCGGGCGATACCGGAGATAAAACCAAGCCTAGATCGATATGTGCTGGTTCTTCACCCTGTGCAGCAAATGCTCCAACCAGACTCACAGTCGATCTCGGGGCGCCAGCAAAATCATAGGCAACGTTATTACTGAGCGATCCTTCTGGAACCATCGGTCTAACAGGCGCATCCGTCCATGTAAAATCGGGGATATCAAAAGGCAATGGCGGAGCGAATCCGGATGCGAAACGGTAGTCGCCATGTTCGGGGTCAACCAGAAGTGGATGAATAGAATTGATGCTATTTTCCAGCATCACCCGATCAGCCAAGGCACCGGATTCAATTCCAAGCGGATGGTCTGAGGGACCGTTCCAGATGATGTTACCCTTGATCTGAAGATTCGTGTCAGCACGGGATGGCGAGGTGATATTGGACCCGACACCCGGAATCCTGTCTGCCGCCACGGCGAATTGCTGCCACTGGCTGGAAGCGCCCTCAGGATTGACAATCACGTTGTTATAAATGAACACATTTCGATTCGGAATAGGCTCATCACCACCAACTACAGTAGTGCCCCACCCACCCTGCGCAAGGAAAGTGGCACACTTTGCCTGATTACCATCACATGTTCGCGCCCCATGGACTACTTCCATCACATGGCTTCTGGCGCCAACACGGTAAAGTGTGTTGTTGGCAAGCAGTATGTTGTATCCACCGTTCACGCCGAACCCCGCGCCCTCGGTGTCGTGAACGATGTTGTTGATGAATTTGATATCGTATGCCTCGTAGTGCAACCAAGGCGATGCCATGAATTCAAATCCGGTGCCCTGCCCTGCTGTGAATCCTCCGGTACCAGCATCGTAGAATTCATTGCCTGCTATCGTCAGATACGCCGAACCGCCCTTGACGTACATGGCCCAATCGACCGAATGGTGAATACGGTTTCCCACCACATGACCGTACTGTACTGCCACAAAATCGACGGCATTGTCATAGGCACCGGAAATATCGCAATTTTCGATAAATAGGTACTGACTCTGGTTCGCTTTGAGCGTCTCCTGTGGGCTTGCATAGGTGTGGATGTCGCCCGTTCCACGGATTGTGGAACCGCGAACCAATATGTGGTTGCAGGAATCGAGGTGGAGAACGTCGCCCCCACCAGCAGAAAGATCCAGTCCAACCAGATACAAATACCTGCAATTAAAAATGTTCATGTTGGGCAGGTGCGCCGTTCCGTTTCCATCGGCTGCCTGAACGATAACAGGCGCAGCCAGTGACCCGAAACGACCTTCCCAATAATTGGGCACAGATGATTCGGGATAAGTCCCTGCCACCAAGTTGATTCGATAGCCAACGGACAAAGTCCGTTCCATGGGCACACGGTTCCACGCTTCGCTGACTGTTTTGACAGCTAAGCCACGGGTAGCACCGGAATTGGCATCATTTCCACCGACGGGATCAACCCAGACCTCCGAAACTGCCGGAGTGCCAATATCGAACATGGGCAGCAAACCGGTAGGGGTGATCCGCTCTTCAATTGCTTCAAGGTGTGGCCGGAAACGGGCTAACCTGATGTCCTCCGCAGATTTGACATGATAGCCAGCCAAGATTCCCACAAGATGCCGAATCAATGTGCGCATGGTTGAATGACTCCATATCACCTTGATTTGCAAAGGCAGTGCCTGCTCCCGGAGCTTTCGGCATATCGACCCTAGCTTTTTTCACGGCACATGGCAAAAATGGATCTGATTATCTCCAGGTGTTGGGGAATGTTTCATGTCGAATCCCGGAATGATGGCACTGGTACAAGCTGTGGTTTTCGCGTTGGCACAGGATGAGCCGGTGGTTCGGCTTCGTGGAAATATCCACCACAGTTTGGCGCAATTCACAAACCGTAAAGTGGGACACGTGGCTTTTCTGGGCGGGTCGATCACAGAAATGGACGGTTACCGTCCCATCGTTATGGCCGGATTAACGAAGCGGTTTCCCCAAACAAAATTCACATTCACAAATGCCGGTGTCGCTTCCACATGCTCCACCACAGGCGCATTCCGGCTTCAAGAAGATGTTTTAGCTCAAGGGCCAGTTGATCTCATTTTTGTTGAATTTGCGGTCAACGATGATCAGGATGCCCACCATACACGCCGCGATTGCATACGTGGAATGGAAGGCATTATCAGACATCTGCGCGCGCACAACCCAGCCTGCGATATTGTGATGGTCCATTTCGCCAACGAATCAATGCTGGCAACCATTGCCAAAGGAACCGAGCCGACTTCGACCGGCGCGCACGAGGAAGTGGCACAAAGGCACCAGATTCCTTCCGTGCATCTGGTGCGGGAAGTATCCAAGCGTATTCAGAATGGCTCATTAACCTGGGCCACCTATGGAGGGGTGCATCCAGCCCGACCCGGTAATGAACTGGCTGCAAACCTTGTGGAAAAACTCTTGGCAAATGGCTGGGAGGTACCTTCTTTAGCGTCACCCGAACCTCACCGGGTGGCTGAACCTATCGATGAATTTAGTTATGCCCATGGGCGATTTCTTGACAACAAATTAAGCGTGTTGGGCGATGGCTGGAGCCTTTCGGTTCCAGAATGGAAAATCTTGAAAGGTAATTGTAGGGAACGTTTCCGCAAGCTCCCAATTCTTCACTCCGACAAACCTGGATCAACGCTGACAGTTCCCTTCAAAGGACGTTCCTTGGGGGCTTACGTGTTGGCTGGCCCAGATGCCGGGGTCGCTGAAGTTTCCGTGGATGGCAGCCCGTTCAAAAAGATCCCACTGCGGCACCCATACAGTGGCGGATTGCACTATCCGCGCACGGTCATGCTGGCAACTGATTTGGCCGATGGCCAACACACCGCCATTTTGCGTGTAGGTGAGCCAGCTCAAACAGGATCAGGAACAGCAGTTCGCGTGGTACGTCTGGGAACCGACTGAATTGAACCTTAATGTTAAGGAGGAACGGCGCGCCCCATGCGCGCCAGCATGCGCTTCATGTCCTCCCAAGTGTCACGTTTCTTTTCTGGATACCGCAGCAGGTAAGCTGGGTGATAAGTAACAGCCAGTGGAATTCCGCGCCAGAAGAGTTCCCGGCCGCGCAAAGCACCAATTCCTGATCCGGTTTCCAGAACTGTGCGCCCTGCTGTTGCGCCCATCAGACAAATAAAACGGGGGCGAACCAGATCGAGCGTTGCCTCAAGGAACGGTTTGCAGTTTTGGGCTTCAATCAGTTCGGGAACACGGTTGGCCGGTGGACGGCAACGCAACACGTTGCATATATACACTTGCGATCGTTGAAATCCGCATGCCTGCAGAATTTTGTCTAGCAATTGGCCAGCCTCACCCACAAAAGGCTCGCCCTTGAGGTCTTCCTGCGCGCCGGGAGCTTCGCCAATCACGCACAGTTCAGCATCCAGTGGACCAATACCAAAAACGGTTCTAGTACGCTCTCGGGCCAATGTCGGGCACTTGGTGCATCGACTTACTTGATCAGCCAGTGCCGCTAGCCGCGCCGCGCGCTCTTCCAGACTCAGCCCCTGGGTGGAGCTCTCGTTAACTGTCTCTAGAGCGAATAGTTCTTCAGACGGCGCCACAGGGGCGGGCCGTGGTGCCAAAGTGATGGTTCTGGCAGGAACCGGGGGGGCCTGAACCACGGGCACAGGCGGCACAGGTAAGGGATGAGGAACAGGGCGAGCAGGCTCTGCAGGAGTTTGCTCCACAGATAAAACTGGAGTAGCAGCAACGGGCAGAACCGGCACGGCAAAGCCCGGAACCTGACGAGGCAGAAAGCGAATGCCTGCCAAACGAAGGCTGTCTACGAGTTCACCAACATCACGCAGCGGGTCGTGCGGCTGTTCTTCCATGCTCACGGTTCTTCCCTCCTCCATGCCATGGTACGCCGCCCCCTGTATCATGCCACACAGGTGTCTGCTGGCCAGATGGGGAGATCGCATGTCGGATACTTTCAGCCTTGGGCTGGTTCAAATGAGCATACCAAACGATGCCGTTGCATCGGTGGAAAAGGCTGTGGCAGGCATCGGCGAAGCTGCAAAAGCTGGCGCCCAGATTGTTGTGCTACCGGAACTTTTCCGAACCCCGTATTTCTGCCAACGGCAGCATGCCGATCTGTTCGATCTGGCTGAACCGATACCCGGCCCAACCTATGGCACTATAGCCAACGCCGCAAAGGTGCATGGTGTCACAGTGGTGGCATCGCTGTTTGAAAAGCGAGCACCGGGGCTTTACCACAACACCGCTGCCATCATTGGGCCCAAGGGAGACCTGATAGGCCTCTACCGCAAAAACCATATTCCGGACGATCCGCTGTTTTTTGAAAAATACTATTTCACCCCGGGCGACCTCGGATTCAAAGCATTTGATACCCCACACGCGCGGCTCGGTGTGCTGGTGTGCTGGGACCAGTGGTACCCGGAAGCTGCACGCCTTACCGCCCTTGAAGGTGCCGAGGTCATTGTCTACCCCACGGCAATCGGATGGCATCCATCTGAAAAGGAAGAGCATGGGGTGGCGCAAGTGGAAGCATGGCAACTGGCCCAGCGGGCCCACGGTCTGGCCAACGGCGTTTACATTGCCGCGGTCAATCGCCATGGTCATGAAGGTGAACGCCCCGGCGGGATCGAATTCTGGGGTCATTCTTTTGTGAGCGATCCATATGGCCGAATGGTGATTGATGCGGGAGAAACCGCCGACCGTGTTCTGGTGCAAGAGTGCTCACGCTCGCGCATTGAAGATGTACGCCGCAATTGGCCGTTCCTTCGCGACCGCAGGATTGATATTTACTGTGGAATCACAAAACGATTCGGCCGATAGATGGAAGTTTATTTATGCCGCAATATCGGTAGAATTTTAACACGGAAGCTTTCCGTGTCCATGACCATTAGGGCCCCATATTCAAGGGCTGATTCATGCCTTTTCATGACATCGACAAGAACTTTCCCAATAACAGATGGTTGGTGATCCCGACTCCTTATCAAAATCACGCTCGGGCCATTTGCGCCAGACATTGCAAGTAATGCGCCAAAATCAAGATCACTTGTTACAACGATTCGCCCATTTTCCTTGGCCCAAGCCAAGATTTCGGCGTCAGAAGCTCGAATATCACCAATAGCTGACCAGTGATCAGCATTCCATCCGTTATTCCGAAAAAACTCAGGCCACTCAATGGCAAGATTGAGATCCACTACAATTGATACTGTCAAGGAACCAACACCAATGGCTCTTCTCGTTCCTGCACTCGCCAAGCCGCATAAGCGAGAGACGCCTCAACGTCCTCGCGTTCAAGGTATGGAAAAGATCTGAGAATTGATTCTATATCTTGGCCCGAAGCCAACAAGCCAACCACGTTACCAACGGTGACACGCATACCGCGAATACAGGCTTTGCCACCCATAACATTAGGATCATGTGTGATACGATCAAAACTCATAATGTTAAGCCCTCATCGGTTCAACTGCTTGATCAGCCGCTCCAAATTGGCCAAGTTCCCGGACTTGATATTGTTGTTATCCTTATAGTCGATGTGCAGCACTTCCCAAGCCTGATTGTTCCGCGTATCGAGCTTGATCAGAATGTCCGCCTGAAAAATCTTCCGGGTTACTGGCCCCTTGTATTCCATCTTGATCATGAGATCCTTGCGATCCGCTTTTGTTTTGTCGTCACGCAGTTCGTAGCTCACAAAGGTCGCGCTGATTCCCGAAGGATGCACGGCCTTGATGACCGACAACCCAACTTCCTCGTAAAATTTCTTCTCTCCGTCTCCACGCTTTTTGAATGTGGGAGTTGTATCTTCGCCAGCAGCAAAAACGCACAGAGCTAATGTTCCAAAAAAGACTGGAACAACAAGCAATCCAGCAACCCACCGGGGAAGACTTTGGGTGTTCATGAGGTGCCTCACAATTTGGGGGACAAAGAATCAGATCTATCTTATGCCGTTGTTTCAAGCCGGGCAACAACCCGCCCCATCCGGACAAGGCTAACTCCCGCGAGAATGATTCCTAGCCCAATCACCATCAGAATTCCAACAGGCTCGTTGTCCCAAAAAACACCAAGCACCACGGCAAGAACCGGATTCACATAGGCATAGGTTCCGGCAATGAGCGTTCCCACATGCCGCAACAACCAGACATACGCAACAAAACCAATCAATGAACCAACGATTAAGAGGTAAAAAAAGGCTCCCACCGAGTTACGGGTGATCGATTCAGGCCCAATTTCCTGAGCCTCACCCATGGCCAATCCGATGGCAGTCATCAATAAACCACCCAATAGCATGTGCCAACCTGCTTGACCGTAAGGGCTTCTGCCATGAGCCAAACGCCTTTGCAGGAAGGACCCAAGGGACCAGCAAAAAGCACTTGCCAATACCACCATGCCTGTTCCAAAATACGAGCCTTCACCATGGCCAGAGCGACCAGCAAACAGAAGGCAAACACCCGAAAGGCCCATCAGTTGCCCCAACCAGCCAACAAAACGCAATCGCTCGCCTCGGGGCGTGAGCGCTTCCATCAACGCCATCCAAAGGGGAACTGTGGCTACCAAAACAGCAGCCAAACCAGAATCAACACTTTTTTCGGCCCAAGTAATCAGGCCGTTGCCTCCCACAAACAGCAACGTTCCAACCAAAAACAAACTGAGCCATGTACCCTTTTCGGGAAGAACTCGGCCGCCTGAAATCCCCAGAATCAAAAGCAGGCAGATTCCTGCCAAACTCACGCGTGTTCCAGCAAAAAGGCCCGGCGGAAGATCGCGCACACCAATCTTGATGGCTAAATAGGTCGTGCTCCAACAGGCATAAACCAATGCCAATGCGACCACCACCTGCCATGTCGATGGCAATGAATGCACCGTTGCGGAATCCTTGCTTTCTGCTGGAACCCGATTAGCCTGTGTGAGCGGTCGCAAGGCGGAAACAATGCGTGAGGGTTGGAACATGATCAGGCAGCATCTCCGTCAGTGGCACGAAAAGATCATTCTAGCCACCACGCTTGTAATAATGCTGGCCACCCTTGCGCATGCCCAGTTGCCAAATACCCAGCCCCTGACATCGCAAGACGACCTGGCGATGAAAATGGTCGCCGGCATCAGCATCGATCTGGATGAGCGAACTGCCAAAGCTGCGGCTGACCGAGTTGCTGCCCACAGCAATTACCTAAAGCTCAATGGCGCTGAGAAAAAAGCAGCCACAACCCTGCGCCTGCAAGAACTGGCCAAAATTCTGGGAACCACCGACACACGCGTGGCACCGGCGGGCTTTGCCCTAATCACGACACCGCAGCAAGCGGGCCCTCTGGCAACCATGAACGGCATCAAGGCCTATTCAGTCCGGTTTGAAGCCCTGCCCGGCGTTCATGGTGAAGGGATTCTTCTTGAGCCAGCTGCGCCAGCTAAGGCTTCCATCGTTCTTCTTCCCGATTCGGCGCATTCACCCGAGCAACTCGCTGGGCTATCACCCGGCCTTCAACCCGAAGCCCGCATGGCCTTGGCACTTGCACTGCGTGGCTGCCGCGTTGTCTGCCTCACACTTTTAAACCGCGAGAATCAGTTTTCCTCCAACCCGGACATTCAAAGGTTCACCAATCTGCCCCACCGTGAATTCCTATACAGGGGATCCTTTGAAATGGGGCGCACGCCCCAAGGCTACGAAATTGTCAAAACCCTAGCTGCCATCGACAACCTTGTGGCCCATTACCCCAAAGCGCCCATTGCCGTTGCAGGGCATGGCGAAGGCGGACGCATTGCCCTCTACGCCGGAGCGCTCGATTCCCGCATCGCCGCCACATGGGTTAGCGGAGCCTTTGGCCCCCGGGAAAACCTGTGGCAGGAACCGATCGACCGCAACCTCTGGGGAATTCATCTGAAACACGGAGACACTCAGATAGCAGACTACATTGGCGACCGCGGATTGGTTATTGAAACCTCGCAGGTACCCACATGGTCTGGCCCCACACCCGGACCACGCGGCAACCAAGCCGCTCCCGGTGCTATTGGCCAGATCGATACGAAGGCAACCTTCACCGAATACGCCTCCACCGGCAGAGCGCAAACCCCAGAAGGCGCAAACGATCTAGTAAATTCGGCTGATGGCAACCCCGGAAGCGCCAATGCCATCAACCGACTTGCACATCATCTTAAAATCGCGTTCACTCCGTCCCAGCAAGGCTCGTGGAAAATTGAAGGCACACTCCCCGATGCAGGAACACGCCAAAAGCGCCAATTAACAGAGCTTATAGGCCACACACATCGCCTCTGGCGCGCATCTTATAGGGTACGCGACGCCGAATGGGCCGGAGTCACACGCTCAACTGCCGAGTCGTGGAAGGCCTTCACTGCTGAAAAGCGTCGTTTTATGTCAACCGAAGTAATTGGTGAACTCCCGGCTCCCACTGTCCCCCCTTCTCCGAAATCTCGCGCTTGGAAGAACGGCAAGAACTGGAAAGGGCACGAAGTCACACTCGACCTCGGGCCCAACGAGTTTGCCCATGGGCTGCTTCTGGTTCCCGACGACATCAAGCCGGGCGAGCGCAGACCCGTTGTGGTATGCCAGCATGGGCTTGAAGGCAGGCCGTCGGACGTCTGCGATCCCGACAAAATCACTCCCTATTACAATTCATTCGGCGCTGCTTTAGCAACCCGTGGCTACATTGTTTTCGCGCCACAAAATGCCTACATCGGCAAAGACGCTTTTCGCGTTCTGCAACGCAAAGCCAATCCCATTAAACTGTCGCTTTTCTCGTATATTACCCGCCAACACAACACCATTCTCGACTGGCTGGGCACACTTCCCATGGTCGATGCCAGCCGGATTGGTTTCTATGGCCTTAGCTACGGCGGCAAAACCGCCATGCGGGTTCCGGCACTGCTGCCTCGCTATGCACTTTCCATTTGTTCGGGAGACTTCAACGAGTGGGTTGGCAAGAATATTCTCACCGATTACCCAGGCAGCTATGTCTTCACCTTTGAGCACGAAATGCCCGAGTTCGACCTCGGACATACATTCAACTATGCCGAAATGGCTTACCTCATCGCGCCGCGGCCATTCATGGTGGAACGCGGGCACGACGACGGCGTTGGAATCGATGAAATGGTCGCTTGGGAATACGCCCGGGTTCAAAGGCAGTATTCGCGCCTCAAAATCTCCAACCAAACAGAAATCACCTATTTCTCCGGCGGCCATGAAGTGCGCGGTGGACCCTGCTACGAATTCCTTGACCGCCATCTGAAATTCAAGCCTCGGGAAGGAGCAGCACACTAAACTAATCATGGGAGGTCCAAGGGATGATCAACGCTACCCCCGGGCCTCCAGAATTGCTCAATTCTTTCATTGCCGCACAGGGGGAACCCACCCGTGTTCAACTTGAAGCATGGAAGGCAATCCAAAAACATCATCATCTGCTCATTTCAGCACCGACCGGTTCAGGAAAAACCTGGGCCGCACTCATGCCTCTGCTGGCAGACCTAGCGCTCCTGCCCTCAACCCGAACGACAGTCCTGTGGATCAGTCCACTGAAAGCTCTTGTTGCTGATCTTGCAATTCGCATCAGTACCTTCATCACATTGCTCCAAGAAAACGGAGCCCAACTACCAGCACTATTGGTGAGTGCGCGCACCGGCGACATTTCGGCAAGGCAACGCGCACGGGACAACTCCCATCCGCCTCATATTTGGTGTGTCACACCTGAATCGCTTGCCATCTGGCTTACCATACCCGCCATGATTTCACGCTTGTCCAACGTCAAATGGATTGTAGTCGACGAAGTGCACGCCTTGGCATCATCACGCAGAGGGGCAGATCTGGCCCTTTCCATTGAACGATTGGATGAACGTCTCGCCATTCCGGCGCGCAGACTCGGCCTTTCGGCCACATGCAATCCTCTCGAGGCAACAGCACACTTTCTCGTCGGACCTTTTCGCCCATATGGAATCGTTCACGACAACAATCAATCTGCTCTCGATCTGGCCGTTGAATACATCCCCGAGGCCGCGGCAAATCCTGAAATCATTATTACCCGCATTGAAAAAGAACTACCACACCATGCAACCATTCTTGTATTCACTCGCACGCGGGCCACTGCAGAAAAGCTGGTTTGGCATTGCCGTAGAACAAGGCCAGACTTGCTCGTGGGAATTCATCATGGGTCACTTTCATCCGACATTCGTCGTGATACCGAATTAAAAATGCGCGCTGGCGAATTGCGGCTGGTGTTTTCTTCCACCAGCCTCGAACTGGGAATGGATATCGGTTCAGTTGGATTGGTGGTTCTGGTCCATCCACCCGGCGAAGTGGTACGCCTGCTCCAACGCGTAGGCCGTTCCGGGCACGGCCCCTACAAAATACGCCGCGGCCTAATTCTAGCTGGTACCCATGCAGAACTTCTCGAGGCAACTGTCACCGCCTCGGCTGGTCGTGAAGAAGAATCGGAACCTATTTCATCAATAGGCATCTGCGAAGACGTATTCTGTCAGCATCTCCTCGCCGAATCTATCCTTGGCCGCAAAAATCTCGAATCTCTGGCCAATACCGCCAGACGCACCGCGCCTTTTGCCAATCTCGAAGACAAAACCGTGGAAGCTTGCCTTGCTTACCTCCGAGGGGAACTAGGCCAAACAACTCTCTTGATACCACGGCTGCGTCGAACCGTGGACGGCTACCACCACTTGGCACGCCAAAAATTCCGCTTCCAGATCCGACAATC